>CAXBCH010000013.1:0-98073 GCA_963974125.1 uncultured Haliea sp. | reverse complement strand
GAATGGCCGCGCAGCGGACAGAGAGGGTGGCCTGGGCCACAAGGTGAATGGCCGCACAGCGGACAGAGAGGGTGGCCGGGGCCAGTACGCTCCTACGCGCCAGGCTCGGCGGCGGCAGCCGGATAGCTGGTGTAGCCCTCCGGGCCGGGCATGTACAGCGTCCCGGGATCGAACCTCGCCAGCGGCAGGCGCTGCTGCCAGCGCTCCACCAGGTCCGGATTGGCGATAAACGGTCGCCCGAAGGACACCGCCGCCACCGCTCCTGAGGCTACTGCCTGCTCGGCTTCCTCAAGCTTGTAGCTTTCGTTGGCAATCAGCCGGTCGGCAAAATAGCGCTGACCCAGCGCCAGGTTGTCGACCCGGCCCGCGGGCATGCGGATCACGTGCAGCCAGGCCAGATCGAGCCTCGCCGCTGCCGCCAGCAGGTAGTCAAAGGTTTCTTCCGGGTTGTCATCGGACAGGTCATTGAAACCGTTGTCCGGGCAAATCCGCATGCCCACCCGACCGGCGCCGGCCTCGGCAGTCATGGCCTCCAGCACTTCCAGCACAAAGCGCGCGCGATTGGCGACCGAACCGCCGTAGGCATCCGTGCGCCGGTTGCTGCCGGTGGACAGGAACTGGGCCGGCAGGTAGCCGCTGGTACAGTGCAGCTCGACACCGTCGAAGCCGGCGGCAAGGGCGTTCGCCGTGGCCTGGCGGTACTCCTCGACAACACCGGCAATCTCCTCCAGCGCCAGCGCCCGGGGCGGGTCCATGGGCTGCATGCCCGCCTCATCCGTGTACATTTCGGCCTTGGCGGTGATCGCGGACGGCGCCACGGTCTCGGCACCGGCGGGTTTGTTGTAGTGGCTGGCGACCCGGCCCACGTGCATGATCTGCGCGACAATACAGCCGCCCGCGGCGTGTACCGCGGCGGTGACCTCGCCCCAGGCCGCCACCTGTTCCGCGGTGTAGATACCCGGCGTGCGGCAGTAGCCGAGGCCGTTGGCACTGGGCGCCACCCCTTCGCTGATGATCATGCCGGCACTGGCGCGCTGGCGGTAGTACTCGGTCATCAACGCGGTCGGCACGGCATCGGTGCCGGCGCGGCTGCGGGTCATGGGGGCCATCACAATACGGTTGCGCAAGTGCAGGTGGCCGAGTTCCAGTGGTGTCAGGAGATCCATAGCAGTGGTAATCCTCGATCGGGTAACAGGTGTCAGCGCACGCGGATGCGCGGCTCGGGGGCGCCGCGGCGCATGGTGGCGAGAAACTCTTCCAGCGGCGCCGGCGCGGCCACCTCGGGTTCATCCGCGGTCGGCGGATGGGCCCAGAAATCCGCCCAGGAGGGCCACAGATCGTGGTAGGCGCCATCGTAGGCCTCCCGGTCGGGCCAGCGCATCTTGTGCTCGCCGATGGGCGGACTGTTGAGGTCAGTGGCGTACCAGTAGCAGGGCAGCCGACGGCGGAAGTACCAGCGCCCGTCAATCCGCTCGTAGTTGTCCCAGTACAGCATCTGCATGATCACCCACTGGTCGCCGGTTTCGTGCTCGTTCTTGGAGTAGACCACGCCGTGGGCGTGGTCCGGATCATCGAACTCAATGATGTGATTGCCGACATGGTGCGAAGTGCCGGTGAACTGCAGGCGCAGGGTATCGTCCAGCCAGCGCTTCAAGTGGCTGCGGCCGACTTTCTCACGGCTGACGCGGATGTCCGCCGCGAACAGATTGACGTGGGCGTCCAGGTCGCGCATGTCCAGGGACAGGGAGTACTTGGCGACCAGCTGCCGTATTTCGTCCAGCGACTCCAGCCGGTCCAGGCGCCGCAGCAGGCTCTCGTCTGTCATCACCCTACTCCCAGCTCGCCGTGCCGGCGTTCAGCTCCGCCACCCGGCCACCGTCTACCACCAGTTCCGCACCGGTGATGTAGGAGGCCTCCTCGCTGGCGAGGAACAGGATGGCATTGGCGCACTCCCGCGGATCGCCAATGCGGCCGATGGGGATGGACTTTGCCGTGGCCTCGCGCGAGGCGTCGTCCGGCAGCACTGCCGCCGTGGGCGGCGTCATGAAAGCGCCGGGAATGACGGTGTTGACCCGGATCCCCTTTTTGCCCCACTCCATTGCCGCGTTGCGCGACAGGCCCAGCATCGCCGACTTGGCGGCGCTGTAGCCCGCCGTGGCCGGAGAGCCGCGCAGGCCACAGACCGAAGACACATTCACTACCGCGCCGCGGTTCGCCTTGAGCTGGGGATAGGCCTCTCGCATCAGGAACATGGCGCCGTCCAGGGAGACAATGAAGTTCTGCCGCCACGCTTTGGTATCGTGATTGGCCAGCATGCCCGGCACCATCAGCACGGCATTGTTGACCACGATATCGAGGCGCCCATAGGTTGCTACCGTCTTTTCCACCAGTGCGCGCACTGCGTCTTCGTCGGCGATGTCGGTGGGGCAGACCAGGGCGCGTCCGCCCACCGCCGTAATCGTGGCAGCGACCGCGGCGAGCTTGTCCTCGCTGCGCGCAGCCAGCACGACTGCGGCGCCCTCTTCCGCAAAGCGCAGGGCGGTGGCTGCACCGATACCCTGTCCCGCTCCGGTAATAATCGCAACCTTGTCCTGCAATCTCATGTGTCTGCCCTCGATAGACGGTATGAAGAAAGAGCGGCAGCTTAGGCAGCAGCGGCCCGCAGGGTCAACTGCGGCTGGTCCGTGGCAGTGGCCGCTGGCGGCCATGCAGCGCCGAATAGCCGCCCGGGTATAATTATTTACTCCGGTAACGTTTCGTCAGGAAATTGCAAGTCATACCAATCATTCAGGGCCTGCCGTAGAGTACACACGAATACCGCAACGATCGTTACAGGGAGTGTCCCACCATGAGTCAACGTATTCCCATGCCAATTCCCCTCGGCTGGTTCCAGGTCGCCTACTCGCACGACCTCGCGGTGGCTGCGTCCATGCCCCTGCGCTACTTCGCCACCGACCTGGTACTGTTCCGCACCGAGAGCGGCGAGGCGAAGGTCCTCGACGCCTACTGCCCACACATGGGCGCCCACCTCGGCTACGGCATCCGCGGCCAGGCCGGCGGCGGCTCCGAGGTGCGCGGCGACTCCATTGTCTGCCCGTTCCACGGTTGGGCCTACAACGGCGACGGTCAGTGCACGGATGTGCCCTACGCCAACAACCTGCCGCCGAAGATCGCTCGCGGCGAACAGGTAATTCGGCCCTGGCACGTGCGCGAACTCAACCAGGTGATCTATGTGTGGTACCACCCGGAAGGCGCGGAACCGTACTTTGAGCCGGAGGCAATTCCCGAAGCGGCCGCCGACAACGATGAGTGGGGCAGCTTCAAGATCCACACCTGGGACATCGGTACCCACATGCAGGAAATCGGCGAGAACGCGGTGGACCCCGCCCACTTCCTCTATGTGCACGGCACCCAGAATATTCCCACACCGGACATCATGGAGTTCGACGGGGTCTACCGTTCGGGCAGGCTGGTCAGCAAAATGGCCACACCCCGCGGTGAAGTCACCGGCATCATCGCCAACAAGAGTACCGGGCCGGGGCAGGCAACAGTGCGTTTCAGCGGCATCTGCGACACGGTCCTGATGGCCAACCTGACCCCCGTGGACAGCGAAAACTCCAGGGCCTTCTACGCCTTTATCCAGAAGAAGGTCGACGGCAAGGAACCGGTGGGCGGCGTCGCCGATGCCATCGTCAAGGATATCTACCGGCAGATGGAAGAGGACCGCATCATCTGGGCCCACAAGCAGTATTTCGAGAAACCGCTGCTGTGCGACAACGATGGCCCCTTCGCCAAGTTCCGCAAGTGGTACTCACAGTTCTATACCCACGACAACTGGCGCCCCACCGCAACTGAGCATTGACCGACGCTAGAAGGGAAATACCCGCGGCAGCAGCCACAGCACCACCGCCGAATAGGCGATGGACACCGGCAGGCCGCTGCGGAAATAGTCCCGCATGCTGTAGCCACCGAGGTTCTGCACCATGAGATTGGTGGTGTAGCCGTACGGGGTCAGGAAACTCGCGCTGGCCCCGTAGGCGACCGCCATCACAAAGGGCATCGGGCTCACCCCCAGGCTCTCGGCCAGCCCGAAGGCAATCGGGAAACTGAGGGCCGCGGCGGCATTGTTGGTCATCAGCTCGGTAAGCAGCAAGGTAGCCAGGTAAATACCCGCCATGGCCACCCAGGGGCCGACGGCAACAAGATTGTCCTCCAGTGTCAGGGCCAGGGTGGCCACCAGACCGGTATTGGTCAGCGCCTGGGACAGGGTCAGGGCCGAGGCAATGATCAGCCAGATCTCGAACGGAAAACGCCGGCGCAACTCGGAGCCGCGCACCAGGCGCAGCCCCAGCATGCTCACCAGCAGCAGGGCCAGCCCCTTGATCAGGGGCACGACTTCCAGCGCCGCCAGCAGCACGACACCCGCCAGCAGCAGGCTCACACACCAGTTCTGCAGGGCTGTGGTATTGGAACCAGCGACCGCGTCATCCACCACCACAAAGTTCTTGTCGAGGTTCTTGCGCTCGTTGAAATCGGGGCCAGTTGCCAGCATCAGGTTGTCGCCGGCCTGTATGGTGATATTGCCGAGCTTGCCCGACAGGCGCTTGCCGCCCCGGCGCATACCGACCACTGCGGCGTCAAAGAGGGAGCGGAAGCCGGACTCCTTGATGGTCTTGCCCTCGATCGACGCATTGGGCATGACAATGACTTCCATCATGTTCTCCCGCAGCAGTCCCTCCTCCACCGCAAACAGGCGCAGGCCATCGAAAGCGTCCAGGGCGGCGACCTGGGTGATGTCGCCGGAGAAAATCAATTTGTCTCCGGCTTCGATGAATTCGGTGGGCGCCACCGGCGAAATCAGGTGTTCATCGCGAACGATCTCGACCAGGAACAGGGCATCGAGGTCGCGCAGACGATTGTCGGCAATGCTCCTGCCAATCAGGCTGGACCCGGGGCCCACCTCCACCTCGACCACGTACTCTGCCACCTGCATCTTCTCGGCACTGGCGCGGGGCAGCAAGCGCGCTGACAGCAGCAGCACCACAAGCCCCACGACAACCGCCGCCGCACCGATGGGGAAAAAGTCGAAAAAGGCGAGCCCCTTGC
The DNA here is from genome assembly GCA_963974125.1 of uncultured Haliea sp. Classification (GTDB taxonomy): domain Bacteria; phylum Pseudomonadota; class Gammaproteobacteria; order Pseudomonadales; family Halieaceae; genus Haliea. The sequence goes on along the minus strand of CAXBCH010000013.1, from coordinate 92,967 downwards.
CGGTCGCGTCTTCAAGAAAGCTGCTGACGATCAGGTTGGTCGAGGTCCCGATCAGGGTCATGGTACCGCCCAGGATCGCCGCATAGGACAGGGGTATCAGCAGCCGCGAGGCCGGATGATGGCGGTTGGCGCGCACGGTCGTGGCCAGGGTAGCCACCACTGCCGTATTGTTGACGAAGGCGGAGAACACCGCGGTGACCCCACCCAGCCGCAGCAGGCTGAGGGTATAGCTGGGGGAAATCAGCCGCCCCGAGAGACTGTTGAGCCAGGACAGCTTCTCCAGCCCTATGGATACCAGCAGTAACAGGATCAGGGTAATCAGGCCGGAATTGGATGCCTTCTCCAGCACCTGTGACGTTTCCACCAGGCCCAGGAAATAGGCCGCCAGCATGGTCCCGAGGAAAATTTTCGATGCCGCCCAGTCACTGAAAATCAGGCAACCCAGAAGCCACAGGAACAGGCCGGAAATCAGAAGCTGGTCGATCATGCAAGGGGTTCCAGGGGGCAACAGCTGCCAAACACACGAGCTTACTTGCAACACGCGGCAGCCGACAAGTCATCCATGCCAGCGCGGCAAGACCGTTGACGCTACACTGTCGCCAACAGCGGCCACAGGAGCGCACACGTGCAACGCTTTCTCATCATCGCCACCGCGGTCGTGCTGGTTGCCGCCGGCGCCCTCTACAGCCTGCGCGGCCCCCTGCGGGACGCCGTGGTGGAACAGCTCACCGCAGACATGTTTGTCTCGGCCAGGCAGCCACAGCAATCGCTGGGGCCGGCAGTCGGTTCGCATTTCCCTGGCCTGCGGGCCCTGCACGAGGAGCGGCAAATCAGGCTGCTCGACAGCTTCGCGGGCCCCCGCGGGACGGTGCTGGTAGCGAGCCGATCCCTGGTCTGGTGCCCCTACTGCATGGCGGAACTGCGCCAGCTGCAGGAGTACAAGGCCGACTTCGACGCTGCCGGTATCGGCCTGGTGGCGATCACCTACGACAGTCCGGCAGCGCAGGCGGCGTTTGCCCGCCAGCACGGGATCAGCATACCCCTGTTGGCGGATGTGGAAGCGCTCAGCTTCAAGACCCTCGGGATTCTGCACGAGGACTACCGCCCGGGCGACGAGCACTACGGCATCCCCCACCCCGGGATGATCGTGGTGGCGCCGGACGGCACCGTGGCCGGCAAGCTATTCCTCGAGGGCTACCGCACCCGGGTCGCCGCGGCCGAGGCGCTGGCCTATGCACAAGAGGTGCTAGGGAATCTCTGAATCAGAGGTTCCCTAGGGCTGATACCAGACCGGTGAGGTCCAGGCGCGCTCCTGCACCAGCGGCCGGTGCCCGGCCGCGCAGCAGCCTTCGAAGCCCTTGCCAATGGTCTCCGGCCGCTCGCAGTCGACGCCTCCAGCCAGGCACTGGCGCTGACTCCAGCGGCAGCTGGGGTTCTCCACTACCCGGGTGTAATAAAATGCGCGCTGGGCCGGATCAAAATCCGGGTCTTCCCAGACGTTGCAGAGCCGGCTGTGGCCGGCGCCGGCGGTGGCGCAGGTGCCCAGGTCGACGCGGCCGCGAGTGACCGCATCGCCGACGACATCCACTACCTTTTCGCGGTTGTTGCCGTCACTGTCCAGCCAGCCCTTGATCACCTGGATTTTCTGCAGCGGCATGCCGGGACGGTCGCGGGTGCCCGCATCCTGCTGCGCTGCCACCAGCAGGCGCAGGGCGCTGCCGGCCGGCGCCGGCCCCAGTTCCGAGCCCATCGGCACCGCACTGGCGTAGGCGCGCTCGATCTGGTCCGGCGCTGTACACAGCCCGGGGTCGAGATCCCAGCCCGCAAACAGGCGGGTGACGATTCGCGGTCCGCTGGTACCATAGGCCTCCCGCCGCTGCATGGCGGCGAACAGTGCATCGCGGGAATTTTCCTCGGCCCAGACCACGGCGAGGCCGCCGGGGTTGTACTCAAGCTTGTCGGGCAGCCCGGGCGGTACGGCCTTCAATGCCGGCACCCCGGCACCACCGTGACCCAGGAAGCGATCTTCCTCCACCGCACCTGGCGCCCCCAGGTGGGTATCGGTGCTGGCGATGACGCCGAAGCGGAAAGGGTTGGCACCCAGCGCCGCCTCCAGCGCCAGGCCCTGCTGCCAGGTTTCCCGCAGGAAACCGGTCCTCGCAGTGGGAGTGTTACTGAAGCCGGCAATATTGTCCCGCGGCAACTGCTCGAACGCACACAGCTCATCGCGGCTGATGTCCGGGGCAAAAAAACACTCCGATGCGCCCTTGTGCTGCATGATTTCCGCCAGCGGTTCCATGCGCTGGCGCCGCCGGGCGTAGGCCGCATCCACTGGACTGCCATCGGCCAGCTGCTCGCTGAACATGTGGCCTGCGCTGAGGTTCGAGTTGTGGGGAATCACCAGGACGTCACAGTCACCGTCGGCATCGATACATTCTGACTCCAGGGCATCCCACAACAGGGTCTCCCCGGGTGCGTCGATATAGCTCGCCGGCAGCGCCGGCACGACACCATTGCGAAACACCACATTGCGATGCAGGTTGCCACCGGACTTCGCCTGTACGCCGGTCCACTCATAGCCGACAAAGGTGGTGAAACTGCAGTCGCTGGAGCGGTCGTAGTGACTTTCGGCAGCGTCCTGCATCTCCTGCCAGGGCGCCAGGGCCGCGGTCAAGCAGCGCTCACCATCGTCGCCGCACATGCCCAGGTGGGAGGCGCGCATGGCCGCCATGTAATTGAACAGGTAGTAGGCGCCGCGGGGCCAGGCCCGATAGAAGCGGCACTGCCAGCTGCCGTAGCCGGAGACTTGCGGATCGGTACACATGTGCACCTCGCCGATCAGCTCGGCGTGGTCGGACACCATGGCGAAATCCAGCGGCCGGCGCAGCTGCAGGCTGCGCGCGGGCTGGCCGGATTCGTCCCAGGGCTGGATGCCAATACGCTCGCCCCGGGCAAAACGGTAGGCATCTGCCGGCGACGCGCGCGTGCCCTGGGTGCTGGCATCCAGGGAATACCGGGTATGGACATGAAGGTCGCCAAAGAATGGCTGCCGCGACGGCTGGTGATGACTACAGGGCGCGCGCTGCTCGCTGTAGCCCTCGGCCTCGGCCTGTGACAAAAAGGGCGGCATCAGAGCCAGCAGCGCCAGCAGCAGGAATCGGCGGCAGCCGCTCAGAGCGGCGCGAGGCACGGCCGGATGATGCAGTTGATCCAGGTGTCTTGTAGCCATGCAGCCTCCGGCGCAAAGGAAGCCTCACCATAATAAGGTGACTCCCTGCGCGCAAACTGGCGGGGAAAGCATGTTGAACCATGTCACCGGAACTGCGGACACAAAAAAAGCCCCGCGGTGTCTCCACCGGGGGGCCTTGTCAGAAAACTGCGGCGTCTTAGACGACGACGATGTTTTCTGCCTGCGGGCCTTTCTGGCCCTGTGTGACGTTGAACTCAACTTTCTGGCCTTCGATCAGAGTCTTGAAGCCTGAACCGGAGATCGCGCTGAAGTGCGCAAACACGTCCGGGCCTGATTCCTGCTCAATGAAGCCAAAGCCTTTTGTTTCGTTAAACCATTTTACGGTGCCGGTGCTGGTAGCCATGTTACGTTCCTGTATTTCAGGTATAGATAGAACCTTCCGGGGAAGGCGGTCGGGCTTGAGGTATGCAATTACTTATGAAATCAGGGACGAGGTACTAACTGCGTGACTTCGAAATGGTATACATAAATAGGTGTAAAACGTTCAAGCAGGGTCAGAGTATACAGCCGTTCGACAATCCGTCAATGTTTATTTTCGCCGGCCCCGAGTGCCCGCTCCCGCCACCTGCCCGGCGCCATGCCGAACCACTGCACGAAAGCGCGACGAAACGTGCCGCTGTCGGCAAAACCAAGGCTGGCAGCAATATCGCCAATACGACGCCCGGGCTCTGACAGTGCTTCACAGGCTGCATTGCGCAGCGCGGCTTCCCGCAGCACGCGGTAACTGCAGCCCCCCTGCCGCAGGCGCCGCCGGAATGTGGAGAGCGGCAGCCCCAGGTCCCGCGCCAGCTGTGCCTGACCCGGTAGCGGCGTGCCGTGGCGCAGCGCGGCGGCCAGAAGTGCGCCGACCTGGTCCGGCAGGCTGTGGGCACGGGCACCGAAGACGGCACAGGGAAAACTGTGAAAGAACGCACTGAACTCACCGGGGCTGCGCACCACCGGCAGGGCCAGCGCCGCGGCATCGAAATCCAGCGCATAATCGTCTCCGCCGGCGAGTACCGGGGCGCGGAACAGACGCAGGAACGGCAACACATCCTGGCGCCGGATGGGACCGATACGCACCTGTTGCAGTGGCAGTTCCCGCCCGAGGAGCCACTGGAACAGTTGCAGGAAGGCAAACAGGCCGGTGATATCCACCAGGCTGCCGGCGGTACTCGGCTGGCCGCGCAGGGAATCCAGCCGAAAACTGGCCCGCGCGCCCGTGATCTCCAGGCGGACCAGCCCCGCACGCGGATGCAACATGCGGGCAAAACGCTCGCAGATCAGAATGGCCTCGCGCAGATCAGCGGCCGAGAGGGCGCAGCGGCACATCAGCTCCACCTCCTCCCGCGCCATCGGCGCATGGTTGTCCCCCCCGGCGAGATGCGCTTCGAGACGCTGCACCACCTCGAGATACCAGCGGGTGAATCCCGCCAGCGTAAGCGGCGGCTGGCGCAGGCCGTCGGCCTGGCCGCAGGATTCCAGTTCCGTCAGCAACAGGGCGACCAGCGGGGCAAAGGTCGCGCTGGTGGCTGCGGGCGCATCCTGCTCACTCAGTCCGGGAGCGCGCTGTCGGGTTGGCTGGTTCAAGGGGCTGTACACCTGGGCTCCGGGTCGGGCAATTCTAACAATATTGCCCTGTCATTGAACATAATTGCTATGCTTGAAAGCCGTGAGGTCCCGTAAGCTGTCGCCCTGTTCACCGCAACCAGGAGCCAGATCAATGTCTGCCAGCCAACCCCGTATCATCGTTCTCGGCGCCGGCATGGCCGGTATTCTTGCCGGCATCCGCCTGCAGGAAGAGGGCTATACCGACATCACCCTCTACGAAAAGGCAGACCGGGTCGGCGGGACCTGGCGCGACAATACCTATCCAGGCCTGACCTGCGACGTGCCCTCCCACTTTTATACCTACAGTTTCGAACGCAATCCGGACTGGAGCCGGCACCTGCCGCCGGGCCGGGAAATCCAGGCCTATTTCGAGCGCACTGCCGGCAAATACGGTGTCGACAAGCTGACCCGCTTCGGTGAGGAAGCCACCCGGGCGGACTATCGCGAGGGCCGCTGGGAGGTGGAATTCAGCAGCGGCCACCGCGACAGCGCCGATATCCTCATCGCCGCCACCGGTGTCCTCCACCACCCCCGCTATCCGGACATCGCCGGGGCGGAAAGCTTCCGGGGCGCTCTGTTCCACAGCGCCCGCTGGGACCACAGCGTGGCCCTGGAGGGCAAGCGCATCGGCATCATCGGCAACGGCTCTACCGGGGTCCAGATCATCTCGGCGCTCGCCGGCAAGGCGGCGCTGCTGGAGCACTACCAGCGTACTCCGCAGTGGATCATGCCTGTGGAGAATGGGGTCTTCAGCGAGGAGGAGCGGGCTGCCTTCCAGGACCCGGAGGCACTGGCTGCAGCGATGAATGTGGAAGAGTACATGGCCGCCGTCGAGGCCTACACCCAGGCCATTACCGACATGGAATCAGAGCCCGCCAAAGCCATGGCCCGGGCCTGCCTCGACAATCTGGAACAGTCCGTAACCGACCCCGATCTGCGGGAGCAACTGCGGCCCGACCACGCCCCCCTGTGCAAGCGCCTGATTTTCTCGCCCGATTACTACCAGGCGATCCAGCACCCGCAGTGCCGGCTGGTGCGCAATGGCATCCAGCGGATCGAGCCGCAGGGCATCCGCACCGAAGACGGGGAACTGCACGAACTGGATGTGATCGTCTATGCCACCGGCTTCCACGCCGACCACTTCATGCGCCCGATGAGCATCAATGGTCGCAACGGGGCGGCCCTGGAAGACTTCTGGGCCGATCGCCCCAAGGCCTACCTGGCGGTGACCATGCCTGACTTTCCGAACCTGTTCATGCTCAACGGTCCCAACGGACCGGTAGGCAATTTCTCGCTGATTGACATTGCCGAGCACCAGTGGGGCTATATCGCCCAGCTGATGGCACGGCTGCGAGCAGGGGACTGCACGGAAATCGCCCCCAGCTTCGAAGCCATGGAGACCTTCGAAACCGAGCGCATCGCGGCGGCCAAGAACACGGTCTGGTACCGCGGGGGCTGTGTCAGCTGGTATCTGGATGCCGAGGGCATTCCCTCGAGCTGGCCGTGGAATTTCGCCCGCTTCACCGCCTGCATGGCGGAACCCGAGTGGGCCGCGTTTGGCCTGGAGGCACCGCAGGCGCAGGCCTCCTCGGCAGCATAGGCGCAGCCATGAGCGGATACCGCAACCACTGGGATGCCTTGCTGGCCGAGTTGCGCAAGCGCCAGGACAGTGCCACCGCCATGGGTGGAGAAGAACGCATCGCTCGCCAGCATCAGCGCGGACGACTCACCGCGCGGGAACGTGTTGCAGCCCTGGCCGACCCCGGCAGCTTCCGCGAGTACGGCGCCCTGGCGGGCGGCCAGCACCCGGGGGGACGGCCGGCCGTGCCCGCTGACGGCCTGGTCGCCGGGACCCTGCGTATTGACGGCAGGACCGGCGTCATTCTGGCGGAGGATTTTACGGTTCAGGGCGGTTCCATCGGTCATCCCAATGCAGCCAAGCGGGCGCGCCTTGTGCGACTGGCACTGGAACAGGGCTATCCCTTGCTGGTGTTGCTGGACGGCGCCGGCGAACGGGCCAGCAACCAGGACGAGCGCTATCCCCACGCCCCCGGCGACCTGCAACTGCTCGCCGACCTGCAGGGTCGGGCACCCATTGTCGCCATTGTACTCGGCACTTCCGCCGGTCACGGTGCACTTGCGGCCATGTTCGCCGACCTGGTGATCATGGCCGAGGGCAGCTCCCTGTTCAGTGCCGGCCCGCCGCTGGTCAAGGCCGCCATGGGTATCGACACCAGCGCCGAAGCGCTGGGCTCTGCCCTGCTGCACACCCGCGACAGCGGCGTCGCCCACCAGCGCTGCAGCAGCGAAGCCGAGTGTTTCAGTCTGGCGCGGCGCTTCCTGGAGCTGCTGGCGGAGCCCGACAACACCGCGGGCACCGGCGCGGATCCAGCCGCAGCGGCGCCGCGCCCGGTGGACGCCCTGCTGGACATCATCCCTCCGGCCGTGGCCCAACCCTACGACATGCGCCGGGTGCTGGCGGAACTGGTGGATAGCGGCAGTCTGCTGGAGCTGCAGCCAGACTACGGCCGCACCCTCATTGCCGCCCTCGCCCGCATCGGCGGCCGCAGCTGTCTGCTGATCGCCAACCAGCCGGCCGTCGAGGCGGGAGCCATCACCCGCCAGGCTGCAGACAAGGCCACCCATTTTATCGACCTGGCCCACCGTTTCAGCCTGCCGCTGGTCTCCCTGATAGACAACCCCGGGGTGATGCCGGGTCCCGCCGCAGAACGTTCCGGCGTACTCCGCGCCGCGGCCAACATGTTCCGGGCCCAGCGCCACTACCGCGGGTACAAGGTGGTTGTCACCCTGCGCAAGGCCTTCGGCTTCGGCAGCTCGGTCATGGGCATGAACCCCGGGGACCGGCAAGTGGTAAGCCTGGCCCTGCCCGGTGTCAGCCTGGGCGGGATTCCGGCCCTGGGTGCAGCAGCGGCCACTGGCGCCGATAGCGGCACCACCGAGGCGCTTGCCGCCCACCAGAGTGGCGCCTGGGCCGGAGCCGATGCCATGGCCTTTGACCGGGTAGTAGACCCCCGCGAGCTGCGCAACGAACTCATCGCAGCGTTATTGCACTGAGAAGACCAACGGATTCAGGGCCGGCCTGAGGTATACTCCCCGGCCATGACTTCTGCCCTCACCGTACTCCAGACCGTTTTCGGTTATCCCGCCTTTCGTCCCCTGCAGGAAGCAGTCGTCCAGCGCCTGGTCGATGGCCAGGACGCCCTGGTGCTGATGCCCACGGGCGGCGGCAAATCCCTCTGCTACCAGGTGCCGGCACTGGTGCGTCCCGGCTGTGGCATCGTCATTTCGCCACTCATCGCCCTGATGCAGGACCAGGTGGATGCCCTGCGGGAACTTGGCGTGCGCGCCGCCTACCTCAACTCCAGCCTCGACCCGGCCACCGCCCAGGGCGTGGAACAGGCCCTGGTGCAGGGGCAGCTGGATCTGCTCTATATCGCCCCCGAACGACTGGTGCAGGGCCGCATGCTGGCGCTGCTGGAACGTGCAGACATTGCCCTGTTCGCCATCGACGAAGCCCACTGCGTATCCCAGTGGGGCCACGATTTTCGCGCCGACTACCTGCAGCTGAGCCTCCTGCACGAACGCTTCCCCGCGGTGCCGCGCATAGCGCTCACCGCTACCGCGGATGCCCGCACCCGCCAGGAGATCATCACCCGGCTGGACCTGGAGGACGCGGAGAAATTCATTGCCGGCTTCGACCGGCCCAACATCCGCTATCGCATTGCCCTGAAGCAGAACCCGAAACAGCAGCTGCTCGGCTTCCTGAAAGCGGAGCACCCGCGGGATGCCGGCATTGTCTACTGCCTGTCGCGCAAGAAGGTGGAGGAAACCGCGCTCTGGTTGCAGCAGGAAGGGTACAACGCCCTGCCCTACCACGCCGGCCTGCCGGCGGCCCTGCGCAGCAGCCACCAGTCCCGCTTTCTGCGCGAGGACGCGGTGATCATGGTCGCCACCATCGCCTTCGGCATGGGTATCGACAAGCCGGATGTGCGCTTCGTCGCCCACCTGGACCTGCCCAAGACCATTGAAGCCTATTACCAGGAAACCGGTCGCGCCGGCCGCGATGGCCTGCCCGCGGACGCCTGGCTGGTCTACGGGCTGCAGGATGTCCTCAAGCTGCGCCAGATGATGGACAGCTCCGAGGGCAGCGCCGAGCACAAGCGTGCTGAGCAGCAGCGACTCAACGCCATGCTCGGCCTCTGCGAAATCACCAGCTGCAGACGCCAGGCCCTGCTGCACTACTTCGGCGATGATCTGCCCGCACCCTGCGGCAATTGTGACACCTGCCTGGAGCCGGTGCCCACCTGGGATGGCACCGAGGCAGCGCGCATGGCCCTGAGCGCGGTCTATCGCACCGGCCAGCGCTTCGGCGTCAACCACCTGATCGAAGTCCTGCGCGGAATCGAGAACGATCGCATTTTCCAGTACGACCACCACTGCCTGCCTACTTTCGGCGTCGGCAAGGCACTGGACAACCACCAGTGGCGTTCGGTATTCCGGCAACTGGTGGCGGGCGGCTACCTGACCGCGGACCTTGAACGTTTTGGCGCCCTGCGCCTGCAGGACAAGTGCCGCGCCCTGCTCAAGGGCGAGCAGACCCTGCAACTGCGCAAGGACATCGCCCGCAAGGCGACCCGCCAGCAGACCCGCCAGCCCCTGCCTGACGAGGTCGATGTCACGCTCTGGGAGGCTCTGCGCGAGTGCCGCCGGGCGCTGGCGGAAACCCAGGGCATACCGCCCTACATCATTTTCCACGACCGCACCCTGCAGGAGATGTGCGCCCTGCTGCCGCGCGACATCGATGCCTTTGGCCGCCTCAGCGGCGTGGGCGAACGCAAGCGCGACAAGTATGGACGCGATTTTCTGCGGGTCATCGAGCAGCACCTGGAGCAATCCACCGCCTGAGCCCGGCACTGCCATCGCCCGACTGCCGAAACCGGGCTCTTGCGCCTCGCTTGCGCCAGGACAGCGTTTTTCCTACTCTTCATGATTTTCCGAGGACCATGCCATGACCAATAACAGGATTCCACGCAGCAGCGACAACGACTACAGCCGCGATGTCATCGCCGAACGCCAGGCCTTCATCGAAGCGAAAACACCGGCAAAGCTGCACCACACGCGCGAGTTCTCCGTCGATCCCGAGGTGATGGCCGGCAACATCGAAAACATGTTCGGCGCAGTCCAGGTCCCTGTCGGCCTGGCCGGCCCGCTGCTGATCGACGGTGAGCACGCCAGCGGCGAGTTCTATGTGCCGATGGCTACCGTCGAGGGCACCATGCTGGCCAGCTACAACCGCGGCATGAAAGTGATCCGCGAAAGTGGCGGCGTGAAGACCACGGTCTGCGGCGAGGCCATGCAGCGCGCGCCCTGTTTCGTCTTCAGGGATGCCCGCGATGCCCGCGATTTCAACGAATGGCTGGTGGAGAACTTCGCCGCCATCAAGGAGGTGGCAGAGAGCACCACCTCAATAGGCAAGCTCAACGAGATCGAGCACTATATTGCCCACAACATGGTGTTTACCCGCTTCGACTACAGCACCGGCGACGCCGCTGGCCAGAACATGACCAGCAAGGCGACCTTCTTCGCCTGCGAGTGGATCCGCGAGCAGTTCCCGAAGATGCGCCACTACCTGCTATCCGGCAACTTCGACACCGAGAAACGCACCTCCTCCGTGAATTCCCTGAAGGGCCGCGGGCGCCGGGTCACCGCGGAAATTACCGTCCCCCGCGACGTGCTGCAGGCCAACCTGCGCATTACCCCGGAAGCCATGCACTACGGCTGGGGCATCACCACCATCGCCTCTTTCCTCACCCACTCCTCCAACAACGCCGCCCACCCCGCCAACGGTCTCGCCGCCCTGTACCTGGCCACCGGCCAGGATATCGCCAATATCGGCGAGTCCAACCAGTGCACCGTCTACACCCGGGTGACCCGCGAAGGCGATTATTTCTTCTCCATCACCCTGCCCGCCCTGATCCTCGCCACCTACGGCGGCGGCACCAACCTGCCGACACAGCGCGAATGCCTGCAGATCATGGACTGTCACGGCAAGGGCAAGGCCCTGAAGCTGGCGGAAATTGCCGCCGGGCTGGTGGTCGCCGGCGAACTGTCGCTGGGCGCCGCCACCCGGGTCGACAAGGAAACCCGCCAGAACGAGTGGGTCAACGCCCACGAGAGACTGGGCCGCAACCGCTGACAGCCACCCGAGCCGGGGCCGCGAGCAGCGCTGTGCTGTGACCCGCCCCGGGGCCACTTGTCGAATAATTGAACCAGCGCCCGCCCGCTGCAGCGTGCCGGCGGTGCTGGCTTGAAATGCTGTACCGGCAATGTGGCGCCGCCTGCTGCGGCGTCTAAGATGACCCCATGGCGCCGGTCGGCGCTCCTTCTCGCGAGTGACAGCAATGACGACAGAGACAGATAACAAAGCCCGGGTGCGCCAGTTCCTGGCAGACCTGAGCACGGGCAATGTGGACGGAGCCGTTGCTGCCTATGCGAAGAATGGCTGCGTTGAGACCATGGGCTCAACGCTGATCTCCGGCGTCAGCGAATACCCCGAACTGCGCGGTGCCATCGCCAGCATCATGGAAGTCTTCCCCACTGGCATCACCTTCACCGTGCGCGGCATGGTCGCCGAGGGAGAAAAGGTCGCGGTGGAAGCCTCCAGCGAAGGCGAGCACGTCTCCGGCCAGACCTACAGCAACGACTACCACTTCCTGTTCGAATTCGACAAGGGCAAGCTGGTCAAGCTGACCGAGTACATGGATACCGAGCAGGTGACCGACGTGCTCTGCGGGGGACAACGGCCGCCCTATCCACTGGATTGAGGCTTGTCATTGCCTACCGATTGGGGGCAGGCGCTTCTAGCTGTCGGTGCAGGGACTTCGACAGCGGGAAGGGGGCTGACGGACACGCCGTGGATACGCACCCGATAAAGCGGGGTGGGCTCTCCATGTAGGCTTGTATGAAACATCCATGTTTCATACAGTCCGTCAGCCCCCTTCCCGCTCCCGAAGTCCTTCAGACTCAGTGGTAACCGTCAGGCTACGAAACCGCAAGCCACGAGACGGGCTGTGATGACCCGGAGTGCTGCCGATGTTCCTCAAACCGAGTGCGTGGAGTTGCGAGGCTATCGCAAGCCTGGTGCGGAGCAAGATGTTTTATGACTGTTGCGTGCGGGGTAATTCGAACCTGGTGCCGTAAGAGGCATCGGTAGCCCCGCGCCCCATCTCGGACTGTTGAAAACATGGATGTTTTCACCAAGCCCCCATGGATGGGTGCACGGCGTGTCCGAGATGGGGGGCGGGGCTACCGATGCCGGCGACGTGCGGAAACTGTCTGACTAGCCGCCCGCCGCACCTAGGCGGCCCCACCTAGGCGGCCCCACCTAGCCGGCCGCACCTAGGCGGCCCCATCAAACCAGTCCTTGAAGCCGTACGTGCGCGAAGGCCCGATGTGCATCTGTTCGAGGACGCCGTGGCCAACGCGGTCGCCACAGGTGGCGCGCACCACCTGCTGGACATGCAGGTTCTCCAGCGCCAGCGGATCGAGGTCGCTGTCGCGCCAGCTCTCACCGGCGATCACCAGCTCCCCGTGCCACTTGCCGTGGCCCCATTGCGGATGCTGGTAGCCCAGGCCCTTCATCCGGTGTACCAGTATCGGCTCCAGGGTGACGGTCATGCTCTCGCCGGCACGATCGCGCATGGTCACCGTGGCGCTGGCGGCGCGGCGGGTGCCGGGCAGCATCACGATATCGTGCTCCACTGCACCCTGCCAGACAGAGGCCGCGGGATCGCTGGTGCCGGGAATGGCGTCGACGTTGGCATGGCGTGGCAGGAACCCCTGGTCGCAGTGCCACTGGTGGCCGCTGTCGTCCTCGAACCAGCCCGCCAGGCTGCACTGGTCCTGCCAGTGGATCGGCATCCAGCAGAAATGCACGGCCTGGAAACTGTTGATGGGGGCGCCCCCCGGCCAGGGCTCACCTACCGGGCGGATACCCCAGGAGCGGTCCTTGAGGCCGAAGGTGGTGGCGCCGTCGACCCGCAGCTCACGGCCGTCGTAGCGGATCCAGCCATGCCAGCTGCCGAACTGGTCGAGACGGGTCGCATCCATCACCAGGTGGCGCTCGTTGCGCAGGGTTTGCCGGCCCTCCTCCATGCACGCCGTGTAGGGGGTGAACACCAGGTCGCATTCAATGCCGGTGTCATTGGGTGCAATGGTCAGTTGATGCCGCCCCATCGGTTCGAGGATACGCAGGACGAAGGGACCAACACTGGTATCGGTGGGCTCGGCCGGCGCCCGGCGCGAGCCGTGAAAGGCGTATTGCTGCCCGTCCAGTGCCAGGCTCAGGCTGCAGTCCATGATACCCAGATTCGGGTAGCGGCAGAGCCCGATCCCGAAGTAAAAGGCACCGTCGCGATCATGCGCGTTGTACCAATAGCGGTCGTAGGTGCAGCGGTCACTACTCGCAGTCAAGGCGATGGGTTCCGCGGTCTGGTGAATGGGATAGTCGTCAAACCTTGAGAGCATGATGGCAGCCTTTCTGTTATTGGAATTGGCCCGAGCATGACCCAGCGCAAGAGGCGGCACAAGCAGCGCACCCCGACGACCGCACCCCGTTCAGCAAATCAAACCAGAGGCAGGGCAAAGCAATCGCCGCGGCAGGTTTGTTTCCCGCCCCCGGTCGAATTACACTGCGCTTTTCCGCGAGAAGCGAACGGCATGAACCAGGCACCCCTCCCCGCCACCCGCACCCAGAGAGTCCTGGCCAGCATCGAACGCGCCGGCAACAAATTGCCCGACCCGGCAGTCCTGTTCATCGCCCTGCTGTTCATCACCTGGGCACTGTCGCTGCTGTTCTCCCGGTTCGAGTACGACCTGGTCGACCCCCGCAACGGCGACGCCCTGGTGGTGGTGAACCAGCTCTCCGCGGACGCAATGACCCAGTTCCTGTCGGCGATGGTCACCACCTTCGCGCACTTTCACCCCATCGGTGTGGTGCTGGTGGCGATGCTGGGGATTGGTGTGGCCGAGCACACCGGCTTCATCAACTCCACCCTGCGAGCGATGCTGGGGGTCACCGCCCGCTGGCTGCTGACACCGATGGTGATCGTGGTCGGGATTGTCAGCCATACCGCGGCCGACGCCGGCTACGTCCTGGTTATTCCCCTCGGCGGTATCATCTTCCACGCTGCGGGGCGCCATCCGCTGGCCGGCATTGCCGCCGCCTTCGCCGGGGTGTCCGGCGGCTACTCGGCCAACTTCATCCCCTCCGCAGTGGACCCGATGCTGCAGGGAATATCCCAATCCGCGGCGCAGATCATCGACCCCTCGGTGGTGCTGAACCCTCTCAACAACTACTTTTTTACCGCCGCCTCATCGGTACTGATTATCCTGGTGGGCTGGGTGATTACGGATCGCTTCGTCGAACCACGGCTGCGGCACAGTCCCCTGGATGAGGATGTGGCCGCAGAGACCGGCATGCAGACCCTGGGCGACCGGGAGCGGCGCGCCCTGCGGATCGCTCTCTGGGGCATGCTGGCGGTCATCACCCTGCTAGTATTGAGCGCACTGCCCGGTGACTCGGCCTGGCGCGGCCCGACGGGCTCCCTGACCGAAGCGGGAGCACCGTTGATGGCCTCGATCGTACCGCTGATCTTCCTGCTGTTCCTGCTGCCGGGCATAGTCTACGGAATCGCCGCCGGCACCGTGACCAGCAGTCGCGATATCATTGAGGGGATGACCAAGACCATGCAGACCATGGCCTACTACCTGGTCATCATGTTTTTTATCTCCCAGTTTATCTACGCCTTCGGAGCCTCCAACCTGGGCATCCTGCTGGCGGTCAAGGGCGCCGCAGGTCTACAGGCGCTGGGCCTGCCCGGGGCGCTTACCATTTCCGGTATCGTGCTGCTGACCGGGCTACTGAATCTGTTCGTGGGCTCGGCTTCCGCCAAGTGGGCACTGCTGGCACCCATCCTGGTACCCATGCTGATGAAGCTGGGCGCCTCGCCGGACCTGACCCAGGCCGCCTACCGCATCGGCGATTCCACCACCAACATCATCACCCCGCTGATGCCCTACTTCCCGCTGGTGGTGGTGTACTGCCAGCGCTATATACGCAGTGCCGGTATCGGCACGGTGACGGCGCTGATGCTACCCTACTCGGTGACGTTCATTATCCTCTGGACCCTGTTCCTGCTGGGTTACTGGGCCCTGGGTCTGCCGCTGGGACTGCAATCCAGTTACACCTACTGAGCGGCTGCTGTCGGCAGTCCCTGCTCATCCTGCTGGGCCCGCCAGAGCGCTGCGTAGTGCCCGTCCCGGGCCAGCAACTCCCGGTGTGCGCCCTGCTCGACAATTCTGCCCTGATGCAGCACCAGAATGCGGTCGGCATCGACCACGGTAGATAAACGGTGGGCAATGACCAGGCTGGTGTGGTGCTGGGCAATCTCCCGCAGCGCAGCCAGGATTGACTGTTCCGAGCGGCTGTCCAGACTTGATGTGGCCTCGTCAAATACCAGGATCGGCGGTCGCTTCAGCACTGTGCGCGCAATCGATACCCGCTGTTTCTCCCCGCCCGACAGTTTCAGGCCGCGCTCCCCCACCCGGGTTTCGCCGCCTTCGGGCAACTGGGCCAGGAAATCTTCCAGGTGCGCCATGCGTATTGCCTCGGCGACCTCCGCATCGGAGGCGCCGGGCTTGCCGTAACGCACATTCTCCAGCAGCGTATCATTGAACAGCACCGTGTCCTGGGGCACGATACCGATCGCACGGCGCAACGACTGCTGGCTCACCGCGGCGATATCCTGGCCGTCGATGGTAATACGGCCGGCGCTACAGTCGTAAAAGCGGAACAACAGCTTGACCAGGGTCGACTTGCCCGCACCGCTGGCGCCGACGACGGCAACCTTCTGGCCAGGTAGCACCTCGAAACTGACACCCTGCAGGATCGGCCGCTCGGGCTGATAACAGAAACTCACGTCATCGAAGTGGATCGCTGCATCCTTGACCGCCAGTGCTGGCGCATCGCTGTGGTCGACAACCCGGGGTCGCACATCCAGCAGGGCAAACAGTTTTTCGATATTGGCCATGGCACCCTTCATCTCCCGGTAGACGAAACCGAGGAAGCCCAGCGGCATGAACAGCTGGATCATGTACTGGCTGATGAGGATGAAATCGCCGAGGGTGAGAATACCCGCACGCACCTGGTATACCGCCAGACCAATCATGCTGGTCTGCGCCAGGGCGATAATCAGGGCCTGGCCGCCATTGAGACCGAACAGGGACAGCCGGTTCTTGCGCCGCGCCGCTTCCCAGCGCTCCAGGTCCTCATCGTAGCGGCTGGCCTCGAAACCCTCGTTGCCAAAGTACTTGACCGTTTCAAAGTTGAGCAGACTGTCCACGGCCCGGGTATTGCTGGCTGAATCCGCTTCATTCATCTCGCGCACAAAACGTGTCCGCCACTCTGTGGCACCAAAGGAAAACCAGCCATAGGCGAGCACGGAGGCCAGGGTCAACAGCGCGTAGGGAGCGCCGTAGGCGACCAGAAACACCGAGACAACGGCGGCGATCTCGAACAGGGTGGGCACGATATTGAACACCATGAACCGCAGCAGGAAGCTGACGCCGCTGGTACCGCGCTCGATATCCCGGGCCAGACCGCCGGTGCGCCGCTGCAGGTGGAAATCGAGATCCAGGGCGTGGACGTGGCGGAATACCTTGAGGCCCAGGTTGCGCATCGCGCGCTCGGTGACGCGGCCAAACAGGGTGTCGCGCAGTTCGCCGAAAAGGACACTGGAAAACCGCGCCAGACCGTAGGCCAACACCAGACCCAGCGCGACCATACCCGTCAATTGCGCACCAGCCTGCAGGTTCATGCCATCCACCAGGTACTTCATGATGAACGGGATGACCAGCATTGCACCCTTGGCCAGCAACAGGCAGACCAGTGCCAGGGCAATGCGCCGTCGATGGTCGCGCAGATAGGGCCACAGGCGCGGCAGGATCGACCAGTTCAGGGTCTGGCCGGGCTCAGCGGAATCAGTCGGCCGCATGAGTTCCGGGCCTGGTTGGCGGGTGGGACATGAAGGTCATTGCTGCAGCTCGTTACCCGGGGCAGCGGAGGATAGCAAAGATTTGCCGTCCGGGGTTTGCGCAGAGCCTTTGCTCAGCGCCGCACCAGTGGTGCAGTATCCCTACTCATCCAGCAAATGCCGGAAGTGCTCCGACGCAAAACCGCGATATTGCATGAAACGCATGCGCCGGGCCTTTTCCTTGAAGGCCGCCTGTTGTGCTTCCCTGCGCGCAACGGGATCGAGCGCCTCCTCGTCGCGGGCGCTTGAGTCGCCGGCAGGTGAAGCATCGGCAGAACCACCGAACTTGCGGAAAAACGCTTCCTCGGCAACGGCAAACCAGTCCGGCTCGACGGCGGCGTGAGCCGCGGTAATCGCAGCCTCATCCAGACCGCGTTCACGCATGTCCTGGCGAATTCGCGCCGGACCATAGCCCCGCTGCAGGCGCTGTCGCAACAGGCTTTCAGCATAGCGTTCATCGCTCTGCAGATTGTCCCGCTGCAGCTCCTGCAATACGGAGGCAACCATGTCTGGCAGGGCGAATCGACGGCAGAGCTTGGTCTGCAACTCGGACAGGGAGTGTTCGCGGCGCGCCAGCAGATTCATGGCGGCAATCCGCACATCGGCAGGGCGAACGCTCTGACCCTCGGCGTTGACCCGGGCATCAGGGCTGGCGGCTCGATTGCCGGTGTCAGCTTGCTCCCGCATTCCTTCCCCCCTGTGTTACCCGCTAAAAAGGCGCCGGGGATGTGAGAGTGGGGTCAGTGGGTACCCCGGCGCCGAAAAGACCGGCGACCCTGAAGTCACCGGGTGCCTGCCATCACTCCTCAGCGATGTCGTTCTCCGCGGCGATGGCATCCTTGGCGTCTTTCTTCGCCGGCGCCACAGCTACCATCATTTGCTTGCGAATCTCGGCCTCGATCTCGTTGGCGACGGCAGGATTGTCTTCCAGGAACTTCGCCGCATTCGCTTTGCCCTGGCCGATCTTGTCGCCCTTGTAGGCATACCAGGCGCCGGACTTGTCAACCAGACTGAGCTTGACGCCCCAGTCGATAACCTCGCCCATGTGGTAGATACCCTTGCCGTACATGATCTGGAACTCGGCCTGCTTGAAGGGCGGCGACACCTTGTTCTTGACCACCTTTACCCGGGTCTCGTTGCCGATGACCTCGTCACCGTCCTTGACCGCGCCAATGCGGCGGATGTCCAAACGCACCGAGGCGTAAAACTTCAGCGCGTTGCCGCCGGTGGTCGTTTCCGGGTTGCCGAACATCACCCCGATCTTCATCCGGATCTGGTTGATAAAGATGACCAGGCAGTTGCTGTGCTTGATGGCGCCCGTCAGCTTGCGCATGGCCTGGCTCAGCAGGCGGGCCTGCAGGCCCACGTGGGAGTCGCCCATTTCGCCCTCGATCTCGGCCTTCGGCGTCAGTGCCGCCACGGAGTCGATCACCAGCACGTCCACGGCGCCGGAGCGCACCAGCATCTCGGCGACCTCCAGGGCCTGCTCCCCGGTGTCGGGCTGGGAGAGGATGAGGTCGTCCACCTGTACGCCGAGCTTCTCGGCATAGGCGGGATCCAGGGCGTGCTCAGCGTCGATGAAAGCCGCGGTGCCGCCCGCTTTCTGGGACTCGGCGATCACCTGCAGGGTCAGCGTGGTCTTGCCCGAGGACTCCGGGCCGTAGATTTCACAGATACGCCCCTTGGGCAGGCCGCCGATGCCGAGGGCGATGTCCAGCCCCAGGGAGCCGGTGGAGATGGCGGGCATGGCGACGCGCTCGTTGTCACCCATGCGCATGACCGTGCCCTTGCCGAACTGGCGTTCAATCTGGCTGAGGGCTGCGTCCAGTGCTTTTTGCTTGTTGGCATCCATAATCGACTGCTCCTGTCGTTGTTGCGGCTCTGCTGTGTGATTCCGGCCTGGACACCTGTTGGCATCCCGCCCGACTACTGTATATATACTCAGTGCATTATCCGCCAAATGCAAGCCCCAAATCCAGACAAATACGGGCAATTCCGACCAGCGCCCAAAGCATCTGCCTGTTCAGGCGACAGGTTTACAGCGGAGGAGGTGCAGGGAGCGCGTTTTGGTGTAAGCTCAACCTCCGCAACGCCGAAGTACCGGGAGACCCGCCATGCGACCGATTGCCATCATGCTTACCCTGCTGCTGGCGGGCTCGGCCCAGGCCAGCCCCACAGAGGACTACTGGCTGGCACTGACCACCCTCTGTGGCAAGGCCTTCGCCGGCCAATTGGTCGACGCCCCGGCGGATGACGACTTTGCCGGCAAATCGCTGGTGATGCATGTGCGGGACTGTTCCGACACCCGCATTCGCATTCCCTTCGCGGTCGGCGACGATCTCTCCCGCACCTGGGTGCTGACCCGCAGCGGCGACCGCATCACCCTCAAGCACGACCATCGCCAGGCCGACGGCAGCCCGGACGACATCACCCTGTACGGCGGCACCAGCAGCAATGCCGGCCGTGCCGGGGAACAACTGTTCCCCGCCGATGAGGAAACCCGGGAGATCATAGAACCCGCTTTCGCCAATGTCTGGACCATGCGGGTCACACCGGGGGACGTGTTTACCTACGGCCTCTGGCGCCTGGGCACGCCGCGGGTTTTCCGGGTGGATTTTGACCTCAGCACGCCTGTGCAGCCGCCACCGGCGCCCTGGGGCTGGGAGGACTGATCCACAACGACGAAATATCAGCTGACGTCAGCCAGCTCGTCCTGCTCAATGGCATACAACAGGCAATCACTGCGGGCAATGGCGGCATTGGTGGTAATCATGAACAGCTTGAGGGGAGCGGCCGGGTAGAGGCGCCCGTCAGCCACCCGCAGCAGCCGACTGACCGCGCAGCGGCCGCTCGCGTCCTGGGCCCAGAACAGTGAACGCAACTCGCCACTGACCCAGCCCAGGGGCACATCCGGTTGCACCACGCCGAAATTCAGCTGCTCGATATCGGGCCGCAAAACCACGGGATACGCGGCATCGGGCTGCTCTGCATAGGCCAGTTCAATGCCGGGATTGAGCTCCAGGCGAATCGGGTTGCGCAACAGCTCCAGACCCCAGTCTGTTTCGTCCCCCGCCAACACCAGCGGCCGCTGCAGATACTCGCAGAGTCCCGACCAGGCCAGTTCATGGGCACAGTCATCCAGGCGCCCCCCCACCTCCACCGTGACAGTGGGGTAACTGTGTTCACTGATCTCCATCAGCGCGCCCAGATTGAGCCGGGTCACGATCATGCGCCGGGTGAACAGCGAGACCAGGGCATCGTGCTGACGGTCCATGTGGGTACAGACCCCAAAGGCGGGGCCGGTCCCGGAGGTGTTGTGCATGTCGACGACCGCCTCGGGGTGGTGGAGGCGCAGGATTTCCAGGATTTCCTCGGCCAAGCGCCCCTGCTCGTCGTCGAAGGGCGGCCGAAAGCAGCGGTTGAGATCCCGTTCCCCGGGCAACATGCGGTGACTGAACAGGGGCGCCGTCAGGGCCGCCTCTACCGAGGCGACGATACACACGGTGTTGACCGCGGGCTGGCGACCGGCTTTGAGCCAGCGGAACAGGGCCATCGCACCGGAGGGTTCGTTGCCGTGCAAGAGGGTCACAAACGCGCGCGTGCGACTGCTGTCGAGACCCTCCAGAAAGATACTCGCGGGCCCGCCGAGATAGCGCAGAAAAGATTCCACGCTGGCGCCGATTTCAGTTGCGAGAGGGTTGCGGAGAAACCGGAAGCGCTTCACAAGGGCCACTCCGCCACCGGGTCATTGCCAATACTACGCTCCATATATGCCTCCAGCATCGCCTGCAGGTCGGCCGTGCCCGGCCGGGTGTCCGCCCCGGATTGTGCCAGACGCGCCAGCTGCCAGCGCGCGCCGGTCTGGCCATTCGCCAGGCGCCGTTCGATGATACTCAAATAGTGCGAGATCGCAGCCTCGTCAATGCCAATCGCGACCAGCCCGCGCCGCGCCACCGGCAGCATGGCGGCGATGATGGCAGCTGCAGGCTGCTCCTCACAGGCGCACTGTCGGTCTCGCGGCCAGACCAGCCGAGCGTCGAGGCCATACTGGGCCGCGCGGTAAAAGTTGTGTTCGGCAAAATTGAATGGCAGCGCCGGCAACCAGCTGTTGATGTTGGGCCGCAGCCCCTCCGCCATGCCGATCAGGAAGGCGGCATTGGCGACCATGTCGGCGGCGGTAGGACCGGCCGGCAGTGCCCGCATCTCGATCCGCAGGTGTCCGCCTCCGGTGGCATCATAGACCGGCCGGTTCCAGAGCCAGACCGTGCTCTGGTGCAACTGCAGTTCGGGCAATTGCGGCGGCTGCGCCGGGTCGTCGGTAACCGCGAGTTCTTCGGCGCAAACCGGCAGCAGCGGGCGGTAGAGACGCACCGCTTCCACGAACAGCTCGGCAGCCTCCCGCCGCACCCAACCCTGGCCAAAATTGACGCGTGCAGGCTCGTTCCAGCTGTAGCGGTCAGGCAGGCGGGTATCGATCGATTGCTTGAACAGGGGAATCCGCGTCTCCTGCCACAGGCAGTGGCCAAACAAGGTGGGCGAATTGCCGGCAATCGCCACCGCCAGCGGCGTCACCGCCTGCATGGCATTGAAGGTATCGGCAAAATGCCGGGGATCAACCCGGTGGTGGACCTGAAACGAGGTATTGGCTCCCTCCAGGGTGATGTCATCCATCTCCAGACGCAGTGGATGTCTACCGTTGATATCGATCCGGAACTGACGTCCGCGGCGGGCAATCAGCTGCTCGACCAGGGCCACGAAGCGCTGTTTGCCGGTCAGGCACGAGGGCCCGAAATCCTTCCGCTGCAAAGTGGGCAGAATCCCGATAGGCACGATACGGGCATCGCGCTCCGCCGCCAGGTGGCGCAATTCCCCGAGCTTGTGCAGGATTTCCTGCTCCAGTGCCCCCAGCGGATCACCGGCAGCGGCAACCGGCGTCAGGTTGTACTCCAGGTTGTAGCGATTCAGCTCCAGGGTCAGCTGCGGATCCCCCGCCGCCGCCTGCAGCTCTGTATTGAGCAGTGCCGGGCGCCCCTGGCGGTCGACGATATACAGCTCCAGCTCGGCACCCAGCGAACCGGCGCCCTCACCAAACCCGGGCACGGCCAGCGTCTGCCGCAACCGCTCCAGGTTGCGCTCCAGGCGCTCACCAAACCGGCGGTAATCGTCGGCGGTGAACTGCGTGTGCTGAATATCCAGGCCCATTGATGTTTTATATCACAGATACCCGTTGCAGCAGGAACACACTGCACAAGCCTCTGGAGGATCCTGTCCCCTTGGCGTAAAATCCCGACCCTGTTTACTGGAAACACCAATGCCATGCCCTCACCCGTCACCCCCGATCGCTCCCTGCTGGAACGCTGGCTCAACGCCACCGCTGTCGAAAGCTATGTGTGCGAGCATTGCGAGAACCTGCATCTCAGCGAAATCCGCACCCAGGAAGGGGTGCTGGACAGCCGCCTGATCCAGGAGGCCTTCGGCCTGCTGTTCACCACCGAGCTGGAAATCCGGCCCATGGCCCTGCTCGCGTTGTCGGCGGACCTGGGGCGCCTGAACATGGAATATCCGACCCTGAAAATCTTCCTCGACATCGTCGACGACGCCACTCCGCAACTGGTGGCCGCCAGCATCTTCCCCGGCAACGAAGGCCTGACCCAGGGGCAGTTCAATCACTTTGTCGCCATCGCCATGCAGGCCACCCTGCAGCTGGCGGAAGAATGCCTGCGGCTGGACTACCTGTTTTCCGAGGACGGCACTACCCGCCAGCAGCCGCGCTCGGTGCTGCACTGAGTGGCAGCACCCTTGGAGCGGCGCTGGCAAACTGGTTAAATAGCCGCTCACACCCACACGACATAGCCCATGTTTTTTACCGGCGAGCGCACCCAGTTTTTCAGGCCACTGACCGGCAAGTACCGGGAGCAAATCGCCGAATGCCTGCGCCTGCTGCACGAGCGACTGTACAGTTCGCAGGCCGATTACGGCGAGTCACTGCGCCGGGAGCAGATCCTGGACCTGTTTACCGAAGCACTGGAGCGCGCGCCGCTGCTCGAGGGCGAGGACGAGGGACGCTTCAACAGTAGCCGCGAGCAGGCCGGCTGGATTCTCAACCAACTGGTGGAGAACGGCTGGCTCAAGCGCGACAAGGACGAAGCCTCTTTCCAGTCCACCTACCCCTTCAGCCGCAGCGGGCGCCTGTTCACCCAGACACTGGCGGAGGTGGACGGCCGCAGCGTGCGCACACGCCACCGCAACACGCGCAATACGCTGAACGCGCTTGCCGCGTTCCTCGAGCGTGGCGAAGTCTACGACCTGCTGGACGCCTACGAGCACTCCGAGCGCATCATCGCCGACTTTACCGACATCATCGCCGAGCTTGAGGAGCGAAAACGCGAGCTGGTACGCGAAGTCGAGGCCCAGCAACTGGTACAGCAGGCCTCGGACCAGTTCTTCGATTTCATGGAAAAGCGGTTCCAGCCGGACGTCGCCATCCGTCTTTCGGCCGACAGTGTCGAGAAGCACCGCGAGCGTATCCAGCGCACCATCGAGAAGATTCGCCGCAAGCAGAACAAGTGGAAGGCCAGCGCTGAACGGGAACTGCGCCGGCTGGCCCCGGATCTGGTGGTGAGCGACGAGGGCTCGGTACTCTGGTACCTGCTGGACAGCATCGACACCCGCATGCGCAATGCCTCCGAGATCATGCTGCCCTCCCTGCGCCGTACCCTGCAGGGCTTTACCCGTCGCGCCGACATCATCATCCGTCAGCTCAGCTATGTACACAGCCAGAAGCACAATGACATTGTCGGCCTGTGTCGCGAACTGTCCGCGCTGGACGACGCCAGTTTCGGCCAGCGCCTGGCCGCCGCTGGTGACGCCATGGCAGGCCTGAAGCTGGGCCTGGTAGACCCGGCGCACAATCGCCTGCGGGAACAACGGCAACAGCGTCCGGTGCGCAGCCGCATCACCGAACTGGGCGCCCCGGACGCGGCCACGCGTCACGAGCTGTTGCTCCAGCAGTTAATGGAGAAGGCCTTCAACATCAATAACGGCGCGCTGCGCGACTACCTGCGGGAGGCGCTTGGCGCCAGCCGTCGCATCGACAGCCGCGACCTGCCTATCAACAATGCCGGCGACCTGCTGGCCCTGAGCCATGTGATCGAACTCGGGAGTGCCGACCACGCCGGGGCGGGTTTCCGTCTGCGTCTGGAGCGCACTGAGCCGATCACCGGGGAATACTATTTCACCCGCAGGGACGGCTTCCTGCTGGAACTGGAGTACGATGACGATACGAACAGCCCTTGACGACGCGCTGGCAGCGCGCGGCGTCAGTGCGGAGCAATTCTCCGAACTGATGATCCGCCTGCTGGACCACGGTGTGCTGTGCCGCGACGAGAACAAGCGTGAGGCCGAGTTTTACGATCGCTACCTGCAGGTGGCGGATCTGGTAGAGGACTATCTCACTGTCCTGCGGATTCGCCTGCTGCACGAACCGCGCTTCCATTCCCTGCGCCTGTTCCCGCCCGGCGCCGAGGTGCCGGGCCTGGCCGACAGCGACGACGCCTTCAACAGCGGTCTGCGAGAGCGCCTCAGCCAGGCGGAAGTGGCGTTGATCCTGGTACTGCGCGCGGAATACGACAAGTCGCTGCGGGAGGGGCAGATCGACGAGAACGGCCAGGTAACGCTGCCACTGGAAGCCCTGAGCCTCGCCCACAAGAACCTGCTCGGCCGCCCGCTGCCAGAGGGGCTGGTGGAGCGCCGCAACCTGTTTCGCCGCCTGCGCCAGCTGCGGATCATTCGCTATGCCGGCGACGAGGCGCTGGAGGACAGCGAATCCTGGCTCACCATCCGCGCCGACATTACCAGTCTGGTCAGCGACACCGTACTTGCGGAGCTGGCGGACGCTGGCGAGCCGGCCGGCAACGACGCGCCGTCACCAGAGGAGGACTCCCCGTGAGCAGCAACCGCCGCGTCCCTGCCGCCAGCCACAGGACTCCCCTGACGCCATGTACCTGAAACACGCCATTACCGTGAACTGGGGCAACCTGCCCCCGGAAGAACTGGAATTCGGCCCGGTAAACCTGTTTTCCGGCGGCAACGGCTCGGGCAAGACCACCGCCGCCGATGCCCTGCAGACGCTGATGACCGCGGCCCACGACAACCTGTTCACCTACAACCCGGGGCAGGATGAAACCACCCAGCGCGGCCGCGGCGGCAAGCAGGTGCGCACCCTCGCCTCCTACGTGCTGGGTTGCGACGACGGCGCCTTCGCCCGGCCATACGATTGCGACGGCTATATCGCCGGCATCTTCCATCCCACCAGGGGCGAAACGGCGGAGCCGTTTACCGCAGTCATCGGCGTGCGCGCCCACCTGGATCGCGCCGGCGTCCAGCCGCAGGCGCGGCAGGACGAGCTGCTGATGATGATCGTGCCCGGGGAGATGCTCAGACTGTCCCACTTCGTGCGTGAATACCCGGATGGTCGCCACGCCGTGCCGATCACCGAACTGCCCAACCTGCTGCGCCAGGAGTTCGGCAAGAAGGCGGTGGAGACCTACGAACGCAAGGGCGCCTACCTGTCGCGGCTGTTCGGGGCGCTGCGCGGCAAGCGCGACGCGGTATCCCAGCGCGAGGGTACCAACGCCGCGCGCACTTTCGCCCGTTTCATGGCCTACAAGCCGGTGGATTCCATCGACCAGTTCGTCGCGGGCGAAGTGCTGGAGGCACGCGACCTGGGCGACACCATCCGCCGCATTCGCGACCTGCTGCGGACCGTGCACGGCATGGAACAGGAAGCCCGGCAACTGCGCGCCAGCGTCGAGTTGCTGGGGCAATCCCGCGACCAGGCGGAGCACTACCTGGAAAGCTGGCTGCAACGCACTACAGCGACCTATGGCGCCGCCGCCCAGCAGCAACGGCGCAACCAGGCGCTGTACAACGCGGAGAAAGACCAGCAGCTCGCCCTGCGCCAGCAGCAGGCGACACTGCTAACCGAGCGCCAGGAAACCCAACGCCGCAAAACCCACGCCCTCGATGAATTGACCGAGCTGAAGGCGCGCATCCAGGGCATCCCCGCCCTGCGCAGCAAAGAGGAACTGGAAACCCGGCGCGCAACCCTGACCGGCACACTGCACGAAGGTGCCCGCCCTCTGCTGGAACAGGACCAGCAGCGCAGCGGGAATCTCACCGCCCTGCGCAACATCCGCGACATTCTAGGCCGCCACAGTCTGGAGCTGCTGTTGCCCGAACTGGCCGGACGCGGTTGGCGCAACACGGCGAAACAACTGCTGGCCCGCGCCGACCGGCCGCTGCCCGACCTCAACCAGCTGCTGGCGCGTGACTGGATCGACCTGAGCCCGCTGGAGGCCGGACTGGACCTGAGCCGCGAGGAACAGCCCCTGCACAATGCACTGGCGGATATCCTGCACACCGTCAGCGAAACCCAGGGGGAGCGGGAAGCAAACTCGCTGTCCCAACGCCTGGACCGGCTGGTCGCCGACCGCGAACGGGAACTGCGCGCCATCGAGCAGGAACAGCAGCGTATCGAACAGCAGATCAAGACCCTGCAGTCGCACCGGGTCAGCTACCCCCGGGACGTGGACGAGGCGCTGGCGGCGATCCGCAAGGAGTGCCCCAAGGCCGACCCGCGGGTGCTTTGCGACCATGTGGAGGTCACCGATCCGGACTGGCAGATGGCCATCGAGGGCTATCTGGGCGGCGCCCGTTTCGGCATCCTGGTGGAGCCGGAGTTCGAGGCCGAGGCCATTCGTATCCTGCGCCGGACGGGCGCGCGCCGCAATCGCGCCCGGGTGATCCAGGGCGAACAGGCACGCCGGGACGCCGAGCGCCAGTCGCTGCCGGAAGACTCCATTTTCCATGTGCTGCGTTTTTCCCACGGCGTCGCCGAACACTACCTCAGGGCCTCCTACGGCAGCGTGGTGCGGGTGCCGGATGCCGATGCCCTGCGCCTGACCCGGCGCGGCATCACGGCGGACGGTCTCGCCGCCGGCAACTACGCCATGTTCCGCTGTGATGTCAGCGACAGCGAACTGGTATTCGGCGCGGCCGCGCGGGAGCGCAACCTGCTCGCCCAGCAACAGGCCCTGCAGGATGCACAAGCCCGGCATCAGAATGCCAACGACGCCTACCAGGCGGCACGGCAACTCCAGCAGCAGGTCTACCATTTCCGGCCGCTGCACTGGGTGGAAACTGCCACCAGCCTGCTCGATAGCCAGCGCCAGCTACGGGAAGTGGAAAGCGCACTGGAGAACCTCGATCTCAGCGAGCACAGGAATCTGGAACAGGAGTTTGCACAGGCGCAGCAACGCTACCAGTCCCTGGAGGAAGCACAGCGCGAGCAGGACAAACGCGAGGGGCAACTGGAGGAGCAGCTCACTGCCTGCGGCAAAAAACTGCGCGACTTCGCCGACAGCAGCGAGGCACTGGAGCAGGCCCGGGACGATGCCGAAGCCGCGCTGCTGGCCAGCGAACGCCTCTGGCCGGGGCTGGACGTCCAGCCGCGCATCGAGTGGATGGACCAGCGCCTCGAGGCTGCCCATGAGGCCATCGACTTTGTCGCCGAGAAAAAAACCCTCGACGACCGCTTGATGAAGCAGGCAGTGGCGTTGCAGCAGTCCATCAACCAGTACAACCAGCAGGCCCAGCCCGCGGACCATGTCCTCGCCGACACCGCCGAGGAACTGCACAGCGCTCCTTTCTTCGGCCACGTGCGCGCATTGCGGCAACAACTGGACAACCTGCACAACCGCCTGCGCAACAACGTGCTGCTGGGCAAGCAGGAAGAACTTGGCAGATTGCGTGACACCTTCAACACCACCTTCGTCAGCGATCTCTGCCACGAGATCCACCAATCAGTGCGGGAGGGCGAGCGCACCCTCAAGAACCTCAACAGGGAGCTGGAACACCACTGCTTCGGCGCCGACCGCGAGCGCTTCGCTTTCGACTGGAACTGGCTGCCGGAATTCAAGGAGTACTGGGACTTCTTCCGCGAGATCATCGACATCCCCAACCTCGGCGATGGCAGCAGCCTGTTCGATGCCAGCCTCTCGGACAAGACGGGCGCGGTGCGCGACCGCCTGCTGGCCCTGTTGCTGGACGGCGACGAACAACAGGCCCTGCGCGAACTGGAACGGATCAGCGACTATCGCAAGTACCGCCGCTACGACATTCTCAAACACCCCGAGAACAAGGCACCGATCCGCCTCAGCCAGTACGGCACCGGCTCCGGCGGCCAACTGGAAACGCCCGCCTACATCATCCGCGCCGCGGCGATCACCAGCGCCTTCCGCTTCAACGAAGGCGACAGCCACCTGCGCATGGTGATCGTCGACGAAGCCTTCATGCACATGGACGAGACCCGCTCCCGTGAGGTGATTGGCTACCTGACCAAGACCCTGGGGCTGCAGTTGATCTTTATCATGCCCACCAGCAAGTCCGGCCCCTTCCTCGACCTGGTGAGCAACCAGTTCGTGTTCAGCAAGGTGCCAAGCCCCACGCCGGTGGGTGAACTGAATACACGCGTCTTGCTGGATCGCCAGCAGCTCAATGTGGAACGGGTGGCAGAACTGTGGGCGCAGCACCGCCGGGTGATCCGCCAGCAGGGCGCGCTGGACTTCATGGACGAACTGTAGATGGCGGGCGACGACGGCGATCGTCAGGGCGATCCCCCCGGCTGGCTGGCGGAGGAAGCCTGGCTGCGGGAGCTGCTCGGCTGGTTCCTCGACCGTCTGGATGGCCCCCGGCAGCGGGACGTCACCCGCCGGATCAGAAAATCCACGGTACCCGCCCTGTTCCGGTTTTCCGAGGACACCCGCTACCGCTGGCGGCTGATCGAGCAACTGGCCACCGGGTACGGTATTTTCAGTATCGACTATGATCGCCGCATCGACAGTCACCAGGAGCGCTACGAGAACGCGCAGTTGCGTCTCAACCCGGACAGGGAGGCGCTGTTGCGGGACTGGCTCCAGCGCCCGCGCATCGACCCAACCTTGCTGGCCTGGCAAAGCGCCCTCGCTCACTATAGTGGACACTTCGCTGACGACGGCGCCGCGCTGCTCACCAGCTCACTCCAGTACCCCGACTGGGAGATCGGGGAGCTGGCCGCGGCCTTCGCCGCGGTTGCAGAGCATCTCGACAGCGGCCTGAGCCTGCGTGAAATCGCCGCCCGTTGCTTTCGCGGCGACTCCAAGTTTCTCGATGGTCGCCAGGAGCTGCTGAACAAACTCTACGGCGAACGTGCCGCGGTGATCCCGCCTCGCCCCCTGCTGTTGACCGCCTGGGCGCCGCCGGGTTTCGAGCGCTTGCTGGTGGTGGAAAACCAGGACAGCTTCCTGCGCCTGGTGGAGCGGCCTCCGTCCGGTTACGCCCTCCTGTACAGCGGGGGCTTTCGGGCCAGCGCGCAGCGCTTGAGCAGTATCCACACACGCTTTGCCTTTCTACCCGGCAGCGACAGCGAAGGTTTTCAGGCGAGCTGGCTGGATGCAGCACTACCCGCCTGCTTCTGGGGGGACCTGGACTTTGCCGGTTTTGGCATTCTCAAGGGGCTGCGCCAGAGCCTGCCGACACTGCGGGCCTGGGAGCCGGGCTACCGGCCCATGCTGGAGCTACTGGAGCACGGCGGAGGCCACAGCGCCGGGCAGGCCCACAAGACGGGTCAACTTGACCCGGTGCAAACCGGCTGTGCCTACAGCGATACCACGCTGCTGCCAGCATTGCGCCAGCACCAACGCTTCGTGGATCAGGAGGCGGTTGCTCCGGGATAATGCCACCGGTTTACATTCGCCGAACCGTTCATCCTCGAGACAGGATTCTCCCGTGGCGAGCACTGCGTTCTGTTCCCGAGGTTCCGCAAGCCCGCCGCCATCGCGTAGAATCGCTCTTTTATGCGCAGCAAGGTTTTCCATGTCCGCCCAGGAACAGCCCCTCGAAACCCACACGCCGATGATGCAACAGTTCCTGCGGATCAAGGCGCAGCATCCGCGGGAGCTGCTGTTCTACCGGATGGGCGACTTCTACGAGCTGTTCTTCGACGACGCCAGGCGGGCGGCGGAGTTGCTGGACATTACCCTCACCGCCCGCGGCAAGTCCAACGGCGAGCCCATCCCCATGGCCGGGGTGCCCTACCACGCCGCCGAAGGCTACCTGGCGCGACTGGTGAAGGCGGGAGTCTCGGTGGCCATCTGCGAACAGATCGGCGACCCGGCCACCAGCAAGGGGCCGGTGGAGCGCAAGGTGGTACGCATTGTCACGCCGGGCACGCTCAGCGACGAGGCCCTGCTGGAGGAGCGGGCGGACAACCTGCTGCTGGCGGTGGCCCAGCACCGGGACCAGTTCGGGCTGGCCTGGCTGGACCTGGCCAGCGGCCGCTTCCGGGTGCTGGAGGTGACCGGCGAGGAGGCCCTGGCCAGCGAGCTGCAACGGCTCAACCCGGCCGAGACCCTGTACCAGGAAAACATCGGCTACCCGGTGGTGACCGGGCGCCGCGGCGCCCGCGCCCAGCCGGTCTGGGAATTCGACCAGGACAGCGCGCGCCGGTCCCTGAACCTGCAATTCCAGACCCACGATCTGCAGGGTTTTGGCTGCGATGAACTGGGCCTGGCCCTGGGCGCCGCCGGCTGCCTGCTGCAGTATGTGAAGGACACGCAGCGCAGCAACCTGCCCCATATTCGCGCCATCGCTCATGAAAGCCGTGCCGAGAGCGTGATCCTCGACGCCGCCACCCGCCGCAACCTGGAGATCGACCGCAACCTGGCCGGCGGCGACAGCAATACCCTGCTGTCGGTGATGGACCGCTGCGTCACTGCCATGGGCAGCCGCCTGCTGCGGCGCTGGCTGCATCGCCCGCTCACCAATACCAGCGTCCTGCAACGGCGCCACGGAGCGATTCGGGCGCTGTGTGCGGAGTATGGGCATGAACCAGTGCGGGCGGCACTCAAGCCCATCGGTGACATGGAACGCATCCTCAGCCGGGTAGCCCTGCGCTCCGCCCGCCCCCGCGACCTGACCCGCCTGCGCAGCTCCCTGCAGGCCCTGCCCGGACTGCATTCGGCGCTGGCCAACTGCGCTTCGGAGCAGCTTGGCGCCCTGTCGCAGCAGGCCGCCGAGTTCCCGGAGCTCTGTGAACTGCTGCAGCGCGCGATTGGCGACAATCCCCCGGTGGTGATCCGCGACGGCGGGGTCATCGCCACGGGCTATGACGCGGAGCTGGACGAGCTGCGCCGCATCAGCAGCAACGCCGGCGACTACCTGCTGGAGATCGAGCAGCGCGAGCGCGAGGCCACCGGCATCAGCACCCTGAAAGTGGGCTACAACCGGGTCCACGGCTACTACATCGAGATCAGCCGCGGCCAGTCGGACCGGGCACCGGACACCTACCAGCGCCGGCAGACCCTGAAGAACGCGGAGCGTTTCATCACCCCGGAACTGAAGACCTTCGAGGACAAGGCGCTGTCGGCGAAAAGCCGGGCGCTGGCGCGGGAAAAGGGCCTGTACGATGCCTTGCTGGAGCGCCTGAACGAGGACCTGGCGCCGCTCGCGGACAGCGCCGCCGCGGTGGCGGAACTGGACGTGCTGGCCAACCTGGCCGAGCGCGCCGAGACCCTGCGCCTGTGCCAGCCCGAGTTCAGCGACGAGCTATTGTTCGAGATCAGCGGCGGCCGCCACCTGGTAGTGGAGCAGGTGCTGGAGGAGCCCTTCATCGCCAACGACGCCCTGCTCAACCAGCGCCGTCGCATGCTGCTGATCACCGGCCCCAATATGGGCGGCAAGTCGACCTATATGCGCCAGAACGCCATCATCGCCCTGCTCGCCCACAGCGGCAGCTTTGTCCCCGCCAGCAGCGCGCGGCTGTCACCCATCGATCGCATCTTTACCCGTATCGGCTCTTCCGATGACCTCTCCAGCGGTCGCTCCACCTTCATGGTGGAGATGACGGAAACCGCCAACATCCTCCACAACGCCAGCGAGCGCAGCCTGGTGCTGATGGACGAGGTCGGGCGCGGTACCAGCACCTTCGACGGTCTCAGCCTGGCCTGGGCCGCCGCGATCCAGCTGG
Source organism: uncultured Haliea sp. (assembly GCA_963974125.1). Taxonomy (GTDB): domain Bacteria; phylum Pseudomonadota; class Gammaproteobacteria; order Pseudomonadales; family Halieaceae; genus Haliea. The sequence continues at coordinate 60,950 of CAXBCH010000013.1, read as the reverse complement.
CGCAGCAGGTCCGCGCCTTTACCCTGTTCGCCACCCACTACTTCGAACTCACCGCCCTGCCCGAGCTGTGCCCGACCATGGCCAATGTGCACCTGGACGCCACCGAGCACCAGGACCACGTGGTGTTCCTGCACAACATCCAGGAAGGCCCCGCCAACCGCAGCTTCGGCCTGCAGGTGGCCAAGCTGGCGGGGATTCCGGACCCGGTACTGAAAGCTGCCCGGGACAAACTGCAAGAGCTGGAGCTGGGCAGGGACCGCGCCGGGCAGATGCCGGCACCCGCCCAGGCCGAGTTGTTCGCCGAGTCCGCTACGCACCCGGTGCTGGAGCAGCTGGAAGCCCTGGATATCGACAGCCTGAGTCCGCGGCAGGCGCTGGAGCTGCTTTATGCATTGCGCGCGCGCCTGAAATGAGAACCACTTCACAGCTTCTGGGTCGCGGTCATGGCTGTTTTGAACCCGGGGGCCTACTATCCGGGAAAGTTACAGGATTTTGGACGCGCGCCGAGGCCGCAATTGCCCATGAGTCGTGCGCCAGGGTGAACCATGGAACGAACAGCGGCGAAAGCCTGAAATGAGTCCAGAGCAGTCACCAACGTCCGCTCCGGTCATCCTGGTAGTCGACGACAACCCGGACAATCTCGCGGTGATCGGCGATCTGTTGCGTCCCGACTATCAGGTGCGAGTGGCCAATTCCGGTGCGCGCGCCCTGCGCCTGGCTTACATCGAGCCGCTGCCGGACCTGATCCTGCTGGATGTGATGATGCCGGAAATGGACGGCCATGCCGTGCTCGAGCGCCTGCAGGCCAACCCCCGCTCACGCGCCATCCCGGTTATTTTCGTCACCGCGCTGGATCGTGAGCAGGACCAGGTTGGCGGGTTTGAGCTGGGGGCCGTGGATTACATTACCAAGCCCATCATGCCGCCGGTACTGCAGGCGCGGGTGCGCATCCATCTGGAACTGAAGCAGGCCCGCGACAGGCTCGCGGGACACAATGCCTGGCTGGAGGCCGAGGTCAACCGGCGCATGGCGGAAAACGACATGATCCAGCTGGTCAGTGTGCGAGCCCTGGCCCACCTGGCGGAAATTCGTGATCCGGAGACCGGCAACCATATCCTCCGCACCCAGGGCTATGTGCACGAGCTCGCAACCCGCTTGCGCGACCACCCGCGCTTCAGCGCAGTGATCGACAATCGCTACATCGAACTGTTGACCCGCTCCGCGCCGCTGCACGATATCGGCAAGGTCGGTATCCCCGACAGCGTTCTGCTGAAACCCGGCCCCCTCAACCCCGAAGAATGGGCAGTGATGCAAACTCACGCAGCACTGGGCGCAATCGCGATCGAACGCGCCGAACGGGATACCGAGGAAGACGTCGAGTTCCTGGCCCTGGCCAAGGAAATCGCCCACTGGCATCACGAGCGCTGGGATGGCAGTGGCTATCCCGACGGTCTCAGGGGTGAAGCCATTCCGCTCTCGGCACGCCTGATGAGCGTTGCCGATGTTTTCGATGCACTCATTTCCGCGCGAGTCTACAAGACCGCCATGTCCCTGGAGGAAGCCCGCATGATTATCGTCGCGGGACGTGGCACCCAGTTCGACCCCGATGTGGTGGATGCATTTGTGGCGGGCTTCGCCGACTTCGTGACCATTGCCCGGCATTTTCGGGAGAGTGCCGGAGAGATCGCCACCGATACACGGCTTGCCGCCACTTTCGCGCCCCGGGGCTGAATGAGAGCCGGCCACGGGAATGCGTCATTGATACTCGCCAACACCACAGCAGATTCGCCTGTTGCCAACATCCGGTCACGGTTGCTGGGCCTGCTGAATGTCCTGCCCGTCATCGTGCTTGTTGCCGGCGCAATGGGTACTACTGTCGCCTGGTATCAGGTCGATCGTGCCAACCGCACCCACCTGGCGCTGCGCTTCGATGCTCAGTTCCAGAGGTTGGTGGACACCCTGGAACATCAAGTCGACATTCACATACTCGCATTGCGCGGCATCGCCGGCCTGTTCGACGGCAGTGAGCAGATCACGCGGCAGGAATTCCACGATTATGCCGCCGCCATGCAACTACCCGAGCACCTGCCCGGAGTCCAGGCAGTGGGCTACGCCCTGGCACTGCCGCACAAGGGGCTGGCCGGTCTGCTGGAGATGACACAGGCCGACGGCCTGGCCGACTACAAAGTCTGGCCGCGGTCAGACCGCGATCGGCGCGCACCGCTGCTGTATGTGGAACCCTACAGCCCGGACAACAGGCGGGCGCTGGGTTTTGATCTGCTCACCGACCCCGCTCACAGGCAGGCGCTTTCAAGGGCGGGTCGCAGCGGCGAGGTCAGCATGACAACCTCGTTGCAACTTCCGGGCGCGGGCAATGACGGGAGCGCGGCGGGCCTGGTCCTGTATCTGCCCGACTACTGCGATGGCGCAGCAAGCGACCCGGCAGGAGAGGTAACGATGCCGCCGCTTTGCGGCTGGGTCTTCATGGGTGTGAACATCAACAGTGCCGTTGATTCCGCGTTGGCAAGCGAGTTGTCGGAACTCGCCATCGCGATCACCGACACTGATGCCCCGGCGACAGCACGGGATGTGTACCACTCGGAGGATTTCAGCGCAGCCCCGGACAGACAGTACCAGCGCCAGACCGAGCTGCCACTGGCGGGGCGCACCTGGACCGTGACGGCCCAGGCCATGCCGCACTTTCTCGCCAACTACCGGAGCCAGGCTCCAGAGTGGGTGCTGGTCGTGGGCAGCACCATAACCCTGCTCATGGCCCTGTTTTTCCTGTTGCTGGCGCGCAACTACAGGCGCCTGCTCGCGGTGATTGACAGCTCTATGGAAACCCAACATCAGCTTGAGGCAAGCCGGGAGCAGTTACAGGCCAGCGAACGCAGCCACCGCGACATGTTTGCCGCCAACCCGGTCCCCATGTGGGTATACGACCTCGATACACGGCGTTTCCTTGCCGTCAACGAGGCGGCTATCCATCACTATGGATACAGTCGCAAGCAGTTCCTGGAAATGGCCATCACCGAACTGGAGCCGCATCCAGGGCAGGCTGCCCTGGATGCAGACAATGACGGCACCGGCACAAGCCAGCACATTACCCGGGACGGCCATCGCATCGACGTCGAGATCCGCTCCGGTGCGTTGCTGTTCGCCGGGCGTCCGGCGCGACTGGTCATGGCACTGGATGTCAGCGCAAGACTCAGGGCAGAGGCCCACGCCGAGTTGTCCCGGCGGCGCAGCGCCGCGCAGCTCCTGTTGCCCGGTGCACGCACCGCCCTGGGCGAGAAGGATTTCATGCAGTTCGGACTGGAGCAGGCGGAAAATCTCACCGGCAGCCGGGCGGCATTCATTCATTTCGTCGATGCTGATGAACAGGCCATCGAACCCGTCGCCTGGTCGCGTCGCACTATTGAACACTACCGCGAGGTGGTGCACAAAGACCACTGTCCTGTCGCTGAAGCCGGTGTCTGGGCAGATGCGCTGCGCCAGCACCGCGCGGTGATCATCAATGACTGTGCCGGCTATCCGGACACACGGGGACTACCCGGGGGACCGGCAGCCCCAACCCGCATGATTTCCGTGCCGGTATTTGAAAATGGCAAGATAGTGATGCTGGCCGGTGTCGCCAACAAGGACGGCGACTACTCGACAACTGATGTGGAAACCGTACAACTGCTGGGCAACGACATCTGGCGCCTGGTGCAGCGCCAACGCGGCCTTGATTCGCTCCGACATTCCCATGACCTGATGCACTATGTGGTCGAGCACGACCCCAGCGCCATTGCCATTCACGACCGGCAACTGCGTTATCTCCATGTCAGCAAGCGCTATCTTCGGGACTACGGTCTTGAAGGCCAGAACATAATCGGCAAGCATCACTATGAAGTCTTTCCCGACCTGCCCCAGCGCTGGAGAGAGGTGCACCGACGCGCGCTCGCCGGCGAGAGGAGTTCCGCCGAGGAGGACCGCTTTGAGCGCGCAGACGGCAGCGTGGTCTGGACCCGCTGGGAGTGCGGCCCCTGGTACGAGGCGGACGGCAGCGTCGGCGGCATCATCATCTGGACCGAGGTGATCACCGAGCGCAAGGAAGCAGAGCTGCAGTTACGCAAGCTCGCCCTGGCGGTAGAACAAAGCCCGGAAAGCATCGTGATAACCAATGCCGAAGCGGAGATCGAATACGTCAACACGGCGTTCACTCGGGTGACGGGCTACAGCCTCGAGGATGTGGCGGGACAAAACCCCCGCATTCTCCAGTCCGGACGCACACCGGACGACAACTACGACACACTATGGGATACCCTCTCCCGCGGCGAGACCTGGAAAGGCGAGTTCTACAACCGCAAGAAGAATGGTGAGGAATATACGGAATTTGCGTTCGTCACCCCGCTACGGCAGGCGGATGGCACGGTCACCCACTACGTCGCGATCAAGGAGGACATTACCGAGAAAAAGCAACTTGCCCAGGAACTGGATGCCCACCGTCACCACCTGGAAGAGCTGGTAGATCAGCGCACCCAGGAACTACAGGACGCGCGGCAACACGCGGAGGCCGCCAATCTGGCCAAGAGCACCTTCCTTGCCAACATGAGCCACGAAATCCGCACCCCGCTGAACGCGATCCTCGGCCTGACCCACCTCTTGCGCGCCGAGGCAACGGCGCGCGATCAGGACCGCCTGCGCAAGATCGACGGCGCCGGTCGCCACCTGCTGTCGATCATCAATGACATTCTGGACATCTCCAAAATCGAAGCCGGGAAAGTTGAACTGGAATATCGCGACTTTACCCTGACGACAGTGCTGGATCACGTTGCCTCGATACTCCGGGAGGCAGCAAACGACAAGGGGCTGACGATAGATATCGACACGGACTCGGTACCGACCTGGCTGCGCGGAGACATGGTGCGGCTGCGCCAGGCCCTGCTGAACCTGGCTGGCAATGCGATCAAATTCACTGACCGGGGTGGCGTCAGTCTGCACGCCCGCCTGCTGGAAGAACGTGGTGCGAATCTGCTGGTACGCTTCGAAGTCGAGGACAGCGGCATCGGCATTCCTGCGGACCGCCTTGAGCGATTGTTCCAGGCCTTTGAGCAGGCCGACCTGTCCACGACGCGGCAGTATGGAGGCACGGGGCTGGGCCTGGTAATCACCCGGCGCCTGGCGGAATTGATGGGCGGTGAGGCCGGGGCAGAGAGCACACCCGGCAGAGGCAGCACCTTCTGGTTTACCGCCTGGCTGCAACGGGGGCACGGCGTTCTGCCCGAGCCCGAAAACGAAGCCGGGGACAGCGAGGAGCAGCTGCGACAGACCCGCGCCGGGGCGAGGCTGCTGCTGGCAGAGGACAATGTGATCAACCGTGAAGTCGCCATGGAGCTGCTGCACAGCGTCGGCCTGACTGTCGACGCCGCGGAAGATGGAGTGGAAGTACTGGAAATGGTCGCTCACCGTGACTATGACCTGATCCTGATGGACCTGCAGATGCCCAACCTCGACGGGCTGCAAGCGACCCGCGCCCTGCGCGGCCTGGCAGGCTGGGAACAGACGCCGATCCTGGCCATGACCGCCAATGCCTTCGACGATGACCGCCGGGCCTGCCTTGAGGCCGGCATGAATGATTTCATTCCGAAACCGGTCGAGCCCGAATACCTGTTCCAGAAACTCCTGCAGTGGCTGCCCTCGCGCCGCGACGCCGAGCTCGCCAAAAAAACCGCTGCCAGGTCTGCCAGCAAACCGCCAGCCCCCGGCGGCGGGATCGACCAAGACACGACCGACATTGACCTTGACCGTGGCCCCGAGGTACTGCAGCGGCTGCAGGAGTACCTGCGTATCGGTGATATCCAGGCAACACAGCTGGTCCGGGAGGAGGCATCCCTGCTGCAGGCCCTGCTGGGTGCCGCGCCAGCCGAGCAACTGTTGCGCCACATCCTCCGCTTCGACTACGATCAGGCCATTGCGCTGCTGCAGGCGGCCGGACCAGAGGCCTGAGGTGCCGAGAGCCACCTTTGCCAAGACCACAGCAGCAAGACCACTGAAGCACTTTAAAACTCACCCCGCAGCGGTTAAACTTCCCCACCTTAGAACTGGCCCGCGGGCAGATGAGGCAGGATTGGCATGACTTTTGTTGTTGGTGAGCAGTGTATCAAGTGTAAGCACACGGACTGTGTCGAGGTCTGCCCGGTAGATTGCTTCTACGAGGGCCCGAATTTCCTGGTCATTCACCCCGACGAGTGCATTGACTGCGCCCTGTGCGAACCGGAGTGCCCGGTGGATGCGATCTTCTCCGAGGACGAGCTGCCGGAAGACCAGCAGGTCTTCCTGGAACTGAACGCCGAGCTGGCGGAAATCTGGCCCAACATCACCGAGATGAAGCCACCGCTGCCGGACGCCGAGGAATGGGCCAACAAGCCCAACAAGCTGGCCCTGCTGGAGCGTTAGCAGCCCCTCAGGCACAGCAGGTTCAGCTGAACAGGGAATCTCCGGTCAGGCCCTCGGTCTCCATGATCTGGCGCAGGCGACGCAGGGCCTCGACCTGAATCTGCCGCACCCGCTCCCGGGTCAGGCCGATTTCCCGCCCCACTTCTTCCAGGGTGCTGCTTTCGTGCCCCCTGAGCCCGAAACGCCGCGACACCACTTCCCGCTGCTTCTCAGACAACTCGTCCAGCCAGTGACTGATGCTGTCACGGATATCGCTGTCCTGCAGCAGCTGGGAAGGGTCGTTGCCGCCGAGATCGGCGATGGTTTCCAGCACCGCCTTGTCCGACTCCGGCCCCACCGGCACATCGATCGAGGTGACCCGCTCGTTCAGCCCCAACAGGCGCTTCACATCCTCTGCCGGCTTGTCCAGCATCTGTGCAATTTCTTCCGCGCTGGGCTCATGGTCCAGCTTCTGGGTCAGCTCGCGCGCGGCGCGCAGGTAGACATTGAGTTCCTTGACCACATGGATGGGGAGGCGAATGGTACGGGTCTGGTTCATGATCGCCCGTTCGACGGTCTGGCGGATCCACCAGGTGGCGTAGGTGGAGAAGCGGAAGCCGCGCTCGGGATCGAACTTTTCCACCGCGCGGATCAGGCCCAGGTTGCCCTCTTCAATCAGGTCCAGCAGGGTCAAGCCACGGTTGATATAGCGCCGGGAAATTTTCACCACCAGGCGCAGGTTGCTCTCGATCATCCGCCGCCTGGCAGCCTCATCACCCTTGATCGCCAGACGGGCGTAGTGCTTCTCCTCGTCGGCGGTCAGCAGGGGTGAAAAGCCTATTTCGTTCAGGTAGAGCTGGGTAGCATCCAGGGATTTTTCCACGCTGCGAGCGGACCGGGCGCGGTCAAACGCTTCCTGCTCGGCCTCTTCGTCGCTGTCCGGGAGGGACTGCTCCACCTCTGCGTCTGCGTCAGGTAGCTCTTCGGGATGCTGCCGGGAGCGCACGTCGCGCGTATTCCCTGAGTTGGACTCGCCCTCTGCAACCAACCGCCTGGGGCTTGTTTTTCTTGTGTCCACATCCATGGCTATACCTCACTTCCGCGTTTGACTGCTGAGCGTATACGGGCCGGTGGATCAGATTACCCCAAGGAGAATGTTCAGCACAAGACGCCATGTGCGCTGGTCAGGGAGGCCCGACCTGCGCGGCCCGACCTGGGCGGCCCGACCTGCGCGGCCCGACCTACCTCGGCGGCAACAGCCGCAGCGGATCAACAGGCCGGCCTTCCTGGCGGATCTCGAAGTGCAGTTTCACGGTATCGGTGCCGCTGCTGCCCTTCTCCGCGATCTGCTGCCCCGCACTGACCCGCGTACCCTCGGTAACCAGCAGGCGATCATTGTGGCCGTAGGCGCTGAGGTACACGTCATCGTGCTTGATGATCAGCAGCTCACCAAAGCCGACGATGCCGGTACCGGCGTATACCACCTCGCCCGCCGCCACTGCCAGCACCGCATCACCGCGCTGGCCGCCGATATCGATGCCTTTGTGCACGGTCGCCGAGTAGCCCCTGGTAACGGGCCCCGAGGCTGGCCAGCGCCAGGCAGTCACCGGACCCAGGGGTGGCCTGGGCGCTGGCGTCGCAGGCACGGGTGTCGCCGGCATCACTTTTGTAGGAGGGACGGATGACGGTGGTGTGATAACGGGTCCCGGGGTCGGATCGGGGCGGGCAACTGTAGCCGGCGGAGGCGAATCCGGCGTCGACCGTGACGTCGACGCGGGGGCTGTGGCCGGCTGGGGGCGGGCAGCATAAGCGGACGCCTGGCCGCCTATCAGGGTCAGGCGCTGGCCGGGATAGATGGTATAGGGTGGTCCGATGCCATTGGCCGCGGCCACGTCCCGGTAATCCAGGCCAAACCGAAAGGCAATGGAATAGAGCGTGTCGCCGCGCTGCACGACATGGACATTGGCTGCCGGCACTGCGCTCGCGGCGCGCGCATGCCGGTCCTCGATCGGCGCGCGGTGGCCGCCGGCGCAGGCCGCCAGCAGCATGACCAGGGCCAGCAACAGCGTTACCACCGCTAATCGGGCAGCGCCCCTGTCGGCGCTGGGCGCTGAAAGCTGCTCAGCCACCACCCCACCTCCGTTCCACCAGCCACACCAGGACAAAACCCGCGACCATCAGTGCCACGCAGAGAGGCAGGTGGGGTTCAGCGGCAAACTGCCAGGGCCAGACCGGTACCTGCTGGGCCGGGCGCAACTCTCCGTCACTGCCCAGCACCCAGTCGAGAGCGTGCTTCCAGGGCCAGACCACCAGCAGTGAACCGAACAGAAAGCCCGTCAGCAACGCCATGGTGGCGACGTGAAAACGCTGCAGAAGCCAGTGCAATAGCCGCGAAAAACACATCAACCCCAAGCCGGCACCGAGGGCAAATACGGCCATCACGTCCAGCTGCAGATTTTTTACCGCGCTTAGGACCGGGCCATACATGCCCAGCAAAATGAGAATGAAGCTCCCTGAAATCCCCGGCAGGATCATCGCGCAAATGGCAATAAAACCGGCCACGAAAATGCCGGGCAGCCCCGGCGCCATGGCCACGACCGGGGACAGGGCGATGCCGGCAGCCAGCAGCAGTCCCACCAGCAGGCAGATCGCCCGGGGCAGTGTCCAGTGGGGAACCTGGCGCAGCAACACCAGCGCCGAGGCCAGGATCAGGCCAAAAAAGAACGCCCACAATGGGACCGGATATTCCGCCAACAGCCACGAGAGCAGGCGGGCCAGGGACAGAATGCTGGTGAAGATGCCCAACACCAGCGCCAGCAGGAACCCGCCGTCCACATGTCCCCAGGCAGCGCGAAAGCGCCGTTGCCACAGCAACCGCAGGCAGCGCAGGTCGAAAGACCGGATACTGTCCAGCAGGCGGTCGTAAATACCGGTTATGAACGCCATGGTGCCGCCGGATACCCCGGGTACAATGTCCGCGGCGCCCATCAGCACGCCCCGCAGGTATACCCCCAGGGGCGTCACTACTTCACCGTACCCGGGCGCAGGGGCACAAAGCGCACGGCCTCCACGATGCGGGTGTCGAAGCCCTCGCTGCTGCGGGTGACCACTTGCAGGTGCTGGCTGGCGCCGCCCACGGGAATGACCAGACAACCTCCGGGTGCGAGTTGCCGCAGCAACTCCTCGGGAATGCGCTCTGGCGCGGCGGTACTGAGAATCCCGTCAAACGGGCCCGCATCCTCCCAGCCCATGCTGCCATCGGCATGGCGCAGGGTGACGTTGCGCAATTTCAGCTGCCGCAGGCGCTGGCGTGCCTTGTCCAGCAGGGGCTTGATCCGCTCCACGCTCCACACCTGCTCTACCAGCTGGGCGAGCACGGCAGTCTGGTAGCCGGAGCCGGTACCGACTTCCAGAACGCGGCTGCGAGGCCCCTGCTCCAGCAAGAGCTCGGTCATGCGGGCAACGATATAGGGTTGGGACAGGGTCTGCTGAAAGCCGATCGGCAGGGACGTGTCCTCGTAGGCCCGGTGCGCCATGGCTTCATCGAGGAACAGATGCCGGGGGGTGGTACGCATGACATCGAGCACACGCTGACTGCTGATACCCTGTTCCACCAGGCGCTGGACCAAACGCTCGCGGGTACGCTGGGAGGTCATGCCGATGCCGTTCAAGTCCACACTATTCACTGCTGTTCCTACTCTCCCCATGCGCTTCCCGATAATCCGCCAGTTCCGCCAGCACCGCGGTGGCGTAGCTCCCGGGCGGTAAACTGAACCCCAGCAGCAGCGCGCCATCATCACAAAACCGCCAGCAAAAGTCATCCGCCAGCAGTCGCGCGGGGCGGTAAGCCAGGGTCAACCCCGCCTCCTCCAGAAACCGGCACAGCACCGCTTCCGGCGCCAGGATTGTTTCCTGCCTGATCAGCTGTGCCTCGCCCTGCATTACCTCGCCCCGACCCCAGAGCGGCAGACCCGGGTGTACATCCCCCGCCGCGACCCTGGCGACCAGCTCCGCAGTCACTTCCGGACAGGGAAACAGGCTGCGGGACCCCTGCAGCATGCCAACGTCTCCTGGCAGCAGACGGTTCCAGCTGCCCTCCTCTACCCGCTGTGCCAGCAGCCGGTTGAACAAATGCCCGCGCAGGGCAGACAGCAGCAGGCCGCGCTTGCTGTGGGACAGCTTGCGCGCGCCGCGTTCCTGCCACTGCCGCGCCTGCGCCAGGGTGGCGCCGCCGTGGCCGAAGCGCTGCTCGCCAAAGTAATTGGGTACACCCTGCTGCGAGAGCTGCTGCAGGCGGACCTGCAGGGCGTCGATATCCCCCTCCAGCTTGCGCAACCGCAGTTCGAAGCGGTTGCTGCGGTGGACGCCGCGCTTGAGTTTGCGCGAGTGGCGCCGACAGTCCAGCACCTCGACCTCCCCCGGCACCGCCAGGCGCTGCCAATCCGGCTCCGGCTTGCCCGCCATGCGCACGCTGACCCATTGACTGGTGACCGCACGCCGGTCCTTGAGGCCACTGTAGCCAATATCGCGCAGATGAATGCCACTCAGGGCCGAGACCCGCTGCAGCAGATCCTGGGTGTTGAGGCCGCGTTTCTGCAGGTGCAGGAATACATGCTCGCCACTGCCATCCGCTTCGAAACCGAGCTGCTCACGGACCACAAAGTCCTCCGGCGTACTGCGGATCAAGGCACTCACCGGCAGATCCGGCGCCACGCGAGGCCGCGGCGCGATCACAGGGCCCCGGCAACCAGCAGCACCACCGCATGTGCGGCTATGCCTTCACCGCGACCGGTAAAGCCCAGCTTTTCGGTCGTCGTTGCCTTCACATTGACCTGGCTCTCAGCCACCCGCAGGTCCCGGGCCAGGTTCGTGCGCATGGCAGCAATATGAGGTGCCATGCGCGGGGCCTCGGCGATCAGGGTGGCATCCATGTTCGCCAGTGCCCAACCGCCGGCATGCACCTGCTCTACGACCTTGCGCAACATCAGGCGGCTGTCGACGCCGGCCAGGGCCGGGTCCGTGTCGGGGAAGTGGCGGCCGATATCCCCGCGCCCGATGGCACCAAGCAGCGCGTCGCAGAGGGCGTGCACCAGCACATCACCATCCGAATGGGCCATCAGGCCGTGGCTGTGGGCAATGGCCACACCGCCCAGGATGACCTCGTTACCAGGGCCAAACCGGTGTACATCATAGCCGTGTCCAATGCGCATGCCCGCTATCCTGTTATCGACTGACCGAGGTAGAAGGCCGCCAGTGCCAGATCATCCGGCACCGTCACCTTGAGATTGCGGGTCGAACCGGGAACTACCGCCACCGGGTGACCCGCCCACTCCATCGCCGAGGCTTCATCGGTGATGGGAACCCCCGCCCGCAGTGCCCGGTCGAGCGCAGCGGCGAGCTCACCGAGCCGGAACATCTGCGGAGTCTGCGCTCGCCAGAGTTCACTGCGGTCGAGGGTACCCAGCACCCGCCCGTCGGCGGCAACCCGCTTGATGGTATCCACCACCGGCTCCGCCAGCAGCGCGCCGCTGCCGCTCGCCAGCACCGCCGCCACCAGGCGCTCGCCGTCCGCCGGCGACAGGCAGGGACGGGCGGCATCGTGCACCAGGACCCAATCATCTTCATGTGCAATTTCTTGCAGAGCCCGCAGCGCGGCCAATACCGAATCCGCGCGCCGGGCGCCGCCCACAGCCAACCGCACCCGGGAGCACGGAAGCACGGGCGCCCACGTGTCGCCCGCGCCCAGGGCGACCACGACGGCCTCGACCGCGGCAATGGCCAGCAGGGCATCGAGACTGTGCTGCAACAGACTCTTGCCGGCAATCTCGAGATATTGCTTGGGTTGCTCGCTCGCCATCCTGGCGCCGATACCGGCGGCCGGTATCACTCCCCAACAGCGGGCCCCGGGCTTCATTCAGTCTCGCTTTCCGTGTCGGGCGAGGCGGGAATCACGATCGCCCTTGCTGCATCCACGGCACGGCTATGATCGCTGCCCACCGAGGCCGCGGGGCGTTCCGGCTCGAGGACGAACTGGTAGAAAATTTCGCCTTCGCGCACCAGGCCAAGTTGTTCCCGGGCCCGCTGCTCCAGACCCTCGTTACCAGTCTGCAGATCCAGCACTTCCCGTTCCAGCACCGCGTTGCGTGCTTCCAGTTCGCGATTGAAGGCCTGCTGCTCCTCGACCTGCCGTTGCAGCCGGTGTTTTTCCGCGAGGCTGCCCTCGGCAATCCAGAGTCGGTATTGCAGTACGCCCAGCAAGGCAACGAGTGCAAGCAGCAGGTATTTCATGGGCGGAGGCGGCCAGGGTCCCCGGGCTTGACCTAGCGCCGGCCTGCGATCTCGGCGAGGCCACGGTAAGACACGCGGCCGCCCAGTTCCGCTTCGATGCGCAGCAGGCGGTTGTACTTGGCAACCCGGTCGGAGCGGCACAGGGAGCCGGTCTTGATCTGGCCGGCGGCTGTCGCCACGGCCAGATCGGCAATCGTGGTATCTTCGGTTTCCCCGGAGCGATGGGAAATCACCGCGGTATACCCGGCTTCCCGGGCCATGGCGATGGCGTCCAGGGTCTCGGACAGGCTGCCAATCTGGTTGAACTTGATCAGGATGGAGTTGGCCACACCGCGTTCAATGCCCTGCTTGAGGATCCGCGTATTGGTCACAAACAGGTCGTCGCCCACCAGCTGCACCCGGTCACCGATCTTGTCGGTCAGCAGCTTCCAGCCGTCCCAGTCGGATTCGTCAAGGCCGTCCTCGATAGAGACAATCGGGTGGCCGGCGGCGAGGTCGGCCAGGTAGTCGGTGAACTCCTCGCTGCTGAAGCGCTTGCCCTCGCCGGCGAGGTCGTAGACGCCGTCGCGGTAGAATTCGGAAGCAGCGCAGTCCAGGGCCAGGGTGATGTCGCGGCCGAGCTTGTAGCCGGCCTTGTCGACCGCCACCGCGATCACTTCCAGCGCCGCTTCATTGGACGGCAGGTTGGGCGCAAAACCGCCCTCGTCGCCCACGGCGGTGCTGAGGCCCCGTGACGCCAACACTTTTTTCAAATGCTGGAAGATCTCGGCGCCCGCCCGCAGGGCTTCGGCAAAGGTCGGCGCGGCCACCGGCTGCACCATGAACTCCTGGATATCGACGTTGTTGTCGGCGTGCTCGCCACCGTTGAGGATGTTCATCATCGGCACCGGCATGCTGAGTGCAGTAGTGCCATTGAGCTCGGCGATGTGCTGGTACAAAGGGACCTTGCGGGACGTCGCCGCGGCCTTGGCCACGGCCAGGGATACCGCGAGAATGGCGTTGGCGCCAAAGTGCGCCTTGTTGTCAGTGCCATCGGCTTCGATCATGGCCGCGTCCAGCTCGCGCTGCTGCGCCGGGTCGCGCCCCAGCAACAGTTCCCGGATGGGGCCATTGACGTGCCCGACCGCCTTCAATACACCCTTGCCGAGGTAGCGCTGGCTGTCGCCATCGCGCAACTCCAGCGCCTCCCGGGAGCCGGTCGAGGCACCGGAGGGCGCGCAGGCCACACCGACTGCGCCGCCGGCCAGGGTCACCTCGGCCATGACCGTCGGATTGCCGCGGGAATCCATGACTTCAAAGGCCTGTACGTTGGCAATCTTGCTCATTGCGTAAACTCCAGTAGACAGATAGTTATTCGATAATCAGCGTGGGCAGGCTCTTCACCAGATCGTCCACCGCCTTGACCTGGGCGAGGAACGGCTCGAGTTGATGCAGCGGCAGCGCGCTGGGACCATCGCAAAGCGCCCTGGCGGGCTCCGGGTGCGCCTCCAGAAACAGGCCCGCGAGGCCGGTAGCCATGCCGGCGCGCGCCAGCTCCAGCACCTGCTCCCGGCGCCCGCCGGAGGCGGCACCCAGGGGATCGCGGCATTGCAGGGCGTGGGTGACGTCGAAGATCAGCGGGATGTCGCCGCAGGTTTTCTTCATGACGCCGAAACCCAGCATGTCGACCACCAGGTTGTCGTAGCCGAAATTGCTGCCGCGCTCGCAAATCAGCAGCCGGTCGTTGTCGCACTCGCGGAACTTCTCTGCCACGTTGGCCATCTGCGAGGGGCTCAGGAACTGCGGCTTCTTGATGTTGATGATGGCGCCGGTGGCAGCCATCGCTGCCACCAGGTCGGTCTGCCGGGCGAGAAACGCCGGCAGCTGAATGATGTCACAGACCTCGGCTGCCGGGGCCGCCTGCTCCGGTGTGTGCACGTCGGTGATCACGGGCACGCCAAACTGCGCCTTGATCTCGGCCAGGATGGCCAGCCCCTGCTCCAGGCCGGGGCCGCGGAAGGAATGGATGGAGGAACGGTTGGCCTTGTCGTAGGACGCCTTGAACACCAGCGGAATGCCCAGCCGGGCGCAGACCGCAACATAGTGTTCTGCCACCTGCAGGGCGAAGTCACGGCTCTCCAGCACGTTGACTCCACCGAGCAGGACGAAGGGCGCATCGTTGCCGATGGGTGTCGCGCCCAGGTGCACTGTCTGCTGCGTCACCGGCAGGCCTCCAGCAACAGTTCAGCCCTGGGCATGGGCGAGCGCGGCCTCGATGTAGCCGGTGAACAGCGGGTGACCGCCACGTGGCCGCGAGGTAAATTCCGGGTGAAACTGGCAGGCCACAAACCAGGGATGCTGCGGCAGCTCGATCATTTCCACCAGGGCCCGATCCGCGGACCAGCCGGCGATGCGGATACCGGCAGACACCAGCTGGTCGACATAGTTGTTGTTGATCTCGTAGCGGTGGCGGTGCCGTTCCAGCACCGTATCCGCGCCGTAGATCTGCCGCACCCTGGAGTCGCTCTCAAGGTAACAGGTCTGTGCGCCCAGGCGCATGGTGCCGCCGAGATCCGAACTGGCATCGCGCTGCTGGGTGGAACCATCCGCGTTCTGCCACTCGGTGATCAGCGCGACGATGGGGTGTGGCGTGTCGGCCTGCATTTCCGTGGAATTGGCGCCCTCGAGATTGCAGACGTTGCGCGCGTATTCGATCAGCGCAACGTGCATCCCCAGGCAGATCCCCAGGAACGGAATGTTGTTTTCGCGGGCATAGCGGACGGCGGTGATCTTTCCTTCGACGCCGCGGTCGCCGAAGCCGCCCGGGACCAGAATGGCATCGGCCTGGGCCAACACCCCGGTGCCCTCGCGCTCGATATCCTCGGCGTCAATGTAGTCTACCTGGATTGTCACCAGGGTCTGCAGGCCGGCATGCTTGAGCGCCTCATTGAGCGACTTGTAGGCGTCCAGCAGATCCATGTACTTGCCCACCATGGCCACGCGCACAGTGCCTCTGGGCTCGCTGAACTCCCGCCGCAGGACGTCGTCCCACTCCGCCAGGTCCGCCGGAGGGCAGTCAAGCCCGAAGCGCTCGACCACAAACTGGTCGAGGTGGGCCCTGTGCAGCATGCCGGGAATGCGGTAGATGGAATCTGCATCCAGCAGCGGAATGACAGCGCGCTCCTCGACGTTGGTGAACAGGGAAATCTTCTTGCACGCGCTCTCGTCGATGGGCACCGCGCAGCGACACAGCAGGATATCGGGCTGCAGGCCGATGGAGCGCAGCTCCTTGACCGAGTGCTGGGTTGGCTTGGTCTTGATTTCGCCGGCTGTGGCGATGTACGGCACCAGTGTCAGGTGCATCAGCAGGGCACGGCTGGAGCCGACCTCCACCCGCAACTGGCGCGCGGCCTCGAGAAAAGGCAGGCTCTCGATGTCACCCACGGTACCGCCGATTTCCACAATCGCGACCTCGGCGTCGCCGGCACCGAGGATCACCCGGCGCTTGATCTCGTCGGTAATGTGGGGAATGACCTGCACCGTGCCACCGAGATAGTCACCGCGGCGCTCTTTTTTCAGCACGGTGTTGTACACCCGGCCGGTGGTGAAGTTATTGGTGCGCTTCATCGTGGTGCGGGTAAAGCGCTCATAGTGACCGAGATCCAGATCGGTCTCGGCACCGTCCTCGGTGACAAACACTTCACCGTGCTGGAACGGGCTCATGGTGCCCGGATCGACGTTGATGTAGGGATCCAGCTTCAGCAGCGTGACGCGGATGCCGCGTGCCTCCAGCACGGCCGCCAGGGATGCGGCTGCAATCCCCTTGCCCAGAGAGGAAACCACACCACCGGTGACGAAGACATATCGCGTCATGAAAAGCCTTTCTGTACGCTGTGAATATGGACACCCAGGAACGGCGCAAAGCGACCAGCGAGCCGCCGACAGAGTGCGCGTTTCCTGCGAAAAGATGGGAAATCAGACTACCAGAAAGGGGCTCTCAGCTCAATCCGCGGAAGCGGAGTTATTTCGCCGCCAAAGCGGCCGCAAGGCCCCCGCGCCACCCTCGGCGAGAGTATGGGGGGAAGCGCACAACCACAGATCGGCCACCGCCACCAGGCTGTCGTCCAGGTACAGCAGCGGCAGGCGATCACGCCACCAGGGCGGCACTCCGGCCTCCTGCAGCAACTTTTTCAGGCGTTGGCTACCCGCCCGCCCCAGGGGCTGGCAGCGCTCACCGCCGCTGCGGGTGCGCACGGTCAGGAATGCCCCCGGCTCAAGACGAATGCCCGGCCCCACGCCCGCCGGTACCAGCGCCAGGCTGCCGCCACCGGGCAGCGCCAGCGTCGCGCCCTCCGCAAGCTGGCCCGCCCCGGCCCAGGCAGTTGCCTCCCCTGTCGGCAGCAGGTAGACGCCGTCGCCAAAGCGCCGCAGGCGCTGCCCGCTCCAGGCCAGTTCCGGGCTGCCGCTCCCAAACTGCAGTTGCCGCAGGAACTCGCCGGCCGGCGCCCGCGGCGGCGGCGGCAGGCCGCGTTCGGCCAGCCACTGCTGCAAGACCAGCCAACCGGTACCGGCGGGATCCTGCAGCAGGCTGGCAACCGGAATACCCGGGTCGCCCAGGAGGGTGACGCAGGGCGGTGGCGTGGGCAACAACTCGTCCAGTACCGCTGCCGCGGACGCCAGCTGCCGCGCCGAGCGCGCCATGCTGTTGCGGTACCCCGGCCAACGCCGAGCCAGCAGTGGCAGCACCTCGTGGCGCAGGTAGTTGCGGTCAAAGCCGGTGTCAACGTTGGAAGGGTCATCGATCCACTGCAAGCGCCGTCGCCGGGCGCAGGCCTCAAGCGCCGTCCGCGGCCACGCCAGCAACGGTCGCGACAGCTGGCCCGGGCCAAGCGCCCGTGTCACCGGCATGCCCTGCAGGCCCTGCAGGCCGGCACCGCGCAACCAGCGCAGCAGCAGGGTCTCTACCTGGTCGTCCTGGTGATGGGCAAAAAACATGACATCGCCCGCCTGCAGGGTATCTGCCAGAGCCCGATAGCGGGCCTCGCGGGCCGCCGCCTCGGTGCCCCTGCCAGCAGCCTCCACCGCCACCCGGCGCACCAGCAGCGGCACCTCCAGTGCCGCACAGGCCTGCTGGCAATGCTGCTCCCAAGTCACAGCGGCCGCCTGCAGGTTGTGGTTGACATGTACCGCGGTGAGGGCAGGTGCACCGGGGTGGGAGCGTCGATACTCGTGCAGGAGATGCAGCAGGACAGTGGAATCGAGACCACCGCTGAAGGCCAGCAGCCAGCGGCCAGCACCGCGATGGGCCTCCAATGCGGGTGCCAGGTCTGCGGCTTCGAGGCTCATGCAACCACCCGCTGGTGGTGAGAGTTCAGTTGCCGTAGGACATCAGGCGCTGGTAGCGTTGCTCGAGCATATCCTCGAGCGGAATCTGTTCCAGCCGCTGCAGCTGCTTGAGCAGGTGTGCCTGAACGCGCTCGGCCATCTGGTCGACGTTGCGATGGGCGCCGCCCATGGGCTCGGGGATCGTGGCATCGACGATGCCCAGTTCCTGCAGGACCTTGGACGTGACCCCCATCGCGGCCGCCGCATCCGGCGCGTGGGCCGTGCTCTTCCAGATGATATTGGCACAACCCTCCGGGGAGATGACGAAATAGGTGGCGTACTGGAGCATGGCCAGATGGTCGCCGACCCCGATACCCAGGGCGCCGCCAGAGCTGCCCTCGCCGATCACCACGCAGATGATGGGCGTTGCCAGCCGCGACATCACCGCCAGGTTCTGGGCAATGGCCTCGCTGATACCGCGCTCCTCGGAATCAATGCCGGGATAGGCGCCGGGCGTATCAATCAGGGTGATGACCGGCATCCGGAAGCGCTCGGCCATCTGCATCAGGCGCAGGGCCTTGCGGTACCCTTCCGGTTTTGGCATGCCGAAGTTGCGCAAGACCTTGTCCTTGACCGCACGCCCCTTTTCCTGGCCAATAACCATCACCGGGCGCCCGCACAGACGCGCTGTACCACCGACAATTGCGCGATCATCGCCAAAGTGGCGGTCCCCGTGCAATTCGTCAAAGTCGGTAAAAACGCGACTGATGTAGTCCAGGGTGTAGGGACGCCGGGGATGGCGGGCCACCTTGACGGTATCCCAGGCACTCAGGTTGGAATAGATTTTCTCCGTGAGCTTGGCGCTCTTCTCCCGCAGGGTGCGGATTTCCTCGCTGATATTGATATCCGCGTCCGTTCCCACCAGCTGAAGCTCTTCGATCTTGACTTCAAGCTCGGCGATGGGCTGTTCAAAATCAAGGTAGTTGGGATTCATGCAAACTCTGGCTCAGCGGTTGTTGTCAGCGCCACAGTGTACAAAATTAATGCCACAGGCACCAATCGACGGCACTGGTATTGATTGCCGGAGAGCCTTGTCTCAGCCACCCACCAGGCTGATCATCACCCCTGCCGCCACCGCCGAGCCCACCACGCCGGCCACGTTGGGACCCATGGCGTGCATCAGCAGGTAGTTGTGGGGGTTGGCTTCGAGACCGACCTTGTTGCTGACCCGCGCCGCCATGGGTACCGCCGAGACTCCCGCGGAGCCGATCAGGGGATTGAGCGGGTTGCTGCCAAAACGGTTCATCAGCTTGGCAATGAGGACTCCCGAGGCGGTGCCAATGGCAAACGCCACAATCCCCAAACCCATGATACCCAGGGTATTGATGTCGAGGAACTTGTCCGCCACCAGCTTGGAGCCGACCGACAGGCCGAGAAAAATCGTGGTGATGTTGATCAGCGCGTTCTGCGCGGTGTCGCTCAAGCGCCCGACCACCCCACACTCTTTCATCAGGTTGCCGAAACAGAACATGCCCAGCAGTGGTGCCGCCGCCGGCAGCAACAGCGCCACCAGGATCAGCAGCACCAGCGGGAACACGATCTTTTCCCGCCGCGACACCACCCGCAACTGGGTCATGACAATTTCGCGCTCGGCCCGGGTGGTCAGCGCCCGCATGATCGGTGGCTGGATCAGGGGCACCAGTGCCATGTAGGAATAGGCGGCGACGGCGATGGGGCCGAGCAGGTCGGGTGCCAGGATGCTGGCGACATAAATCGCGGTGGGGCCGTCGGCGCCGCCGATGATGCCTATCGCCGCGGCGTCGGCAAGACTGAAGTCCATGATCCCCAGCGAGGTCAGGCCCACCGCTCCCAGTACCGTGGCAAAGATCCCGAACTGGGCAGCGGCCCCCAGAAACAGGGTACGCGGATTGGCCAGCAGCGGGCCAAAATCGGTCATCGCTCCCACACCCATGAAGATCACCAGCGGGGCCACCCCGCTGGCAATGGCCACCACGTAGAAGCTGTAGAGCATGCCGTCGCCGTAGCCCGCCTCTTCGGCGACACGGGTCGCGGCCACTTGTTGCGACAGGTCGGCCGTCGCGAGCGTGTCCAGCAAGGCCCTGGCATCGGCAACAGCAGCACTGCCCAGTGCCGTCGCGATCTCTGCCCACACCGTGGGGTCGCTGCCGTGCAGGGCATTTTCGGCGGCGGAATAGGCCAGTCCTGCACCGGGGATATTGGCCATGATGCCGCCAAAGCCGATGGGCACCAGCAGCAGCGGCTCGAAGCCCTTGCGGATCGCCAGGAACAGCAGCGCAATCCCGATCAGGATCATCACCGCCTGACCCGGCTCGAACTGGGCCAGGCCCGTGGAGTGCCAGAGCCGTAACAGGTTGTCCATGGGCGTCAATCCAGCATGATCAAGGCGTCGCCAACGACAACCGTGTCGCCGGGCTTGACCGCAACGCTGACCACACGGCCATCCCGTGGAGAGCGCACCTCGGTTTCCATTTTCATGGCCTCAAGCAGGACGATGACCTGCCCCGATGTCACCGTATCCCCGGGCTTGACGTTGACCTTGAAAATATTGCCCGCCAGCGGTGCCGGCAGCGGCTCGCCCGGACCGGCGGCAGCGGGGGCTTCCGGTGCCGGCGCTGGCGCGCTGACCGCGGCCACATCGCCGCCCTCGGCCACTTCGACGACATAGGACTGGCCGTTGACCTTCACGGTATAGACGCCGGCGTCCGCAGCCGTCGTTGCAGCCTTGCTCGCGGCCTTTGCCACCGGCTTGCCAGCGGATGCGGCGGCGGGTTCCGTCGCCGCATCCGGTGCCGGCTCGAAAGCGCTGGCATCGCCGCGGTGCTGGAGAAACTTGAGGCCAATCTGCGGGAACAGCGCATAGGTCAGGACGTCGTCCACCTCCTGTTCCCCTGCCGCCAGCGCAATGTCCTGCTCCCGGGCCAGGCTGCGCAGCTCCTCTGTCAGGGCCTCCATCTCGGGCTCCAGCAGATCCGCCGGGCGGCAGGTGATCACCTCGCCACCCTCCAGCACCCGCTCCTGCAGGTCCTTGTTGACCGGTGCCGGGGTGGCTCCGTATTCCCCTTTCAGCACCCCCGCGGTTTCCCGGGAAATGGACTTGTAGCGCTCACCGGTAAGCACGTTGATCACAGCCTGGGTGCCGACAATCTGCGAGGTCGGTGTGACCAGCGGGATGAAACCGAGATCCTCACGCACCCGCGGAATCTCCTCCAGCACCTCGTCCATGCGGTCGGCGGCGCCCTGCTCCCGCAGCTGGCTCTCCATGTTGGTCAGCATGCCGCCCGGCACCTGGGCCACGAGAATGCGCGCATCCACACCGCGCAGCGAGCCCTCGAACTTTGCGTATTTCTTCCGCACCTCGCGAAAATAGGCTGCTATCGAGGCGAGCTTTTCGATGTCCAGGCCCGTGTCGCGGTCAGTGCCGTCGAGAATGGCGACCACCGATTCCGTCGGCGAGTGGCCATAGGTCATGGACATGGAGGAAATCGAGGTGTCGACGTTGTCGATGCCCGCCTCGACACACTTGAGAATTGTCGCCGTCGACAGTCCCGTGGTGGCGTGGCACTGCATGTGAATGGGAATGGCACAGGACGCTTTCAGCCGCCGTACCAGCTCGTAGCCGTCATAGGGCCGCAGCAGGCCCGCCATGTCCTTGATCGCAATGGAGTCCGCGCCCATGTCCTCGATGCGCTTGCCCTGCTCTACCCAGGTCTCGATGGTGTGCACCGGGCTCAAGGTGTAGGAAATCGTGCCCTGGGCATGTTTGCCTACATCCTTCACCGCCTGCAGCGCCACTTCGATATTGCGCATGTCGTTCATGGCGTCAAACACGCGGAACACATCGATCCCGTTGTCGGCTACGCGGGCAACGAATTTGCGCACCACGTCATCCGCATAATGCCGATAGCCCAGAATATTCTGGCCCCGCAGCAACATCTGCTGGGGCGTCCGCGGCATGGCCTTCTTCAACTGCCGAATGCGATCCCAGGGGTCTTCCCCCAGGTAGCGGATGCAGGCGTCAAAGGTCGCGCCACCCCAGGACTCCAGGGACCAGAAGCCGACCGTGTCGAGTTCGGCGGCAATAGGCAGCATATCGTCCAGGCGCATGCGCGTCGCCAGCAGGGACTGGTGGGCGTCGCGCAGGACCACATCGGTAATGCCCAGCGGGCGCTTCTCGTCTTGCATCAACAGAACCTCTCGGATAGTAGCGTCAGTGCCGCTGTTTTCGGTGCTGATGGATGGCGGCGGCAATCACCGCAACCAGCTCACTCTGGCCGGGCCCGGCAGCAGACGGCGGTGCAGGCCGTGCGGGCAGCTCGGCAGGGGCTTCCGCCCGCTCGGGGAAGTAGCGGGACATGAACCTTGAGGTCAACGAGGTGACTATCACCAGCAGGGTCAGGAAGATGGCCACGGCACTGACGCCGAAGATCATCAGCTCGACTCCCTGTATGAAAATATCGTCCTGCTGGAACACACTCCCACCTTGCGACCGGCCCAAATCGACGCCCATCATAAATCAGGAACGACGCCGGGCGCCAATGGTGGATGACAGGCACCTCGTCGGGGGCGCCCACCTCGCCGGCCGCACCTCGCCGGCCGCACCTGGGCGGCCCCACCCGCCTAAACATGGGGCACCGACACCGGTATACTGGCGTTTTGTACCGGAGACCTGCCGTGCGACTGATCCTGGCCCCGATGGAGGGCGTCATAGATGCCACCATGCGCGCCCTGTTGACCGACCTGGGCGGCATCGACCGCTGCGTCACCGAATTCGTCCGGGTCAGTCAGCAGCTGCTGCCGCCGCGGGTATTCCGGCGCCTGTGCCCGGAGCTGGATAGTGGCGGTTGCACTCCCGCCGGAGTGCCTGTCTACGTGCAGCTGCTGGGCGGCCAGCCGTCACCCATGGCGGACAACGCCGCCCGCTGCGCGGAACTGGGCGCACCGGGTATCGATCTCAACTTTGGCTGCCCGGCGAAAACCGTGAACAAGTCAGACGGCGGTGCAATCCTGCTGCAGGAACCGGAACGGGTCGGCAGCATTGTCGCTGCGGTGCGCCGGGCTGTGCCCGCCGGGATCCCCGTTACCGCCAAGATCCGCCTCGGCTTCGAGGATCGCAGCCAGTTCCTGGACAACGTGCTGGCGATCGCGGCGGCGGGGGCCAGCGAAATCGCCATCCACGCCCGCACCCGCCGCGACGGCTACCAGCCGCCGGCCTGGTGGGATGAAATCGCTCGCGCCGTGGCACAGACAAGCCTGCCGATCGTCGCCAACGGTGAGATCTGGAGCCCGGAGGATGCCCGCCGCTGCCAGCTGGCGAGTCAGTGCCAGGACCTGATGCTCGGCCGCGGCGCCCTGCGTCGACCGGACCTGCCGCGCCTGGTACGCGCCTCCCTGGGCGGCGCCCCCGCGGAGCCCATGGCCTGGATCGATATCGCGGCGCTGCTGCAGCACTTTTTCCACTGCAAGCGCGCCCAGTGCGAACCCCGCCACGCGGCCGGCCCGGTCAAACAGTGGCTGGGCTACCTGCGCCACTACTACCCGGAGGCGGCACTGCTGTTTGCCGGTATCAAGCGCCTGATCGACCCGGTGGCCGTCAGCGCTGCCCTCGACGCCCACCTGGCAACCCTGCAAGCCGGGCGAGACCAGCCGGCCGCCGCCTGAGTCCACCCACAACCACTACGGGAACCCTTGTCATGACCCACACCGCATTTATCACTGGCGCCACCTCGGGCTTCGGCCGCGCCTGCGCCCGCCGCTTCGCAGAAGCGGGCTGGCATCTCGTCCTCAGTGGTCGCCGTGGCGAGCGTCTGAAGGAGCTGACCGCGGAACTGGAGCCACACTGCGAGGTGTTGACGCTGACCCTGGATGTGCGTGACACCGCGGCGGTGCAGGCCGCGGTGGCAGCGCTGGAGAGCCCGTTCCGGGAAGTGCATGCGCTGGTCAACAACGCCGGGCTGGCGCTGGGCACGGCGCCGGCCCAGGACTGCGACCTGGAACAGTGGCATCGCATGATCGACACCAATATCAAGGGCCTGACCACGGTGACCCATGCGCTGCTGCCGACGCTGATCGACAGCGGCGCGGGCAGCAGCATCATCAACATTGGCTCGGTCGCGGGCCACTGGCCCTACCCGGGCGGCAACGTCTATTGCGGCAGCAAGGCATTCGTCGAGCAGTTTTCCTACGCCCTGCGCAGCGACCTGCAGGGCACCGGAGTCCGGGTCAGTTGCCTGGCGCCGGGCCTGTCCGAGAGCGAGTTCACCCTGGTGCGCACGGGCGGGGACCAGGCCGCCTACGACAGGATGTACCAGGGCGCTGACCCGATCCAGCCCGAGGACATCGCGGACACCGTGTTCTGGCTCGCCACCCTGCCCCGCCACCTGAACGTGAACTCGCTGGAAATGATGGCGGTGAGCCAGTCCTGGTCGCCCTTTACCATCACTCGCCGTTGACGAACGGTCATTGCTGCAGCGAAGCATCCCGGGCGCGCTTGAACTCCACACCCTCGTGCCAATTGGGGAAATCCCGGTTGGCAGCGAGTTCGCGCCCCATGTGCAGCAGCAGCATGACTTCCTGGGCCGCACCGCTCAGGTCCCAGTCGGCGTCATATTCATCCGAGGGCTTGTGATAATGGTTGGCAGTGTAGTCCTTGAGGCGCTCGTCACCCCAGGCCTTGCCGTGCTCGACGCTGTCGGTGGCATTGGTCAGGTACAGGGCGGGGACACCGATCTGCGCCAGGGAGAAATGATCGGAGCGGTAGTAGGAGCCCTTCTCCGGATAGGGTTCCTGCACCACTACCCGGCCCCGGGCCTCCGCCGCCCGGGCCAGGTAGTTCTCCAGTTCGCTGTTGCCGTAACCCACGACCGCGACGTCCCGGGTGCGACCGAGATTGCCGGCAGCGATGTTATCCATGTTGAAGTTGGCCACGGTTTTCGCGGCGGGGAAAATGGGGTTTTCACTGTAGTATTTTGAGCCCAGCAGCCCCGATTCTTCAGCGGTTACCGCCAGGAACAGGATCGAGCGTTGCGGCGGTGTTGCCTGTTCCTGCAGCTGGCGGGCGATCGCCAGCAGTCCGGCGACACCGGAGGCATTGTCGCTGGCGCCGTTGTAAATATTGTCACCTTCTTCATCCGGCCGCACCCCGAGATGATCCCAGTGGGCGGTGTAGATGATCACCTCATCCGCGTGCGTCGTCCCGGGTATCAATGCGACCACGTTGCGTGACAGGCTGTCAGCCAGCGAGTTTTGCAACTGCACGGAGGCGCTGAAGCCGGTCAGGGGCCGGGCCTTGAAGCCCACCTGTTGCGCCGCTTTCTTGCTGGCGTGGTAATCCAGCCCGGCGGCCTGGAACAGGACTTCGGCCTGGGCCAGGGGCAGCCAGCCCTCCACCGCCAGCTTGTCCCGATGGCGATTGTCCGCGGTCAGGCCGATATTGGCGCCGGACCAGCTGTTGCGCACGACTTCCCAGGGGTAGGCGGCAGCGTCGGTTTCGTGCACGATCAGGGCGCCGGCCGCGCCCTGCCTGGCCGCCTCCGCGTACTTGTAATCCCAGCGGCCGTAGTAGGTCATGGCATTGCCGTTGAACAACTCCGGGTCCTGGGTGGCATAACCGGGGTCGTTGATCAGCATGACAACCGTCTTGCCGGTAACGTCAATGCCGGCGTAGTCGTTCCAGTCGCGCTCGGGGGCGTTGATCCCGTAACCGACAAACACCAGCTCGGAATCCTCGATGCCGGTTGTGGGCACCTGCTGCTGGGTGGCGACCATCATCTCGCTGCCATAGGCCAGGTCCGCGCTGAAGTCGGGACCGCGGATAGCCAGCACCGCGGAGGGCGCGCTGGTTACCGCGGTGATCGGCACCTCCTGCACCCAGCTGCCGCGATTGCCGGGCTCTGCGCCCAGGGCGGCAAAGTGTTTCTGCAGCCAGGCGATGGTCTTCTCTTCGCCCGGGGTTCCGGGCTCACGACCTTCATAGGCGTCGTCCGCCAGTTCGGCGATGTGGAAGTGCAGGTCGCGCTGGATCTGCGTGTCCACGGTATCAGCGGAAGGCTGCCCGTGGGCCAGGGCCGCGGCCAGGGCAATGGCCGTGGCCAGTGTTGTCAGTAGCTTGCTCATGTGCTCTCCACACTGCTGGAAAAGGACGCCATCATACCCCCATGGCGTCAGTACCGCACTGGCAACGCAAATCCGTCACATGAGTGGTATTCTGTGCGCCTGTGCCGGAGGCCCCTGCCCCGCTTCACGCCAGGACACCGAATAATGACCACCAGCAGCACCATTGAACCGGCCGCGGACACCGCGTTTTTCGGCCATCCACGGGGGCTCTACGTGTGCTTTGCCACCGAGCTCTGGGAACGCTTTTCCTTCTACGGCATGAAGTATCTGCTGCTCCTCTATCTCACCAAGTACCACCTGTTCTCCGATGCCAACGGGCTGGAGGTGCTGGGTGGCTACGCCGCCCTGGTCTACGCCATGCCGGTGATCGGCGGACTGCTCGCGGACCGCTATCTGGGCATGCGCAAATCGGTCATCTTTGGCGGTCTGCTGCTGGTACTCGGGCACCTGGGGATGGCATTCGAGGGCGAGCAGGCGCGACTGGTGGCCGCCACTGTGGTGCGCGATGAGCGGGCGCTGCAGGTGTTCTATTTTTCCCTCGCCCTGATCGTGGTCGGCGTGGGTTTCCTCAAGCCCAACATTTCCACTATTGTCGGGCGCCTGTACGCGGTAGACGACCCGCGCCGGGATGCGGGTTTCACCATTTTCTACATGGGCATCAACCTGGGTGCGCTGCTGGCCACCCTGCTGTGCGGCTATCTGGGTGTGACCTATGGCTGGGGTTACGGCTTCGGCGCCGCCGGCATCGGCATGCTGATCGGCCTGGCCAGTTTCCTGCACGGCCAGAAACACCTGCACGGGCTTGCCGAACCGAAACAGCCGCAGAGGCTGCGGGAACGATCGCGTCTGGGCGTCAGTAAGGAGCTGACCATCTATCTCGCAGGCATCGCCGGGGTCTTCGCAGCCTGGCAGATGCTGCAATTCCACGGTGCTGTCGGTGTACTGCTGAATGTGCTGGCGCTGATAGTGGCCCTGGCCCTGGCGTGGTTCATCACCTTCCGCTGCAATACGGTGGAGCGCGGCCGCATGATCGTACTGGTCGTACTCACCGTTTCCAGCGTGGTGTTCTGGTCCCTGTTCGAGCAGAGCGCCGCCTCCATGACCCTGTATGCCGACCGGGTCATGGATCGCCGCGTCTTCGGCATCAACTTTACCGCGGCCCAGTACGGATTCTTCAATTCCTTTTTCATCTTCATCCTGGCACCGGTATTCGCCTGGCTATGGACCAGCCTCGGCCGGCGCGGCCTCGAGCCCGGCACGCCGATCAAATTTGCTCTCGGCGTCGCCCTCGCCGGCCTCGGGTTCGGCGCGCTGGTACTGGGCGCCGCGACCCCCAATGAAGCGGGCCTGGTGCTGGGCTACTGGATGGTACTCGCCTACCTGCTGCACACCGCGGGCGAACTGTGCCTGTCCCCGGTGGGCCTTTCCGCGGTGACCAAACTTGCGGTACCGAGTATCGTGGGGGTGATGATGGGGGCCTGGTTCCTGGCCACCGCCTACTCCCAACATGTTGCGGCCCAGCTTTCCAAGCTCGCCGCCCTGGACGCCGATGCAGGCCTTGCCGATGTCGGCACGGCGCTGGCGAGCTACACTGAATTGTTCACCACCCTGTTTTATGTCGGTCTGGGCATTGCGGCGCTGCAATTGCTGATCGCTCCGCTGCTGCGGAAAATGATGCACGGGATCCACTGAGCGCGCCTGTTACCAGAGGAGTTGCAACCATGGCCAAACGACAGCGGGACTTCGACCTGATCATCTGGGGTGCTACCGGCTTTACCGGGGCGCTGGTGGCGGAGTACATGGCCCAGACCTACGGCACTGCCGGCTCGCTGCGCTGGGCACTGGGCGGGCGCAGCGAGAAGAAACTGCAGTCACTGCAGCAAACCCTGCAAACCCGATACGCCGGCGCGCCCCTGCCCCTGGTCGTGGCGGACAGTGAGGACCCCGCCTCCCTGCAGGGCATGGTGCAGCGTACCCGCGTGGTCTGCACAACCGTGGGGCCCTACGCCCGTTACGGCACGCCCCTGGTGGCCGCCTGTGCCACAAGCGGCACTCACTACTGTGATCTCACCGGTGAAGTACAGTGGATGGCGCGGGTGATTCCGGAGTACCAGGCCGCCGCCGAAGCCAGCGGCGCCCGCCTGGTTCACACCTGCGGGTTCGATTCCATCCCCTCGGACATGGGGACCTGGTTTCTGCAGCAGCGCATGCTGGAGCGCCACGGAGAGCCGTCGCATTATGTCAAGGCCCGGGTCGGGCGTAACAAGGGCAGCGCCAGCGGCGGTACCATCGCCAGCATGCTGGAAGTACTGGAAGAGGCCAGGCGTGACAGCGCCGTGCGCAAACTGCTCAGCAACCCCTACGCCCTCTGCCCGCCCGGCACCACGGGCCTGGACGGCCCCGACCAGGCCAGTGCCCGCTACGACAGCGACTTTGAGCGCTGGACCTGCCCCTTCATCATGGCGGCCATCAACGGCCGGGTGGTGCGTCGCAGCCACTGCCTGCTTGGCAAGCCCTGGGGTGAGGATTTCCAGTACGACGAATCGCAGCTTTGCGATTCCCGCGCCCAGGCCCTGCGCAACACCCTGGCGCTGGGTGCGGCCATGGCCGGTCTCGCGACCGGGCCCGGCCGCAAGCTGTTCGCACACTTCCTGCCCAAACCCGGCGAGGGGCCGAGCCGCGAGCAGCGCGAGGCCGGACACTACGAGCTGTTTTTCCACGGCGCGCACCCGGCTGACAGGGCGCTGGACATGCGCGTACGGGTCGCGGGACAACTGGACCCGGGTTACGGCTCGACCTCGCGCATGCTGGCAGAGGCGGCAGTGTGCCTGGCGAGGGATCCGCTGACTGTCGGCGGTGGCTTCTGGACTCCGGCCTCGGGACTGGGCGATCATCTGTTGACGAGGCTGGTGGAAAACGCCGGCCTGACCTTCGAGGAAGTGCCCCTGGAATAGCCTGCGAGGGTCACAGGCACACTGAGCAGACAGGGGTCCTACATTGCCGGCAAACAACCTCAGCACACAGGGGCGCAGACGCGGGGTGAACCGTTTCAATCTCTCGTTCCGGGGAGAGATCCTGCCCGGCCACGACCCGGCCATCGCCAGACGCAAGTTTGCGCGGCTGTTTGCGATCGACGATCCCCTGCGGGTCGAGCAGTTCTTCTCCGGCAAACCTGTGGTGCTGCGCCGCAACCTGGACCCGAAGCGGGCGGCGTCCTGGCAACTGCGAATGCGCGGCTTCGGCCTGCAGGCAGAGCTGGTCAAGCAGGAGGACGATGTTGCAGTGCCGGCGCAGGCAGCTCAGCCTGTTTCCCGGCCTGTCGCCGCGGCGGCATCAGCGCCTCCTGCAGCAGCGAATCCACCACCTTCGGCGGCAGCTGTGGAGCGCGCCGCATCCTCCGCGACACCACCCCCGGCTCGCCCCCTGTCCCGCTGGGCACCAAACCCCTACACGCTGCGCCCCTACCAGGCAGGCGCGGCCCAGCGCCAGCGGACAGCGCGGGCGGCGCGCCTGAAACAGGCCGGGGCCGCAGTCGCCGGTGTCGCCGCGATTGCATTGGCGCTGGTGGTCCTTGCCCTGCGCACGCTGCCGACTCCCGCCGCCGTGCCTGCCCTGGTCGCGGCGGCCAGTCACAGCGGCGCCGAACTCATGCTCGCCACCGGCGAGCTCCTGCTCCGGCACGACCGCTCGGGCGCCGAGCAGGACGTTCTGGCGCTGCGCCATTTCGGCTTCACCGGTCGCCTGGCAGGGCTGCTGTGGGAGGGGCCACAAAGCCTGCTGCTGCTGGCCGAGCACAAACCCGGCGGCAATCTCTACCGCTGCCAGCTTGAGGAACGCCAGTGCCGGTTGCTGGCGGACGAGTCGGGCCCCCTGCAGGCGGATGCAGTGGCGGTGATAGAGAGCAGCGGCCACCTGATCCTCGCTGACAGCAGCCGGTCACAGCTCTCCCTGCACGATTCCCGGGGTTCCCGGCTCGCCAGCAGTGAACGACCGCTGCCGGCGCGCCCGGTACTGCAGACGCACGCGGGCCTGCTATTGGTCAACAGCGCCGAAGGCCCTGGCATCAGTGTCCTCCGCTACGAGACCCGGGCCTTTGGCCAGCAGCTGGATGAGATCCTGCTCCTGCCCGAGCCGGCACTGGAGGCGGGCCTTGCTGCGATCCGGGATTTCGCCTGGAGCGGTGAACAGTGGTGGGCCATCCTGGAGAATCCGGCAACCGGCGCTGCCGACGTGTTCCGGTTCGATGCCCTGTGGGCCACGCTGGCAGAGGTCGCGCTGCCGAGCGGATATCGTCCGCACGCGCTGGTACCCTGGGGCACGCGCATGCTGGTGCTCGATCAGGATCAACACCAGCTGCTGCGGTTCAGTGCCGGGGGCCAGCCGGGTGTTGCCCTGGCCTCGTCCCGCCTGCAGGAAATGGCGGAGACGCGGGCGCGGCAGCTGGGACTGCGTCATACTCTGGCCAGGTGGGTGCCGGGGATACTGCTGGCACTGGTGCTGGCCGCGTCCTGCTTCTCTCTCTGGCAGCGCCTGCGCCAGCGGGTATTCGCCGCTGACCGCCTGCGCACCGCGCCGAGACTGGGAAACCGGACCGGAGACATCTTCTGGTTACCGCCCGCGCCGCAGCGACGCGGGCGATTCAGCGCGCTGCTGCAGCGCCTGGGCCCGAGACGGGGGCACCTCGGGGTGCTGGGAAAACAGCTGATCCTGGTGGACCACCGCGGCGTCTATCACGTCGGCAACGGTATCCAGTTGCAGCAGCACCCCTGGTTCCTGCGGGCCGAAGACGTCATCGTCTACACCGGCCCGGACCGCCGCCGCGCTTTTGCTGCCGATGCCTGGCCGCTGGTGCAACCCACGCTGGCAGCTGCGGGCAGGGCGGATACCGGCACCGTTCTGGTGGCATTGCTGGAGAGTCGTCACCCGCTGGCCCTGAGCACAGTCGGGCTGCTTGTCCTGCTGCTGGTTGCCGCGACGCTGCTGCTAATCTGACGCGACGCCGGCGCTGCAATTTCGCTATACTCCCGGGCTTGCAGGTGCCGCAGCCTTCCTTGTGGCGCACCAGGCAAGGAGCTCTCGCCTTATATGGACAACCTCAAACCCAAGCGCAAGCGCACCCGGCCCCGTCGCGATGTCGCCCTGATGGTGACTTGCCTGGCCGACCTGATGCGACCCTCGGTAGGCTTCGCCGCCGTGCGCCTGCTGGAGCGGGCCGGATGCCGGGTAACCGTGCCAGAGCGACAAACCTGCTGCGGCCAGCCTGCCTACAACAGCGGCGACGTCAATGCCGCCGTGCCCGTGGCCCGGGCCGTCATCGAGTTGTTCGAGCCCTACGATTATGTGGTGGCCCCCTCTGGTTCCTGTGCCGGCATGCTGTGCCAGCACTACCCGGCCCTGTTCGAGGGTGAGTGGCGCGAGCGGGCACTGGCCCTGGCCGCCAAGACCTGGGAACTGACCCGGTTCCTCACCGAAGTGGCGCCGTTGCCAGCACCCAAAAAACCGCCTCTGGAGACAACCGTCACCTACCACGACGGCTGTGCGGGCCTGCGCGAGATGGAGGTCAGGCAGCAGCCGCGGCAACTGCTTCTGCAACAGTGCGGCGTCGAGGTTCGGGAGCTGTCGCAAACCGAGGTCTGCTGCGGCTTCGGCGGTACCTTCTGCACCAAGATGCCAGCCATCTCCACCAAGATGGCGGATGACAAGCTGGACAGTGCCGTCGCCTCCGGTGCCCAACTGCTGCTGGGCGGCGATCTCGGCTGCCTCCTGCATATCGCCGGACGCGCCCGGCGGCGGGGGCTGGAACTGGAAGTACGCCATGTGGCGGAGATTCTGGCGGGTACACCGAAAGGGCCGGGGATTGGAGAGCCACGCGGGTGAAGATCACCAGCAGCGACTTCATGCAGCACGCCGATGTGGCGCTGGCAGAGCCTGACAAGGCCCAGCGCAGGGATCTGCTGGGGCTGTTCATGCCGCTGGCCCGCGGTGCCGCCGCTGCGCGCTACGGTGACTTCGGCGCCTTGCGCGCGCACCTGAAGCAGGTGCGACGCCACACCATGGAACATCTGGAACACTATCTCACCCGCTTCGAGGAAGCGGCGCTGCGCAACGGCAACCAGGTCCACTTTGCCGCCACACCGGAGGAGCTCAACAGCACCGTGTTGTCCATCTGCCGGGCCCACGGCGCCCGCCGGGTGGCCAAGGGCAAGTCCATGGTGACCGAGGAAACCGCACTCAATGAGCACCTGCTGAAAGCCGGGCTGGAGGTCATTGAGACCGACCTCGGCGAATACATCATCCAGCAGGCCGGCGAGACTCCAAGCCACATCGTCGGCCCGGCGCTGCACAAGTCCCTGGCGGAAATCCGCCAGCTGTTTCTCGACCGGCACCAGCTGGGAGAGCGTTCCCTGGACCGGGTCGAAGACGTTGTGGCGGAAGCCAGGGGCATACTGCGCGAGCAGTTCCTGCAGGCCGAGGTGGGCGTGATCGGCGCCAATGCGCTGATTGCAGAGGACGGTACCACCATGCTGGTCACCAATGAGGGCAATGGCGACCTCTGCGCCAACCTGCCGCCCGTGGTCATCGTCTGCACCACGCTGGAGCGCATTCTGCCGCGGGCAGAGGACGCGATGGCACTGCAACGCCTGCTGGTACGCTCGGCGACCGGTCAGCCGCAGACCTGCTACACCAGCTTCTACTCCGGACCGCGACGGGAGGAAGATGTCGATGGGCCGCTGGAAACCCACATCATACTGCTCGATAACAAGCGTACGGAGATTCTTGCCAGCGACTACAGCGAAATCCTCGACTGCATCCGCTGTGGTGCCTGCCTCAACCACTGCCCGATCTATGTCGGCGTCGGTGGCCATGCCTACGGCTGGGTCTATCCCGGCCCCATGGGCTCGGTACTGACCCCGCTGCTGACCTCGCTGGAGCAGAGCAATGCCCTCCCCAACGCCTGTACCAGTTGCGGGCGCTGTGCGGAAATATGTCCGGCCAATATCCCCTTGCCTGATCTGTTGCGCGACCTGCGCCAGGAGGAAAACCAGCGCCAGCTCAATTCACCACGGCTGCGGCGGGGGCTGCGCCTGCACGCCTGGCTGCTCTGTCACCCGGCCCTGTACCAGCGCCTGACGGGCTGGATGATGCCGGTACTGGCCTGGCTGGGGAGACGCCGGGGCGGTCTGCGCAAGCTGCCTTTTGCCGCAGGCTGGACCGGCACCCGCGACTTCCCCGCGCCCGAGGGCGGCACCTTCATGCGCCAGTACCGCAAGCGCGGCAGAGGGAGAAGGCGCCGTGGCTGAGTCGTCGAGGAGTGAGATACTGGCCCGCCTGCGCGCAACCGCGACAGCCGCCGCCACCGCCGCAAAGCCGGAACAGATCGCGCGGGAACTGGCAGCCCTGGGGTTTGCCAGCGCCGCAGTCCCGCCCGCGACCGACACCTGCATCGCTTTCATGGCGAACGTGCTGGCGAACAAGGGCAGCGTCGAACTGGCGGCAGATCGAGCGGAAGCGGTGCGGGTGGTCGGGCGCTACCTCTACAGTCGCTTTCGCACCCACAAGCTGGTGGCCGGCAACGATCCGCGTATCGCCGCCATGCCCTGGCGTGATGCCGGCGTCCTGCCGCGGTTTGGTGCCGCCGAGAATGGCGATGCTGCCGCCCTGAGCTACGCCCGGCTGGGGGTTGCCGAGACCGGTGCGGTTGTCACCTGGACCGGCCGCGCCAACCCGGGGCGCAACAACCTGCTGCCCGAAGACCACCTGGTGCTGGTCAACCGGGAGGATGTCGTGGCCACACTGGAGGACGCCTGGCTGCGCATCCGCGGGGAACTGCCCGCGGGCAGCTGGCCGCGCGGGATCAACTTTATCGCCGGCCCCTCCAGTACGGCCGACGTCGAGGCGCAGCTGGTGATGGGCGCCCACGGACCCCGGCGCTGGCATGTCATCCTGGTCGGTGCCACACCCGCCGAGGCACTGGCGGAGGCCGAGTCCCTGGCTCCCACAGCCACCCCCTGACGCAATGTGAGGCCTTAGCCGGTGTTGCGCATACCCGCGGCAATACCGGCAATGGTGACCATGATCGCCTGCTCCAGTACCGGCTGGGCCTCTTGCCGCTGGCGCTGCAGCAACTCGGCCTGCAGGACATTGAGCGGATCCGTATAGATATTGCGCAACTGGATGGACTCGCGGATCCAGGGTGAATCCGCCAGCAACGCGGGACTGCCGACAATCTCCAGTACGGTGGCAATATCCTGTTGCAGACTGGCGCGCAGGCTTTTCCCCAGATGCTGCAGGGGTCCGGGCACCAGGCAGGCATCATAGTGCGCTGACAGCCCGCTGTCCGCCTTGGCGTAGACCATCTCCAGCATCGACAGGCGGGTGGCAAAGAACGGCCAGTCCGAGGCCATTTCCCGCAGCAGGTCGGCGTGCCCCGCGTCGAGGGCCCGCTGCAGTGCCGCACCCGCCCCCAGCCAGGCCGGCAGCATCAGCCGGTTCTGGGACCAGGCAAAGATCCAGGGAATGGCGCGCAGGCTCTCGATACCGCCGCCTCCGCGACGCCGTGCCGGACGCGAACCGAGGGGCAAGCCCGCCAGTTCCTGCTCCGGGGTGGCGTGGCGGAAGTAGTCGATGAAATCCGGTTCTTCGCGGATCATGTGCCGGTAGACGGCGCAGGAATCCTCCGCCAGCGACTCCATCAGGTCGCGCCAGGCCTGGCGCGGCGCCGGCGGCGTCTGCAGGTTCGCACGACAAATGGCACTGGTGTACAGCGCCAGGGTCTTGACCGCCAGGGAGGTCCAGCCCAGCTTGGCCCGGATCATCTCGCCCTGCTCGGTCACCCGCAGCCCCTGCTGCAGCGACCCCGGTGGTTGCGACAACAGCGCCGCCTGGGCGGGGGCGCCACCGCGACCAATGGTGCCGCCGCGACCGTGGAACAGGGTCAGTTCGACGTTGTGCTCCCGGCACACGCCCAGCAACTCCTCCTGGGCCCGATACTGGGCCCAGGCCGCCGCCATGACGCCGGCGTCCTTGGCGGAATCCGAGTAACCGATCATCACCATCATCCGGCCCTGCACATGCCCGCGATACCAGGGGTCCTCGAGCAGCGAGGCCACCACCTCGCGGGCGCGCGACAGGTCATCGAGGGTTTCAAACAGGGGCGCCACCGGCAGGTCGAAGGGGCACCCCGCCTCGCGCAGCAGCAGATGGACCGCCAGCACGTCCGAGGCCTGCCGGGCCATGGAGATCACGTAGGCACCGAGGGACTCCCGGGGCTGGCGGGCAATCACGTCGAAGGTGGCCAGCACTTCCGCCACATCCGGCGTCGGCTCCCAGCGCTGCGGAATCAGCGGCCGGCGGCTGGCCAGCTCCTGGCGCAGAAACGCGCAGCGTGCCGCTTCGTCCCATTCGGCGTAGTCGCCAATACCCAGCCAGGCCGTCAGCTCCGACAGCACCTCGGTGTGGCGGGCACTGTCCTGGCGTACGTCGTGGCGCACGAGATGCACGCCGAAGCAGCGCACCCGGCGCAGCAGATCCAGCAGCGCGCCCTCGGCGATAACCGCCATGCCGCAGTCCCGCAGGGACTGGTAGCACAGCTGCAGCGGCTGCCACAGGTCTGCCTGGGTCAGCAGCGGCCGTTCCGGCGACACAGCCGGGCCCCCGGATGGCCGGCCCCCGGACGGCCGGCCTCCGGAGCGCCGGCCGCCAGATCCGGACTCCAGCGCCAGCTCGATACACTGCAGGTCGCCCTTGAGATGATCCCGCAGCCGCCGCAGTACCGTGCGGTAGGGTTCGTGTGAGCCCGCGGCTGCAGTCGCCAGGGCGTCATTGCAGACGGTCATGGACAGCTCCTCGACCAGCCTGGTGACATCCTGCAGGTAAAGCTCGGTCGCCTGCCAGCGGCTGAGCCAGAGGACTTCTTCGGTCACCGCCGCGGTGACATTGGGATTGCCGTCGCGATCACTGCCCATCCAGGAGCCAAAGCTGACGGGGGCGGCATCCAGCGGCAGCCTGGCGCCACAGCATTCGTGCAGGGCAGCATCCAGCCGCCGCAGGAATTCCGGCACCGCGCGCCACAGGGAACCCTCCACAACCGCGAAGCCCCACTTGGCCTCGTCCACCGGCGACGGCCGCTCGGTCCGGAAGTCGTCGCCATACCAGATCTGGGCAATGAGCTCGCGCAGGCGGGACTGCAGCTGTTCCTGTTCGCGCGGCGTCAGGCCCGAAAGCTCCAGCTGGGACAGGCAGCGACCAATTTCCGTCTGCTTGTGGATCAGGGTACGGCGCATGATCTCGGTGGGGTGTGCGGTCAGCACCAGCTCGATACTGAGCTGGTCGACTGCGGCCGCGATGGCCCCGGCAGTGACACCTTCCTCCAGCAGGGCCGTGAAATTGCCGGTCAGGTTGCGCGATGCAGAGAACAGGGGCTCCATCTGTCGCGACACCGTATGGTGCTGGTCGGCAATGTTGGCCAGATTGAGAAACTGGCTGAAGGCGCGGGCCACCGGCACCAGCTGCGCATTGTCGAGATTGCGCAGTACCGCCAGCAGCTCGTCGTGGGCGCTGCCATCACTGCCCGGTTCGTCGCCGGCCCGGGCTGACTTGGACAGGCGCCGGATTTTCTCCACCAGGTCCAGAAAGTCCGCGCCATTGGCTGCGGAAATGGTATCTCCCAGCAGATGGCCCAGAAAGCTGACATTGCTGCGCAGCTGACTGTAGTCCGACCGCTGCCCGGTTTCCGGAGTCTCCCCGCTCACCATTGACGCAGCCTCTGCAGCAGATCGCAGACCCGTGCGGAGTAGCCCCACTCGTTGTCGTACCAGTTCAACACCCGCAGATAGCGCGCGTTGACCACCGCGCTGAAACCGGCATCGTAGATTGATGAGTGCGAGTTGCCGATGATGTCGGTGGAGACCAGGGGCCGGTCACAGTACTCGAGAATGCCCCGCAACTGCGGCGTGGCCGCTGCTTCCCTTACCGCTGCGTGCACTTCCTCTACCGTCACCGGACGCGACAGCTTCACGAACAGGTCCACCACGGACCCGTCCGGAACCGGTACCCGGGAGGCAATACCGTGCAGCCGTCCCTGCAGTTGCGGCAGTACCTCGCCCACCGCCTTTGCGGCGCCGGTGGAGGTGGGGATGGTATTCTCCGCCGCCGCGCGGCTGCGGCGCCAATCCGAGTGCGGCACATCGGCCAGGCGCTGGTCGTTGGTGTAGGCATGCACCGTATTGATGACCCCTTCCTCTATGCCAAAGGCCTGGTCCAGCACGCTGGCCATGGGTGCCAGGCAGTTGGTGGTACAGCTGGCGTTGGAGATGATCCGGTGGCCTTCCTGTAGGCCTGCGTCGTTGACCCCCAGCACGATGGTGTAGTCAATACTGTCGGCAGCGGGAACGGTCAGCACCACCCGCTTCGCCCCGGCCTGGAGATGCTGCTCCAGCTGGGCGCGCTTGCGGAAAGCGCCGGTGGCCTCGACCACGGCATCTATGCCCATCTCGCCCCAGGGCAGGGCCGCGGGGTCGCGCTCGCTGATCAGCTTGCAGCGCCCCTTGGGCGTCACAAACTCGTCCCCTTCCAGGGTCAGCGCCTTGCCGAAGGGACCCATGACGGTGTCGTAGTTGAGCAGATAGCGCAGGGCAGCAAAATCGAACAGGTCATTGATGACCACGACGTCAATGCCGGGGGTATCCTCCAGGATCCTGAATACCGAGCGGCCGATACGGCCAAATCCGTTGATGGCAACTCTCATTGTGCGACCTCCCCTTGCTGGTCAAGGGCGCCGTAGATGCGGGCCACATCGAGCAGGCGCCCGGCATGCCCCAGGCTCTCGTACCAGCCCAGTGTCTTGATCGTGTTGGCACCGGCCTTGATTGTGCCCCGGGCGTCAAACAGCAGCGAGTGTGGATTGCCGATGACATCGGACGACACAATCGGGTCCTCGACCACATCGACCATGCCCGGATAAGCCGGCGCATGCCTGCGCATGGCTGCATTGATGTCTTCCGCAGTTACCGCACTGTCAGCCAGCACCAGGTTTACATCCAGCAGGCAACCCACATGGATGGGCACATTGAGCGCCGAAGTGATGATCTTGCCGGTGAAGGCCGGCAACACCTGGCCCAGCCAGTCCGCTGCCTCGTGGGTATTGGGAATGATGTTTTCCGCTGCGGAGCGGCTGCGACGGAAATCGCTGCCGGCATAGTCCTGCAACACCTGGTCCGAGGTATAGGAGTGGATGGTGGTCATGCTGCCACAATCGATCGCAAAATCCCGCGACAGCGCATGCAGGAGCAGGCACAGAGCCGTGGTCGTCGCGGAGCCGGCGGAAATCATGCGATCCTCGCGCCGGGCCGCCTGCGCATTGATTCCCGGCATGACAATACGGTCGATGTGGTCCGCCGGCAGTGTGCGCAGCAGCACCCGCGGCGCGCCATTGCCAAGATGCTCTTCCATGAAACGGCGCTGGCGGAACTTGCCGGTGGCGTCGATAACAATATCCACCGCAAAAATATCCCAGGGCATTTCCGCCGGTGTATCGGTGCGCATCAGGCGCGCCCGGAACCGCGGATTGACCAGGAAATTGCCCTCCAGGGTATGCCGTGCGGGCGCTTTCACTTCCGAGCACAAAAGATAGTGCAGGATATCCGGCTGGCCGATATCGGCAATCGCCACCACCTCGATATCCTCGCTCTGTGACGCCAGTTCATACAGCTGTCGCCCGACCTGGCCAAAGCCCATGATGCCCACCCGCAGAGGTTGCTGCCTTGTCATCTTTTCGCTCCTTGATTCAGTGATCGGGGTTTGCCCCGGACCGGTGCCCGGGTTCGGCTTGCATTGCCTCGGCTGCGAGGGCGGCTATGGCTTCCCAGTCGCCCGCTGCCACCAGGTCCGCAGCCACCATCCACGATCCGCCACAGCAGATCACATTCGGCAACGCGAGGAAAGCGCGGAAATTGTCCGCCCGCAAACCCCCGGTCGGGCAGAACTGCACCTCGGGGAAAGGGCCTGCCAGGGCCCCGAGCAGGTCCCGACCGCCAAGCGGTGTGGCCGGAAACAGCTTGAAGCAGTCCAGGCCCTGCTCCAGCCCCAGCATCACTTCCGATGCCGTGGCCACCCCGGGCAGCAGCGGCATGGCATTGGAGCGGGCGGCCCGGTACAGGGCTGGCGTCGCGCCCGGGCTCACCGCAAAGGCCGCTCCCGCGTCCTGCACCAGATCGAGTTGAGCAGGCGTCAGCACAGTGCCGGCGGCCACCTGCAGCTGCGGCACTTCCACGACTACCGCGCGCATGGCTTCCAGCGCTGTTGCCGAGCGCAA
This sequence comes from uncultured Haliea sp., assembly GCA_963974125.1. Taxonomy (GTDB): domain Bacteria; phylum Pseudomonadota; class Gammaproteobacteria; order Pseudomonadales; family Halieaceae; genus Haliea. The sequence continues at coordinate 21,472 of CAXBCH010000013.1, read as the reverse complement.
GGTCAGTTCCACTGCCCGCATGCCCGCTGCCGCCAGTGTCCGGCAGAGCTGCACCGTAACGGCGACCTCGCCCGGGGTGATAACCGGCAGCACCCTGCCTGCGCGCAACCACTCACTCAACATCAGTCTCTCCCTCGCGGATCGCTGCCATCACAGGAGGCGATGCAGCGTCCAGATTGTGTCCAGAAATAGTCGGACAAGTTGGCCCTCCACTCTCCGGCGCTGGAATCCACCACCCCCGGCCCCCCGTAACAATGCCAAACAGACCGGAGATGTGACATGGAAACTGCCCTCGCTGAAAACATTGCTTTCCCTGTAAAAGTATCGCGGGAGGCGGCACTGGTGCGTCAGGCGTTGCTGGAGCGCGGCCTGGAAACACCGCTGGTCAACAACGGACTGTCCCGCGACGAGAAGTATCGCCGCATCGCCCAATCCTTTACCGACATCACCCGCACTCTCGGTCTCGACCTGAACGATGACAGCCTCTGTGAAACGCCCCACCGCATTGCCAAAATGTACGTCGACGAGATCTTCTCTGGCCTCGATTATAGCCAGTTCCCGAAAATTTCGGTGATTGCCAACAAGATGCAGGTAGAGGAGATGGTACAGGTAGACGACATCGATGTCGTCAGCACCTGCGAGCATCATTTCGTGACCATCGACGGCCGGGCGCGGGTGGCGTACATCCCCGGGGACAAGGTCATCGGTCTGTCCAAGATCAATCGCATAGTGCGTTTTTTCGCCCAGCGCCCACAGGTGCAGGAACGCCTGACCCAGCAGATCCTGGTGGCGCTGCAAACCCTGCTGGAGACGGACGATGTCGCGGTCACCATTGATGCCGTCCACTACTGCGTCAAGTCGCGCGGTGTCATGGACAGCAATTCCCGTACCCGCACCACCTCATTGGGAGGCGCATTCAAGTCAGACCCGAGCACCCGAGCCGAGTTCCTGAACTAACCCCCCCTGGGAACCCGGCTTTCTTCGCCCGGCTCTGCCGGGCTTTTTTTTACAACTTTGGCGGTTTTTAGCGCACGCCAAACCGTGTACCCTTCCCGCCTCGACAGTTTCAGCCGCCAGCCCCTGGTTATCCCATGAGAACCCTGCTCACCCTCACCTCGCTGTTGATCTCCACTTCCCTGTTGCTGGTTGGACAGGGCATGCAGCTCACGCTGCTGCCCCTGCGCGCCTCCAGCAACGGGTTGTCGGATTTCCTCATCGGGGTCAGTGCCTCCGCCTACTTCCTCGGCTTTGTCGCCGGCTGCCTGCTGATCCCGCGCATCATTGCCAAGGTGGGACACATCCGCAGCTTTGCGGTGCTGACGGCACTGATGATCAGCGCCATCCTGATCCTGGAAATGGTCGATGGGTGGCTGCCCTGGCTGGTTCTGCGCTTCCTCACCGGCGCAGTAATCTGTGGCCTCTACACAGTGATCGAAAGCTGGCTGAACGACCAGACCGGGGCCGACTCCCGGGGCCAGGTGCTGGCCATCTATACCTTCATCATCCTCGCCTCCATGGCGTTTGGCCAGGTACTGATCAATGTCGGCCCCGCGGACAGCGCTACGCCCTTCACCCTCGCTGCGATCTTCATGGCGCTGGCCATTGTGCCCGTGGGGCTGACCAGCCGCCTCGCGCCGGCACCCATTGAGTCGACCCGGATCCGCTTCAGCCTCCTCTATCATCGTTCCCGGGCCGCCTTTGCCGGCACCTTGCTCTCGGGGCTGATAGTGGGCAGTTTCTGGGCTCTCGGCGCTGTCTTTGCCCGCCGTTACGGCAGCAGCACGACAGATGTCACCTGGTTCATCACCGCGGGCATAGCCGGCGGCGCCCTGTTCCAGTACCCCATTGGCTGGCTGTCCGATCGCATCGACCGGCGCCATGTCATGGTATTCCTGAGTCTTGCCGCCGTGGTCACCTCGGCGGCGGTGGCGCTGACGGTAACCCGGGACCTGCACCTGCTGGCCGTGTTCCTGTTCGGCGCCGTCACCATGCCGCTCTACGCCATTTCCCTGGCCACCGCGGCAGACAATTCCTCGGCCGAGGAGTTCGTTGAAATCGGTACCTCGGTACTGCTGCTGAACGCCCTCGGCGCTGCCAGCGCACCGATCCTGCTGGGCCAGCTCATGAGTGTGTTCGACGCCACCGCCCTGTTCTGGTCCTTTGCCGCCCTGAGCGCTGTGTTCTCTGTTTACCTGGCAGTGCAAACCCGGGACAAGGACCAGGTGGTGGCTGCCGAAGACCAGGTGCCCTTCTCCGCAGCGGCACCGGAAGCAGCACCTACCGGATTCGGCCTCGACCCCCGTGGCCCGGAGGACTCAGTCGGAGACCTGCAACCGGCCGACTCGGTGGGAGTGGACGAGGTCCATCCCGACCCGCCGGAACCGGCCCCGGAGCCGGAACCAACCCCGGGGGCCCCGCAGTAGCCGGCCCCCAGACAGGGCGCGCTCAGTTCGCCCAGTGCAGCAGCAGCGCCTTCTCCTCCGCGGACCGCCGTGCCAGGGATTCGGCCAGCTCACCGTAGCGCTCCTCGACCTTCTCGCGACGAATCTTCAGGGTAGGCGTCAGTACCTCGTTGTCGATGGTCCACTCCTCACTGGCCAGGATCACGGCGCCGATCCGCGCGTGCTTCTCCACCGCGTCGTTGATCCTCTGCACCGCTTCGTGAATCGCCTCGGCGATTTCCTGTTCGGCGCGCTCGCGCGAGGCTTCTGCCAGCTGCCGGGCCGCCTCATTGAGCACCGCGACCATGACCGTCTTGGAATAGCCGCGACCCAGCAGGCAGTGCTGCTCGGTATGGGGATTCCTGGCAAACTCGCTCTCTATCGGCGGCGGCGCCACAAACTTGCCCTGGATGGTCTTGAAGTAGTCCTTGACCCGGCCAGTCAGGTAAATGAAGCCGTCCTCGTCGACCCGGGCCTTGTCGCCGGTATGCAGCCAGCCATCGCGAATCAGCTCGGCAGTCTTCTCCGGCTGCTTGTAGTAGCCGGGGGTGCAGCCGGCGGCGCGCACTACCAGCTCGCCCTCGTCGGTAATCCGGTATTCCACCTCGCCAATGGGCTTGCCGATGGAGCCTATGCGGCGGCTGTCCTGTCCGCAGACAATGACGCCCATGGCCTCGGTCTGGCCGAACCCTTCCATCAGGGTCAGGCCCAGCCTGTCCCACCAGTGAATCAGGGCCGGCGGGGTCGGCGCCGCCGCGACCAGGCAGTACTCCACCTGATCCAGGCCGAGGCCCTCCAGAATCATCCGGCCGATGCCCTCCTGATCCTGCGCCAGTGCCGCCTCCAGCGCATCATTGCCGCCAAATTTCGCGGTCACCGCCTGTTTCAGCTGCTCCCAGACCCGCGGCGGACCAAAGAACATGTGCGGCCGGGTGCGCTGCAGGTCCGCGGCCAGGGTTTCCAGGCTCTGGTTGAAGCTGACCTCGCCACAGCAGACCATGGAGGAAAACTCCACGATCTGGCGCTCGGCAATGTGCGACAGCGGCAGGTAGGAAAAGTAGCGCGCTTCGTCGCGGGTACCAAACGCCGCCCGGAAGCGGTTGATGGGGATCAGGTTGCTGCTGTGGGTCTGGATCACGCCCTTGGGCAGACCTGTGGTACCCGAGGTGAATACCAGCGACATGACATCGTCCGGCTGGCACTCGTAAGCAGGCGATTTGCCCTGCCACTCGGCCAATAGCGTCTCCCACTGCAGGTGCGGTTCATCCAGTTCCACGCCAGGCAGGGTTATCAGGGTGATGCCCTCGGGCAAAACCTCGCGGACCGCCTGCCAGTTCGAGGTTTCACCGACAAACAGTACCCGCGCCTCGGTGAAGTCCAGGATGTACTGCGCGGTGGAACCGGGCAGGGTGGTGAACATGCTGACCGTGATATTGCCGGACCTGATGATCGCGAGATCCGCCAGGAACCAGTGGGCACAATTGCGGGACAGCAACGCCATGCGTTCACCGTGGCCGAATTGATGTTCCAGCATCGCCGCCATCGCATTCACCGTGGCGGCAGCCTCGCCCCAGGTAACATCGCGCGAACCTTCCGGCAGCAGATCCTTGAGCCAGACCTTGTCAGGGCACTGCCCGGCCCAGTGATCGAGAAGTGCTGGCAATGTATCGGGCTTCATGGAAACATCCTCTGTTATTGTGGGTTGGAAAAGACACCCAAGTTTACCCTGCCCCGGCCTGCAGGCACACGGTTCAATCAGGACAAAAGCAGGTCCGCCCGCTGCACTACCCGCCGCTGGAAGGCGGCTTCATTCTCAACGTAATCGGTACTGTCGATGGTCGAGACATAACGCCATTCCGCGGTGACCGCATCCTCTGCAAATGCCACGGTCAGGTAGCCACGATCGAGGAAATTGGCATAGACCAGGTCGTCCACGAGTATCGACATCAGTGGTGCGAACAGGGCCGCCGCATCGGCGCCGAGCACCGCGTCCAGGCCCGGCGAGGTGACGCTGGCAGTCGCGAACTCCACCCCAACGACTTCTCCGGTACTGCTGCGCAGCTGCGATGCCCAGGCATTGTGGGTATCCCCTGCCAGTACCACGAGTCGACTGCCAAGCTGGGCAGCAAAATCAAGCACCCGATTGCGTTCGAAGTCGTAGCCATCCCAGGCATCAAGGTTGTACGGAATCGCCGAATCAAGCAGCATCTGCTCTTCGAGGGTACGGTCCCCCGGCGCCTTGTTCTTGGCCGCAACCGCTGCCAGCACCGCTGCGGTCCCGGCCGCCAGGGTATCGTCGCCGCCAATGCTCGGCTCCAGAGCCTCGAGAATCGGTGACGGCAGCGCATAGCGCCCCATCAGCACCTGCTGGCCAAGAATCTGCCAGCGCGCGGTCGAACCGGTCAGCTGCTCCTCCAGCCAGGCCAGCTGCTGCGCGCCAAGCAGGGTGCGACCGCTGTCGCCTGCCGCCGCCCGGGTGGCATCGACATCGATTATGCCGCCGTTGACAAAGTCGGGGTAGACGAACTGTTGATCGCGACCGATGACCCGTGTGTCCAGCATGATCAGGTCCAGAAGATCGCCGTAGGGCAGGCGCCGGTAGATTATCTCCTCCGCGCTGGTCGGTGGCCGCACCGGCAACCATTCATACCAGGCCTGGATGGCCGCGGCACGGCGGGCGGAGAACTCACCCTCGTTTTCCGGATCGTGATTCTCCGCGCCTTCGCGCCAGGCATCATTGGCAATCTCGTGGTCATCCCAGACCACTATGAACGGGTGCGCGGCGTGGGCCGCCTGCAGATCCGGGTCGCTGCGGTACTGGGCGTAGCGGGTTCGGTAGTCGGCGAGGGTGAGAATTTCCGTGGCTGGCTCGACCACGCGGCCGAGGGCTTCGGCGTTGGCACTGGCATAACCACCCGGGGCATATTCGTAAATGTAGTCGCCCAGATGCAGGACCGCGTCCACCGGCTGTTGCGCTACCTCGCGGTAGACGTTGAAATACCCGGTCGGGTAGTTGGAGCAGGACACCACCGCAAAAGCGGCGGTGGCGGTTGCCCCGGCAGGTGCGGTGCGTGTGCGGGCCACTTCGGAGACGCGGTCACGCACCCGAAAACGATAGAAATAGACGGTGCCGGCGGCAAGCCCGGTGACGTCGACCTTGACCGTGAAGTCCACGGCCTCGTCCGTGGTCCCGGAACCGCTGGCCAGGATGGTGCTGAAGTCCTCCTCGGCAGCGACTTCCCATTCCACTTCCACAAAACCCGGCTCATCCGGCGTCACCCGCGTCCACAATATGACCCGGTCGGTCATTGGATCTCCCGACGCCACGCCGTGCCTGAACTCTGCCGACACACCCACCGGGCCAGGTTCTGGGGCCTGGCCGGGGATTCGGCGATCGCTGCTGTCGGAACAGCCCATCAGATTGCTGCCCAGGACAGGCAGCAGTGAAGCGGCCGCAACACCCTTTACCAGGGCACGGCGGCGCAAATCAGGCTTTTCATTCATTATTATGCTCCAGTAGGACCGCCGGGGCGGTAACAGGAGCAGGATTACAGGAAGCGGTTACCGGCGCAAGTACTGCGCCGGGTCAGACGGGGGTTAAGGGAACCTGTGTTCAGCGCGCCGGGCGATTGCCGTTGCCCGCACCACCGCCGCCACTACGGCGACGGCGCCGCGGCTGGCCGCGATTCGCCGCATCAGCGCCGGGAGGGCCGGCGCGACGCGCCGGTCTCTGGCTCTGGGGGCGAGCCGTGGCGCCGGGGCGCCCCTGGGGTACCGCGTGCTCGGGCTCGAAGCCCTCGATTTCCTCTCGCGGCAGGGTCTTGCGAATAAGCTTCTCGATCCCGGCCAGGAAATCAGCTTCATCAGCACTGACCAGGGAATAGGCGTGACCGGAGGCACCGGCACGGCCGGTGCGACCGATACGGTGCACATAGTCCTCGGCCACGTTGGGCAGGTCGAAGTTGACCACCTGCGGCAACTGCTCGATATCGAGACCCCGGGCGGCGATATCAGTGGCGACCAGCGCCTGCACCTTGCCCCGCTTGAAGTCGCCCAGAGCTTTGGTGCGCGCGTTCTGGCTCTTGTTGCCGTGGATGGCGACAGCGCTGATGCCGTTTTTTTCCAGCTGCTGGCTCAGCTTGTTGGCGCCGTGCTTGGTGCGGGTGAAAACCAGTACCTGGTGCCAGGCATTGCTCTGCACCAGGTGACTGAGCAGTTCCGGTTTGCGCTTCTTGTCGACCGGGTAGACCCACTGGGTCACCATGTCCGCGGTCGCATTGGGCGGCGCAACCTCGACCTTGACCGGGTTTTGCATGTAACCCTGGGCGAGCTTGGTAATCTCCGCAGAAAAGGTCGCGGAGAACATCAGGGTCTGGCGTTTCACCGGCAGCAGCTTGACGATGCGCTTGATGTCGTTGATGAAGCCCATATCCAGCATGCGATCCGCTTCATCGAATACCAGCACCTCGAGGTCGCTGAAATCGACAAAGCCCTGGCCGTGCAGGTCCAGCAGGCGACCAGGGGTCGCTACCAGCACATCGACGCCGCGCCTGAGCAGGGCGATCTGGGGATTGATCTTGACGCCCCCGAACACCACCGCCGAGCTGAAGCCATCATACTTGCCGTAATCGCGCACACTTTCCTGCACCTGGGCAGCAAGCTCGCGGGTGGGGGTCAATACCAGGGCGCGGCAGCGGTTGGCCCTGACCGGGGTGCCACCGCTGAGGCGGTGCAGCAGCGGCAGGGTAAACGCGGCGGTTTTGCCGGTGCCGGTCTGGGCGGCGGCCATGACATCCTGGCCTGCAAGAATCAGGGGGATGGCCTTGGCCTGAATCGGTGATGGGGTTTCATAGCCTTGATCGGCAATAGCGCGCATCAGGCTGGCGGACAGCCCGAGGGTGTCAAAAGTCATAGTCAGCAATCTCTGTGGGGAAAATGGTAAAGGTAAAGGCAAATCGGAGGGGTGATGCTGACGAGGATCGGCACCGTCAGCGGGTGCGAGGTCGGAATACTACGCTAATCTGGACCGATTGCAAGCCGCCCGTGTCAGGCTGCCCGCGTCAGGCTGCACCAGAGGCCGTGGTCACGGGCTCTTCGGGGAAAACCGTTTGCGGGCGATGGAAGCGCTCGCGGGCGATGCGTACGCGTGCGTCATGGTCCGGGGCTGTCGCGGCAATCTGCTCCGCAATTCGCAGGCGGTGAATCAGGCCCTCCTGATTTGCCACCTGGATCGCCAGCCCCGGTCTTGCATTCAGTTCCAGCAGCATCGGGCCGCGCTGCCGGTCGAGCACGATATCGGCCCCCAGGTAGCCGAGGCCAGTCATCTCGGCACAGCTGGCGGCGAGGTCGAGGATGGCGTCCCAGTCGGGCAGACGCAAAGACTTGAAGCAGGCCCCGGTATCGGGGTGGTGAGTGACGAGGCTGCCAAACTGGACAGCGGCGATACTGTGGCCATCACCGATATCTATGCCCACGCCGACCGCGCCCTGGTGCAGATTGGCCTTGCCGTCCGAGGCGTGGGTAGCGCAGCGCATCATCGCCATGACCGGTACCCCGCGGAGCACGATGACCCGGATATCCGGCACACCCTCGTAGCTGTATTCCGCCAGCGCCGGGTTGAAATCAATGAGTGCCTCGATCATGGCATAATCGTTGCGGCCACCGAGACTGTGCAGGCCGGCAAGAATGTTGGAGGTGTGCCGGCGCAGGTCGCGATCATCCACGATGCCGCCACTGGATTTGACAAAGCGGTCCCCGTCGCGGGCGACAATGACCAGGATGCCCTTGCCGCCACTACCCTGTACCGGCTTGATGACGAAGGCGTCACGGTCCTGGAGCCGCTCCAGGATATGATCAATCTGGAATTGATGCTCGATCACACCGTACAGCTCGGGCACGACGATGCCGCGCTCCAGTGCCGCCTTCTTGGTGAGCAGCTTGTTGTCCACCAACTGGTAGTTGCGGCGCGGATTGTTGGCACCTATGTAGGAGATATTGCGCCGGTTCATCCCCAGGATACCGAGCCGGCGCAATGTGGACGGGGATACCAGCCTGATCATTTCATGTTGGCCATGTCGCGGAAGCGGTACAGCTCCGACAGGCGGTATCCGGTGTACTTGCCGATCAACAGGATGACGCCGAGCAGGCTGACCAGCAGCTCCGGGAAGTTGAAGGTCAGGTGCTCGACCACCCGCATCGACATGACCAGGTAAGCCATGACTGCAACCAGCAGGCTGCCACCGCCCTGCACCATCACCTCGCGCCCTCCCTCCTCTTCCCAGAGAATGGACATGCGTTCAATCGTCCACGCCAGGATGATGGTCGGAAAGAAGGTCACGGTGAGGGCCTGGTCGAGGCCCAGCTTGTAGCTGATCAGCGCCAGCACCGCCATCAGCAGGATTACCACGATAACCACGGCCGACACCCTGGCCACCAGCAACAGGTTGAGGTGACTGAGCCAGGAGCGGATCCAGAGGCCCACACTGACCAGGGTCAGGAAGATGGCCAGGCCAACCCACAGGGTCGTCTGCAGGAATGCCAGGGCAATCAAAATAGGCATGAAAGTGCCGGAGGTCTTGATCCCTACCAGGATGCGCATCACCACCACCACAAAGGCAGCTACCGGCAACAGCAGGATGCCCTTGAAAATACCCTGCTGCTCCACGGGCAGGGCATAGATGGAAAAGTCCAGCAGAGCGAAGTCGTCGCTGCGCTGTTCCATGCTGACCACCGTCTTGGCAGACAGGCTGTTGCGCACCAGGGCGAATTCCAGCCGCGAATCGCGCCCCCCCATGACCCGCAGGGCGGCACCATCGCCGCGCTGCCAGACGAAAAAATTGTCCGGCAGGCCACTGCCGGCAGTCGCCGGATCCAGCAATTGCCAGGCGTTGCCATCGTGAATTTCCAGCAGCGCGCTGAGGGTCTGGCGCCGGCGCCCATCCTGCAACTGGATGCCGCGCACGGAGTGGGCCGGGATGCCCGCATAGGCGAGAACATCAAGCATCACCCGCAGGGGCGTTTCGCGATAGGTGCCGAGCAGGAACTCCGCATCCTGGCTGGGCTGCGGCCGCGCCAGTTCCTGTACCAGCAGAGCGGCAAATGTCGCCGGACCACTGGAGCGATCACGCAGGTCCATCACCAGACGCTCCATCGCGGCTTGCTGATCTGCCTCCAGCAGTGGCGGCTCGGCTGCACGCACTGGAAAATCGGGCAGGGAGTCCCGGCGGGCACGATAGGCCTGCTGCTTGTAATACAGCGTGGTCGGGTGCTCGAGGGATTGCCGCGACCACCGCGCCACTTTGCCGCCCCCCTCCTCCACGACTGAAAAGCCAAACCCGGAGGAGGCAAAGTGTTCTTCCAGGGTCACCCATCCCCCCAGGCCCGTGGGCAGCTTGAGCTCCACATCCACGGGACCATCGCTGGGCTTGAAACTGATCTTGCTTTCGATGGTCCACACTTCCCGCGATTCACCGGGCCAGAGTGGAAGATCCAGCCGCACCACCTTGTAGGCAGTCAGGGCAAGTCCGAAGAGGATCATGGCGCCGGCGACAATGCCGACCTTGGCTCGCGATGCAATCATGGTGGCGGCTGGTTATCCAGAGTGTGGCGTCGGCTGACGTCGACAATCGCCACGTCAGTCAACAGGTTGCGCCCTACCACCAGCGGGTAGGGCATGTCAGTGCGCTCAGACAATCCGACTTCGACCCTGGTCCGGTTCTCGCCAAGGCTCAGCCACATGTGCACTACATGGTTGCGGCTAGTGCTGCCGTCAGCATGCTGAGTGGACGCGCGGCGCCGCACCAGGGCTTCAATTTCATGCTCGTCACCCGTCACCGGATCGGCGAGTGTGTAGTTGGCATAGCGCTGGCCGTCCTTTTCCAGCAGCCGCACATTGCGAACCGCCAGCGTGGTGCCCTCGGCGGCAGTGTCAATGACGGCTTCCAGGCGCACCCCCGGCGGTTCAACGGTGACAAATTCCACAACACCGATGATGGGCAGATCCAGTTCCCCCGCTGTCGCCGGGGGTGGCGGCGGTGGCGGCGGCGGAGCCGGGCGCAACACGATCTTCTCCAGCACTCGCGGCGCGGGACACTCTTCAATCTGACACACCGGGCAATCCGGGACTTCCACTTCCGGGCATACAACCGCTTCGGCATCCCCGGGGGGCAAGGTCTGGCAACCTGCCAGAGCCGCGACCGCGACAAGCGTTACAATCCTGCTGAACAAAGACATGCATTCCCCTGGCTTTGCGCCGGTCATCCCGCCGGCGTCAAGCTGCTGAGTATACTGTAGCCACAACAGGAAAATCACGTATTCCGGAAACCACGCCTGCGACAGTTGTGCCGCAGCAGCCATCCAGGCTTGATATTCACCTGCCTTGCCCCTACTGTGCGGCCATTGTACTCGCCGGGACTGGCCCCGGCCCGCAAGAGGATGACCCGATGCTCACCTGGAACGATGTCCGCCGCTTTGCCGAGGAGGGCAACCCCGCCCCTGACCGAACGCTGCAGCGCAGCGACGAAGAATGGGCCGCACTGCTGACCCCGGAACAGTTCCAGGTCACCCGCAAGGCGGGTACGGAACGGGCCTTCAGCAACGAGATGTGCTCCCGCTTCGAGCCGGGCGCCTACTGCTGCGTCTGCTGCGATACACTGTTGTTCGATGGTGACCAGAAGTTCGAGTCCGGCACCGGCTGGCCGTCCTTCACTCAGCCGGTCAAGGACAATGCCATTGCCTACCACAGTGACCACAGCTTTGGCCGCACCCGCATTGAAACCACCTGCAATACCTGCGGCGCCCACCTCGGACATGTTTTCCCCGACGGACCGCCCCCCGGGGGCCTGCGCTACTGCATGAATGCGGCTGCCCTGAACAAGCGGGACACGCCCGCGGGCGAGCCGCAGTGAAGCACCCCTGCACTGCGGACGCCCTGCCCTACAGCAACACCATGCTGGTGCGCTTCAGCGACACCGATGCGCAGGGCCATCTGTATTTTGCCAACTACCTGGTCTACGCCGATGAAGTCGCCGGCTTCTTCATGGAAGAACTCGGGTTCAGTGCCATGAATCCCCGGGAGGCGCCCTGCTTCATCTTTACGGTGAACATCAACTGCGACTATCTGGGCGAGTGCCGGGCCTTTGAAACCGTGGAGGTGCGCCTGGGTTACACCCGCCTGGGACGCACGAGCGCGGACCTGGCGTTCGAGCTGTATGCAGACCAGGGCACCAGGATCCTCGCCAGGGGCAGCATCACCCAGGTATTCACCGACAAGGACTCGCGCAGGCCGACTCCCATTCCGGCGCAATTCCGGGCGGCGATTGTGGCGCGCCAGCCCGCGCTGGCCGGCACCTGAGACGCCGCGACAAAAACATCTACAACAACAGCGCGGTGGCCAGCAGCAGCATCAGGCCCATGCCCAGCACATCGGTAAAGGTGGTCAGGAAAATACTGCTGGCCATCGCCGGATCGGCACCAAACCGGCGCAGCGTGAGCGGCACCATCACCCCGAAAATGCCACTGCCGACGCAGGCGCCCACCATCGCCACCAGGATCACCAGACCCAGCAGCAACGGGTCGCTGGTGCCACTCATGCCGGCGTAGACCCACATGGCAGCGGCCGCCACGCAGCCCACCAGAAACCCGTTCATGGCGCCCAGGGCTATTTCCTTGCGCAGCAGGCGCGCAACCGGCACATCCGCGAGTTCACCCACGGTCATGCCGCGCAGGGTTATGGCCAGTGCCTGGCAGCCGGTATTGCCGCTCTGGCCCGCCAGCACCGGCAGGAATACTGCCAGGGCAACGATCTGCGCGATTGTGTCTTCAAAAATACCGACGACAAACGCTGCCGCAAAGGCGGTCAGCAGATTCACCTGCAACCAGGGATGGCGCATGCGAAACGCGGCCCATATGCCTGTTCCCACGCGCTCCTCCCGATCCAGGCCGACCATGCTGCCTGACTGCACACTGAGCTCGGAGGCCATGCGCTCGAACAGCTGCCATCCGAAGACCAGGCCCAGCAGGCGCCCGCCATCATCAACCACGGGATAGATGCGGTGGCGCCGCCGCAGGGCCTGCTGAATGGCCTCGGGAAGCAGGATCTCGCGGGTGAAGGCAAAAGGCTTCGGCGTCATCACCTCGGCCAGGCGCTGGCCCGGACGCCCCAGCAACAGATCGCGCATGGCCACCGTGCCCAGCAGCCGGCCCTCGTCGCCTGTCACGTAAATATAGGTAATGCCGGACGTTGAGCTGGCATGGACCAGATAATCCAGGGCTCCGGCGATCGTGGTCTCCGGCCCCAGTACCCCGAACGGCGCCACCAGCAATTCCTCAATGCTGTGCTTGTCGTCGCTGCCGATCTGGCCAATGTAGTCCAACTCCACCGGGCCCTCACCAGCGGAGACTGTCGGGCCGGAGAGATGCGAGGCGATTGCCAGGGCCTGATCCGGAGGCAGTGCCGCCAGCACCTGCTGTTGCCGCTCCGGGAGCAGATCCCGCAACATTGCCGCGGCGTCCGCTGCCGACGCTTCACGTATCTGCGCGGCCAGGTGTTCCGGACTCTCAAGGGATGTCATGGGCGCTCTCCAGGTGGTTGCATCACTCGGGCCGGGATTGCCGCAGACGCAGGGCGTAGGCGAGGAGAACAGCGGTACCGGCCACTTCAACTGCTACAGATACGGGCGCCAGGGTGGCCTCGTGCATTAACGCCGACCATAGCCGGAACACGGCAGCACTGCCCAGCAGCAGGCAGGCACCGAACAGGGGCTGCGGCTGCCTGCGCCAGACCCCGAGTCCGATCAGGACCGAGAGGGTAAAGAAGAACGCGGTAAAATCACCGACCTGGGTGTTGCGCGCGACCCCGTCCAGCAGCGGCATACCCAGGGTTGCGGCGGCACCGGCCGGGGCCAGCAGCCAGTTGAGGAAACTGACAGCAAACAGCAGCCCAAACAGTGCCGAAATTATCCGTAGCGTGGTGGTCATGACGATCCATCCCGTATTGCAGTGGTTGAAGATGCTCCAATGTTGCATGACTCCGCCCATCATGGCCAGAAGGAAAACCATTGACCCGCTGTACACGGCTGGGCAACTATCCCCTATCTGGATAGCGGCGCTTTGGCGCGCCGCCGGTGGCAAGGGAGGGAGCCGCCCACATGGCCCGCAAACGTCGTGACAACGATGCAGCCGTTGCTGCCATCAGGGCCAGCCTCCAGCACAGGGCTTTTGCGAGCGCACTACAGGCAAGCGAGCTGCAGCTGGCGAAGCATGCTGCCGATGCCGAACTCTGGGGCCTGAAAGGCCAGGCACTGCAAGGCCTGGAACGCTGGGCAGACGCGGAAGCCTGCTTCCTGCGGGGCCTTGAATCCAGCCCCGGCAATGCCCGCCTGCTGGTCCTGCAGGGGCACCTCTACACCCGCCTTGGCCGCGGCCAGGAAGCCATCGCCAGTTACAGCCGGGCCCTGGGCAAGGACCCGGGCCTGACCGACGCCTACCGCGGGCTGCTGAACTTCCGGGCCATCCCGGCGGATGCACCTGAAGTCGCAGAGCTGCTGGGACTGGCACTGAACGAGCGCCGCGCCGACAGCTCGCGCGCCAGGGCGCTATTCCTGCTGGGACAGATCTTCGTCGATGCGGGCCTGGATCACCCCGGCTTCGCCTTCTTTCGCCAGGCCAATACCCTGATCGCCAAGACCATCGAACGCGGCAAGCGCGAGTACCAGGTGTCGACGGCAGCGGCCGCCATGACCGCGGAGTTTTTCCGCCGCCACGCCCGCTCCGAAGCGGCCGCACCGGCCTGTCCCGCCATCATCGTTGCCGGACTGCCGCGCTCGGGCAAGAGCCTGGTGGAGAACCTGCTGGCAGCACATCCCCTGATCAGCGCGGGCGGTGAACTTGCACTGGTGCGCAAACTGGTCGGCAGCCTCCACCAGGGCCAGGGGCTGGAAGCACTGGCAGCACGGCTGGCCGTGACAACCGTGTCGCCACTGGGTCAACACCTCCCGCCCGCCGTCCCCGGCGCCCGCTATATCGTCGATACCTCTCCGGCCAATCTCAGTCGGCTCGGCTACCTGGCCCTGCTGCACCCCGAGGTACCGATCATATTCTGTCGTCGCGAACCGCTGGACCTCGGGCTGGCCCTTTACTTCAAGAATTTCCGCAGCGGCCATCGCTACAGCTACCAGCTGGCCAGCACCGGACGCGCCATCGCCCTGGCAGAAAAACTCATGCAGCACTGGCGGCAGGCACTCCCCAACCCCATATTCGAGGTACAGTACGAGGCGCTCGTCCAGGACCCCCGGGGCACCCAGCAGACACTGTTGTCGAGTCTCGGCCTGCCACCGGCCACGCCCCGGGAGCGCCCCGGCACGGGCGCCGAGTGGCGGGTATTCCCCAGCCGCTCAATCGAATCGGTAGGCACCATCAGTCCCGAGCTGATCGGTTTCGCGCAGCGATTTCACAGCCAACTGGCGCCGCTGGCCAAGGCCCATGCCGAGGAGGCCGCGCGCCCGGGATTCGTCTCCAGGGCCGGCAACGGTGGCAGAACCAGGCGCAGGGGGGCCTGAGAGCAGCATTGCACCGCCGCCTATAGTCGACTAAAATACTCAAGTATTCAGCGGCAGCGGAAAAACGCTCGCCAGCACAGACAGGCAGGGTTCAGCATGCGAAAATGCAGCCCGGATATCGTCGGGCACCGAAGCCCGCCCCAACAGGTCAAGCACTATGTCGCAGGAACAGATCGAGCACGCCATACACAAGGAATACGCGGCCGGCTTCTCCACTGATATCGAGTCGGACACCCTGCCTCCGGGCCTGGATGAGGAGACCGTTCGCTTCATTTCCGCGCGCAAGAACGAGCCCGAGTGGCTGCTCGAGTGGCGCCTGCAAGCCTACCGCGACTGGCGGGAAATGCCCGAGCCGCAGTGGGCCCATGTCCACTACCCGCCGGTACAGTTCGAGGAAATGTCCTACTTCTCCTCCCCCAAGGCGATGAAAGACCGGCCCCAGAGCCTGGATGAGGTGGACCCGCAGCTGATCGAAACCTACAACAAGCTGGGCATACCCCTGCACGAACAGGCAGCCCTGGCCGGGGTCGCCGTCGACGCGGTGTTCGATTCGGTCTCGGTCACCACCACCTTCCGGGAAAAGCTGTGGGAGGCCGGGGTTATCTTCTGCTCGATTTCCGAAGCCGTGAAAGACTATCCCGAGCTGGTAAAGAAGTACCTGGGCAGCGTGGTCCCGCGCAAGGACAACTTCTACGCCGCACTCAACAGCGCGGTGTACAGTGACGGCTCCTTCGTCTACATCCCGAAGGGCGTGCGCTGCCCGATGGAGCTGTCGACCTACTTCCGTATCAACGAGGCCAAGACCGGCCAATTCGAGCGCACCCTGATCATCGCCGACGAAGGCAGCCATGTCAGCTACCTCGAGGGCTGTACCGCGCCGATGCGCGATGAAAACCAGCTGCACGCCGCCGTCGTGGAGCTGATTGCCCTGGATGGCGCCGAAATCAAGTACTCCACGGTGCAGAACTGGTATCCGGGCGATGCCGAGGGCAAGGGCGGCATCTACAACTTCGTCACCAAGCGTGGCGTCGCCCACCGCAACGCCAAGATTTCCTGGACCCAGGTGGAAACAGGCTCCGCCATTACCTGGAAATATCCCAGCTGCATTCTCCGCGGCGACAACAGCATCGGCGAGTTCTACTCGGTGGCACTGACCAACAACGCCCAGCAGGCCGATACCGGCACCAAAATGATACATCTGGGCAAGAACACCCGCTCCACCATTATTTCCAAGGGCATTTCCGCCGGCAACAGTTCCAATGCCTACCGCGGCCTGGTGCGCATGAGCCCGCGCGCCGAGGGCGCACGCAACTACACCCAGTGTGACTCGCTGCTGATCGGCGACCGCAGCGCCGCCCACACCTTTCCCTATATCGAAAGCCGCAACCCGAGCGCCGTGGTGGAGCACGAGGCCACCACCTCCAAGGTCAGCGACGACCAGCTCTACCTGTGTCAGCAGCGCGGCCTGGATGCGGAGAAAGCCGTGTCCATGATCGTCAACGGCTTCTGCAAGGAAGTCTTCCGCGAGTTGCCCATGGAATTCGCCATGGAAGCCGGCAAGCTGCTGGAAGTGAGCCTTGAAGGTTCGGTCGGCTAGAAAATTGACAACCGCGCGGCAAGCCGCCGCGCCCCGGAGCACAATCATCATGTTGAAGATCGACAACCTGCACGCCAGGGTTGAAAGCGAAGATATTCTCAAGGGCCTCAACCTGACGGTGAAGCCGGGAGAGGTACACGCCATCATGGGCCCCAACGGCTCCGGCAAGAGCACCCTCGGCCACGTGCTGGCCGGGCGCCCGGGCTACACCGTGACCGCCGGCTCGGCCCAGCTGCTGGGCCAGGACCTGCTGGCGCTGGATACCGAGGAGCGCGCCCATCTGGGCCTGTTCCTGGCGTTCCAGTACCCGGTGGAAATCCCCGGCGTCAGCAACATGGAGTTCCTGAAGGCATCGGTGGATGCCGTGCGCGAACATCGCGGCGAGCCCGCCATCGACAGCGTCAGCTTCATGAAGCAGGCTCGCGAGGCCAGCAAGACCGTGGACCTGGATCCCGCCTTCCTCAAGCGCGGGGTCAACGAGGGCTTCTCCGGTGGCGAGAAAAAGCGCAACGAGCTGCTGCAGATGCTGTTGCTGCAGCCGAAGCTGTGCATCATGGACGAGACCGACAGCGGTCTCGACATCGACGCCCTGCAGGTAGTCGCAGCCGGTATCAATGCCATGCGCAGCCCCGACCGCAGCTTTATCCTGGTCACCCACTATCAGCGGCTGCTGAACTTCATCGAACCGGACTACGTGCATGTGCTGTCCGGTGGACGCATCGTCAAATCCGGCGACAAGTCGCTGGCGCTGGAACTCGAGGAGCGGGGCTATGCCTGGCTGGAGGATGTGGCCTGATGACGGATTTCATGCAGCGAGCACTGGCAGAGGCGTCCTCTGCGGCGCCGGCCTGGTTGCAGGATATCCAGGCCCGGGGCCGCGACGCCTGGAAGGATACCCGTTTGCCTACCCGCAAGACGGAAGCCTGGAAATACACCAGTCTGCAGGCGCTGCAACAGCCGTTCACGGTTCCCGGCCGCAATGCGGCCAAGGCCGATGTATCCGATATCAACCTGCCGCAGATGGGCGGCCCGACGCTGGTATTCAGCGACGGCATGTACCGGCCTGAACTGTCTGCCACAACCCTGCCCGACGGGCTTTCCCTGGTGCGCTTCGCCGACGCGGATGCCGCCCAGGCAGAACAGATCCGCGCCGCCCTGGGCAGTGCCCTGTTGCCCGGGCGCCACGTTTTTGCACCGCTGAACGATGCCACGCTGGCCGACGGCGTGTTCCTGCAGGTCGCCGCCAACGCGGTTGTCCACGAGCCGGTGCACATCGCCTGGCTGACCACCGGCCAGCACGAAGCCATCAGCATTACCCAGCGCCTGCTGGTCTGCCTCGGGGACAACAGCCGGGCCACGGTGGTGGAGACCTTTGCCAACACCGCCACCGGCGGCACTGCCTTCACCAACGGCATCACCGAACTGCTGCTGGACCGGGGCGCCCACCTCCATCACTATCGGCTGCAGCTGGAGCAGGGCGGCGCGGTACACATCGGCGGCGTCCACGCCCGCCTGGGCGCCGACAGCCTGCTGAGCGGCTTCCACCTGGCCCTGGGCAGCGCCCTCAAGCGCATCGACCTGGTGGTTGACCACCAGGGTCCCGGCGCCCACTGCGACCTGGACGGCATTTACCTGCCCCGTGGTACCGAAACCGTCGACTACCACACCTGCATTGAACACAGCGTGCCTCACTGCACCAGCAAGGAGCGCTTTCGCGGCATCATCGCCGACGAGGCCACCGCCGTGTTCAATGGCCGCATCCATATTCACCCTGACGCACAGAAAACCCGTGCCGAGCTCAGCAACAAGAACCTGCTGACCAGCAACAAGGCTGAAATAAACACCAAGCCGGAACTGGAAATCTACGCCGACGACGTGCAGTGCGCCCACGGCGCCACGGTGGCACAGCTGGACCCGCTGACCATGCATTACCTGCGTACCCGGGGCGTGCCCAGGGACGAAGCCGAGGTCATGCTCAGCTACGGCTTTATCAACGAGCTGGTGGAAGCGGTGGCGGAGCCCGCCCTGCGGGAATTCCTGAAGCCACTGCTGGCCAACCGCTTCGCCCGCGAATCACGCCTGACGAGGCACATCCTGTGAGCTCCCCCGCCGCTGTGACCACGCCCGCGTTTGACCCGGCTGCCATCCGCCTGGACTTCCCGATCCTGCAGCAGCAGGTCAATGGCCAGCCGCTGGTCTACCTGGACAACGCCGCCACCACCCAGAAGCCGGAGGCGGTGATCGAGGCTATCAGCCACTACTATCGCCACGACAACGCCAATGTGCACCGGGGCGCACATACCCTCAGTGACCGCGCCACCGTGGCCTTCGAGAACGCCAGGACTACCGTGGCCCGTTTCATCAACAGTCCGGCGCCCTCCCAGGTGATCTGGGTGCGGGGCGCCACGGAGGCGATTAACCTGGTGGCGAACAGCTGGGGCCGCGGCAACCTGCGGGCGGGCGACCGCATCCTCGTTTCCTATCTGGAACACCACTCCAATATTGTCCCCTGGCAACTGATCGCCGCCGCCACCGGGGCCGAGGTGATCCCGATCCCCGTCACTGCCGGCGGCGACATCGACCTGGATGCCCTCGCCAGTCTGCTGGACGAGCGCGTCAAGCTGGTCGCCGTCAACCACGTATCCAATGCCCTGGGCACCATCAATCCGGTGGCGCAGATAAGCCGCATGGCGCAAGCGGTTGGCGCAGTGGTCATGGTGGACGGCGCCCAGGCGACCGCTCACATGGCGGTGGACGTGCAGGCCATCGGCTGCGATTTCTACGCCTTCTCCGGCCATAAACTGTTCGGTCCCACCGGCATCGGCGTACTCTGGGGCAGGGCATCGTTACTGGAAGCCATGCCGCCTTTCCTCGGTGGCGGCGAGATGATCGACAGTGTGAGCTTCACTGGCAGCACCTGGAACACCCTGCCCTTCAAGTTCGAGGCGGGCACCCCGGATATCGCCGGCGCCATCGGCCTGGCGGCCGCCATCGACTATCTCGACGGGATCGACATGGAGGCGGCCGCACGGCACGAAGTGGCGCTGTTGGAACAGTCCATCGCCCTGGGCGCGGAGGTTGAGGGGCTGCGGCGAATCGGCGATCCCGCCCAATCCGTGGGGATCTTCAGCTTCGTTATTGACGGCATTCACCCCTCCGACCTCGGCATGCTGCTGGACCAGCAGGGGATCGCGGTGCGCACCGGGCACCACTGTGCCCAGCCGCTGATGACGCACTACCAGCTGCCCGGGACCGCACGCGCGTCCTATTCCCTGTACAATACTGCCGAGGATGTCGAGCGCCTGTTCGCAGGCATCCACAAGGCAAAACGCCTTTTTGGCTAGAAGGTTGATCCATGAGCGTAGAGACTTTTGACGTTAGCACCGACGCCCTGCTGGTCACTCCGGCGGCGGCGGCCCATCTGAAGAAACAGCTGGCCCTGTCCGGCAAGCACGCGGTGCGTATCAGCGTGAAGGAAAGTGGCTGTACCGGTTTCATGTATGTCCTGGATGAAGTGGAGCAGGGTGAAGCAGGCGATCTGGAGCTGCACCCGGAGGAAGGCCTCGATGTGTACGTCGATACCGGCTCCCTGAAAGTGCTCAGAGGCACCCGGGTGGACTACGAGAAGGAGGGCCTCAACCGCACCCTCAAGTTCCACAACCCCAACGTCACCGCCGCCTGCGGCTGTGGCGAAAGTTTCAGTATCAGCTGAGCCGGACGGAGCCCGCATGAGCGCCCAGGAAAGAACCCTGCTGACCACCCAACGGGACTGCCCCGGCCGGCTGGTACCTGTCGGTGATGCGGTGACCATTCCCGCCCACACTTTCGTCACCCTGACCCAGGCCCTGGGTGGCAACTACACCGTGATCTACAACGGCAACATGGTGCGCGTGGACGGCACCGACGCCGACGCCCTCGGGCTGACCCCGCAGAGACTGGAGTTCGACGCCCCAACCGATGGTCTGGTGCACGAAGATCAGGTGTGGGATGCCCTGCGCACGGTCTTTGACCCGGAAGTGCCGGTGAACCTGGTCGACCTGGGCCTGATCTATGACGTCGACATCGACCAGCAGGCCGGCACGGTCAGCATTCGCATGACCCTGACTGCCCCCGGCTGCGGCATGGGGCCGGTGCTGGTGGGAGACGTCAAATACCGTGTGGCCCAGGTCCCCAATGTCCGCGAGGTCGCTGTCGAACTGGTGTTCGATCCACCCTGGAGCCGCGACATGATGTCGGAAGAAGCCCAGCTCGAAACGGGCATGTTTTACTAGGGAGTACGCCAGAGTGCCTGAATCAGCGGTGAGCAATCCCTTCGGCCACAGCATCACCAGCGACGACATTGTCGACACCCTGTCCTTCTTCGACGACTGGGAAGATCGCTACAAGTACATCATCGATCTGGGCCGGGAACTGCCTGCCATGCCGGCAGAGCTACATACCGAGGAGCGCAAGATCCGCGGCTGCCAGAGCCAGGTGTGGATAGACACCCGACTTGAGGACGGACGCCTGCAGCTGGCGGTGGACAGCGACGCCTTT
This sequence comes from uncultured Haliea sp., assembly GCA_963974125.1. Taxonomy (GTDB): domain Bacteria; phylum Pseudomonadota; class Gammaproteobacteria; order Pseudomonadales; family Halieaceae; genus Haliea. The sequence goes on along the minus strand of CAXBCH010000013.1, from coordinate 341 downwards.
ATCGTCAAGGGCCTGCTGGGCGTGGTACTGGCGGCCTACAACAACAAGACGCCAGCGGAAGTGCTGGCGTTTGATATCGACGCCTACTTCGAGCGGCTGGACCTGCTGAACCACCTCTCCCCCACCCGTGGCAACGGCCTGCGGGCCATGGTGGCCCGCATACGGGAGATTGCTGCCGCGGCCCGCTGAAGGAGCGCCGGATCGCGCGTGGACGCGACCCGGCCACACTGGCGGCATCAATCCTCCAGACTGTCCTCATCTGCCAGGTCATCGTCGTCGGCGAGGCCTTCGTCGTCCGTCAGGTCTTCGTCGTCCGTCAGGTCTTCGTCGTCCGTCAGGTC
>CAXBCH010000012.1:0-98694 GCA_963974125.1 uncultured Haliea sp. | reverse complement strand
TGTAAGGTCTTGAAGTTTCATGAGGGTTTTCATCTCCCCATCATGAACGGACCTGCACCAGCTTCAGACTCATTTCATATTGGAATCAAAGCCCTGCCTCCAGACTCACTTCATATTGGACAAGGCTGGCGCTGGACACTGGCGGGGGTATCCCCTACAATCTCCCGCCAGATTTCTGACACCCGGATTGCGCCCCGGGCGTCGTTTGCACCTGTGAATAACCAGAGCTGATTCTATGAGAAAAAGCGAGATGCGGCCTTCCCGTCTCGCTTTTTTTCGGGCGCCCGCAGCAAAGGTTTGCCGCTGAATCTTGGAGGTGTTCTTGTCCAGTCCAGCCCTGTTAGCCCTTGAAGATGGCACCGTTTTCAGAGGTGTGGCGATAGGTGCTGAAGGCGCCTCGGTCGGCGAAGTGGTATTCAATACTGCGATGACCGGTTATCAGGAGATCCTCACCGATCCCTCCTATGCCCGGCAGATCATCACCCTGACCTATCCCCACATCGGCAATACCGGCACCAATGCCGAGGATGAGGAATCCGCGGATATCTGGGCCGCGGGGCTGGTGATCCGGGACCTGCCACTGCTGGCCAGCAACTACCGCAACCAGGAAGACCTGCAGAGCTATCTGCAGCGGCGCAACATCGTCGGCATTGCCGATATCGACACCCGTCGCCTGACCCGTATCCTGCGGGACAAGGGTGCCCAGAACGGCTGCATCATGGCCGGTCCCGACCTCGACGAGGCAGCGGCCGTGGCCCAGGCTCGCGGCTTTGCCGGCCTCAAGGGGATGGATCTGGCGCAGGTGGTGTCGGTTGCCAAACCCTACGCCTGGCGCGAGGGCAGCTGGCAGCACGGCATCGGCCACAGCGAACGCCCCGAGGCGGAGCTGCCCTGGCACGTGGTGGCCTATGATTACGGCACCAAGCGCAATATCCTACGCATGCTGGTGGACCGCGGCTGCCGCCTTACCGTGGTGCCGGCGCAAACCCCGGCCGCCGAGGTGCTGGCGCTGGCCCCGGACGGCGTGTTCCTGTCCAACGGCCCCGGTGACCCGGAGCCCTGCGACTACGCCATTCGCGCCATCCGCGAGCTGCTCGAGACCGACACCCCGATATTCGGCATTTGCCTGGGCCACCAGCTGCTGGGTCTCGCCAGCGGCGCCCGTACCGTCAAGATGAGCCTCGGCCACCACGGTGCCAACCACCCGGTCAAGAACCTGGACGACGGTACGGTGTTGATAACCAGCCAGAACCACGGTTTTGCGGTCGATGAGGCCGGGTTGCCGGACAATCTGCGAGTCACCCACAAATCCCTGTTCGACGGCACCCTGCAGGGTATCCACCGCACCGACAAGGCGGCCTTCAGCTTCCAGGGTCACCCGGAAGCGAGTCCGGGCCCCCACGACGCTGCCCCGCTGTTCGATCATTTCATTGAGCTCATCGCCGCAAGAGCAGGAAACCGCTGATTCGCCATGCCTAAAAGAACCGATATCCAAAGTATCCTGATCCTCGGCGCCGGCCCCATCGTCATCGGCCAGGCTTGCGAGTTCGACTACTCCGGCGCCCAGGCCTGCAAGGCGCTGCGGGAAGAGGGTTACCGGGTGATCCTGGTGAACTCCAATCCCGCCACCATCATGACCGATCCGGCCATGGCGGATGCCACCTACATCGAGCCCATTACCTGGTCGACGGTCGCCCGCATTATCGAACAGGAACGCCCGGACGCGCTGCTGCCTACCATGGGAGGCCAGACCGCGCTCAACTGCGCCCTGGACCTGGACCGGGAAGGGGTGCTGGAGAAGTATGGCGTCGAGATGATCGGCGCCACCAAGGCAGCCATCGACATGGCGGAGGACCGCCAGCTGTTCGACCAGGCGATGAAACGGATTGGTCTGGAAACGCCGCGCGCCGCGCTGGCCCACAGCATGGAAGAGGCCTTCCAGGTCCTGGACCAGATCGGTTTTCCCTGCATCATCCGCCCCTCCTTCACCATGGGCGGTTCCGGCGGCGGCATCGCCTACAACCGCGACGAATTCGAGCAGATCTGTACCCGCGGCCTGGACCTGTCCCCCACCAACGAACTGCTGATCGACGAGTCCCTGATCGGCTGGAAAGAGTTCGAGATGGAAGTGGTGCGGGACAAGAACGACAACTGCATTATCGTCTGCGCGATAGAGAACTTCGACGCCATGGGGGTGCACACCGGCGATTCCATCACCGTGGCCCCGGCCCAGACCCTGACCGACAAGGAATACCAGATCATGCGCAACGCCTCGCTGGCGGTGCTGCGCGAGATTGGCGTCGAGACCGGCGGCTCCAACGTCCAGTTCGGCATGGACCCGAAAACCGGGCGCATGGTCATCATCGAGATGAACCCGCGGGTATCCCGCTCCTCGGCGCTGGCCTCCAAGGCCACCGGTTTCCCCATTGCCAAGATCGCCGCCAAGCTGGCCATCGGCTACACCCTGGACGAGTTGCAGAACGATATTACCGGCGGCGCCACCCCGGCCTCCTTTGAGCCTGCGATCGACTACGTGGTCACCAAGATCCCACGTTTCGCCTTCGAGAAGTTCATGGCCGCCGATCCCCGCCTGACCACGCAGATGAAATCCGTGGGCGAGGTGATGGCGATCGGGCGTACCTTCCAGGAGTCCCTGCAGAAGGCCCTGCGCGGGCTGGAGGTGGGCTCTGCCGGCTTTGAACACAAGGTGGACCTGGACGCCGAGGACGCCCGCGAAATCCTCGTTGGCGAGCTGACGATCCCGGGTGCGGATCGCATCTGGTACATCGGCGATGCTTTCCGGGCCGGGATGACGGTGGACGAGGTCTACCAGTTCTCCGGGGTGGATCCCTGGTTCCTGGTACAGATCGAGGACCTGGTGCGCACCGAAAACAGCCTGAAGACCGTGTCCCTCAACGAACTGGACCGGGATGCCATCTTCCGCCTCAAGCGCAAGGGTTTCGCCGATGCGCGGCTGGCGGTACTGCTGGGCGTGAGCGAGCGTTCGGTCCGCAGGCACCGGCAGGAGCTGGGTGTGCGCCCGGTGTACAAGCGGGTGGATACCTGCGCCGCGGAATTCGCCACCGCCACTGCCTACATGTATTCCACCTACGAGGAGGAGTGCGAGGCCAAACCCTCCAGCCGCGACAAGATCCTGGTACTCGGTGGCGGCCCCAATCGCATCGGCCAGGGCATCGAGTTCGACTACTGCTGCGTGCACGCGGCCCTGGCCATGCGCGAGGATGGCTACGAGGCCATCATGGTCAACTGCAACCCGGAAACCGTCTCCACCGACTACGATACCTCCGACCGCCTCTACTTCGAGCCGGTGACTCTGGAGGATGTGCTGGAGATCATCGACCTGGAGAAGCCGGTCGGCGTGATCGTGCAGTTCGGCGGCCAGACCCCGCTGAAGCTGGCCCGCGACCTCGAGGCCCAGGGGGTGCCCATTATCGGCACCTCCCCGGACGCCATCGACCGTGCCGAGGACCGCGAGCGGTTCCAGAAAATGATCCAGAAGCTGGGCCTCAAGCAGCCCGCCAATACCACCGTCCGCAGCGTCGACGAGGCGCTGGAAGGCGCCAACCGGATCGGCTATCCGCTGGTCGTGCGGCCCTCCTACGTGCTGGGCGGCCGCGCCATGGAGATCGTGTTCCGCGAGGAAGACCTGCTGCGCTACATGCGCGATGCGGTACAGGTGTCCAACGACGCGCCGGTGCTGCTGGACTCCTTCCTCAGCGCCGCCATCGAAGTGGATATCGACGCGGTCAGCGACGGCGAACAGGTTGTGATCGGCGCCATCATGCAGCATATCGAGCAGGCGGGCGTGCATTCCGGTGACTCCGCCTGCTCCCTGCCCCCCTACAACCTGGCACCGGAGGTGCAGGACGCCATGCGCGAGCAGGTCCGGCAGATGGCGCTGGAGCTGGGGGTCAAGGGCCTGATGAATGTGCAGCTGGCGTGGCAGGATGACGAGATCTACGTGATCGAGGTGAATCCCCGGGCGTCGCGCACGGTGCCCTTTGTCTCCAAGTGCATCGGCGTGTCCCTGGCCAAGATCGCGGCGCGCTGCATGGCGGGCCAGAGCCTGGCCTCCCAGGGCTTCACCAAGGAGATCATTCCGCCTTATTACTCGGTGAAGGAAGCCGTGATGCCTTTCAACAAGTTCCCGGGGGTGGACCCGATCCTGGGGCCGGAGATGCGCTCCACGGGCGAGGTCATGGGGACTGGCGACACCTTCGCAGGCGCCTTCTCCAAGGCCCAGCTCGGTGCCGGCGAACCACCGCCGCGCAGTGGCACCGCGTTGATCAGCGTGCGCGACGTCGACAAGCCCGGCGCGGTCCAGGTGGCCCGCCAGCTGGTGTCCCTGGGCTTCAAGCTGGCGGCGACCAGTGGCACCGCCAATGCGCTGGAAGCGGCGGGGCTGGAAGTGCGCCGGGTCAACAAGGTGCTGGAAGGGCGCCCGCATATCGTCGACATGATCAAGAACGACGAGGCGGACCTGATTATCAACACCACCGAAGGCCGCCGCGCGACGACGGATTCGGCGCCCATTCGCGCCAGTGCGGAGCAGCACCGGGTGTTCTACACTACCACCCTGGCGGCGGCCGAGGCCATGTGCATGGCATTGAAAATGGAAACGGACAAGACAGTGCGCAGGCTACAGGACCTGCACAGGAGTATCGGTGTATGAGCAAGGTACCCATGACCGTCAGTGGCGAGCGCCGGTTGCGGGAAGAGCTGGACCGGCTCAAGCGGATCGAGCGTCCACGCATTACCCAGGCGATCGCCGAGGCCCGTGAGCACGGCGACCTCAAGGAGAATGCCGAGTACCACGCAGCCCGCGAGCAGCAGAGCTTCGCCGAGGGCCGGATCCAGGATATCGAGAGCAAGCTCGGCAACGCCCAGGTTATCGATGTCACCACCATTCCCTACACCGGCAAGGTCATTTTCGGTACCACGGTCGAGCTGATCAATGTCGATACCGACGCCACGGTGACCTACCGCATCGTGGGCGAGGACGAAGCCGACGTCAAAAACAACCTGATTTCGGTGGGTTCCCCCATTGCCCGCGCCCTGATTGGCAAGGAAGAGGGCGATATCGTTGTAGTCAGGGCGCCTGCCGGGGATATCGAATACGAGATCGGCAAGGTCCAGCACATCTGATCCCGTGCCCCAATTCGCGCATGGTTAGCGCTGCTGCTGAAACAGTTTCAGCTCGGTCAGCACCAGACGCGCCATCAGGCGCACGAGCAGGGAGTGGTTCTGCTGGCGCATGCTGGCCAGGCCTTCGCTGATCTGATCGTAGAGCTGGTCGCGCTGGGCATCAGCAAGGCCGGGCGGCAGTGTGATGCTGATGGTCTGCTGCTCGGCGTCGCCAACTTCGCAATAGATCTCCGTGAGCTGCGTGGCGGCAAAGTCTATCAGCGCCTGGTCGGCGCCGCGCGAAGCCAGCAGCTTGCGCAGCTCCCGGTCCAGCCATGCCAGGCCCTGGGCGCGCTGGGAAGGGAAATCGAGTACGTCTCCCATCGCTGCCTACAGCACCCGGATCAGGTTGGACAGGCGCGGATCCGGCTTTTTGACCCGCTTCAGCAGCAGCACGATATTGCCAACGCTTTGCACCAGAGTGGCGCCAGTCTCGGCGCAGAGGGTTTCCACGAGTGCGCTGCGGGCGTCCCGATCGCCGACCGCGATCTTCACCTTGATCAGTTCGTGGTCGTCCAGCGCCCGCTGGACTTCCTGCAGCACGTTGTCGCTGAGGCCATTGCCCGCCACCGTGACCACAGGCTTCAGCTTGTGGCCGATGGCGCGCAATTGTTTTTGGTCCAGACTGGCTTTCTTGCTCATGGGGTTTCCGCGCTACAATGGCGAGTTTTGGGGGCGGTCAGTCTACACAAGCAGTGGCCTGGCGCCTAGTTCCGGCATTTACCATCGGCGGCAATCAGCGCAACAAGGGCATCCATGGCCAGGAAGACATCCTCCAGCAAGGCGTGGCTCAAGGAGCACCGCAACGACCCCTATGTGCAGCGCGCCCAGCGCGAGGGCTATCGCTCCCGTGCCTGCTACAAGTTATTGGAAATACAGGAAAAAGACCGCTTGATAAAGCCCGGCATGACGGTGCTGGACCTGGGCAGTGCGCCCGGTGGCTGGTCCCAGGTGGCGGTGCAACTGGTGGGCCACCACGGCCGCGTGGTGGCCTCGGACATCCTGCCCATGGACAGTATTGCCGGGGTTGAATTCGTGCCCGGTGATTTTACCGAGGAGGCGGTGTTCACGCAGGTGCTCGCGGCACTGGGCGGTGCGCCGGTGGATGTGGTGATCTCCGACATGGCGCCCAACATGAGCGGAGTGAACGCTGTCGACCAGCCGCGGTCTATGTATCTGGTTGAGCTGGCTCTGGACATGGCGCGACAGGTGCTTGCCCCGGGCGGGTCTTTTGTGGCCAAGGTGTTCCAGGGTGAGGGTTTCGACGATATCTTTCGTGACGCGAAGTCATTGTTCGGCAAGGTGCTGACCCGCAAGCCCAAGGCGTCCCGGCCCCGATCCCGCGAGGTCTATCTTGTGGGCCGGGATTTCCGGGGTGGCAGCGGCGAGGGTTGAAACGTGGAGTCGTGGACCCATCTAGTGTACATTGAAAGTCTTTGTCTGCCGTTACACTGAGCCCATTTCCGGGCGCATCCGTATAACCGGCTATAATCAGGGAGAAACAGGCTGTCACGCCCATCCTGCGGGGTGGTTCTTTGGTGAGGAAACAGCGTTGAATGATATGGCGAAAAATTTATTGTTATGGCTGGTGATTGCCGCGGTCCTGCTGTCGGTATTCAACAATTTCAACATGCAGAGCCCGACCGAACAGGTCGGCTACTCCGAGTTCATCCAGGAGATCCAGCGCGAGCAGATCAAGAAGGTCGTGGTGGACGGCCTCACCATCAATGGCGAGCGTTTTGACGGCAGCCGCTTCGAAACCATTCGCCCGATGGTCGAGGACCCCAAGCTGATCGACGACCTGCTGCAGCATAACGTCGAGGTTATCGGCCGCAAGCCCGAGACCCAGAGCGTCTGGACCCAGCTGCTGGTCGCCAGTTTCCCGATCCTGATCATTATCGCCGTGTTCATGTTTTTCATGCGCCAGATGCAGGGCGGTGCGGGCGGCCGCGGTGGCCCCATGAGCTTTGGCAAGAGCAAGGCACGCCTGCTCGGTGAAGACCAGATCACGACAACCTTTGCCGACGTGGCCGGGGTGGACGAAGCCAAGGAAGACGTGCAGGAGCTGGTCGAGTTCCTGCGCGACCCCGGTCGCTTCCAGAAGCTGGGTGGCCGTATTCCCCGCGGCGTGCTGATGGTCGGCCAGCCCGGTACCGGTAAAACCCTGCTCGCCAAAGCCATTGCCGGTGAAGCCAAGGTGCCGTTCTTCTCCATCTCCGGTTCCGACTTCGTCGAGATGTTCGTCGGTGTCGGTGCGTCGCGGGTGCGGGACATGTTCGACCAGGCCAAGAAACAGGCTCCCTGCATTATCTTCATCGATGAGATCGATGCTGTCGGCCGTCATCGTGGTGCCGGCCTCGGCGGTGGCCACGACGAGCGCGAGCAGACCCTGAACCAGCTGCTGGTGGAAATGGATGGTTTCGAGGTCAATGACGGCGTGATTGTGATCGCCGCCACCAACCGTCCCGATGTGCTGGACCCGGCGTTGCTGCGCCCCGGCCGCTTCGACCGCCAGGTCGTGGTGGGCCTGCCCGATATCCGCGGTCGCGAACAGATTCTCAAGGTCCACATGCGCAAAGTGCCACTGGGGGAAGACGTGGCGCCTTCCAAGATCGCCCGCGGCACCCCCGGATTCTCCGGTGCCGACCTCGCCAACCTGGTGAACGAGGCCGCCCTGTTCGCGGCCCGGACCGGAGTGCGTACCGTGGGTATGACCCAGTTCGAGATGGCCAAGGACAAGATCATGATGGGCGCGGAGCGCAAATCCATGGTCATGTCGGAGAAGGAGAAGCGCAATACCGCCTACCACGAAGCGGGGCACGCCATTGTCGGGCGCCTGGTGCCGGAGCACGATCCGGTCTACAAGGTCAGTATCATTCCCCGCGGCCGCGCCCTTGGTGTGACCATGTTCCTGCCGGAAGAGGACCGTTACAGCCACAGCCGGCGCCACATTATCAGCCAGATCTGCAGCCTGTTCGGTGGCCGTATCGCCGAGGAGATGACCCTGGGCAAGGACGGCGTCACCACCGGCGCCTCCAACGACATCCAGCGGGCGACCGAGATTGCGCGCAAGATGGTCACCAAGTGGGGCCTGTCGGAGAAGCTGGGGCCACTGATGTACGACGAGGCCGAGGAGGAGGTGTTCCTCGGTCGCTCGGCGGGCCACCAGAACAAGTCCATCTCCGGAGAAACCGCCAAGGCGATCGACGAGGAAGTGCGCAGCATCATCGACGAGTGCTACGGCACCGCTCAGGGGATACTCGAGGAAAATATCGACAAGCTGCACGCGATGGCCGATGCGCTGATGCTGTACGAGACCATTGACGCGGACCAGATCAAGGACATCATGGAGGGACGCACGCCGCGTGAGCCTGCGGACTGGGGTGGCACCGGCGGCGGCAGCAAGCCGGATGTCCGTGCCAGCGAGGGCGAGGAAGGCGAGGCCGGCAGTCCCATCGGCGGCCCTGCCGGCGAACACTGACGCGTCACCCCTGTGAGCCTCCTCCAGCGCCCGGCCCTTGATTGTGCCGGGCGTTTGCTTGATCTCTCCCGCCCAGTGGTCATGGGCGTGGTCAATACAACCCCCGATTCATTCTCCGACGGCGGTGCGCTCTACCGCAACGGCGCCCTCGACCTGGAGCAGGCCTTCGCCCATGCCCGCCGACTCTGCGAGGAAGGCGCGGCCCTGGTCGACATCGGTGGCGAGTCCACCCGGCCCGGTGCGGCCGCTGTCTCCCTCCAGCAAGAGCAGGACCGGGTCCTGCCGCTGGTAGAGCGGGTTGCGGCGGAGCTGGATGTCGTCATTTCCGTGGATACCAGTAGCCCCGCCATCATGCGCGAAGCCGCTGCCCTGGGTGCGGGCCTGATCAACGACGTGCGCGCATTGACCCGCGAGGGTGCCCTCGAGGCCGCCGCCGCCACCGGCCTGCCGGTGTGCCTGATGCACATGCAGGGGCAGCCTGACACCATGCAGGCGGCGCCACTCTACGAGGACGTGGTCGCCGAGGTGCGCAATTTTCTGAGCGCGCGCATTGCAGCCTGTGTCGCTGCCGGCATCGAGCGGCAGCGCCTGCTGCTGGATCCCGGCTTTGGTTTCGGCAAGACCGTGGCCCACAACCTGCAGCTGCTTGATCGGCTGCCGGAGCTGGCGCTGGAAGGGCTGCCGCTGCTGGTGGGTCTGTCGCGCAAGTCGCTGATTGGCAAGGTGTTGGCCGGTAATGCCCAGAGGGGCCTGCCCCAGGGACGCCTGCCGCAGGATGGCCTGCCCCAGGACCGTCTGGCGGCCAGCCTGGCGCTGGCCGTGCTTGCAGTTGAGCGCGGTGCCGCTATAGTGCGAGCTCACGATGTGGCAGCGACGGTGGATGCGCTGGCCATGTGTGCGGCGATGAGAGAGTGGGGGCGGCAGTGAGCAGACAGTACTTCGGCACGGATGGCATTCGCGGCAGGGTAGGTGACGCACCCATCACCCCGGATTTCATGCTCAAGCTGGGCTGGGCCTGCGGTCGCGTGTTTGCGCGCGAGGCACGCGAAGGCGGTCACAACACGGTCATTATCGGCAAGGATACCCGCGTCTCCGGCTACATGTTCGAGTCCGCCCTGGAGGCGGGCCTGGTGGCCGCCGGCGTGGATGTGAAGCTGCTGGGTCCGATGCCGACCCCGGCGGTGGCCCTGATGACCCGCACCCAGAATGCGGTCGCGGGGATAGTCATCAGCGCCTCCCACAATCCCTACTACGACAACGGCATCAAGTTCTTTTCCTCCCACGGCTCGAAACTGGCTGACGACATCGAGCTTGCGATCGAGCGCGAACTGGACTGCGATCTGGCGGTGGTGCCGTCCCGGGACATCGGCAAGGTCGTGCGGGTGGCGGATGCCGCGGGCCGCTATATCGAATTCTGCAAGGCCACCGTACCCGACAGCTTCACCCTGCGCGGGATGAAGATCGCTGTCGACTGCGCCCACGGCGCTACCTACCACATCGCTCCCAATGTTTTCGCCGAGCTCGGTGCCGACGTGGTGAGCATGGGCGTGAAGCCCGATGGCTACAACATCAATGAAGGTGTCGGCTCCACGGATACGGCCCAACTGTCGGCTCTGGTGCGGGAGAGTGGTGCGGACCTCGGCATTGCCTTCGATGGCGACGGCGACCGGGTCCTGTTCATTGACGTCGACGGCACCCTGGTGGACGGGGATGAACTGCTGTATATCATTGCAACCCATCGCGCGGTCAATGGCATGGCCGAGTCCGGGGTGGTCGGAACCCTGATGTCCAACCTGGGCCTTGAGCTGGCCCTGCGCGACCTCGGTCTCGAGTTCGTCCGCGCCCGGGTCGGCGACCGCTACGTGAAGGAGCTGATGGAAGCGCGTGAATGGCGCCTGGGCGGCGAGTCGTCCGGCCATATCATCTGCGCCGACCACACCACCACCGGTGACGGCATCGTCGCGGCCCTGCAGGTGCTGGTAGCGCTCAAGGAATCCGGGCGCAGCCTGGCGGAGCTGCGCTCGGGCATGCGCAAATGCCCCCAGACCATGATCAATGTGCCGGTCGATGGCCGCTTTGTGCTCGCCGAGCTGCCCGCGGTAGCGGCTGCCGTCAAGGCCACCGAGCAGGCTCTCTCCAGCCGCGGCCGGGTACTGCTGCGACCTTCCGGCACCGAGCCACTGGTGCGGGTGATGGTGGAGGGTGAGGATGCCGCGGAGGTCGAGCGCCTGTGCCAGGGGCTGGCGACCGACGTTGCCGCAGCTTTGCGGGCTGCCTTGTAAGAGGTCACCAACTTGGGTAACATTGCGGCCCGTTTTGCCGCCGGGAGCACTCAATGCGTCGACCGCTAGTGATGGGCAATTGGAAGATGCACGGCACCCGGGCCAGCGTCAGGCAGCTGCTCCAGGATATCGCCCGGGCCGGTGAGCAATTGCCTGCCGAGGTGGCGGTGTGTCCCGCTTACGTGCACCTGCAGCAGGCGCTGCAACTGTGTGAAGGCACAACGGTCAGCGTTGGCGCGCAGGATTGCAGCCACATGACGGCAGGGGCGTTCACCGGGGAAGTCTCCGCAGAGATGTTGCTGGATCTCGGCTGTCGCTGGGTCATCCTCGGTCATTCCGAGCGGCGTCAGTACCACGGTGAGTCCGACGACCTGGTGGCGGCGAAGCTTGCCGCTGCGCTGCAAGCGGGCTTGCAGCCAGTAGTGTGCGTGGGTGAAACCCGGGAGGAGCGCGAAGCCGGCGAGGCCGAATACATCGTATCGCGCCAGTTGCTCGGTGCCTTGCAGGGCCAGGCGGGGCTGAAGCAGGTGGTCGTTGCCTACGAGCCGGTATGGGCGATCGGCACTGGCCTCACGGCATCGCCAGAGGAGGCCCAGGACATGCACGCGTTCATTCGCACGCAGCTGGGCGACATTGCCGGAGCAGATCCGGGCACCATGCGCGTTCTCTACGGCGGCAGTGTCAAGGCCGCGAATGCGGCGGAGTTGTTTGGGCAGCCGGATATCGACGGCGCCCTGGTTGGCGGGGCATCACTGGATGCCAATGAATTCCGGCAAATCGTCGACGCCACGGGTGCGCGGCGCTAAGCGGGCAAATTGATCAGGAAGCCCTTGCGGGCAAAGGTGTTATGGAACAGATTATTCTTATAGTGCATCTGCTGATTGCACTGGCCATCATCGGCCTCATCATGCTGCAGCAGGGTAAGGGTGCGGATGTGGGCGCCTCCTTCGGCGCAGGTGCTTCCCAGACCCTGTTCGGCAGTGCCGGCAGCACCAACGCCCTGACCAAGGCCACGGCCTGGCTGGTTGTCCTGTTCTTTGTTACCAGCTTCGGCCTGGCCATGCTGGCGACCCAGAAGACCAAGGTGGTCGACGATCTCGACCTGGTTATTCCCGCTGCGGAGGAAAGGGTGGTGCCGGTACTGGATTCCGACCTGCCAACCGTGGATAATGCCGACCCGGCAGCGGAGCCTATTGGCGCCGACGTGCCGGAACTGTAGTTTTGAGGTAGACCAACCTCGTTTTTTGCCGAAGTGGTGGAATTGGTAGACACGCTATCTTGAGGGGGTAGTGAGCATCGCTCGTGCGGGTTCAAGTCCCGCCTTCGGCACCAAGTAACCCAGAGGCCCCGTATCGCGGGCCTTTGCGGCGTTTCAGGGCACCTACTACCTCGCGCAGTCCGTCCCGTACGGGTAGCGCTGTCGATCATCCTGACTCATGGCCTTGACGGCCACTGTACCCCGTGGGCACTTGTTCATGCTGTTGGCCCGGTCTGCCGGCACGGCTGTGCAGGCCATTTCGTCGATCAGTAAGGGATTCTCTGGCGTTCCGGCTCGATCGACAATGAGCAAAAATCCCTTGTCACACTTGAGTGTGTTGCCCGCGAACCTGCCGTTGTCCACATTGGGCAGGGGGTCGCAACCGCCTTCCTGGTCGTAGCCCTTCCAGTAGCCGCGATTGCAAATGAGGTTGCCGAAGCGAAAAAGTCCGTTAACCGCTTCAGGATCGAGAGATTCAACGGCAGCCGGGTTCTTGGCGGCCCACTGATAACAGTCGGTGGCGATCTGGGTTTCGTAGGGCTTGTTTTCCGGCAGCGCGGCATGCGCATCGCAAAAGCCTTTCGCAGCGTCGCTGATCTCCGGTGTTTGCGCTAGAGCCGTCATGCTCGAAAGCATACCAATCGTCAGGTAAACGGTCCCTGCCCACAGCAGCACTCGATCACAAGACATCACTCACACCTCACCTGCAGGCGCCCGGACTCACAGCGCACCTCGGCGCCAAACTGCATTCCTATGTCGCCACAGTTACGGACCATTTGCTGGAACATGATATTGCCAGAGTCCGCGGATTCAATATGCTCCTGCATTTGCCCCAGCAGTTCTGCGCAACTCCGACCATCGGCACTTATGGTGTCGTTCTCCATCATCCGTCGAGCCCTATCCATTCTTTCATACATGGTCAGGGTGTCTGGCGCTTCTACCCACTTGCCGCTGTCGCCGCAGGCAGACAGGCCAGAGAAGACAACAGGCGCCAATAAAGCGGCGACAAGTTTTCCTTTCATAACAGCCCTCGCTCGCAATTCCTGCATTCAGCCGAAACACATGAGGGGAGTGAATCTTGCTTGAGAATGGATCTGGAAGAACTTGACGCCGATGTGCACCCTGGCGAGCTTCACCAGAGGCCACCTTATGAACGAGAGTTCCTGCGATCCAGCGCCCTATAAGGAGCTTTCCCTGCACTCACCCATTGATTTGAGTGTAGGCAGCACCGTTTAATACGTCAAACGAGCGCTTTCGTGGCCCCAGCCAGCAATGTCTCCTGTTGATGTTGGGAGGAGATATGACGATAGAGCAGATTTTTTTGAGTCGCGAAGAGGTTGCTAGACAGGAGGTCGTCCAGATTTCCCTCCAGTGTCAGCTGAAGCAGGAAGGGGTCGCCCGGCCTGCGGCAGCTTGGGCAGCCCTGCTGGGCCACTGCATGCTGGAAAGAAGTGTCCGCAGAGGATCATGGCTCGGGTTATTCTTCCTGCCTTTTTCGCAGACGGCGCCGGTGCTCCTCGGTGAGCCGCATATAGTCCGGCGTCAACCCGACATCTTCGTAGATGGGATCTCCCATGTCGTCGCGGGATATCACCCGCTCGCCCTGGGAATAGGGCAGGCAGGACACCAGGTCGTCCATTGCTGCCGACAGTAATTCGGCAATCAGTTGCTCACGGCTGCGGCGTGGAAACAGCTCCGTCAGTGCTTCCAGTTTTGCTGCATCTTCCAGCGGCAACGGTACCCTGTAGTCAAACAGGGCCTCGTCGCCAGTCGCATCTGATTCCCAGTTCCTGGCCAACTCCTCAATTCTCATCGTGTACCTCCACGCCCGTCGTTACTGCCTACCAACTGTTGCGCAGTTCCCTCAGTTTCAGAAACACCGTGCGCGGATCCGGGTCCGGCGGCAGTTCCGGAAACGCTTCCCGCAGTCCGGCAATGACGCTGGGGCTGTACAGACGGAAGAATGTGTTGATCTCTTTTTCCAGCGCGATGTCGGTGACCAGCGCCGTCGCCGGGTTCTGGTCGCCGACATCCGCCAGCAACTGTTGCGCCCGATGGTTGTCCTTTTCCCGGTCCAGGGTGAACTTGAGGTTGGTAGCGATGTAGTCGTGGCCGGGGTAGATCAGGGTGTTGTCGGGCAGGCGTGCCAGTTGCCCGGCAAAGGTTTCATACAGTTCCTCCGGGTGGCCACCGTTGTGACAATTGCCCGCGCCGGCATTGAACAGTGTGTCACCGCAGAACAGCGCCGGTGTGTCGGTATGCGACAGCAGGCAGACATGGCTCATGGTGTGGCCCGGCGTGTCCAGCGCCTCCAGTTCGACGCTGCGGCCAATCTTCACGGTATCGCCTGCCTGCAGGCCGCGGTCCACCCCGGCGATGCTGCTGCCGGCGTTGGCATGGGCCAGCAGCTTTGCGCCGGTGGCGGCAATCATGGCATCGTTGCCGCCGGTGTGGTCCAGGTGTTCATGGGTATTGAGCACCTGGGTGATGTCCCAGCCCCGGTCGCGGGCCCGCGCCAGGCACTTCTTGTGGTCCAGCGGATCCACCGCCATGGCCTCGCCGGTTTCCGGGCAGGCGATGAGATAATTGAAATTGCGGAATGCGTTACCGGTCCAGATCTGTTCGACGATCATTTGCTTGCTCCTCGCTGTCCTGCAGGAATAGTAGCAGGCCACGCGGATCCCGCCGGCCCTGCAGCCGGCAGATCCACTGCAAGGCCTGCGGTATCAATCCGTCAGCTGCTGGCGCAACGGCCCTTTGCAGGCGTCGATGTCGTCCATTACCTCGTCAAAGGGACGGCTGTTGTCCCAGGTGCAGGTCATGGTGGGACCCACCAGCGCGCTGTTGGGAGTGCGGGTGTAGCGGCCGCGGACCTGGCAGCCGCCAGCAGCGGGTCCGAGTATCTCGTACCGGTAGCCGGCGTTGTAGGCCGGGGCGGTGACGACGTTGGCCGGTTCGCAGGCGCTGAAGCGCTCGCGGAAGGTGTCGCGGTCCACCAGGGATGCGCCCAGTAGCGCCAGTCCTTGCAGGTCCACCGCGGCCGCCAGCGCCCGGGCCTGTACCGGATCCGGTTCATCGCCCGGCGTTTCCGTCATTACCAGGAAGCGCTCCTCCGTCACCACCAGTGCCCCGGGCACCTCGATACCCCGGGGCAGATCACCGGCGGCGGTGCGGATGAACAGCGGCTGGCCTGCCAGCGTATCCTCTTCCAGTGTGCCCTTGCGTACAGCGTCGCGCAGCAGTGGAAGGAAGCCGGTGGGTATGCCACCCTGATCGACGATAACGATGGTCGCACCTCGGCCGTAGTGGGCAATGGCCACAGCGCTGGCTTTACTGCCGTAGCCGGTCGCCTGCTGCTCCACTTTGCCCCGGACGGCTCCGCCGGCATCGGCGGGCAGGAAACTGGCGAGCGTCGCGGCATCCAGGGGCGGCTGCGGCTCGACCCGGGCAAAAGGATCGTAGAGAACCCG
Organism: uncultured Haliea sp.; assembly: GCA_963974125.1. GTDB lineage: Bacteria > Pseudomonadota > Gammaproteobacteria > Pseudomonadales > Halieaceae > Haliea. Next base: position 82,998 of record CAXBCH010000012.1, on the reverse strand, counting down.
CGGTGGCCTGGTCCCGGTCTCATAGCTGCGCAGTTGTTCTGTACTCAGGGCGTCCAGAGCCGGTTTGATGTCGTCGACGCTTACCGCGTTGCCTTCGTGGTCCTTGAGCCGGAGCGAGACCACCAGCCGCCCCGTGGGCAGGAAGGCATCGATGAACTTGTCGCGCCCCATTGCCACTGTTTCGGTAAAAAGGGACAGCCCCTGCCATTCGTGTCTTTCGAGCTCGCCGGCGGCAACACGGGATTGAAGCCCCTGGAGCACCTCAGGGGCGAGGTCGCCGACATCGGTAATCTCCAGGCGGAGCCTGCGGGGGCCGGCGTTGTAGCTGAGGGTGACACGCTCGGCGCCACTGGTGAGGGTGCGCTGACGGGGCTCCCGCCCGGTTTCGAAGCCAGCCGCGGAGTTCGGCAGTAACGCGGAGAGTTCCGCGGCATGGACTGCGGAAACAGAGAGCGAGCACAGGGCGACGCAGACAAAGACAAGCAGCTTGTGATGCATGGGGTCTCCTTGGTATCCGGCCGGGGGTTCCGTCGTCGGTAACAAGCGGACCTCCCGGACTGGTCTTGGAGGTAAAGCAGCCAGGCGGGGCGCTGTGGCCTCGCCAGATACGAGTGCGCCCCGAGAGCACACAATAACAGGTACTGTGGGGGCATGTTTTTGGGCAGGGTAATGGTCCTGGTTTCACAAGTCCACAGCAGGCCGGGAGAGTGTTGTCCTGACTCATGGCCGGGTGCGGTGTATGCTGCCTGCTTGCCGACACGCAAAGGAAGCACATCATGAAAGTTGAATTCACTTGCGGTGCGCTGCTGTTGACCGCACTGCTGGTCGCCCCCGGAGGTGCCATGGCAGAGTCTCCAGATATTTACCGTCACGCGGAGGAGCCGATTGGCACCATTCGCCAGGTATATGACGGCCTGCTGTTTCCGGACCTGCAGGTCAATACTTTCCGCAATATCGACCGCCTGTTTGCCACCCGCACCGTGAAAGCGGGCAATACGCCCTTCCCGCTGCCCGCCGGTGAACGCCGGCTGCAGAATTTCCGGTTCGAATCCCGCGGCAACACCTACGACCTCTATGACTTCATGGCCTTGAACCGCGTCGCCGGTTTGCTGGTGGTGAAGGATGGCGAGGTTGCCTTCGAGCAATACGCGCTGGGCAACGACGAGCACACGCGCTGGATGTCGATGTCGGTGGTGAAGTCGATCGCCGCTACCCTGGTGGGTGTTGCCATCCAGGATGGCTTCATCGATAGCCTGGACGATCCGCTGACGCGTTATCTGCCGCAGTTTACAGGTTCAGCCTATGACGGCGTGAACATTCGCCAGCTGTTGCAAATGGCCTCTGGTGTGGCCTGGAACGAAACCTATACCGACCCGGCCTCCGATCGGCGCGCGATGCTGGAGGCGCAAATAGCCCAGCAGCCCGGGGCAATTCTCGAACTCATGGCGGGGCTGGAGCGCGCCGCGGCCCCGGGTACGCGCTGGAACTACAGTACCGGTGAAACCTCGGTGGTGGGCGCACTGGTCAATGCCGCCACCGGTGAGAGCGTGGCGGACTACCTGTCGCGGAAAATCTGGCAGCCGTTCGGGATGGAAACCGACGCCAACTGGTGGCTGGATGCGCCGGGCGGCCAGGAAATCGGCGGTAGCGGCCTGTCGGCCACCCTGCATGACTATGCCCGCTTTGGCCTGTTCATGCTCAACAATGGCGAGATCGACGGCGAGTCCATCCTGCCGCCGGGCTGGGTGCAGGAGGCGACCGCCTGGCCCACGATCGGCGGCGAGCTGGTCGACTACGGCTACATGTGGTGGCTGCTGGATGAGGGCGCCTACGCCGCCATCGGGATCTTCGGCCAGTTCATCTATGTGCATCCCGAGGACAATCTGGTTGTTGCGATGTGGGGTGCGCAGCCGAAGCCCGTGGGCAAGGACGCGGTGGACGAATACCTGTTCTTCAACGCTCTGGCTGCGGCGCTGCGCTGACGGCAGCAGGCACGGACCGGTGAGCGAGACCCCGAGAGACAAATGGAGCGCCCGCTTCAGCAGCCGGCTCTCTCGCGGTGACTCACTTTTACAGCGGGCGGTTCCAGCCCTCCTGCACTTCCCCGGAGCGTTCACGCCTTCTCTGGATGGCTACTCGCCGCACGTGTACCGCATTTGAGGTATGCCGTTACCGTGGTAAAGGTATAGGGTGCCCCCACAACGAGTGTTGGTATTCAGCATTTCGATAATAAGGGGTCGTCGATCATGAAGAGTTTTGCGTCCAAACCGGTGCATCATCAGTTCCCGAAAATGCTCCTGGCCGCCGCTGTGCTGGCGACCAGCCAGGCGCAGGCTCAGGGGCTCGAAGAAGTTGTCGTTACCGCCCAGAAGCGCGAGCAGTCGCTGCAGGATGCGCCGATCGCCATTACCGCGTTCGGCCAGTATGAACTGCAGCAGCGCGGTATTCGCGACCTGGTCGACCTCGGCACCATCGCGCCCAACGTCAAGGTGGCACCGCTGCCGTCGAACACGGCCAAGGCGACCGTGGCCATTCGCGGCTCGGTGACTTCCAACCCGGGTATTTACTGGGAGCCCACCGTCGGCATTTACCTTGATGGCGCCTATGTGGGCAAGTTCTCCGGCAACGTGTTCAAGCTGGCAGAAGTGGAGCGCATTGAAATCCTGCGCGGCCCTCAGGGCACCCTGTTCGGGCGCAACACCTCGGGTGGTGCGGTCAACGTGGTCACGCAGAAGCCCACCGGTGAACTGGGTGGCCGCCTGCGCGCGAGCGTGGGTAATTTTGGCTACACGGAGCTGGATGGGAGCCTGAACCTGCCCCAGCTGGACCTGGGCGGTGCCGGGAACCTGAAGAGCCGTGTCAGCCTCTCCTGGGATGATCGCGACGGCTTCTACGACAACGTTCCGGCTGCCCCCGGCACGACCATTACGCACCCCTTTACCGGCCAGCCGATACCGGCCAACCCGCCCGGTGCCGAGGATGAGCAAAACGCGGCCTCAAGCACCGTGGCCCGCCTGGACTTGCTGTGGGACATGAGTGACAGCCTGTCGGTCAGGTATTCGCTGGATGAGGTCGATGTCGAAAATACCCCGGGCAAGCCCCAGTTCACCAGCTTCGACCCCACCAGCCTGGTGTTCGGCTTCCCGCTTCCGGGAGATCTCGCCCAGTTTCTTACCAGCGAGACGGATAACCTCGAGGCCAACAGCATTGACGCCGATGTGTATGAGGAGTTCGACTCCACCAGCAATACGCTGACCGTGGACTACGACCTGGGCAATGCTGGTATTCTGGGTGATGCCTCGGTCAAGTATGTCTACAATCACCGCGAGCTGAGCTTTGCCCAGAGCCTGGATAACGATGGCACGCCATTTTCTCTCTTTCACTCGAAGATCAACGAAGAGTACACCCAACAATCACACGAAGTGCAGCTTACCGGCTCACATGAGCGGGTGAACTATGTCATGGGCCTGTATTACTTCGAGGAAGACGCGGATGTATATAACCCGCTGCAGCCTCTGAACTCGTTCTTTGGCCCGCTGCTCTCACGCAATGCCTATGGCCTGGAATCGGATCAGTTCGCGATCTATGGCCAGGCCGACTGGCGCCCACCGGTGCTGGATGACCGCCTGACCATAACCGCGGGCATTCGCTGGACGGAGGAAGAGAAAACCGTCTACATCGACCATCCGAACGACAACCCGCCCTTTGCCGGCGAAAACACCGACGATTACAGCAATGTGGCGCCCACGTTGATCTTCAGCTATGAATTCAGCGATGAGTTCAATGCCTATGCCAAGTATGCCAAGGGCTGGAAAGCCGGTGGTTTCAACGGCGAGGCGGGCAGTATTGAAGATTTCAATGTCGGCTTCGATCCGGAAGAAATCGACTCCTACGAAATTGGCTTCAAGAGCCGCTGGCTGGACAACACACTGCAGTTGAACGGGGCCGCCTTCTATAACGACGAGTCGGATATCCAGTTGTCAGTGTTCATACCGCGCGACGGCGGTGTTGCGTCGGTGATTGAGAACGCGGGCGAGTCGGTGAAGCAGGGTCTTGAATTGGAAGTGGTATACATGCCCACTGCTGACCTGACGCTGAGTGCAAACTATGGCTACCTCGATTCCGAATTTACCGAGTTCCTTGAGTTCGACCCGGTACTGGGCGAAACCGTCGACGTATCCGATCAACGCTTCACCCAGTATACGCCGGAGAACACAGTCAACCTCAGTCTCGAGTACACCATGCTGCGCGGTGAGTATGGCGAACTGACAGGTCGTCTGGACTACAGCTACAACGACGAGTACACGCCTTACGTGAAGCCGGAGCAGAAAGCCGTATCGGACATCGACGGCTACGGTACCCTCAATGGCCGCCTGACTCTGATGAACATCCCGGTGGGCGATAACCAGCTGCAGGTGGCGCTGTGGGGGAAAAACCTGCTGGACGAGGAATACCGCGTCAATACGGTCCCCTTCGGCCCGTTCACGGTGAGCTTCTTCGGTAATCCCCGCACCTACGGGCTTGAAGCGCAGTACACCTTCTGACCATGACCGGTGCCCGGCAAGACGATGCGTTTTCCCTGTGCCCACTGCCCGGCAGTATTGGTGTCGAGGTCATTGGCCTGGATGCCGACAGGGAGATTTCCGCCGAATCGGCCGGCAGGCTGCGAGAGATTTGGCTGGATGCCGGTGTGGTTCTGTTGCGGGGCATTGCTACCTCACCGGAGGCGTTGTTGCGTATTTCCCGCTGCCTGGGTGAGCTGGAGCCGCATCCGATAGAACATTTCAGATTGCCCGAATACCCCGAGCTGATTCTGCTCAGCAATGAGAAGGAGCTCACCGGTCCGGTGTATGAATTTGACGGCGTGGCGACCTACGGGCACATTCCCTGGCACACGGATCTCGCGTTTACCACCACCCCGAATGCGGGCGCGGTGTTGCGCATGGTGCGCAACAGTGAGCACGGTGGGCAAACCGGCTGGATAGATACCGCTCTGGCATATGAGGCGTTGGATGCAGACACGCGCCAGCGCATCGAAGGCCTGGAAGCTCGCTACATTTTTTCTCCGGACCTCGAGGGCATGCGATTCAACAAACCCGGCGGTTCGCTGCTTCAGGGTACGATAAAGGACCTTCCCAGTTTCCCTCCCGTTATTCACCCACTGGTCTGGCGGCACCCGGAAACCGGCCGGCGCATTCTCAATATCAGTACACTCAATATCCAGGGCGTGGAAGGCATGCCGGAAGCGGAAAGTGATGCGTTGATACAAAGCCTGGTTGAGCACGCCCTGCAGCCGCGCTTCCGCTATATTCACGCGTGGAAGAACAACGATGTGATCGCCTGGGACAATCGGCGCACCATGCACATGGCCTTCGGGCACCCGGTAGCCGAGACGCGGATTGTACAGCGCAGCACGATCCGCGGCAGCGTCAAGATGGGGCGCAGTCTGGATGACGAAGAGGTACAAAGCGCATGAGTGACTACGATCTGGTAATTCGCGGAGGTACCGTTCTGGATGGCGGCGGTGGTGCGCCGCAGGCAGTGGATGTGGCAGTAGCAAACGGCGTCATTGCCGCGCTCGGTCGCGACCTGCCCGCAGGACGAGAGGAAATCGATGCGCGGGGCCTGCTGGTAACGCCGGGATTCGTGGATGTGCACACGCATTACGACGGCCATGTGACCTGGGAGAACCGCCTGCAGCCGTCGTCCAGCCACGGGGTGACCACCGCCATCATGGGCAACTGCGGGGTGGGATTTGCGCCGTGCCGACCGCAGGATCACGATACGCTGATCCGCCTGATGGATGGCGTGGAGGATATTCCATTTCCGGTATTGGCGGAGGGTTTGTCCTGGAACTGGGAGAGCTTTCCGCAATACCTGGAAGTCCTGGCCAGCCGACGCTACGACATGGATGTGGGGGGCTATCTGCCGCACGCCGCGCTGCGTGTCTATGTCATGGGGGAGCGCGGTGCCCGTCGCGAACCTGCCACAGCAGACGACATTGAGCGCATGTGTGAATTGCTGGAGGAGGCGCTGGAGGCGGGTGCCATGGGCATTGGTACCTCGCGTACGCTGTTCCACCGCGCCAGCGATGGCACACCGATCCCGACGCTGGACGCCACCAATGAAGAGTTGCTGGCGCTGGCGCGCACCCTGCGCAAGGCGGGCAAGGGCGTGTTCCAGATCGTCGAGGATGTGCACCTGCCCGGCAAGGATGTCAGTGTGCTGCGGCAACTCGCGGAGGCCTCCGGGCGGCCGTTGACCTTCTCCATGGGAACCGGCAATAGCGGGCCGCAGATCTGGCCGCAACTGCTGCGGGGGCTGGAGGAAGCCAACGCAGCGGGAATTACCATCAAGGGCCAGGTGATGCCCCGGGCCATCGGTATGATGCTCGGCGTTGAGCTGACTCTCAATCCGTTCTACACCACCGAGGGTTACCGGGAGGTCGCCGATTTGCCCCTGGCCAGGCGCCTGGAGGCGCTGCGCGACCCTGGACGCCGTGCCCGTATCCTGGCGGAGCCCACAGACCCGGATCCGGCCCTGGTGCTGGGCCGGATGGTGCGCAACTTCGATTATATGTTCCAGCTGGGCGACCCGCCTGACTACGAGCAGCCCTGGGAGCAGAGTATTGCTGGTCGCGCACAGGCGCAGGGTTGCAGCGCGGCTGAGCTCGCCTACGACCTGATGATAGAGGGTGAGCGCGGCGCGGTGCTGTATCTGGCCATGGCCAATTATGCCGATGGCAGCCTGGATGCGGTGGGCGAGATACTGCGACATCCCGACGTGTTGCCGGGGCTCGGCGACGGTGGTGCGCATTCGTCCACGATCTGCGACGGCAGTTATTCCACATTTGCCCTGACCCACTGGGGCCGGGATCGTCCCGCCGGGCGCATTGCCTTGCCGGAGCTGGTGCATCGCTTGAGTCGCGCCACCGCTCTCACCATGGGCCTTGAGGACAGGGGGCTACTGGCGCCGGGCTACAAGGCCGATATCAATGTGATTGATTTTGACCGCCTGGCCCTGCGCGTGCCTGAAATCACCTATGACCTGCCCGGTGGCGGGCGGCGCCTTGTGCAGCGCGCCGAGGGCTACGTGGCGACGCTGGTCAACGGTGTGCCGGTCTATCGCAACGGGCAAGCGACGGGGGCACTCCCCGGCCAGCTGATCCGCGGTCAGCAGGGCGCGCCGCAAACTGCGTGAAAGCGCCGGTTTTCATCCGGTGCCCGCCTGTCACGCTGCCAGATTCGCATCTACCGCATCGAGGAAGCCGTACATATCCACCACGGTTTCAGCTTCCGGATTGGTGGTCTTGCCCTTGAGATCGCCAGTGATGGTTCCCTGCGCGACGGTTTCTATCAGTGCGGTCTTGAGCTTGTTCGCATAGTCCGCGAGCGGCTGGTTGCTTTCCCGGCGGGCCATTTCCTCCAATGCATTGGCCACGGCGAAGATCAATGCGGAGGAATTGAAGTTGGCTTCCTTGCCGTTGGTCTCGAGGTAGCGCAAGTAGAGGTCGTGCGCCGTGCCGTGCGGCGCCTCGTACAGCATCGTACCGTCCTTGCTTTCGATCACCGAGCTGGCGGTGGCGAGGCTGCCACCAAGCGCTGCAGAAATGTCGGAAAAGATATCGCCGTCAAGATTCTGGGCTGGATACAGGCCCCAGCGTGGTGGGTCGCAGATCATTTTGCTCAGTTGCCGCGACGGGCGCATGATCATGAAGGAGGGCGGCGGTGTATCCAGGTCCGCCAGTTCCTTGCGTATCTCCAGAATGATTGAGCTGTAAACCTCGTCGTAGTTGATGAATTCCCGCTTCAATCCGAAGTAAATTTCCTTTTTGTTGACCACTGCGTCGCGGAAAACCTGCTTCACCCAGTCCTTGATGGCCTCGCGATCATTCGACATGAAAAGAATGGGGTCGCTGGCTCGTACAGTGCGAGCGTGCTTTTCCTCACCATCGACAATGACTTTGACAATACCGTCTTCCGGTGCTGGCAGGTTGTAGCTTCCATACTGGTCGCCTCCCCCGGCGCTCATTCTGGAGATGGAAACGTGCGCCTTGCGCTCGGGCAGGCCATAGTGCTTGAGCTGCTGCACCAGCTTGAACAGCTTCATGCCCACGACGTTGTCCGGCACACCCCACAGGGCTCGTTGCGGAGGGTTGGAGACAATACGCGCCGCCTGGGCGTCAATGAGTTCGTAGTGATAGGAAAGTCCGGCGGCGGTCACCCTGTCCTTGTAGTCACGCTCGTAGATCTGCTCTATGGCGGCACGCATAACGCCGTCGTAACCGGGGACCACCGTATCCTTCAGGCCGAGGTAGATGTCCCGCCGCTCATCCAGGGCTCGCTGGAAAAAGCGGTGTGCCCAGGCCCGCACCTCTTCTATGCAGTTGGTCGCCAGCATCCACGGGTCGCCTTTTTTCAGGGTCCGGCGATGTATCTCCACAGGATCGCCGCTGCTGCCCACGAAGACTACCTTGGCAACCCCCGTGGCATTGGACAGCTCGCTGTAGCTGAAGTCCAGGCCGCCGCTGTGCATGGTGTCCACTTCGATGTCGCGGTTTTTCCACTCTGGCCGCACGCTCCTGAGGTTGCGGAACTCGATATCCTCGCGTGTAATATTGCCCCCAATGCCTTTGCGAATGGCTCCGTTGGGAGATTTCGTGGCCAACTTGTGCAGCGCAGCCTCCTTGATGTCGGGGTATTTGCCGAGCAACTCGTTGAGCTGACTGCGGTTCACCGTCATGCCTGCATTCTTGACGCCGATGCCATGCTCCCGGAGCGCCTGGATCGCATCAAGCACCACCTGCCCGTTGCTGGTCAGCCGCTTCTCCGCTGAGAGATCCACCTCTACCAGATCAATCTGCAGGCGTGATGTGACGAACTGCTCGAGTATTTTCTCGAAGGCAATTTGCGCCATCTCGTCGCCGTGAAGAATTACCAGTGGTTTCTTGACCACGATCTTGTTGCCCACCGCGTTTGCTCCTGTTGTCAGGCATTAAAGGTCGACAATCTAACTTGCCGGGAGGCAGAAATGAAGGGCCCTGCATTTATTGCTGATACTCTCCCCGTTTTGTCGAACAAGGCAGGGTGGGCCCTTGGTTTGGCGATGTCGGCATCGTATGCTCACGGGTCGATGTTCTGCGGAGAGTGAACAGATGGCCTGTTCTGCAGTGGTGGCAGCCCTGGCGGCTGTGGTTCCCCGTGCTGTCTGTGCCGTGGCGGGCGCAGGTCGGTGAGCGTTCCGCGCAAGGAGAAATGGAGCACACGCTTCAGCGGCCGGCTGTCGCGGGGTGATGCCCTGCTGCAGCTGGCTATTCTAGGCTTGCTGTCGGGTGTGCTGACCGGTGGTGTCATTCTGGTTTTTCGCGCCGCCATTGAGTGGCCGCTGGGCTATTTCCTGCCCGGGGGTGACAGCGAGGCGTTCGAGCAACTGGGCGGCTGGGCGCGGGCCCTGCTGCCGCTCGTCGGGGCGGTCATGCTGGGGCTTTTCCTGTCGAGGCTGGCTGCCGCTGACCGCCGGGTCGGTGTGGCCCATGTCATGCATCGGCTCAATTATCACCAGGGCTACATCACTTTGCGCAGTGCGCTCATCCAGTTCGCGGTGGGTGTCGGCACGGTCGTGACCGGGCAGTCTGCGGGGCGCGAGGGCCCGGCGGTGCATCTGGGTGCCGCGGTTTCCAGCCTGATGGGGCAGTGGATGCGCCTCCCCAATAACAGTATCCGCACTCTGGTGGCCTGCGGCGTTGCCGGCGCCATTTCCGCATCCTTTAACACGCCGATCGCCGGCGTGATCTTTGCCATGGAAGTGGTGATGATGGAGTACACTATTGCAGTGTTTACCCCGGTCATCCTCGCCGCGGTGAGCGCCGGGGTGCTCACGCATGCGGTGTATGGAGCGGATCCCGCGTTCCAGGTGCCGCTGTTGAGCATGTATTCGCTCTGGGAGCTGCCCTGGATTCTGGTGATCGCCGCCGTCATCGGCGTGGCTGCCGCCGGTTTTATCCACCTGATTGACAGCCTGAGCCGCTATGAAAGTCGCCCGGTCTTCCTGCGCCTGTTTCTTGCCGGGTGTTTCGCGGTACCGTTTGCGCTGCTGGTGCCGGAGGTGATGGGGATCGGCTACGACACGGTGAACCGAACCTTCCACGGCCAAATCGCACTGTCCGCACTGTTGGTGGTGGGTGTTGCGAAACTGCTGGTGACCGGAGTCACCGTGGGGCTGGGCATGCCCAGCAGCGTAATCGGGCCGACCCTGGTGACCGGGGCAACGCTGGGAGGCGCAATGGGTCTGGTCGGCGCCTGGTATGCTCCGGATGGCGCGTCATCCGTGGGGTTTTACGCCATGCTGGGCATGGGGGCGATGATGGGGGCTGTCCTGCAGGCGCCATTGGCCGCCTTGATGGCGCTGCTGGAATTGACCCATAACCCCAACATCATTCTCCCCGGCATGCTCGCCATCACGGTTGCGAGCCTGGTTACCAGCGAGATATTTGGGAAGAAATCGGTCTTCCTGTCGGTTCTCAGGATTCAGGGTTTCAGTTACCAGAGTTCGCCTGTTACGCAGGCACTGCGCAGGGTGGCGGTGCCCGCGATCATGGAGCGCAGCATGCAATCGGTGCCGCGCTTGCTGGGCAGGGAGGCAGTAGACCAGGTGCTTGCCGCCAAGCCCAAGTGGCTGCTGATCGCGGGTAGCAGCGGTGGCCCGGTGGCGCTGATGCTGACGGCGGACCTGGTCCGCTTCCTGGAGGAGAAGGAGCCGCCGGATGAAGCCGTCGAGGGTGAGGTGGCCCCTCCGGACATCGATTTACTGGATATCCCGGCCAAGCGTCGCGATGTCGCACCGGTACCTTTCCAGGCCACGCTTGAGGAAGCGCTGAATCTGCTCGAGAGTAGCCAGGCCGAGGCCCTCTATGTGCACCGGCGCTCCGTCTACGGCAGCGCGGTCAGTACCGGCATTGTCCTGAGGGCGGACATTGACAGCTACTACCGGTACCGCGCGCCCTGAGAGGCAGGGTTCCAGGGCAACATTCCCATATGGTTTCACTTGAAACCACTTTGTTGTGGCGTCTATACTCCCTGACCTCGCTGCCCGAGTCACCTGCTGGGCGGCCGTACCTGACAGAGGAGGTGGCCAGTGGCCGACTTGTTTGCAAATCCCATGGGCCTGGACGGCTTCGAGTTCGTGGAATTCACCGCGCCGGAGCCCGGCATCCTGGAGCCCGTGTTCGAGGCCATGGGTTTCACCCGTGTTGCAGTCCATCGCACCAAGGCCGTGGCGCTGTGGCGCCAGGGCGATATCAATTTCGTCAGCAACTACGAACTCCACAGTCATGCCTGGTATTACGGCCGCGAGCACGGCCCTTCGGCCTGCGGCATGGCGTTCCGGGTCAAGGATGCGACCCTGGCCTACAACCGCGCGCTGGAGAACGGCGCCCAGCCGGTGCATGTGGAAACCGGTCCGATGGAACTGCGGCTGCCGGCGATCAAGGGTATTGGCGGTGCCACCCTGTACCTGATAGATCGCTATCAGGAAGGGCACAGTATCTACGATATCGACTTCCACTGGCTGGAGGGGGTGGAACGCAAGCCCGCGGGGCTCGGCTTCCATACCCTGGACCACCTGACCCACAACGTCTACCGCGGGCGCATGGGGTTCTGGGCGAAATACTATGAAGAGCTGTTCAATTTCCGTGAGATCCGCTACTTCGATATCAAGGGTGAGTACACCGGACTGTTGTCCAAGGCCATGACCGCTCCCGATGGCAAGATCAGGATTCCCCTCAACGAGGAGGCCAAGGGCGGCGGCCAGATCGAGGAATTCCTGATGGCCTACAATGGCGAGGGCATCCAGCATATCGCACTCGCCTGTGACGACATCCTCGCCTGCTACGACCGCCTCAAGGCCGCCGGCATGACCTTTATGCCGGCACCGCCCGGCACCTATTACGACATGCTGGAAGAGCGCCTGCCCGGTCACGGCGAGCCGGTGGCGGAACTGCAGTCGCGTGGCATACTGCTCGACGGCAGCACCGAGGGTGGTACGCCGCGCCTGCTGCTGCAGATTTTCTCGGCCAACCTGCTGGGCCCGGTGTTCTTCGAATTTATCCAGCGCAAGGATGACGACGGCTTCGGCGAGGGCAATTTCAGGGCCCTGTTTGAATCCATTGAACGGGACCAGGTGGCGCGCGGCGTACTCGGCAACTCCGGGGGCAGCGGGCAGGACTCCAGCAACAGGAAACAGGAGCAAAAGGCATGAAACTGGCATCATTGAAGAAGGGCCGCGACGGCGCCCTGGTCGTCGTATCCAGGGACCTGCAGCGTTGCCTGCCGGCGGGAATGACCCTGCAGCAGGCCCTCGATGACTGGGAGCAGCAGCAGCCCGTGCTCGAGCGCCTCGCAAAGCAGGTCGAGAACGGCGCCGGTGAGGCCTTTGTCGAGGAGGCCTGCGCCTCGCCGCTGCCCCGGGCGTTCCAGTGGGCGGACGGCTCGGCCTACGTTAATCACGTGGAGCTGGTACGCAAGGCTCGCGGCGCGGAGATGCCGGAGAGCTTCTGGACCGACCCGCTGATGTACCAGGGCGGTTCGGACAGCTTTCTCGGACCCCGCGATCCCATTGTCATGGCCGATAGCGCCTGGGGCATCGACTTCGAGGGCGAGGTCGCGGTGATTACCGGCGATGTCCCCATGGGGGCGAGCCCGGAGCAGGCCGCCGCCGGGATTCGCCTGCTGATGGTGGTCAACGACGTTTCCCTGCGCAACCTGATACCCGCGGAGCTGGGCAAGGGCTTCGGCTTCTTCCAGTCCAAGCCCTCCAGCGCCTTTAGCCCGGTCTGTGTTACCCCGGACGAACTGGGCCAGGCCTGGGACGGCGGGCGCCTCCACCTGCCGCTGCGCGTCAGCTACAATGGCGAGCTGTTCGGCAAGGCCAATGCCGGTGTCGACATGACCTTCGACTTCCCGACCCTGATCGCTCATGCGGCGAAAACCCGGCCCCTGTGCGCCGGCACCATTATCGGCTCGGGCACAGTGTCCAACAAGGATGACGACGGCACCCCGGGTCGCCCGGTGGCGGATGGTGGCTTGGGCTACAGCTGCATCGCCGAGATCCGCATGATCGAGACGATTCGCGATGGCAAGCCGACGACCCCGTTCATGCAGTTCGGGGACCGGGTGCGGCTGGAAATGCTGGATGCCGACGGCAACAGCCTGTTCGGGGCGATTGACCAGCAGGTGCAACAGCAGGGGTAAGCTGGATATCTGCGCGCCGCGGAACCGCCGGGAGTAAATTTAGTGCGTTTTAACTGCGCGGGGAGTTGACCAGTGCCCTGCAGGTATCTATAATCTCCAACCTCGAATTTGGGCTGGTTAAGTTGGTTCAGCCCATTATGAAGTGCCGAGGGGCCTTCATGTCGGGAAAGTTTTGATGCGGGGTGGAGCAGCCTGGTAGCTCGTCGGGCTCATAACCCGAAGGTCGTCGGTTCAAATCCGGCCCCCGCTACCAACACACGTGTCGTCCGCTCCGAATTGGCGGCACGTTTCGCAAAGGCCCCTTCATGGGGCTTTTTCGTATCTGCGAAAAACGTTTTTGAGTTGAGTGGAGTCGGATTGGCGACCAAACAACAGGAACTGCTCGAGCTGCTGGAGCCTACAGTAGCTGCCCTGGGCTTTGAGCTCTGGGGTATAGAGTACCTGTCACAGGGCAAGCACAGCGTGCTGCGCATCTACATTGATGCGGAGGCGGGCATTTCCGTGGACGACTGCGCCAGAGTGAGTGGCCAGGTCAGCGCCGTGCTGGACGTCGAGGATCCGATTGTCGGTGAATACACCCTCGAAGTATCGTCGCCCGGCATGGATCGGCTGCTGTTCCGGCTGGACCAGTTCCCGGAGTTTGTCGGCGAAGTGGTGGAGCTGCGCCTGCGCCGGCCCTATGAAGGCCGCCGCAATTTCAAGGGCGTGTTGCAAGGTATCGAGGGCGAGGATGTGGTGGTCCGGATTGATGACCACGAGTACCTGCTGCCCTACAGCGCTGTCGACAAGGCGCGAATTCATCCCCGCATCCAGGGTGCGGTCAGTGTAACTGGCGAGGCTACGAATGACTAAAGAGATCCTGATGGTGGCTGAGGCCGTCTCGAACGAGAAGGGCGTGTCCGAGGACATCATTTTCGAGGCGATCGAGCTGGCGCTGGCGACAGCGACCAAGAAGCGCTATGACGAGGAAGCCGATATTGAGGTCAGGATTGATCGCAAGACCGGTGACTATGTCACGCTGCGTCGCTGGCTGGTGGTGCCGGACGATGAGTTGGCGCTGCTGGGCACGCAGCTCACCACCGAGGAAGCGATCGAGAAGGACCCCGCGCTGAAGCCGGGTGACGTCTTCGAGGAGGAAGTCGAGAACGTCGGCTTCGGCCGCATCGCCGCCCAGACCGCCAAGCAGGTGATTGTGCAGCGGGTGCGGGATGCCGAGCGTGCGCAGGTGGTCGAGCAGTACCGCAACCGGGTCGGCGAGCTGGTTGCGGGCACGGTCAAGAAAGTGACGCGCGACAACGTTATTGTCGATCTTGGCAGCAATGCCGAGGGCCTGTTGCCGCGCGACCAGCTGGTGGGTCGGGAGACCTTCCGGGTCAACGATCGCGTGCGCGCGATACTGCAGGAAATCAGCGCCGAGACCCGCGGTCCGCAGTTGATGCTGAGCCGGTCCTGCCCGGAGATGCTGATTGAGCTGTTCAAGATTGAAGTGCCCGAGATCTCCGAGGAAGTGATCCAGATCCGCGCCGCGGCCCGGGATCCGGGTTCGCGCGCCAAGATCGCGGTGAAGACCAACGACCAGCGCATCGATCCGGTAGGTGCCTGCGTCGGCATGCGCGGCTCCCGGGTCCAGGCGGTTTCCAATGAGCTGGACAACGAGCGCGTGGACATCATTCTGTGGGACGACAATCCGGCGCAGATGGTGATCAATGCCATGTCCCCGGCAGAGGTCGAGTCCATCGTGGTCGACGAGGACAGCAACACCATGGAAGTGGCGGTAGCCGCGGACAACCTGGCCCAGGCGATTGGCCGCTCTGGCCAGAATGTGCGCCTGGCCAGCGAGCTCACCGGTTGGACCATCAATGTGATGAGCACCGAGGAAGCCGCCGAGAAACATGAAGCAGAAGCCGGCGAAGTCATCCAGATGTTCATCGAGCAGCTGGATATTGACGACGAGGTAGCGGAAATCCTGGTCGAGGAAGGCTTCACGACGCTGGAGGAAGTGGCCTACGTGCCGCTGGAAGAAATGACCGCGGTGGAAGGCTTTGACGAGGACATCGCGGAGGAGCTGCGCGCCCGGGCCAAGGACGCCCTGCTGACCCAGGCTATCGCCTCGGAGGAGCAGCTCGGCGCTACCGAGCCAGCCCAGGACCTGCTGGAAATGGAAGGCATGGACCGCCATCTGGCCTATGTGTTGTCCAGTCGCGGCGTGATTACCATGGAGGACCTGGCAGAGTTGGGCGTTGACGAACTGATGGATATTCCGGAAATGACCGAGGAGCGCGCAGGAGAGCTGATCATGACAGCGCGCGCACCCTGGTTTGCCGAGGAGAGTGAATAGGCCAGCGAGACCTGGACACAACACCTCAAGGCATCAGGGCTTCACGGGATCAAGGAGAATATTGCATGGCGCAAGTGACAGTACAGCAACTCGCAGAGACAGTGGGAGCACCCGTGGATCGTCTGCTGACGCAGATGAAGGAAGCGGGTCTGCCTCACGCGGCTGCCGGTGAAGCTGTGTCTGAAGAAGACAAGCAGACCCTGCTGGCATATCTGAAACGCAGTCACGGTGAAGCCGATGCTGCGCCCAAGCGGATCACCCTGAAGCGCAAGACCATCAGCACCCTGCGCACTACCGGCTCCCAGGGCCGGAAGACGGTGAACGTCGAGGTGCGCAAGAAGCGTACCTACGTGAAGCGCGACGCGGCGGACGCCGGATCCGAGATGCAGGATGTTGCTGCCGCCGAGGCGGCAGCGCGCGAAATCGAGGCCCAGGCCGCGGCGGAAGCAAAAGCCGCAGCCGAGGCCCAGGCCGAGGCTGCGGCCAGGGCCGAGGAAGAGCGCGTGGCAGTCGCTGCCGCGATGGCTGCAATCCCGGAACCCGAGCCCGAGCCCGAGCTGGAAGCGGAAGACGAAAAGGACCTGGACCCGGAAGTCCTGCGCCAGCGCGCCATGATGCGCCGACAGGCCCGCGAGGCGGCGGAAGCCGAGGCCCGCAAGGCTGTGCTGGAAGCTCGCAAGGCCGAAGAAGAGCGCGTCCAAGCGGAAGCGGCGGCCAAGGTCGAGCGGGAGAAAGAGGCGGCTGCACGCAAGCAGCCCAAGCGCCTGCACGACGCCCCGGCTCCGGCGCAGACCGAAGAGCAGCGCAAGAAGGCGGCCAAGGGCCGCATCGACCGCAACTCCCCGGGCGGCCGCGGCAAGCAGCGCGGGCACAACCTGTCGCTGTCCGACCTGGAAGCAGCCGAGTCCGGCATCATGCGTCGCCGTGGCGGGCGCAAGAAAGTGCGTGGTTCGGGTTCCTCCCACGCCGAACACTCCAAACATGGATTCGAAATGCCGACCGAGAGAAAAGTGCACGAAGTCGAGCTGGCCGACATGACCTCCGTTGGCGGTCTGGCCCAGCAGATGTCGGTCAAGGCTGGCGAAGTCATCAAGGAGCTGATGAAGCTCGGGGTGATGGCGAACATCAACCAGATGATCGACCAGGACACCGCGATCCTCGTGGTCGAGGAAATGGGCCACAAACCCAAGTTGATCAGTACCGATGCGCTGGAAGACAAACTGGAAGAGACCCTGTCCCAGCACGAGGGGACTCCGGAGCCGCGGGCGCCGGTGGTTACCGTCATGGGCCACGTCGACCACGGCAAGACCTCGCTGCTGGACTACATCCGCAAGGCCAAGGTCGCTTCCGGCGAGGCGGGCGGGATTACCCAGCACATTGGTGCCTACCATGTGGAAACCGGCCATGGCATGATCTCCTTCCTGGATACTCCCGGCCACGCGGCGTTTACCGCCATGCGTGCCCGCGGCGCCAAGAGTACCGATATCGTGATCCTGGTGGTGGCGGCCGACGACGGTGTCATGCCGCAGACCGAGGAGGCCGTGCAGCACGCCCGTGCCGCCAAGGTGCCGCTGATCGTGGCGATCAACAAAATGGACAAGGAAGGCGCGGACCCGGACCGGGTCAAGAACGAACTCGCGGCCAAGGACGTCATCCCCGAAGACTGGGGTGGCGATACCCAGTTCATCGAAGTGTCTGCCCATACCGGCGACGGTATCGACGATCTGCTGGACGCCGTGCTGCTGCAGGCCGAGGTGCTGGAGCTGAAGGCGCCGCGCGACGTGCCTGCCCAGGGTATCGTGATCGAGTCGCGCCTGGACAAGGGGCGCGGCCCGGTGGCTTCACTGCTGATTCAGAACGGTACCCTGCGCCAGGGCGATATCGTGCTGGCGGGCCTGCAGTATGGCCGCGTGCGCGCCATGCTGGATGAGAATGGCGAGCCTATCGACAGCGCCGGGCCGAGTATCCCGGTGGAAATTCTCGGCCTCGACGGCACCCCGGATGCCGGCGACCTGTTTGCAGTGGTTGAGAGCGAGAAGCGCGCCCGGGAAATCGCCCAGTACCGCCAGGACAAGACCCGCGATACCAGGCTGCAGCGACAGCAGGCGGCGAAACTCGACAACATGTTCGAAAGCATGACCGCCGGCGAGAAGAAGACGCTCAATGTGGTGGTCAAGGCCGATGTGCGTGGCTCCCTGGAAGCCATCCAGAGCGCGCTGCTGGACCTGGGCAACAATGAAGTACAGGTCAACGTGGTCTCTGGCGGGGTTGGCGGTATCGCCGAAACCGACATTACCCTGGCGATTACCTCCGGCGCCGTGGTCTTCGGCTTCAACGTGCGTGCGGACAATGCCGCCCGTCGCCTGGTGGAACAGGAAGGCGTGGACCTGCGGTACTACAACGTGATCTACGACCTGATAGACGACGTCAAGGACGCCCTTACCGGCATGCTGGCGCCGGAGATGCGCGAGGAAATCCTCGGCATTGCCGAGGTTCGCGATGTATTCCGCTCGCCCAAGTTCGGCGCCATTGCCGGCTGCATGGTCATCGAAGGCACGGTCTATCGCTCGCGGCCGATCCGGGTCCTGCGCGACAATGTGGTGATTTACCAGGGTGAACTGGAATCTCTGCGCCGCTTCAAGGACGAAGCCAGCGAAGTGCGCAACGGCGTGGAGTGCGGTATCGGCGTCAAGAACTACAATGACGTCAAGCCCGGCGATCTGATCGAAGTCTACGAAGTGAAGGAGTTTGCCCGCACCCTGTAGGGCGGGCAAAGCCATGGCCAAGGAATACAGTCGTACCCAGCGCGTTGCCGATTACCTGCAGCGCGAACTGGCGCAACAGATCCAGCTGGAGCTGCGGGATCCACGCATCGGCATGGTGAGCATCACCGGCGTCGATGTCAGCCGTGACCTGGGCTATGCCAAGGTCTACTTTACCCGCCTGGAAAGCGACTGCGCCGAAGAGGCAAAGGAAGCTGCGGAAGTATTGAACAAGGCGGCGGGTTACCTGCGCACGCGGCTGTCGAAGGACAGCAACATGCGCAGCGTGCCGCAGCTGCGGTTTTATTTTGACAGCAGTGTCGGCCGCGGCCGCGAGATGGAAGATCTCATCCGACGCGCTGCGGAGGCCGACCGTGAGCTGGGCCTGCGCGAGGATGAAGAACCCGGCGGGGGCAATTAGTGGCCCGACAGCGCAAGGGCCGGGTACTGGACGGGATTCTGGTGTTGGACAAGCCCGCGGGGATGAGCTCGAACAAGGCCCTGCAGCGTGCAAAGTGGCTATACTTTGCTGCCAAGGCGGGCCACACCGGGAGCCTGGATCCGCTCGCAACCGGGGTACTGCCGCTGTGCTTTGGCGAGGCGACCAAGTTTTCGCAGTACCTGCTGGACGCGGACAAGGCCTACGCCAGCACCTTCGTCCTCGGCGAGAGCCGGACCACCGGCGATGCCGAGGGCGAGGTGGTCGCCAGCAGCGATGCCAGCGCCCTCACCCGGGAGCAGCTGGAAAGCGCTCTGCAGGCGTTCCGGGGTGACATTGAGCAGATACCGTCGATGTATTCGGCGATCAAGCACGAGGGCCAGCCGCTGTACAAGCTGGCGCGCAAGGGCCAGGAGGTCGAGCGCAAGGTACGCAGGGTGCGTATCGACGTGCTGGAGTTGCGGGACTTCAGGCCCGGAACCCGCGCCGAGGTGGATGTCTACCTCGAGTGCAGCAAGGGCACCTACGTGCGCTCCATCGCCGAGGACCTGGGAGCGGCGCTGGGCTGCGGAGCCTACGTCAGCGCCCTGCGGCGGACCCGGGCGGGGCCGTTCACGCTGGAACACTGCGTGAGTCTGCAGACCCTGGAGACGCTGAAAGACAATGAGCAGCTGGCGCAGATGGATGCGCTGCTGCTGCCCGCCGACACGGCCCTGGACGCACTGCCGATGGTGCGCCTGACCGAGTCCGGCGGTTTCTATCTGCGCCAGGGCCAGCCGGTTCTGGTGCCAAACGCGCCCCACAGTGGTATGGTGCGCGTCGCCCTGGAAACGGGACAGTTTCTGGGCGTAGGAGAGATATTGGACGACGGGCGCGTAGCGCCGCGTCGCCTGATAGTCACCGGGAGGTGACGCGAACCTGTCTGTAAATCTGCACGGACAGGCTCTTTTTATTGACTGCCACCGGACCGCACAAGCGCGGGGTGGCTCAGGCAGATTACACAAGAGGAAATCGACATGGCTTTAGAAGCTGCAAAGAAAGCAGAGATCGTCAAAGAGTACCAGACCAGCGAGGGTGACACCGGGTCCCCGGAAGTACAGGTTGCGTTGCTGACAGCAAACATTATCCAGCTGCAGGACCACTTCCAGGCACACAAGCACGATCACCACTCCCGCCGCGGCCTGATCCGCATGGTGAACCAGCGCCGCAAGTTGCTGGACTACCTGAAGCGCAAGAACGCCGCGCGCTACCTCGAGCTGATCAAGCGTCTGGGTCTGCGTCGATAGGCAGTACCACATACCGGGGCCCTGCGCCCCGGTAGTCATATATAGCATTGGAGAAAGAATGTGAATCCAGTAAAAAAGACATTCCAGTACGGTGGCCAGACAGTCACGCTGGAAACGGGTCGTATTGCCAGGCAGGCAACCGGCGCGGTTCTGGTTACCGTTGAAAACACCTCAGTCCTGGTTACGGTAGTTGCGGAGAAGACCGCCAAGCCCAACCAGCCCTTTTTCCCCCTGGCCGTGCACTACACGGAAAAGACCTACGCGGTCGGCAAGATTCCCGGCGGCTTCTTCAAGCGTGAAGGCCGCCCCAGCGAGAAAGAGACCCTGACCTCGCGCCTGATCGACCGTCCCATTCGCCCGCTGTTCCCGAATGGCTTCATGAATGAGGTGCAGGTGATCTGTACCGTCATGTCGGCGGACAAGCACATTGATCCCGATATCCCCGCCATGATCGGCACCTCCGCGGCGCTGGCAGTGTCCGGTTGCCCGTTCAACGGCCCCATCGGTGGCGCGCGGGTCGGGTTCAACGAAGACACCGGTTATGTCCTCAATCCGACCTACGAGCAGCTTAAAGACAGCAGGCTGGACATGGTAGTGGCCGGCACCGAGCACGCCGTGCTGATGGTGGAATCCGAGGCGAAAGAGCTGTCCGAAGACCAGATGCTGGGCGCGGTGCTGTTCGCCCACCAGGAAATGCAGGTTGTGATCCAGGCGATCAAGGAACTGGCGGCGGAAGCCGGCAAGCCGCGCTGGGACTGGCAGCCCGCAGCCGTGAACGAAGAGTTGACCGCGGCCGTGGAAGCCCAGGTCAAGCACGACCTCGGCGAGGCCTACCGTATCACCGACAAGGCCCAGCGCTACGACCGCGTCAGGGAAGTTCGCAACGCCTGTGTGGCCGCGCTGGCAGTGGAAGATGGCCCCGGCGAAGACGAGATCAAGGACGTGTTCAAGGCGGTTGAGAAAAACATGGTGCGCAAGCGCATCCTGTCAGGCGAGCCCCGCATCGATGGCCGCGACACCCGCACCGTGCGTCCGATTGCCTGCGAAGTGGATATTCTGCCCAAGGTACACGGTTCGGCGCTGTTCACCCGCGGCGAAACCCAGGCCATTGGTGCCGTCACGCTGGGTTCCACCCGGGATGCCCAGATCATCGACGCCCTGGAAGGCGAGCGTCGCGATCCCTTCATGCTGCACTACAACTTCCCGCCCTACTCTGTGGGTGAAGCGGGCCGGGTCGGGTTCACCAACCGTCGTGAAGTGGGTCACGGGCGCCTTGCGCGCCGCGGCCTGGCGGCGGTGCTGCCCAACACTGACGATTTCCCCTACACCATTCGCCTGGTGTCGGAGATCACCGAGTCCAACGGCTCCAGCTCCATGGCTTCGGTCTGCGTGGGCTCCATGGCCATGATGGCCGCCGGTGTGCCCCTGCGTGCGCCAGTGGCGGGTATCGCCATGGGTCTGGTCAAGGAAGGCAACCAGTTCGCCGTTCTGACTGATATTCTCGGCGACGAGGACCACCTCGGCGACATGGACTTCAAGGTGGCCGGTACGGCCGATGGCGTCACTGCCCTGCAGATGGATATCAAGATCGAGGGTATCAACGAGCAGATCATGGAGATCGCCCTGCAGCAGGCCCAGCAGGCCCGTCTGCACATCCTCGGCCAGATGAATGCCGTGCTCGGCGAGCCGCGCCAGGTCATGTCCGACAATGCTCCGAGCATGATTACCCTGAAAGTCGACGCCGACAAGATCCGCGACATCATCGGCAAGGGCGGCGCGACTATCCGTGCGATCACCGAGGCCTCCGGTGCGACCGTGGACATCGATGACAGCGGTGCTGTCCGGGTCTTCGGCCAGGATAAAATGGCCCGCGACAAGGCGGTGGCCATGATCGAGGAGATCACCGCAGAGGCGGAGGTCGGTGCGATCTACAAGGGCACCGTGGCGCGCATCGTCGACTTCGGCGCCTTCGTCAACATCCTGCCCGGCAAGGATGGCCTGGTGCACATCTCCCAGATTGCTCACGAGCGAGTGGAAAATGTGTCCGACCACCTCAAGGAAGGCCAGGAAGTTGAAGTCAAGGTGCTGGACGTGGATCAGCGCGGCCGCATCAAGCTCTCCATCAAGGAGTTGCTCGAGGACGACATCATCGCTGAACCGGTCGGTGTGGTCGACGACGAGTAGGAGCCCGCTCCGCGGGCGATTGTGGGAGCCCGCTCCGCGGGCGATCGCGCACAGAGTGCGCTCCTACAGTAAAAGCAAATCAGGGCGCTTCGGCGCCCTTTTTTGTGCCTGTCTACAGCAGGCTGGCCACCAGCATGCAGGCGAGTGTGGCGACTACCGGAATCGCCACCGTCACCACCCCGACATCCCGGTAGGCCTCCCGGTGGCTGAGCCCGGTGATGGTCAGCATGGCCACCACGGCCCCGCAGTGCGGCAGGGAATCGAAGCCGCCCGCCGCCATGGTCGCCAGCCGGTGCAGGGTTGCCGGCTCAATGCCCATGGCCAGATAGCTGTCCGCCATGGTCGACATGAAGATCTGCAGGCCGCCGGAGGCGGAGCCGGTGGTCGCCGAAATCATGCTGATGGAGGTGAACATGGACAGCAGTGGCGGCAGGCCGGAGCCCAGCATCAGCTGGGCGAACTGCTGGAAGCCTTCGGTGTGGGTCACCACGCCGCCAAAGCCGATTACGGCCGCGGTATTGATCAGCGGCAGGATCGAGTCCTGGGTACCTTCGCCGATGCTGCGCAGGGCCTTGTGCCGGACTTCCCGGAACAGCAGCACCGCCACCAGAGTGCCGCCAAACAGCGCCAGGCTGGGCCAGATCACCGGCTGTGAGGCAGCGAAGGCGAGCAGTTGGTATCCGGGGCCCGTGCCCTCGCCGAGCAGGGCCGTCAGCACGCGCGGCAGCAAAATGGCTCCCAGTACCAGCGCCGGTGGCAGCAACGCCAGGGCCCAGTGTGGATAGCCGCTCTCGCCCGGGTCGATGGCAATGTGCCGGTCCATGGGGCCGGGCTGGAAGCCTTCACCGCTGGCGATGGCCCGGTGGCGCTGGGTCTCCAGATACCACATGCCCAGCCCGAACATGATCAGGCTGCCGAGAGCACCGAGCCAACCGCCGGCGAACAGGTCAGTACCCAGCGCGGCGGAGGAGATGACGTTGTGGATGGAGGGGGTACCGGGAAGGGCGGTGAGGGTAAAGGTCCCGGACCCCAGGGCCAGTGCCGCGCAAAACAGGCGTTTGGGAATATCCGCCTGCTGCAGCAGCTTTACCCCCAGCGGGTACATGGCGAAGATCACCACGAACACGACGACGCCGCCATAGGTGAGCAGGGCGGTGGAGAGCACCGTTATCCACAGTACCCGGGTCGGCCCCAGCCGTCGCACCATGGCCAGGGCAATACTGGAGGCGGCGTGGCTGTCGCCCATGACGCGGCCGAACATGGCGCCGGCGGCAAACAGCAGGAAAAAGCGGCCGGCAAAGGTAAAGGCGCCCAGGGGGCCAAAGGCGAAGTAGTCACCGAGCCCCGCGGCGACCGGGAGGCCATTGCTGACGATGACCACGGTCGCGCTCAGCAGCGCGGCAAACACGATATTGATGCCGCGCAGCGCCAGCCAGATCAACAGCGCCAGCGCCGCCAGCAGACCGGCGTAGCCGGTCAGGGTCGCAAGTGTCATGCGGATGTTCCTTTTTATACTTGTCCGGGTGTCAGTATACTGTGCGCTCGCAGCCGTGGCATGCCACGCAACCCGACAGGAAGAATACGAATGAATGGTGCAGAGAGCCTGATCGCGACGCTGGTCAACAACGGCGTCAGGATATGTTTTACCAACCCCGGAACCTCGGAGATGCATTTCGTCGCCGCCCTCGACGAAGTCGAGGGCATGCGCTGTGTGCTGTGCCTGTTCGAGGGCGTGGTCAGCGGTGCCGCGGATGGCTACGCGCGCATGACCGGCAGCCCGGCCGCTACCTTGTTGCACCTTGGCCCGGGACTGGGCAATGCCCTGGCCAATATCCACAACGCCAAAAAGGGCCACGTGCCCATGGTCAACATCGTCGGCGACCATGCGACCTACCACCTGCAGTATGACGCCCCCCTGACCTCGGATATCGCCGGTATTGCCGCGCCGGTGTCGCACTGGGTGCACTCTTCCGGGGCCGCGGATGCGATTGCCAAAGATGCCGCGGAAGCGGTGCGCCAGGCGGGGATTGGCCGGATAGCCACCCTGGTGCTCCCGGCGGATGTGTCCTGGGGGGATAATCCCGGCGGTGCCGAGCCCGCAGTCGCGGTTGCCGCGCCTGCTCCGGTCGCGGCCGCGCGCCTGCAGCAGGCGCTGGCGATGCTGCAGTCAGGCAAGCGCACCGCGATCATGCTGGGTGGCCGCGAGATCAGCGGCGAGGTGACGCTGCTGGCCAGTCGCATTGGCGTGGCCACCGGGGCCCGGATACTGACCGAGACCTTCCCCAGCCGGGTGCGCCGGGGTGCCGGTACCGGCATGGTGGAGCGCTTGCCCTACCTGGCGGAGCTTGCTATCGACAGTCTCAAGGACCTGGAGCAGCTGATCCTGGTGGGCGCGGACAGCCCGGTCTCGTTTTTCGCCTACCCGGGCGTGGCCAGCGCGATTGCGCCGGACGCCTGTGAGCAACTGGAGCTTGCCGGCCCGGACGATGCCATCGAGCTGGCGCTGGAAACCCTGCTGGAGTCCCTGGATGCCGTGGACGCGGTGCCGCAGGTGCACCCCCTGGAGCTGCCGGAGCTGCCCGGCGGTGCACTGGACGCCAATTCGGTGGCCCTGGCGCTGGCCCACTTGCTGCCCGAAGATGCCATTGTGGTCGACGAGGGCATCACCGCGGGCCTGGCCTGCTTCCCGCTCACGGCCAATGCCCAGCCCCACGACTGGCTCAACCAGACCGGGGGCTCGATCGGCTGGGGTCTGCCCGCCGCCGTGGGTGCGGCGCTGGCCTGCCCCGAGCGCAAGGTGATCTGCCTGGAGGGGGACGGCAGCGCGATGTACACCATCCAGGCCCTGTGGACCATGGCGCGCGAGCATCTGGATATCACGGTGGTGCTGTTCAACAACCGCAAGTACAGCATTCTGGAGCTGGAATTCCTGCGCACCGGCGCCCGCGGCGGCAAGCCCGGACCCAAGGCCGCCAGCTCCCTGGACATCGGCAGCCCGGACATGGATTTTGTCGCCATGGCCCAGGGCATGGGTGTCAGCGCCAGCTGTGCCAGAACCTCGGAAGAATTCAATCAGCAGCTGGAAACAGCGCTGCGGGGTCGGGGGCCGCATCTGATCGACGCCCGCATACCACCGCTGGCGCTCTGAGGGTTCAGGGTGAGGCGAGCATGCCCCAGTCGGATACCGGGTTCAGGTTCAGCCTGACGTTGTCGATCAGACGGGTGGAACCGAGGCGGGCGGCGGCGAGAATGGCGACCTCTTCGGTATTTTCGTTGACCGCGCGCAGGGTGCGGGCGTCGCGGATGGCGAAATAGTCCGGTTCGAAACCGGCCTGCAGCAGCTGCATGCGGGCATGTGACTCCAGCTGCAGAAAATTGTCGAAACCGCAGGCAATGGCGTCGCGGCAGCCGACCAGGGTATCGTGGATCAGCGGCGCCAGCTGGCGCTGCTCGGGTGACAGATAGCCGTTGCGGGAGCTTTTCGCCAGGCCGTCGGTATCGCGCGCGGTGGCCACGCCCTCAATGTGAATGGGCATGCACAGATCCTGCACCATCTTGCGGATGATCGACAGCTGCTGGAAATCCTTCTCGCCGAATACCGCCACATCGGGCTGCACGATATTGAACAGCTTGCTGACCACCGTAGTCACACCGGTGAAGTGGCCGGGGCGGCTGCTGCCGCACAGGGTTTCCGACAGGTCGGGCACCTGGACCTGGGTCTGCAGCGCCATGCCCTCGGGGTACATTTCACCGACTTCAGGCACGAACAGGTAATGCACGCCTTCGCTGAACAGTTTTTCCTTGTCCGCCGCCAGGGTGCGGGGGTAGGCGTCCAGGTCTTCGCTGGGACCGAACTGCAGGGGATTGACGAATATGCTGACAATCACGACGTCCGCGAGCTGTCGTGCCCGTCGTACAAGCTGCAAATGACCCTCATGCAGGTTACCCATCGTCGGCACAAAGGCGATACGCTGGTCCTGTTGGCGGCAGCTCCGGAGAGCCGACTGCAGCGGTGCAATACTGGTGTAAGTTCGCATATCTACATGACCCCCGTAACACGGTAAGGGCGACGCAAGACCGGAACAAGCTGGTCGTCGAGTGCCGGGAACCGTTGCCGGTTCGCGAGCGGACCGGCAGTATGCCCCAAGGGAATGCCCCGGGCAATGGCTTTAGGGGCACTAGCTATAGGTGTGTTCTGCGCGCGGATAGGTGCCGGATTTGACTGCCGTGACAAAGGCCTGCAGGGCGGCCTGGATGCTGTCGCTGCCCTGCATGAAGTTCTGCACGAAGCGGGCGCTGTGGCTGGAAAGGCCCAGCAGGTCGTGCATGACCAGCACCTGGGCGTCGGTGCCGGGGCCGGCGCCGATACCGATCACCGGGATGTCGAGCTTGTCGCTGATGTCGGTCGCCAAATGGGCGGGAACACACTCCAGTACCAGCAGGCTGGCGCCCGCGTCCTGGATCTCCACTGCGTCCGCCAGGATCGATTTGGCTTCCTTCGGGGTGCGGCCCTGGACCCTGAAGCCCCCGATCGCGTTCACCGACTGCGGGGTCAGGCCCAGGTGGGCACAGACCGGTATGCCGCGCTCCACCAGCATGGAAATGGTATCGGACAGCCAGGTGCCGCCCTCGATCTTGACCATCTGCGCGCCCGCGCGCATCAGCCGCGCGGCATTGACCATGGTCACCTCGGGGGTGGCGTGGCCCATGAAGGGAAGGTCGGCAATCACCAGTGAATCGGGGGCACCGCGACACACGCACTCGGTGTGGTAGACCATGTGGTCGACGGTCACCGGGATAGTACTGTCGTGGCCCTGCAAAACCATCCCCAGGGAGTCGCCGACGAGAATGGTCTCCGCGCCCGCTTCCGAGACCAGGCGGGCAAAAGTGGCGTCATACGCCGTGATGCAGACGAATTTCTCTCCCGCCGCCTTCAACTTGTCCAGGGTGCTAATGGTGATCTTGCCCATGCGTCGCATTATCCAAAGAACGTGGGATTGAAGTAGTGGCGGCCGCTGCGAATGTCCAGCAGATAGTCGACCAGATGCCGATAATCCTGTTCGTCATTGGCCAGATCGATCTCGCTGGCATTGACGATCAGCAGCGGAGCATCATCGTAATACAGAAAAAACTCACTGTACACTTCGTTCAGGCGCTCCAGATAGTCGCGTTCAATGGCCTTTTCGTGGGCAATGCCACGGGCCTTGATGCGGTCCAGGAGTACATCGGTGGGCGCCTGCAGGTACACCACGAGGTCCGGTCGCGGCGGTTCGATCAGCAACTGCTGGTAGACTTTCTGGTACAGCTGGAACTCGTCGCTGTCCAGATTGACGCGGGCAAACAGCGGATCCTTTTCGATCAGGAAATCCGCTACCTGTACGGGCGCGAAGATGTCCTTTTGCCGCTGGTCCTCGATCTTTTGCGCGCGCTGGAACAGGAAGAACAGCTGTGTGGCCAGGGCGGCCTGGCGGCGGTTGCGGTAGAAGCGCTCGAGAAACGGATTGTGGTCCGCGTCCTCCAGCAGGGTCTGGTGGCCAAAGGTGCCGGCCAGACGGCGGGCGAGGGTGGTCTTGCCCACCCCGATCGGGCCCTCCACGGCAATATAGGGCGGCGGACTGCGGCCTTTCAGGTCAACGCCGGTTGGCGGCTTGTCTGCGTTCAAGGCCGGAACTCCCGTCAGTGCTGCAGGTGATAATCAAGGGTAATGCCGCTGTCTGCGAGTCCGTCCGCCGGGCACCGGGACAGCAGCGCTGCCAGCGTCTCCCCGGAAGGCAGTACCAGGTCGGAAGGGCACAGCTCGGCGAGAGGATAAAGGACGAAGTGGCGCTGCGCCATCGCCGGGTGCGGCACCTGTAGCCTGGACGAGCAGATCTGCCGGTCGCCGTACAGCAGCAGGTCCAGGTCCAGGGTGCGTGGACCCCAGCGGACGCTGCGCTCCCGGCCTTGGGCCTGCTCCATCGCCTGCAATCGGTCCAGCAGGACCTCTGCCGGCAGCGAGGTATCGATGGCCACGACGGCATTGAGGTAGTCGGGCTGTGGACCGGGGCCTACGGCGGCGCTGCGAACCACCGAGGAGCCGGCAATGATGCGGATATCTGCCTCTGTCGCCATGGCGTCGCAGGCAGCCTGCAACTGCTGTGCCGGGTTGTCGAGGTTGCTGCCCAGCGCGACGTAGGCGATCGGCATCAGGACGTTGCGGGGCGTCGCTTGCGCGGGCGGCGCCGGCGCGGGCGGCCACCGGGGCCATCGCCTGCCTCTTCGCTGCCGCTGTCAAGCATGGGCAGGTTCTGGTTCTCCGGCAGGGTCTGGAGTTCGGTCCAGAACGCGCCCACATCCCCGGTCTCTTCGCCGGCCTGCTCGCGCAGCAGCAGGAAATCGTAGGCCGCACGGAAGCGCCGGTTCTGCAGCAGTTCCCGGGCCTTGCGGGTGTTGCCCCGCTGCAGGCGCAACTGGAACTCCCAGATCTCGCGCATCGGCATGCTGAAGCGGCGGGGAATGGACAGGGTCTGCAGGGCGCTGGCGATAACCTGTTGCGCGGCGTTGTGCATTGCCGTCATGGGCGGATCGCCGCGATCGCGCAACTGCTCCGCGAGGCGGTCGGTCACGGGCCACAGCAGGGCTGCCAGCAAAAAGGCGGGCGTGACCGACTTGTCGGCCTGGATGCGCAGGTCGGTGCTGCGCATCGCAGCCTGCACCAGGGCCATGGCTACGTCGTCCTGGCGGATTTCATAGTCGCTGTCCGGGAACAGGTAGCGCAGCAGATCGTTCTCCAGCAGTGCCTCCAGGGTGCGTTCGGCATAGCCGGAGAAGAACAGCTTCAGGAATTCGTCAAACAGCCGCGCGGAGGGGATTTCCCGCAGCAGATGGGCGCAGCGCGGTATCGCGGCCGCGGTCTCCTGCTCGATAGTGAATTCCAGTTTGGCGGCAAACCGCGCCACCCGCAGCATGCGCACGGGATCTTCGCGGAAGCGGACCTCCGGGTCGCCGATGATGCAAACGCTGCGCTGTTCCAGGTCCTGCATGCCGTGGACGTGGTCATAGACGGCGAAGCTCGCAGAGTCGTAATAGAGGGCGTTCACCGTGAGGTCGCGGCGGACGGCATCCTCTTCCAGCGTGCCGAACACATTGTCGCGCAGCAACAGGCCCTGATCGGACTGGTGTGACTGGGCCTTGCCGCGACCGGAGTCCGGTTCGCTGTCATGGTGGCCGCGGAACGTGGTGACTTCGATGACTTCGCGCCCGAAACGCACATGGACGATGCGGAAGCGACGGCCGATGATGCGTGAATTGCGGAATATCGCGTGCACTTCCTCCGGCGTGGCATCGGTGGCGATATCGAAGTCCTTGGGGTGGCCGCCCAGCAGGAGGTCGCGCACGGCGCCGCCGACAAGATAGGCCTGGTGGCCGCTGCTGCGCAGCCGCGCCATGACTTTCAGTGCGCCGTCACTGATGTTCCTGCGGGATATGCAGTGCTGATCCCTGGCTATGACCTTCAAGCGATAGTTGCCTTGTGCGAGACGAAAAACAGGGCGCAGTTTAGCACAAAGGCTCGATTCCGGTGAGGTGGGAGAGCAACGGGAAGCAAGTGACGGGGAAGACAGCTGCCTTCCCCATCCAGGTCACAGTTGAACATTATTGTTATGCGGGCAATGCTATTGTTTTTGTTAAAGCCGTCAGGCCTGAAATTGAGGGGGAAGAATTCTTCCCCGTCCAGGTCCATAGTATCTCTGTTATTGTTATTGCGGCGTTTGGTGTTATTTTTATTGTTGCTGCCACCCGTATAAATGCAGGTGCCGTGCCACAAACTTATTAGGTGTTTTAAATCAAAGGGTTACCTGAAAGCAAGAAGTTTGGTGCTCGCCTAATTCCCGTTAGTTGTTACGCTTCTACTCCCCCCGGTGTTACAGCGCGCGAGGGTGGTAACGCTCAGGAAGCCGCTTTCCGGCGCCGGCCACTGCCGCTCGAGCTTTTCTTGCGCGGAATTTCAAAGCGCTGGCGGCGCTCCCACAGGCACTTGCGGCTGATGCCCAGTTTCTGTGCCAGCTCTGTTTCGCTCATTGAGTCCTGGTGTTCCAGCACAAAACGCTGGAAGTAATCCTCCAGTGACAGGTCTTCGGTGGGATCCGAGGTGATACTGCGCGGGGTGTGCAGCGCAGGAACCTGTACACTGTTGCTGCCATGTCCGCGAATCCGGTTGATATTGACCAGTTCGAGGTCAATGCCCAGGGCGTCGTTGTCGATTTCGCTGGTTTCCGACAATACCACCGCACGCTCTATGGCATGCTCCAGTTCCCTGACATTGCCCGGCCACTGATAGGTGGTAATTGCCTGGATGGCGCGAGGAGACAGCTCCATGGGGCCCTTGTCGAGGCGCTGGGACTGTACCTGCAGCATCATCTCGGCCAGGTGCAGGATGTCCTTGCCACGCTCGCGCAGTGGCGGCAGATGCAGGCGCAGCACATTGATCCGGTAGTACAGGTCCTGGCGGAACAGGCCCTCCGCCGACAGTACGTGCAGATTGCGGTGGGTGGCACAGATCAGCCGCACATTGACCTTGCGGGAGTGAACCGAGCCGATGCGGCGGATCTCCCCCTCCTGGATGAAGCGCAGCAGGCGTGCCTGCGCTTCCATTGGCAGCTCGCCGATTTCGTCCAGGAACAGGGTGCCACCGTCGGCGGCCTCGATCAGCCCCATGCGGCTGGCGTTGGCGCCCGTGAACGCGCCTTTCTCATAGCCGAACAGTTCCGATTCGATCAGGGTGTCGGGGATGGCCGCGCAGTTCACGCAGATCAGTGTTTTATCGGCGCGTTTGCTGTGCTCGTGCACACTGCGGGCGACAAGTTCCTTGCCGGTACCGGTTTCGCCCAGTACCAGCACCGTGGAATCGGTGGGAGAGACTTTGCGGATGTGCTCGGACAGGGTCACCATGGCGGGACAGTTGCCGATAATGCCGGTGACGCGGTTGCTCGCATTGGCGACGGCTGCGGGCGCTCCCTTGCTGGTGGGGTGGTCGGCGATAATCCGCTCCACGGCCGCGACCATGTCACCGTGATCAAACGGCTTGGCGATATAGTCCACGGCCCCCATGCGCATGGAGTCTACTGCCGAGCGCAGGCTGGCGTAGCTGGTCATGATCAGCACCGGCACCTCGCCCGCTTTCTTGATCAGGTCGGTGCCTGGTGCCCCGGGGAGGCGCAGATCGGAAATAATGAGGTCGAAATCGGTCAGGCTGTGCTTGGATTCGGCTTCCTGTACTGACGCGGCCTCCGCAACCTGGTAATCATGGCGCTCGAGCAGGCGCCGCAGGGCGGTCCTGATAACCGACTCGTCTTCCACCACCAGAATCTGATGCATGCAGTGTTACCTCTCGGAAGCAGGGTTCCCAACATACTCCTGTGAGTGTTCTTTTTCCAGTCAGAACAGTAGCTTGTGTGTCACCCCGGGTTACACCCGGAATTCGCTACCGTAGCTGCACAGCGGCAGTTGCAGTATGACCCGGGTGCCCGGACGTTCCGGCGGCCCCACCGGGCTCTGGATCAGAACGCTGCCGCCCATGTCTTCCATGATGCTGTAGACCAGCGCGAGCCCCAGCCCGGTGCCCTCGCCCGGTTCCTTGGTAGTGAAAAAAGGCTCAAAGACCTGGCTCTGCAGGTTCGCGGGTATGCCGCTGCCCTCGTCCTCCACCTCGATGCTGGCCCTGCCCTCGCTACTGTTGGCGCGTACCTGTACCGTGGCCCCGGGTTCGCTGGCATCGCGGGCATTGCCGAGCAGGTTGACGAAGACCTGCAGCAGGCGCTGGGCGTCGGCCAGTACCAGCAGCTCCCGGTGGCAGTGGTTGTGGAACTGCAGTGGCCTGGCCTGGTGGTCCAGCTGCAGCAGGTGGATGGCCTCATCGACACAGTCCGCGAGGTTGCAGGGCTCCAGGTGGATATCCCCGGCGTCGGAGCCAACATGGGAGAAATTCACCAGCGAGTCCACGATCCGGCTGATGCGCCCGGTCTGCTTCAGGATATCGCGCGCGGTTTCCTGCACCTCGACTGGATCCTCGACATACTCGAGGTTTTGCGCCAGGCAGGCGATGCCGGTGATGGGGTTGCCAATCTCGTGCGCCACGCCCGCCGCAAGACGGCCGATGGAGGCCAGGCGTTCGCTGTGCAGAAGCTCCTGCTCCAGCCGCTCATAGTCGGAGATATCTTCCACCAGCACGATCTGGTCGCCATCCGGGTCACCGCCGGCGCTGGCCTTGTGCAGGCTGATCCAGCGCGAGATGCCGTCTCCCAGGGCGACTTCACGCTTGAGGATGGTATCGGCGTCCTCGCGCAGGAAATTGGCAATGATCTGGCGCCAGGGTGTGGGCAGGGAGTCGAGCACCGAGCCCAGCACGGCGGAGGAGGGGATATCGGTGATCCGCTGCATGCTGCGGTTCCACAGTAGCAGCTCGCCGTCGGGCGCCAGCGAGCAGACGCCGATAGGGAGGTTGTCCAGGGTTTGCCGGTAGTGCCGGCGCAGGTTGTCCAGCTCCGCCGCCAGGCCGGTAAACTGGCCGCCGGCCTCATCCAGCCGGCGTTCAATCAGGAAGATATCTTCGGTGCTGCCGCCCGGTTTGGCGGCGAAGGGGATACAGCGGTTGACGATACTGTAGGCAACCGCCGGCCCCAGCAGCCCGGAGAGGTTGGCCTCTATGCGGCTGCGCAGGCGGCGCAAGGCATAGGGGCGAATCTCGCTCTCGTCAAACTGCAGTTCTTCCAGCGCCCTGGCGACCTCCGAGTGGGCAGTGGCCTCGCCCAGGGACCCCGCCAGGCGCTCGCTGAACTCACCGGCACTGTGCACGGTGAGGGTGCGGCGGGAGGGACGATTGAGCACATCCATGGAGCAGATTTCCGCCGCCACTCGCTCCTCTTCGGTGGTCCTGGACAGCAACGACACGGTTGCAAACAGGGCCAGGTTGACCATCAGTGCGGTCAGGCTGGCCACGGCCCAGGCATTGTCACTGCCGCTAAACCAGTGGCCCGCTGCCAGCTCCAGCCAGTCTGGCTGGGGGATGCCCAGGGCCGGCAGGAGCAGCAGCAGGAACCAGGTCAGCAGGCCACCGACCAGGCCGCTGACAAGGCCTTTGCGATTGGCCCCGGCCCAGTAGGGCGTGGCGACAATGCCCGGCAGGAATTGCAGGGTGCCGGCAAAGGCGACCAGGCCGAGCTGGGCCAGGCTCTGTTTGCCGTTTACCGCCATGAAAAAACCGTAGCCGGCAACGATGAGCAGGGTAATCAGGCCGCGCCGCAGCCACTTGAGCTGGTCGTAGAGGCTCTGGTCGGTGCGAATCTGCAGCAGCTGCCGGGGCAGAATGAGGTGGGTCAGGCACATGTTGGCGAGGGCGAGGGTGGCGACAATAATGGCAGTACTGGCTGCAGACAGGCCGGCGACAAAGGCGAGCGCGGCAAAGCCGGGGGACTGCAGGCCAATGCCGATGGCGAGCCCGGTGTAGCCCGCCGGCAGATCGTGTTCCAGGCGCATGCCTGCCCAGGCCAGCGGCAGTACCGGCAGGGCCAGCAGCAACAGGTACAGGGGCAGGCCCCAGCTGGCGGCGCGCAGGTCCTGGGACTCCTTGTTCTCGGCGAAGGCCATGTGGAAGATGTGGGGCATGCACACGGCGCCGGCAAAAAACACCAGCAGCAGCACCCGGGCAGCATCCCCCGCGACCGGCTGCTCGATCACGGCCCGCGCATCGGGGCTCGCTGCCAGCCACGCGCCGAGGCCGGCGAAGCCGCCGAAGACCTCGCCCACCGCGATCCACATCATCGCCAGCATGGCCGTCAGCTTGACCATGGACTCGAATGCTACCGCCGTCACCAGGCCGATATTGCGGCGCTCGGAGGTCAGGTTGCGGGTGCCGAAGAGGATGGCGAAGACGATGATGATCACGCAGAACATCAGTGCCAGCGTGTCCTGGCGCTGCGCAGCCGGCATCAGTCGGTCCGGGGCGCCGGCCAGGATGTGGATGCTGTCTGCCACGGCCTGGATCTGCAGGGCCAGCAGCGGCATCAGGGTCAGGCACATGGCCAGCGTGACCGCCGCCCCCACCCGGTGGCTGCGAAAGCGAAAGGTCAGCACATCCGCCAGCGACGCCAGCTGGTAGACCCGGCACAGGCGCAGCAGGGGCAGCAACAGCAGGGTTGCCAGCAGGAACATGAGCACCACGCCGGCGTAGTACAGCAGGTAGCCATAGCCGTAGCGGTAGGCGAGTTCGAAGATGGCGTTGCTGGCCATGGCCCCGGCAATGACCGCCAGTGACAGTACATAGGTGGCGGGGTGATGGGTGACGGCGCGGGGGAGAATGCCGCGCTCGGCCAGATGTGCGACCAGGAACAGCACCAGCAGGTAGGCGACAATCGCCAGCATGATTTCCGGCAGACTAAAGCTCATCCGGGTACCTGCGGAACTGGTTCCACCAGGCCGCGAATATGGCTGCCAGCCAGAGTACGAAGGGGCGGTACCAGTCCGCGTCCGGCCCCCACAGCCACTGTTCTATCGCAGGCAGGAAAATGAAGGCCAGCCCCATGAGCAGGAGCAGGGCCCGATTGATATACATGTTGGGTGCCCCCGGACGCCGTGGCCATGGATACTACTGAAGCACCAACGGTGGGTAAAGCGCCTCAGTGCCCGACGGTCACGGACGGACCCCGTGAGAGGCTGTGGGGCGACCAGTGCCGCAGGGCGAACTCCAGCAGTTCCGCTGCGCTGTTGACGCCGGCGGGTGGCGCTGGCTGCCCCAGGTAGTGCAGGGCGCGGCGCAGGTTGTCAGGGGCGGCGGTGTCGTCCAGCGCCGGTGCCAGGTTCTGCTTGCTCAGTTTCTGGCCCTGACTGTCCGCCAGCACGGGGATATGGGCATAGCGCGGCTGCGGGTAGCCCAGCAGCGTTTGCAGCAGGTGCTGACGCGGTGTCGAATCCAGCAGGTCGGCGCCGCGCACAACATCGGTAATCTGCTGGTCCGCGTCGTCCACCACCACCGCCAGCTGGTAGGCGTAGAGGCCATCCTTGCGGCGGACAATGAAGTCCGTCAGCTGCTGCCCCAGAGGCCAGTGTTGCCGGCCCTGCCAGGGATCGTCCCACTCGCTGGTAAAGTCGGGCGGCACCGCGACGCGCAGGGCGCCGGGTTTGCCGGTGGCAGGAGACTGCCGGTTGCGGCAGCCGCGCTGGCAGCTGCCGCTGGCGTCGAGTTGGCGTCGGCTGCAGGTGCAGGCGAACAGGTGGCCGCCTGCCTCCAGCAGGGCCAGTGCCGCGTCGTAGGCGGCGCTGCGCCGGCTCTGCCAGAGGATGTCGCCATCCTGGCGCAAGCCGTGTTGTTCCAGGCTGTGGATGATGGCGGCGCTGGCACCGGGTTGTTCCCGGGGGGGGTCGATATCCTCGATCCGCAGTAGCCAGGCCCCGCCGGCGCTGCGGGCATGGAGCCAGCTCGCCAGCGCGGCAAGCAGGGAGCCGAGGTGAAGTGGACCGGTGGGGGAGGGCGCAAAACGTCCGCGGTAGGCCGCTGGTCGGGTCGGGGTCATCAGTCCGGGCGTACGGCTTCAGCGCCGGCCGCCCCGGGATTCAGCCCTTTTCCTGCTTTTCCTTGATCTCATCAAGTGTCTTGCAGTCGATGCACAGGGTGGCGGTGGGCCGGGCCTCCAGGCGCTTGATGCCGATATCAACGCCGCAGGCATCGCAGAAACCGTAATCGTCCTGGTTGATGCGTTCAATGGTGGCGTCGATCTTCTTGATCAGCTTGCGCTCACGGTCGCGGGTGCGCAGTTCCAGGCTGAATTCTTCTTCCTGGGTGGCGCGATCGGCCGGATCGGGGAAATTGGCAGCCTCGTCCTTCATGTGGGTCACGGTGCGATCCACTTCCTGCATCAACTCTGCCTTCCAGTTGCGCAGGATATTGCGGAAGTGTTCCCGCTGCCCTTCACTCATGTACTCCTCGCCGCGCTTGGGCTTGTAGGGCACGAAGTTCTTGAAGTCGGCGTTGGAAGATGGCGTGGGCGCGCTGCTGGTCTTGGTTTGCGCGTTCATTTCTGCTGCTTTTGGCATGACTGTAGCCCCATAGGGATAGGGTGACACGAAAAACCCACCGTAGTGAGTGCGCGGAGCCGGGGCCCCGGCGGCTGAGCGC
Organism: uncultured Haliea sp.; assembly: GCA_963974125.1. Classification (GTDB taxonomy): domain Bacteria; phylum Pseudomonadota; class Gammaproteobacteria; order Pseudomonadales; family Halieaceae; genus Haliea. The sequence continues at coordinate 46,596 of CAXBCH010000012.1, read as the reverse complement.
GGAGAAACTACCAGATATCGTCCTGCTTCGCCACAAAATTCGAAGCAGGTTTCAGGCGCCGGATTTCCCTTTCCCGTGGCGCTAACAAGCGCGCCCGGGCGTTGTTAGAATGGCCGCCACGAATCCTTTTGGGGAGAGATCCATGCAAGACACTCCAAGTGCATTGCGCCTCGCCGACCGGGTGGCGGACATTGAGCCCTTTCGCGTCGTCGAGGTGCTGAACCGGGCCACTGAACTGGCGGCCTCAGGTCGGGATATCGTGCACCTGGCCGCGGGCGCCCCCGACTTCTCCACCGCAGCGCCGATCGTGGAGGCCGGTCGCAGGGCGCTGGCGGAGGGCCATACCCACTACTCCCAGGCGGCGGGCCTGCCGGCCCTGCGCGAGGCCCTGTCGCAACACTACAGGGCCGAGTACGGGCTGGATATTGCGCCGGCGCGCATCTTTGTCACGCCGGGTGCCTCCGGTGCCCTGCTGTTGCTGAGCGCATTGCTGCTGAACCCGGGCGACGGCATGCTGCTGACAGATCCTGGCTATCCCTGCAACCGTCATTTCATGCGCCTGGTTGAAGGCCGTGGCCAGCTGGTACCGGTGGACGCCAGCACCCGCTACCAGCTCACCGGAGAGCTGGTGGCCGCCCACTGGCGCAGCAATACGGTGGGGGCGATGGTGGCCTCGCCGGCCAACCCGACGGGCACCTCTCTCAGCCTGCCGGAGCTGTCGTCGCTGGCGGCCGCGGTGCGCGCCCGCGGCGGCAACCTCATCGTCGACGAGATCTACCACGGCCTCGGCTACGATGGCCCCACCCGCTCGGTGCTGGAGGTGGATCCGCAGGCGTTCGTGGTCAACAGCTTTTCCAAGTACTTCGGCATGACCGGCTGGCGCCTGGGCTGGCTGGTGGCGCCGGAGGCGGCAATCCCGGGTCTCGAGAAGCTGGCCCAGAACCTGTTTATCTCCATGTCCACCATGGCCCAGCACGCTGCCCTGGCCTGTTTTGAACCGGCTACCCGCGAGATCCTCGACCAGCGCCGCGACATCTTCCGCCAGCGGCGCGATTTCCTGCTGCCGGCGCTGCAGGGCCTGGGCCTGGAGATTCCCTGCCCGCCGGACGGTGCCTTCTACATCTACACCGATGCATCCCGCTTCACCGACGACAGCCAGGCGCTCTGCTGGCGCCTGCTGGAGGAGCACGGCGTGGCGCTTACGCCGGGTATCGACTTTGGCCACGTGCGCGCCAACGAGCACATCCGCTTTTCCTACGCTACCGGCATGGAGCGTCTGGAGGAAGCGGTGACGCGGCTGGCCCGGGTGCTGTCCTGATGCAGTTCAGGCCCCTGCGCGAGGGGCGCCTGCTGCGGCGCTACAAGCGCTTTCTGGCGGACGTGGCCCTGCCCGGTGGCGAGGTGATCACCGCCCACTGTCCCAACACCGGTGCCATGACCGGTTGTGTCGAGGAGGGCGCCACTGTCTGGCTGTCTCGTTCAGATGATCCGAAGCGCAAGTACGCCGACACCTGGGAGCTGGTGGCCACCTCCCGCGGCCTGGCCTGTATCCATTCTGCCCTGGCCAACAAGGTGGTGCGCGAGGCCTTCGAGTCGGGGCGCATACCCGGGTTCGACAATTATCCGGACGTGCGTGGCGAGGTGAAGTACGGTGCCAACAGCCGCGCCGACCTGCTCCTGGCCGGGCCTGCGGGCCGGGTCTTTGTCGAAGTGAAGTCGGTCACCCTGTGCGGCTCCGGCGGTCAGGGGCTGTTCCCCGATGCGGTCAGTGAGCGCGGGCGCAAACATCTGCGGGAATTGCAGTCGGTGCTGGATGCAGGGACCCGCAGTGTACTGTTCTTTTGCGTTTTCCATGCCGGGATCAACCGGGTAAGCGCGGCGGGAGAGATCGACCCGGCCTATCGCGACGCACTGGCTTCGGCACAGGCCGCAGGGGTCGAGGTGCTGGTCTGGCGCACCGCGCTGTCACCGACCGAACTGGTACTGGAGCAGGCTCTGCCGTTCAGCCTGGACCCGGCGTGAAGGGCGGAGCCTGCCAGTGCTGACCCCCGACCAGCTCACCGGCCGCGACGACAGTCATCTGCTGGCGCTCGCCGGCGGGCATCGCCTGCAGCCTCAGGCTGCGGCTGCATTCGCGCGCCTGCAGCTGGACGCCGCGGCTGACGGTTTCCAGCTGGCGATTGCCAGCAGCTACCGTTCCTATGAACGCCAGCGCGCCATCTGGAATGGCAAGGCAGCAGGCGAGCGCCCGGTACACGACGATGCCGGCAATCCGGTTGCCATCCTGGCGCTGCCCGTCGCCGAGCGCATTCGCGCCATCCTGCGCTTTTCGGCATTGCCGGGCACTTCTCGTCATCACTGGGGCACGGATCTGGATGTTTACGATGCAGCGGCCGTACCCACGGATTATCCACTGCAGTTGAGTCCGCAGGAGGTCGCGCCCGATGGTCCCTTTGGTCCACTGCACTGCTGGCTGGATGCGCGCATGGTGGAAGGGGACTCGCAGGGCTTTTACCGGCCCTATGACAGGGACCGCGGCGGGGTGGCGCCTGAGCGCTGGCATCTGAGTTATGCCCCGCTCGCGACAAGCTGTGCCGGGCGCCTGACCGCGGAGCAACTGCGGGCCTGCTGGGACTGCGATGCGGAACCGCTGCTGCTGCGGGCGGAACTGGAAATCATGCTGCCAGAGCTGCTGGCGCGGTATGTTGAGGTGCCGCCGGACTGGTGTCCGGAGCGTTTTGCGCGTGCAGGATTGGAGGGCGGGTAGCGGGAGCTGAATGCAGAGGCGGGGCGCGGCCAGCGGCCGGCCCCGACGTGTCTAGCGTTCGATCATCGATGTCTGGTCAAAGTTGCGCACGGCGTCGACGATGGCCTTGCGCGCCTCTTCGGCGGGGCCCCAACCGTCGATCTTGACCCACTTGCCCTGCTCCAGATCCTTGTAGTGCTCGAAGAAATGCTGGATCTGCTGAATCAGCAGGGGCGGCAGATCAGTGGCTTCCTTGATGTCCTTGTAGGCCTTGCTCAGCTTGTCGGTGGGAACCGCGATCAGCTTGGCATCGCCGCCACCCTCATCGGACATGTGCAGGATACCCACCGGGCGGCAGGGAATGACGCAGCCGCTGATGACGGTATGGGGGGTATGCACCAGAACATCCAGCGGGTCGCCGTCATCTGCCAGGGTGTTGGGGATATAGCCATAGTTGCAGGGGTAGAACATCGCGGCCGTCATGAAGCGGTCTACGGTGATGGCGCCGCTTACGTGATCCACTTCGTATTTGACCGGATCAGAGTGGGCGGGGACTTCGATAATGACATTGATTTCGTCGGGAATGTTGTTCCCGGCTGGCACGAGGTTCAGGCTCATGGGTGTTCCTGTGATAGAGGGTTGCTGTTTGGGGGTGCGGAGTATAGCAGGCTCTGCTCAAACCTTGAACGCTGTCTTCAGCTTGCGCGGCACCGCCACCAGTTTCAGCCGCGTATAGATGGGCAGGCCGTTGCGGTACTGCGGATAGGCCTCGCCAACAATCAGCGGTGCGAGATAGGCGCGGGCCTTTGCGGTAATGGCAAAGCCGTCCCGGGTGATGAAGTCCCGGGGCATTTTCTTTTCCCGGTTGGCCACATCCTGCAGCGGTGCCTCGCCGATATGCCAGCTGTAGCGCTTGCCCTTGCCGCGCTGGATCGCGGGCATGACCGCATTCTTGCCCTGCAGCGCGAATTCCACCGCCGCCTTGCCGACCGCGTAGGCCTGGTCGACGTCGGTCCGGGAGGCGATGTGACGCGCGGAGCGCTGCAGATAGTCGGCCACCGCCCAGTGGTATTTGTAGCCCAGCTCGCTCTTGACCATGTCGGCCAGTGTCGGGGCCAGTCCGCCGAGCTGGCTGTGACCAAAGGCATCGGTGAGGCCGGATTCGGAGAGAAAGCGCCCGTCGGCATCGTGGGTGCCTTCCGAGGCGACGATCACGCAGTAACCGTGGCGCTTGACCGTGCGCTGGACCCGGGCCAGGAAGCGCTTGCGGTCAAAGGCGACTTCCGGAAACAGGATGATGTGGGGCGCGTCCCCCTCCTGCTCGGCGGCCAGCCCCGCAGCCGCGGCGATCCAGCCCGCGTGCCGGCCCATCACCTCGAGGATGAACACCTTGGTCGACGTTGCGCACATGGAAGCCACGTCAAGTGCGGCTTCGCGGGTGGAGATGGCCACGTATTTCGCCACCGAGCCGAAGCCCGGGCAGGTATCGGTCAGGGGCAGGTCGTTGTCGATGGTCTTGGGGATATGGATCGCCTGCAGCGGGTAGCCCATGGACTCGCTGAGCCGGGACACCTTGAGGCAGGTATCGGCGGAGTCGCCGCCGCCGTTGTAGAAAAAGTAGCCGATATTGTGTGCCTTGAACACCTCGATCAGGCGCTCGTACTCGGCCCGGTTTTCCCGCGGGTCCTTCAGCTTGTGGCGACAGGAGCCGAAGGCGCCGGCCGGGGTGCTGAGCAGGCCGTGAATTGCCGTCTTGCTTTCCTTGCTGGTGTCGATCAGGTCTTCGCGCAGGGCGCCGATGATGCCGTTGCGGCCGGCGTAGACCTTGCCAATCTTGCCGCGGTGGGCACGGGCGGTCTCGATGACGCCACAGGCAGAGGCATTGATGACAGCGGTGACACCACCGGACTGGGCATAAAAGGCATTTTTGGCTGGCATAGAAATTCCGTGTCAGGCCGGGCCCGCTGGCGGGGGCGTGTTGGCGATTCATTGACGGGCAATGATACGCCAAAGTGGCGGGCTTGTAGACCGCGATGGGCAGTATTACCGCCCGCTACTGCGGGTTGCGGGAGCCGCGTGCTAAACTCGCCGCCTTCGCCAAAGGGAGCGGAACTTGAAAGGGCACATACATATCCTCGGCATTTGCGGCACCTTCATGGGGGGTGTCGCCCTGTTGGCCCGAGAGCTCGGCTACCGGGTCACCGGCTCCGATGCCAATGTCTATCCACCCATGAGTACCCAGCTGGAGGCAGCGGGTATTGTCCTGGCCGAGGGCTATGCCCCCGAGCACCTGCAGCCCGCGCCGGACGTCGTGGTGGTGGGCAATGCCATGACCCGCGGCAATCCGGCAGTGGAGTACATGCTCAATGCCGGCCTTGACTATATCTCGGGCCCGCAGTGGCTGGCGGAGAACGTGCTGCGGGACAAGTGGGTGCTGGCGGTTGCCGGTACCCATGGCAAGACCACTGCCAGCAGTCTGCTGGCGTGGATCCTGGAGTATGCGGGCATGGCCCCGGGCTTCCTCATCGGCGGCGTGCCGGCCAATTTCGGGCTCTCGGCCCGCCGCGGGGGCAGCGACTTCTTTGTGGTGGAGGCGGACGAGTACGACACCGCCTTTTTCGACAAGCGCTCCAAGTTTGTCCACTACCGGCCGCGCACGGTGGTCATCAACAACCTGGAGTTCGATCACGCGGATATTTTCCCCGACCTGGCCGCGATCCAGCGCCAGTTCCACCATCTCCTGCGCTGTGTCCCGGGAGAGGGGTTGGTGGTACACCCGCGGGGCGTTGCGGCGATTGACGAGGTCCTGGCCATGGGTTGCTGGACGCCGCTGCAGACCTTTGCGGTTGACGGGGCGGCGGACTGGGCGGGAGAACTGCTGCGGGACGACGCTGCCAGTTTCACGGTGACCGCGCCGGATGGTGACAGGCGCGAGGTCGACTGGGCTTTCCTCGGCCGGCACAATGCCGAGAACGCCCTGGCTGCAATCGCGGCCGCCCACCATGTGGGTGTGCCGCTGCAACACGCGGTCGCGGCGGTGCGCGCATTCCGCGGCGTCAAGCGCCGTTTGGAACTGCTGGGGCAGATCGGTGGGGTAACGGTGTACGACGATTTTGCCCACCACCCCACGGCTATCGCCACGACCCTGCAGGGCCTGCGCGCCAGCAGCGCCGAGGGACGGGTGATCGCGTTGATTGAGCCGCGTTCCAATACCATGCGTATGGGTGAACACAAGGCGCGACTGGCCGCGAGCACCCGTGAGGCCGACCAGGTGTACTGGTTCCAGCCCGCGGGCATGCACTGGTCACTGGATGCGGTCATCGCCGGCAGTCCGGTACCGGCGAGTCTCAGCACCGATGTCAGGCAGCTGGCACGGCAGGTTACACAACAGGCGCGACCCGGTGACCGGGTCGTCATCATGAGCAACGGGGGTTTCGGTGGCATTCACCAGATCCTGCTCGACGAACTGAAAGCGGCGAATTCCTGATGGTTTCACATCCCCTGCTCACTGCCTATGACGCCCTGGTGCTGCGGCGCCCCTTGGTCTCGCTGGCACTGGTGGCGCTGCTGTTGATCGCCAGTGCCAGCCAGCTGGGCAAGCTCAAGCTCGACGCTTCCGCCGATTCGCTGATGCTGCAGGGTGACCCGGCGCTGGATTTTTATCGTGAAGTATCCGAGGAGTACGGCGCCGAGGATTTCCTGCTGCTCACCTGGCAACCGCAGGCGCCGCTGTTCAGCGACGAGTCCCTGCTGCCACTGCGGCGGATGGCGGATGAATTGCGCGAGCTGCCCGGAGTGTCCTCGGTAGTCACGGTGTGGGATGTGCCGCTACTGGAAAGCCCGCCAGTCAGCCTGTCCGAGATTACCTCCGGCGAGCCGCTGCCGAGTCTCGGTGACCCCGGCATCGACCGCGACCTGGCGCTACAGGAATTCACCACCAGCCCCATCTATGCCGAGCTGCTGGTCAGCAGCGACGGTGAGCTCACGGCCGTGCAGGTCAACCTGCAGCGGGATGAGCGCTACTTTGAGCTCCTGCAGGAGCGCGACCGGCTGCGGGCGAAAGATGACGAGGGAACCCTGACCAGCGCCGAGGCGGAAAGGCTGGAGGAGGTAATCCTTGCCTTCAAGGCCCACACGGCGCAGGCACTGGAGGCGCAAAGCGCGCTGGTGCAATCCGTGCGCGAGATTGCGGATGACTACCGCAGCCACGCCAGAATTTTTGTCGGCGGCGTGCCGATGATCACCGCCGACATGGTGAGTTTTGTCCGCAGTGACCTGGTGCTGTTCGGCAGCGCCATCCTCGGGGTCATGCTGGTGGTGCTGGGGATCATTTTCCGTCGCGTACGCTGGACCGTGATCCCGCTGGCCACCTGCATAGCCACCTCTACGGTCATGCTGGGGCTGCTCGCGTTCCTGGACTGGCGGATGACGGTCATTTCCTCCAACTTCGTCGCGGTGCTGCTCATCATCAGCCTCGCCATTGCCATCCACCTTGTGGTGCGCTACCGCGAACTGCATGCACTGCACCCCGACTGGAGTGTGCACGATCGCGTCCTGCAGACGGTGGCGCTGATGGCGGTGCCCTGTATCTATACCGGGATCACGACGATTGTCGCCTTCATGTCGCTGGTGGTGTCGGGGATCCAGCCGGTCATCGATTTTGGCTGGATGATGACCGTGGGCATCGTCGTCGCCCTGGTGCTGGCCTTCGTGCTGGTGCCCTGTCTGACCGAGGTCTGGCCGCAGGGGCGTCCGTTCGTGTACAAGAAGGAACATCAGCCCCTGACCGTCCATTTTGCCCGGGCCACGGAACATTTCGGCACCACCATCCTGGTGGTCACCGCGATCATTCTCGGCCTCACCGCCCTGGGCATCTCGCGCCTGCAGGTCGAGAACCGTTTTATCGACTATTTCAAGGACAGCACTGAAATCTATCAGGGCATGGAGCTGCTGGACTCGCGCCTTGGCGGCACCATTCCGCTGGATATTATCCTCTCGGCACCGGACGGCGATGTGCCGCTGCCGGGCCTGGAGAACCTCGATGCTGCGGCCGAGGCGCCGGCAGCGGATGATCCTTTCCTGGCAGAGGCCGAGGACTTCGATGGCGACGAGGGCGTTGCCGCTGACGACTGGGACGACGAATTTGGCGAGGATTTCGACAGCTTCAGCACCGGCGAGGACAGCTTTACCCCCAGCTTCTGGTTCAGCCTCGAGGGCATGCGTATCCTCGATCGCGCGCACCGGCACGTAGACCAGCAGGAGGAGACCGGCAAGGTGCTGTCCCTGTCCACCACTTTCGCAGTGGTCAAGGACCTGCTGGGCGACGATATCGGCAGCGTGGAGCTGGCGCTGGTACAGAAGAGCCTGCCGCAGGATGTCGCCGAGCTGATGGTGGAGCCCTACTTCTCCGAGGGCAAGGAGCAGGCGCGCATCAGTGTCAGGGTGATGGAAACCAGTGAACAGTTGCGTCGCAACGCGTTTTTGCAGCGGCTGCACAGCGAGTTGCTTGACGTGACCGGCCTGGAGCCGGAGCAGTTGCAGTTTACCGGTATGCTGGTGCTCTACAACAACGTGCTGCAGAGCCTGTTCCAGTCCCAGATCCTGACCCTGGGAGTGGTATTCGTGGCCATCCTCGCCATGTTCATGCTGCTGTTTCGTTCCCTGTCCCTGGCGTTTATTGCCCTGGCCCCGAATATCGTCGCCGCGGGACTGGTGCTTGGCGTCATGGGCCTGGCCGGTATTCCGCTGGACATCATGACCATCACCATCGCCGCGATCGTGGTCGGGATCGGTGTGGATGATTGTATCCACTATGTGCACCGGTTCATGCGCGAGTTCCCCGAGGACCGCAATTATCTGGCGACAATGCACCGGTGCCACAACAGTATCGGCAGGGCGATGTACTACACCACGGTGACGGTGGTGATTGGTTTCTCCACCCTGACCGTATCCAACTTCAACCCCAGTATTTATTTTGGCCTGTTGACCGTGCTGGCAATGATCGCGGCCGTGATTGGTGCCCTGCTGCTGCTGCCCAAGCTGATTCTGGTACTGCGGCCGCTGGGCCCCGAGGGCGAGCCGGCAGCAGAGGGGCAGGGCTAGTGGAGTGCCGGGCCGGCTGTGGCGCCTGCTGTGTGGCGCCGTCCATTTCCACGGCGTTCCATGGCATGCCGCAGGGCAAGCCCGCCGGTGTCACCTGCATCCACCTGACCGGAGACCGCCTCTGCGGACTTTTCGGAGATATCCGCAGACCGGCGGTGTGCAACGATTTCCAGGCCGAGTATGCTGTTTGTGGAGACGATCGCGAGACCGCTCTGGTGAACCTGCAGCAGCTGGAGATACTCAGCCGCCCGGATTGAACAGGAGATGCCCATGCCGACCACAGAAATGCCCCTGTTCCCGCTCTCTGCCGTGCTGCTGCCCTATGGCCGCATGCCCCTGCAGATCTTCGAACAGCGCTACCTGGATCTCATCCGCGACTGCATGAAGTCCAGTTCCGGCTTCGGGGTGGTGTGGCTGCGACGTGGCGAGGAAGTCGCGCCCGGACCGGGCCAGCAACAGCTGGGTGATACCGGCACCGTGGCCCGCATCGTTGATTTCGACCAGCTGCCCAACGGCCTGCTGGGTGTCACCATCCAGGGTCGGGAGCGTTTTCGCCTGAGTGACACCCGGGTGGCCAAAAACGGCCTGGTAGTGGGCGATGTGGCCCTGGAAGCCATGCCTGAAGCCGCGGCTCTGGATGAAGAATGGTCGCCGCTGCGGGAAATTCTGGAAAACCTGGGGCAACACCCTCACGTGCGCCGGATGGGCCTTGATATCGATTTCGAGGATGCCTGGCAGGTTGGCTACACCCTGGCCCAGCTGCTGCCGCTGGATGAGTCGCTGAAATACGCGCTGCTCAACGCCGATGATGTCGATGAGATGATGGACCAGCTGGATCTTATCCTCAGCGAGATCAGCGGCGAGGGCTGACCCTCGCCCGTAGAGGCCCATGTTCTACCTGGACCCGGACAGCCCACTCAGCCTGCAAAGCCAGCTGCGCCAGAAAATCGTGGAAGCGATCATGGTGGGCAGCCTGGTGCCCGGCCGGCGCCTGCCCTCGTCCCGCAAACTGGCGGCCCAGCTGGGTGTGGCGCGCAATACTGTGGTCCTGGCCTACCAGCAACTGATGGACGAGGGTTATCTGCTGACCCGCGAGCGCAGCGGCATCTACGTCAATGAGGAGGTGCTGGCCCGGCGGGTCGGCTATCAGCCCGGCCATCAGGATGGCAATGACAGTACCATCGACTGGGGAAGACGCCTGCACCGGGTGCCGGAGCGCAAGGCGTTCCAGGCACCGCCCGACTGGCAACGCTATCCCTTCCCCTTTATCGATGGCTACTACGACCAGGCGCTGTTTCCGGTGCATGAGTGGCGCGAGGCCAGTCGCCTGGCGCTGGGGGTGGGGGAGGTCAGCGCCTGGAGCCGTTATCGCGGCGACGCCGACGATCCGCTGTTGCTGGAGGCTATTCGCACCCAGCTGCTGCCGGCCCGGGGGATCCAGGTGGCGGACGAGCAGATCATCGTCATGCCAGGCATTGATGCCGCCCGAGCACTGCTGGCGCAGCTGCTGGCTGGACGGGGCGATGCCGTGGCGATCGAAGACCCCGGATCACCCGAGTGGCGCACCCTGCTGCGGGAGCGGGGCGCGCGCCTCGACTCGCGTTCGATCGACGAGGAGGGCATGGTCCCGCCGGCGTCGGGCCGGCACCGACTGTTGGTGGTCATGCCCAGTCACCAGCTGCCGACCGGTATCACCATGAGCATGTCACGGCGCCAGCTACTGCTTGCGCGCGCCGCGGAACTGGACGCCCTGGTGATCGAGGACGAGCATGCGGCAGAGACCAACTTCCTGGGGCAGCCGCACCCGGCGCTGCTGAGCATGGATAGCGGTGGCCGGGTGATATACCTGTCCTCCCTTGCCCAGGTACTGGCCGGCAGCCTGCAACTGGCCTTTATCGTGGCACCTGCCGAGGTGGTGCAGGCGGCGCGGCAGTTGCGTCGCACGCTGTTCGGCATTCCCCCGCGGAACAACCAGCGCGCCATGGCCTATTTCCTGTCCCTGGGGCACTACGACAGTTTCCACCGGCGCCTGGACGCGGCATTCCGCACGCGCTGGCTGGCACTGCGGGACGCGCTCAATCACTATCTGCCGAATCTGGTGGTGACGGCGCCCAGCCAGGGCGGTACCGCCTTGTGGGTGAACGGGCCCGATTGGCTGGATGCCCGGGTGCTGGCGCGCGAGGCCGGTCGCCGCGGGGTCCTGCTGGAGCCGGTCGGGCACTATTATCAGGACTCCATTCACCCGGAGAACTGCTTTCGTCTCGGCCTGACCAGCCTGGACGAGAGCCAGATCCGCGGCGGCGTGGCCGAGTTGGCCGCCGTCATTCGCGATCTTTCGGCGACCCACACTGAAACCCTGGATGATGCCCGGGGCGAGCGTGTCGGTGGAGCCCTGCTGCGCAGCCGGCTGGCCGGCGCGGAATTGCACTTCACCACGGTCTATGGTGACCCGGCCAGGATCCGCCTGCATCCGGATGGCACCATGACAGGGCAGGCGGGCTACGCCGCTGAAGACTGCGACCGCGGCGAGTGGTGGGTCGAGGGCGAGCTCTGGTTGCGGCGCTGGGAGCAGTGGTCCTACGGCAAAACCCTGGCGCTGTACGTCGTCATTGACGGCAACCAGATCAAGTGGTTTGACCGCGAGCGGCAACTGGTGGATGCCGCCTATATCCAGTGGCCTCCGCCGGAACCCTGATCTGGACTCATCCACGGCGCCGATCTGGCGCTAACCCGGCCCGCCGGCCATCGCTACCCTGCCAACCAGTGTCGAGGCTTTGTCGCCCCGGCAGTAGCACATTGCCGCAGGAGATGTTGATGGCCCGCTTCGCGATCGCCGGTTTGCAGCTGGAACTGACCAACCAGGACAATCTTTACCGTATCAATGCCGAGATACACAGGGTCATGGCCCGCTTCCCCTGGGTACAGATGGTGGTGGTCGGAGAGCTGGCGACCCTGGGGCCGGAAACACGGCACGCCCAGCCCCTGCCCTCCGACATAGAGGCCCAGTATTGCAGCCTGGCCGCGCAACACGGTATCTGGCTGGTGCCGGGGACGTTGTTTGAGCGTTGCGGTGACCATGTTTTCAATACCCTGCCGGTGATCAATCCCGCCGGTGACGTGGTGGCCCGCTACCGCAAGATGTTCCCGTTCTACCCCTACGAACAGGGCGTCAGCCCGGGCACCGAGTTCGTGGTATTCGACGTGCCGGACGTTGGCCGCATGGGTGTATCCATCTGCTACGATGGCTGGTTTCCGGAAACCACCCGCACCCTGGCCTGGATGGGGGCCGAGGTCATCATCCACCCGACCATGACCAACACCATCGACCGGGACCTCGAACTCGCCATTGCCCGTACCAACGCGGCGATCAATCAATGCTATTTCGTCGACATCAATGTCGCCGGGCGCCTGGGCAATGGCCGCTCCATCGTCTGCGGGCCGGAGGGCAATGTCATTCACGAGGCGGGCATCGGTCACGAAATCATCGCCTTCGAGGCGGATTTCGGGCTGGTGCGGCGTACCCGCGAGCGCGGGCTGATGGGACTGGGTCAGGTGCTGAAGAGTTTTCGCGACAGCCCGGTACAGTTCCCGCCCTACCGGGAGGGTCACGCCAGCCCGGCACTGGATGCCCTGGGGGCGCTGCAGGTGCCAGCGCGCGGCGGTCCGGCAGCGGATGTGGAACCATAGGCAAGTCAGAACTGGCCCTATGACCTGCCGCGGCAGGCTCGTAACGTGGGGCGGAAGATAACGCGGGCGGACTACCGCCACGATTCAAGCTGAGGGGCAGGACTATGAGAACACTCAACACAGGCAGGAAAACCCTTTCTCTGGCAGTCGCCGCGGGCAGCGCGCTGCTGGTGCCGGACTACAGTTTCGCCCAGGGCACGGTGCTGGAAGAGGTCAGGGTGACTGCAACCCGCCGCGACGAGTCCATTCTCGATATCCCCTACAATATTTCCGCGGTCAGTGGCGCCAGCATTGAGGCGGCGCAGATGACTGACCAGGCCGAACTGCTGCGCTCGATCGCCGGGGTGGGGATCATTGATCGCGGCTATCGCAACTCGGGCACGGTCAACACCATCCGTATCCGCGGGCTCAACGTCGACAGCTCCATTGTCGGTGACTTCGCGGTGGCATCGGCGCCCACGGTGTCCACCTATGTCAACGATACCCCGGTGTTCGCCAACTTCGTGCTCAAGGATCTCGAGCGGGTGGAGGTGCTGCGCGGCCCCCAGGGTACGCTCTATGGTTCCGGTTCGCTGGCCGGCACAGTGCGCTATATCATGCGCGAGCCGGAGTTCGAGGAAGTCTACGGCAAGGTGTCGGGGGGATTCAGCCGCACTGACGGCTCCGATGGCTGGAACTGGACTACGGATGCGATGTTGAACCTGCCCCTCACCGATACCCTCGCTCTGCGCGTGGTGGCAGGCAAGAACGATTACGACGGCATCACCGATTACGAGAACGTCTACGTGCTCGACGACAGCGGGGTGCCGGTCGCACCCAACGGCGTGTTGGCGCCGGATGCGGTCTATCGCGAGGTGGAAGACGCGGACGATGTGGATATCTGGTTTGCACGGGCGGCCCTGCGCTTCCAGCCCAATGATCGCGTGGACGCCACCCTCAGCTACCATACCCAGTCCGATGACATCGGTGGCCGCCGCGGTACCACGCGCGGCAGCAATGGTGCCGGCGAGCCCTACGGTGACAACGAGCTGGGCGCGGTACTGCTGGAACCCTCATCCCGCGATATCGACCTGGTGAGCCTGGAGGCGGACATCGACCTCGGCTTCGCCACCCTGACCTCCAGTACCTCGCATTACGAGCACAGTGGTGAAGGTACCAGCGAAAACACAGGCTTCTACGCGCAGCTGGGCTGGATTGCCGCGTTCTACTACAACTACCCGCGGCCCATGGCCAGTGCCCAGCGCAGCTACGACGACGAGAGCTTCATCCAGGAGCTGCGGCTGGTATCCAGCACCGACGGCGCCTTCGACTACCTGGTCGGCGCCTACTATCAGGACCAGACCATCAAGTCCGGCCAGGACAGCTTCCTGCTGGGTTTCAAGAACTGGGCCGATGTGGCCTTTGGCCCTGGCGTGGTGATCGACGACCAGGACTTCCTCTACCGGCGCACCGAGGATTTTCGCGACGTCTCGCTCTACGGCGAGCTGACCTGGCACCTGACGGATACCGTGCACCTGACGGGTGGCGTCCGCTACTTCGACAACAAGTCCGATATCGATACCTTCCAGCAGATCAGCTTTTACGAAGGCTTCCGGCCCTCGGCGGAAGCCGACTTCAGCCGGGATGATTCCGATACCCTGTTCAAGATCAACCTGTCCTGGGACATGAACGACACCACCCTGGTCTACGGTACCGTATCCGAGGGTTACCGCCGCGGCGGCGCCAATGCTGTGCCCACCGTCGGTGTCTTTGCAGAAGATCCCGCCTGGCAGTTGTACGATGCCGACTCGGTGGTCAACTACGAGCTGGGGATCAAGGGCAGCAGAGGTCAGCACAGCTATACCGCGGCCCTGTTCTATGTCGACTGGGAGGATGTGCAGCTCAATTCCGCTACCACCAACTGGGCTTTCTTTGCCGTGCAGAATGGTGACGAGGCCACCAGCCGCGGGCTGGAACTGGAAGTGAGCGGGCCGCTGGCGGAAGGCTTGACCTACACCCTGGGTTACGCTTATGTCGATGCCGAGCTCAGTGCGGATTTCCTGTCGGTGGATCCGGCAATCAGCACGCCCTTGGCCAGGGACGGCACCCGCCTGCCAGGGGCACCCGAGCACAGCGCAAACCTGACCCTGAACTACACCCGCGCACTCACCGGGGACATGAACTGGACGACACGGGTTGACGGTTACTATCAGTCCTCCAGCGAAAACAGCATCAGTCCGTCAGCACGCTTCGCCGAAACCCTGGACAGCTTCCAGCTCTGGAACCTGACCACCGGCGTGACGACGGCGTCCTGGGATGTCAGCCTGTTCGCCAAGAACCTGTTCAACGAGGATGGTGTGACCGGTGTTTACAAGGAAGAGTACATGGGCACCGACCCGGACCAGGGCTACTTTGGCAACGGCGCCAAGGACGTGATTTCGCTGCCGCGAACCATCGGTCTGGCTGCCACCTATCGCTTCTGATGGCCCTGGTTTAGGCTCTTCCCTGGGAATGGTTGGGAGCGCAGCGTGAGGGAAGAGGGAGACCTGCTGGAACAGGCTGAGGCGGCATTGCGCCGGGGCGACATGCAGCGGGCGCAACTGCGCTGCCAGCAGGCCCTGCGCGCACAGCCCCGGCAAGCCCGGGGCTGGCTGCTGGCGGCGAAGCTGGCGCAGCTGAGCGCCGACTACGACAGTCAGTGCAGTGCGGCCGCCAAAGCTGCAGCGCTGGAGCCGGATGACCTCGGGATCCAGCTTGGCCTTGCCGAAGCGCTGGTGCTGACGGGCCAGCTGGCCCGCGCCAGGGCCCTGGTTCTGGCGCAGGAGCCCCGCGCTTCCGGGGCGGCTGACTGGGCCGCGATTGGCCAGTTTTATCTGTCGGCAACGGACTACGCGGCCGCCCTCGCGGCCTACCGCAGGGCTGCCGCGCTCGCGCCCGGGGACCCCGCTGCGCAGGCCAATCTTGCCAATGTGCTCGCTGTGACCGGCGCCAGCGGGGAGGCGGAGCAGTTGCTGAGTGAGCTGCTGCTGCAGGATCCACTGGATGCAGACAGCCACTACAATCGCGCCACCCTGCGCCGGGTGGCCGTGGATGACAATCATATTGCCGAGATGACCCGGGCCCTGCGGGGCGGGCCACAGGATGAGGCGCCGCTGTGCTATGCCCTGGCCAAGGAGCATGAAGACTGCGGTGACTATGCCGGGGCCTGGGACTATCTTCAGCGCGGAGCCCGCGCCCGTCGGGCGCGCCTGAGCTACAGGGTGGAGCGGGACGAGCAGACCATGGCGGCTATCGCCCGGCACTTCGATAACCACTGGTTGCAGCGGCAGCGGCACAGTGACGGGGAGCCGGGGCCAATATTCGTGCTCGGCTTGCCGCGCAGCGGTACCACCCTGGTGGAGCGGATACTGGCGAGTCACAGTCAGGTGGCCAGCCTGGGCGAAATCAATGATCTCGCTCTCGCCCTGGTGCGCGCGGCGGGGCCGCACGGCAACCGGCAGGAACTTCTGGCGCAGGCAGCGCGGGCCGACATGGCGGCACTGGGACGGGAATATCGGGACAGCACCGCGCAATATGGTTTCCAGGCGCGGTACCTGGTGGACAAGACACCGCTCAACTTCCTCTATCTGGGCATCATCGTCGCGGCATTGCCCGGGGCGCGCATCCTGCACCTGCGGCGCCACCCCGTCGCCAGTTGCCACGCCCTGTTCAAAACCCTGTTCCGCATGGCCTGCCCCTTCAGCTACGATCTCGACGATCTTGCCCGCTATTACCTGGCCTACCACCGGTTGCTGGACCACTGGCGCCAGCTGCTGGGTGCCAGTGCCTGGCTTGAGGTTGACTACGAGGCACTGGTGGCGGAACCGGAGCCGGGAATCAGGCGTCTGCTGGCTGCCTGCGACCTGCCCTGGGAGCCGGAGTGCCTGGCATTCCACAACAATCCGGCGCCGGTCGCCACTGCCAGCGCGGCCCAGGTCCGGGAGCCCGTACATACCCGCTCGGTGGATCTGTGGCGACACTACCGCACCGGATTGTCACCACTGATCGAGCAGCTGCAGGGCGCCGGGATCAACTGTGACTGACGCCGCCAGGGCAAGCGGCCCCGTGGCCGCGACGCGGCGCCGGTTGACGGCATTGGTGGCCGCACTGTGGGCCGTCAGTGTGGCGGCGGAACCGCCCGCGGGAGAACTGCAGCTGCAGTTTGGCGCGGCAGAGTCTTTCCTGGTGGAAGTGGACCGGCTCGGCCTGGGTGAGAAATTTGCCGGCCAGATAGACCGCCTGCCGGCGCTCACGCTGGAGTTGGCTGCCGATGGCAGTGCGCTGCTACCCGTCCAGCGCCTGCCCATGCCGGGTCCCCATCCGCTGTGGCAGGCCCTGGCAGGGGAGGGCAGCTGGGAGCGCGATGCCCGCGGCAACCTGCAGCTGCAGCTGCCCCTGGACTTGCTGGAGCAGGGTGCCAACTGTATCCACTACGGTGAACTCGCGGTGATGTTGCCGGCCAGTGGTGCCGGGTCCGCCGTCATGAAGGTGACCGGCCAGACCTGTGAGTACTTCAAGTTCACTGCCCGCTATCAGGGTGACGCCTACTGGCGGCAGGGCGAGGTGACGGTTTTGCCGGCCCACCAGGTCCGTTTTCCCGTGCACAGCCTGCAACAGTTGCAGCGCGACACGGGAATCGCTGGCGCTCGCCTGGCGCCGCCGGACGGTGTCAGTGCGGAACACCTCACGGTGGCCGGATTGCTGTTGGACGGGCGCCACTACCAGTCTTCCTGCACTCATGCCGCAGGTGTGTCGCGCGGCTGCGAACAGCTGCCGCTGCCGGCGTTTTCACTGTCCAAGGGGCTGGTGGCCGGGGTGGCGCTTATGCGCCTGGAGCGGCTGGCACCGGGCAGCAGCAAGCGCACCATTGGCGAACTGCTGCCCGCCTGTGGTGGGGGTTGGGACGGGGTTACGCTGCAGCAGGCACTGGACATGCAAACCGGTCGCTACGACTCGCCGGAATATTTTGCGGACGAAGACGCGGCTATCGCCAGCCCCCTGTTTCTGGCGCCGGGGCATGCGGCGAAGCTGGCCTGGGCCTGCACGGCCTATCCGCGCCGGGAAGCCGCGGGAGAGCGTTGGGTCTACCATACGGGCGACACCTACATTCTGGTCAGCGCCATGGCGGCGCTGTTGCGTGAGCTTCGGGACGATGAGCGGGCGGATATCTACAGCGATCTGCTGCACCGGGAAGCCTGGTCAAGGCTACCCCTGGGACCGCTGGCGGCCTTCACCCGGCGCACGGCGGATGCCGCAGCGCAGCCCTTTGGCGGCTGGGGCCAGTTGCTGACGGCGGATGATCTCCTGCAGCTCGGTCTCTGGCTTGCTGTGGAAGGCCGGCAACCGGCGCTGCTGGATGCGGACATGATCCGGGCAGCGATCACGCCGGGCGGAGCGCTGCCCGGGGTTGCGGCGGGCGGCGCCGGCCTGCGCTATCAAAACGGCTTCTGGTTGCTGAATGCGGCCCCGACCCTGGGTTGCGCGCAACCGTACTGGATTCCCTTCCTGTCGGGGCACGGTGGCATCACCCTGGCGCTGCTGAACGAAAACACCCTGTACTACTACGTTAGTGACAACAACGAATTCCGCTGGCTGTCTGCGGTAGCCGCCGTCCATCAGCAGCGTCCACTCTGTCAATAACCCGGATCCCGCCATGAGCCAAGCCACCACAACCGCCCGTCGCACCCTGTCACCACACGGAGAGTGGGCCCGCGTCGCGCTGGCTTTCCTGGCCACGGCGGGGTTGTTCTACGTCAACATCATGCCGGCCCTGGTCGACGGCCTGGTGGAGGGCCTGGGGTTCTCCAACCGGGAAGCAGGGCTGGTCGGCTCGGCCAACGTCTACGGTGCCGCCCTGGGCGCGCTGGTGGCGGTATTCCTGGTGCGCCACATTCGCTGGCGCAGGGCGGCGTTCCTGTTGTTGCTTGCGCTGATCGCGCTGGACCTGGTATCCATTCTGCTGCGCCTGCCCCTGGTACTGGTCGCGGTCCGCTTCCTGCACGGCGCCGTCGGCGGCATGCTGGTCGGCATCGGCTTTGCTGTCATTGCCCGCACGCTCAAGCCGGATCGCACTTTCGGCTATCTGCTGGTGGTCCAGTTTGGTCTGGGTGGCGTCGGCGTCATGTTGCTGCCACCACTGGTGCCACACTTCGGCACCAGCGCCCTGTTTCTGTCCCTGATTGCGTTCAGTGTCGCGACCCTCGCCATGCTGCCGTTCCTCGATGACTACCCCGTGGTGGTGCCCAGTATCGGCGCGCCGCCGCCAGCGGCCATCCGCTGGGCCCCGATGCTGGCGGTGCTGGTCGCCCTGTTTCTGTTCCAGGCCGCCAACATGGGGCTGTACGCCTTCATCATCGGCATGGGCAAGCACTACGGTCTCGGCATGGCCTTCATCAGTCCGACATTGGGGGCCGCAGCCTGGGTGGGCATCATCGGTGCGCTGCTGGTGGTGGTCATGGCGACGAAGTACGGCCGCTGGTGGCCCCTGTTCCTGGGCATGAGTCTCACGGTGCTGGGCACGGCCCTGCTGCACTGGAGTGGCCAGCCCTGGGCGTACCTGCTCGCCAACTGCGGCGTGGGCATTACCTGGGCCTTCGTCATTCCCTACCTGCTGGGCATGTGCGCACACTTCGACCCGGTGGGACAAATGGCGTCACTGGGTGGCTTCGCATCCAAGATGGGCCTTGCCAGCGGTCCCCTGCTGGCCTCCCTGTTCCTGGGTGACAACCGCTACGACCTGGTGATCAACGCCGCGGTCCTGGCGCTGATTCTGTGTTTGCTGGTCATCATGCGCCCGGCGCTGATGCTGGACCGGGAGGCCGCGGCCTGACCCTGAGCGAATTCAGCGGCGAGGGATAATCGCGCTATGCGCTCTTCCAGTGGCGCTGCGACCGGGCAAGGCATGCGCCCTACAAATGTCCAAGGTGTCCCAGCAAGGCGTTGATTTCTGCCCGGCGCGCTTCGTCGGAGATGGCCCTGCCGGGGCGCGGCGTTGCCTGTAGTGCTCGCTCAAGGTGCTGCTTCGCGGCCTCGGTCTCGCCCTGGTCCGCCAGGAACTCGGCCATGAAGAAGTTGCTGTCCATGCCGTGGGGATTAACCTCCAAACCATCCTCAAGGTATCTGGCGGCCTTTTTGTTGTCTCCGAAGCCTAGCGGCCATCCGGGAACTTTGGCGTACAGCGTGCCAAGACTGGTCAAGGCCGCCCCATTCACGGTGTTCCGGTCGATGTCGATCGCCCGTTCGAAGTGCTTGCGCGCCGCCTTGGCGTGCTTGAGCGCGCCGAGGCCGCCTGCGACACCGGCGTAGGACGACTCCACAATGCCGCACCAGGTCAGGGCTTCGGCATCCTCGGACCGGGTCGCCAGCAGCGAATTACAGGTGTCGATCAGTGCGGCAAACTGTTGCTCGCGTTCGGGGGCTGGCGCGACAAAATTGACCTGCTCCCACTGGTCGCGCACGGCTGCCACATCTGCTGTCGGTTCTGCCATTGATCCGGCAGCGGTGAGAGAAAAGGCCACTGCCAGGGCGAGAGACACGATTCCGAAATGGCGCTTATTTGACAAGTATTGCATACAGTACCCTCCTGCAGATTGCCTGCAGTGTAGTCGCGGAATCTTATCTCAGGCTTAGGGGCTGGCGGGATCCGGGTATCGATGTGAGTCCAGGGCCTCACGCAGCGGCTCCAGCCATTCCTCGTAATGCTGCCACTGGTTCATGGCGTCCTGGTAGATGGGCTGGCGCACCTGCTCCGAGCTCGGTGTGCGCACGGCGCGCTCGGTCTCGTAGTAGCGCAGGCAGTTCTCCTCGAAGGGCACGCCGATGAAGTCCAGCATGCGCGCCACCTGCCCCTCCAGGTCCGCCAGGACATCCTCGTGTTGTACTCGCAGCACGAACCCAGGCAGGGCACGGTCCCAGTGCTGCATCAGGGCGACGTAATCGCTGTAGTAGCGACCCAGGTCCTGCAGGCTGTAGCTGAACTCCTGCCCTTCCGCGAACAGCTGCTTGAAACTGCTGAAGCAGCAGGCCATGGGTTCCCGGCGGGCGTCAATGACCCTGGCGTTGGGCAGAATCAGCTTGATCAGCCCGATGTGGCGGAAATTGTTGGGCATCTTGTCGATAAAGAAGGGCGCGCCCTGGCGGTGTATGCGGGTGTCGGTAATGAATCTTTCGCCATACCCGGCCAGCTCCTCGGGCGACAGCTCTGCCAGGACTTCCGGGTAGCCCGGCGCGGGACCCGAGCTGCCCTTGCGTCTCCGCAGCTGCTGGGCACAGGAGAGGATGTTGGGCAGCTCCAGAGTACCGTCGATCTGGCTGTGGGAAGACAGAATCTGCTCCAGCAAGGTCGAGCCCGCTCGCGGCAGGCCAACGATGAAAATCGGATCCGGGGCCGGATGGCCGCAGCCTGCCTTGCGGGTGAACAAGCCGGAACTGCACACCTGCTGCTGGGCGGCCAGCTCCGCGCTCATTTTGTCCGCATCGTAGCGACTCTGGTTTTTCTTCAGCTGATTGCCCCGGGCGTAGTGCTCGAAGGATGCCCGGTAATCACCGGCGTCCTCGCAGGCCTTGCCCAGGGCGAAGGCAACATAGACCCGGTCCATGAAGGAGAGATTGTTGTCTGCCGCCAGTTCCGCCATGGCGGCCATATCCGCCGCGCTGAAACGATAGGTCTTCAGGTTGGCCAGGGAATGCCAGGCCTCGGCGTGCTGCGGGTTGCTCGCCAGGGCGGACTGATACGAAGCAACGGCTTGGTCGAACTGCCCGCAGGTCTTCAGGGCATGGCCGCGGGAGGTCAGGGTAGTGGCATCCCCGGGCAGTCGGCGCAGGATCTTGTCGAAGGCGGCGAGGGCTGCCTCGTAGTCTCCGGTCTGCATGCATTCGATGGCGTAGAGTGACTGGAACTGGGGATTTTCGGGAGCCGTGGCGAGCAGGCGCCGGGCCTGTTCGAACGCCGCCGCAAATTTCTGTCGTTTGCGCAGTGTACGGATATAGTCGATCCTGACCTGGACGTTGTCCGGCGCGAACTCCGCGGCACTCTCCAGCAGAAACTCCGCTTCTTCGAGTGCTCCCAGGCGCGCGCCGATATCGGCCAGCAGGCGCATCGCCTCCACGTGATGGGGCACCTTCTGCAGGAACGCGCGACAAATTTCCTCGGCCCGGACCAGCCTGCCCTGGGCGATCAGGTCCGTTACTGCGACCACCGGCCTGGGCAGGCTCAGCAAGTGGTCCAGTTGCGCCTGCACCCGCTGCTGCTGCTCGCGGGCACCGCGCCGCGCCAAAATATCCAGCTGCGCCCGGTAGCTGGCCTCCAGTGCCGGATTGGCCTGGCAGGCGCGGCTGTACGCGAGCAGGGCCTCTTCATCCCTGCCCCGGGCCCGGTTCAGGTGCCCCTCCTCCTGGTGGGCGCGACCAAAGTCCGGGGCCAGCTGCTTCAGGCGTTCAAGCCTTGCAGCCGCCAGTTCGAACTGTTCGAGATAGCGATGACAGACCGCGGCCATGTACAGCGCCTCGGTGTTGTCCGGTTCGGCAGCCAGTACCGCAGCCAGGTCGTCGAGGGCCGGGGCGAAGGCCTGCGCCAGCATTTTCTGCTGGATGGGTGCCAGGTCCAGCCCGTTGTCGGTCGTGTTCACCAATGGCTCCGCCAGAAGGCAAAAGCGCCCCGGAGGGGCGCCAGATGTGCCGCGTCAGCGCGCATGTCAGAAATCGTAGCTGAGTCTGATACCGGCTGTCCTGGGCCGCGCCAGGGTAACGCGCTCCCGATCGTAGACAAAGTTGTTGGCCAGTTCCGCCTGCTCATCAAACAGGTTGTCGACATAGAGCTCGGCGGTCCAGTCCAGCGTGCTTACGCCCGCGGTGAAGCCAACCAGAACCCAGCTGTCGAGTTCGGCGCGGTTGATGGTGATGATATCACTGTAGGACGACTCCGAGTAGGCGACATGCGGCATCACGTGAGCCCGGTAGCCGGAGGTGAGCTCCCATTCATAGCGCGCCCGCAGGTTGCCCTGGAACTCCGGCGCGAAGGCCAGTTCGTCGCCCTTGCGAACGTCGTCCGTGGGCGTCAGCACTTCGGTAATCTCGGTGTCGAGGAACGAGAACGACCCGGTTACCGTCAGGCCCGGCGCGGCTGCCGGTGCCCAGGTGACGATGCCCTCCAGGCCCTTGACCTCGGCATCCGCCGCATTGTCGGAAAAGAACAGGTTGGCGATGCTGGGGTCGAAGATGGTGGTCTGCAGGCGCTCGATGTCGACGAAGAACAGGCTGCCATTGAGCCTGAGAGTGTTGTCCAGCAGATCCAGTTTCCAGCCCAGCTCCCAGTTGGTGACATCGTCGGTATCGAGTGCGAAGGGTACCGTGAAACCATCGGGGCCCTGGGCGCCACCGGGCCGGTTGAGCAGGCCGGCGCGGAACCCTTCCGACCAGGTGGCATACCAGAGCTGGTTCACGCTGGGCGTCCAGGCGAGGCTGACCTTGCCGATGACGCCATCGGTCTGGGCCTTGTCAGGTGCGTTGAGGAGCGCCGCGGCAACCTGGGCCGGTGCCTGGTCGATGGTATCCAGGGTGTAGGTAATGTGGTCGGCGGGATCGCAGGAGCCCCGGAAGGTGACCTCGCCATCACCGTTGTAGAGGTCGCTGATATCGGTGCCGAACGCGTTCACGTCGGGCTGGAACAGATTGCAGAACGAGGAGTTGGCGCCGCCTTCGAAGTCCACCTCGATGTCGTACCAGCGCGCGCCCAGGGTGAGGGCGAACTGTTCGTTGAAGTCGAAGGTCAGTTCACCGAAAACGCCGTACTGCTGGTCGGTGCGACGAATATCGTTGCGGAAGATCACCCCGTCCGGAAAGGGGCCGGGGTCGGAAGTGAAGCCGGTGGTGAAGGGGAAGTTGGGCGAGAAACCGGTCTGCACCCCGAAGCCGTCCACCCGGGTAGAGCCGGGATAGGTGAAGTCGTTGCGTTCGTCGAGTTGCAGGTCGCTGTAGAAGCCGCCGAAAGTGGCGCGCAGGCGATTCTCGACCGGGGTATTGAAGCGGATTTCGTGGGTCATGACCTCGGTTTTGGTGGCCGACTTCACGAACAGGTCCGGTGGCTGGCAGGTGCCCGAAGGTGCCGCGTCGCCCGGGTAGGACACCGAGCCATCACAGATGTAGTAGGGCAGATACTGGCCGACGAACAGGTAGTCCGTGTAATCGACTGTCTGGTTGGTTTCGCGGTCGGTGAAGGCGCCTGTATAGACGGCCTCCAGCTGGCCGATGCGCCCCTCCAGGGTCCAGCTGGTGTTGTCGAAGCTGTCGTCGATATTGTCGTCGTGAAAGCGGTTGATCTCGTAGTCGCCGAGATCCGGGTCAGAGAAAAACACCCCGTCCGAATCCAGTGACTGCTGCATGTGGCTGACCTGCAGGCTCCAGCGGTCGTTGATATCGTAGAGGCCGCTGAGGCGGAAGCCGTTGTAGACGGTGTCATTGATGTTCTTGGCGGTCCTGGTGGCATTGTCCGCAGTGAGAAACTCGACATCGCTCAGGTCGGCGGTCGACTGGAATCCCGCTCTCTGGGCATTCACCGGCACGCCATTGGCACGGGGCGTGCCTTCGGGCCGGAAACGGGCGCTTTCGCTGGCATCGCGAGTGCCGGCCACGTTGTCGATATAGCCGCCCATGCGGTCAACATAGACAACGCCGCGGAGGGTGAAGGCATCGGTCACCGGGAGGTTGAACATGCCGGTGACGTTGCTGCTCATGTCGCCGCCCCTGGTGAAGGCAGTTCCCAGTTTGACGCTGCCATAGGTGCCACTGGGGTCGGGCTTGTTGGTGATCAGTCGCACCGTGCCAGCCTGGGAGCTGCTGCCAAAGAGGGTACCCTGGGGCCCCGCCAGTACCTCGACCCGGTTCAGGTCGGCGGCATAGACGTCCAGGTTGCGTCCGGGTTGGGACAGGGGTTGATCGTCAAGATAGAGGGCAACGTTGGGTGCCAGGCCGGCAACGCCGGCGGTCGTCAGGTTGGGGGTGGTCGAGGCAACGCCGCGGATATAGATGGTGTTCTGGCCCGGGCCGCTGCCGCCGGCGGTGACGCCGGGCAGCTGGATCAGGTAGTCATTGAAGTTGGCGATCCCCATGTTGTTGAGAGAGTTTTCGCCCAGTGCCTGTACCGAGATGGGGATGTCCTGGGTGCTGGCGACGCGCTTGGTGGCGGTGACCAGAACCTCCTCCAGCCCCTGCGCCGCAGCGCCGGTGGCGATTGCCGAGCCCGCGACCGCACTGACTACGGCGCTGTAGAGCCTGCTTCGTTGACTGAGGGTTGTAGTGCTGGACATTGTTTGATCCCCTGGTTGCTAAGGTCTGGTTGGTTGCAGGTTGTGCGTTGATTGCGCCCCATTACGGGCTGCTGTGCGCATCAAAGCTTTCGATCCAAACTAATATCTTGTGGTGCGCGCACGTTTACAAGAGCGGCGAACACTTATGCAGAAGCGTGCAAATAGTGATAATTCGGGACCTATCGGCACAAATCGAGAATGATTAAAGATAATGGGTAGTATTTGTACAGATGCAGCACTATGATTTCAACCACAAATTTGGCGAGTTGAAGTGTAGCGCTGTAATTGTTTCCGAGGTGCCCTGCGCGAGGCGAGGTTGTTCCCTGGCCTGCGGGCAGTACAGTCTGATGCCTTGACGGGCAACGTGGGAGGTGGTTTTTTGAGTTCGACAGATGGTGTTCGCGCGACGCCTGGATTCCTGGTGGACAAGGCCGTTTTCTGGCCAGCCAGTGCGGTGTTGTTTGCCCTGGTGCTGTTCGCCGGCCTCAAGCCGAAACTCAGCGAGGGTCTGTTTCAGACGCTGCAGGACGCCATTGTCCTCTATGCGAGCTGGTACTACGTGCTTGTGGTCGCCATTATCCTGGTCAGTGTCGCCCTGTTCAGCCTCTCGCGCTTTGGCGATATAAAACTGGGGCCGGACCACGCCGAGCCCGCCTACGCCTATCCATCGTGGATCGCCATGCTGTTTGCCGCCGGCATGGGTATCGGGTTGATGTTCTTCGGCGTTGCGGAGCCGGTGATGCACTTTCTGACGCCACCCCAGGGCGAGGGCGGAACCGTGCCGGCGGCCCGGGAGGCCATGAATCTGACCTTCTTCCACTGGGGGCTGCACGCCTGGGGGATCTACGCCATTGTGGCCCTGATCCTGGCGTACTTTGCCTACCGCCACGATCTGCCGTTGACCATGCGTTCCGCCTTCTACCCGCTGATCGGTGAGCGGATCTACGGCCGTGCCGGCGCCACGATTGATGTGTTCGCGATTGTCTGTACTACCTGCGGCATTGCCACCAGCCTTGGTTTCGGCGTGCTGCAGATCAACTCCGGGCTGTCCTACCTGTTTGGCGTACCGATTTCCCCCGGGGTCCAGGTGGTACTGATACTGCTCACCCTGGGCCTGGCGGGCGTGTCGGTTGTGCTGGGCCTGGATGCCGGCATCAAGCGCCTGTCGGAACTCAATCTGAGTCTGGCGATCCTGCTCCTCGCGACCGTCCTGCTCGCCGGCCCTACGGTCATTGTGCTGCAGGCGACCATCGAGAACTTTGGCGCCTACGTCGGTGAGCTGGTAACCAAGACCTTCAATCTCTATGCCTACGACCCGACGGACTGGCTTGGGGGCTGGACCATATTCTACTGGGGCTGGTGGCTCAGCTGGGCCCCCTTTGTCGGCCTGTTCATTGCGCGTATTTCCCGCGGCAGGACCGTTCGCGAATTTGTCCTCGGCGCCATGATCGTGCCCTGTGGCTTTACCCTGTTGTGGATGGGGATTTTTGGCAACAGCGCCATTGAGCTGATCCTGCACGGCAACCAGAGCGGGCTCGGGGCCGCGGTCAGTGACAACCAGGCCATCGCCCTGTTCCGTTTCTTCGAG
Source organism: uncultured Haliea sp. (assembly GCA_963974125.1). GTDB lineage: Bacteria > Pseudomonadota > Gammaproteobacteria > Pseudomonadales > Halieaceae > Haliea. The sequence goes on along the minus strand of CAXBCH010000012.1, from coordinate 20,153 downwards.
TACCTGCCGCTGTCGACCTTGCTGTCCGGTGTGGCCCTGCTGATGGTGGTAGTGTTTTTTGTCACCTCGGCGGACAGCGGCGCGATGGTGCTCAACATGCTCTCGGCCAACGGCCGCGACGATACCCCGCCGATACAGCGCCTGTACTGGGTTGGCGTGATTGGCGCCACCTCCATTGTGCTGCTGCTTGCGGGTGGTCTTGCGGCCCTGCAGACCGCCGCCATTGTGACCGCGCTACCCTTCTCCCTGGCCCTCATGGGCGCCATTTGGGGACTGGGGCGCGCCCTGCGCCGGGACGCCAACCGCCGCGATATCCACAGCGTGGCACCGCTGGTCACCTCGCCCGGGGACTGGCGCGAGAGGCTCGCCAACCTGTTGCGACACCCCGGTGACACCAGTGTGCATGCCTTTCAGCGGGACCTGGTGCTGCCCTCACTGAGGGCGTTTGCCGCAGAGCTGCAATTGCACGACGTGGAAGCGAAAGTGGTGAATGCGATTGCCGATGAGGGTGCGGTCCGGCTCGAGGTAAGCCATGCCGATGCCGTGGATTTCGTCTACGAAGTCCGTTGCCGCGCTCACCCGAGGCCGGTAGAGGCTGCCGTCGACACGCCGCTGGATGCCCTGGGCGACGCGGACAAATACTATCGGGCGGAGGTCCACCTGTTCCGCGGCGGCCAGGACTACGATGTCATGGGCTGGACGCGGGAGCAGATCATGCACGACCTGCTCTGGCAGTACGAGAACCACCTGCAGTTCCTGCGCTCGGTGCGCTAGCAGGTTCGGGACCTGACCCCAGTACCCACGGTGTGCTACGAGGTCTCAAGGCCGCGGAAAAACTGCTGGACATTGGTGCTCAGGGAATCCAGGTCGTAGCCGCCTTCCTGCACCACCAGGGTGGGCAGGAGCAGTTCGCTGATGGCAGTGCCCAGCCGCGCGAAGCCCTCGCTGGTGACAGCCACCTTGGCCTGGGGGTCGTCCTTGTAGATGTCAAAGCCCAGGGCGAGGACCAGGGCGTCGGGCTGGAACAGGGTAACGGCCGCCAGGGCTTCCTCCAGCCTGGCGAAAAAGTCCTCTTCGGAGGAGCCGTGGGGCATGGGCAGGTTGATGTTGTAGCCCAGTCCCTCGCCTGCGCCGCGCTCGTCCTCGAAGCCGCTCACCACTGGATAGAAATTGGTGGGGTCGCCGTGGATGGAGACGTAGAGCACGTCACTGCGGTGGTAGAAGATATCCTGGATACCCTGGCCGTGGTGCATGTCGGTGTCGAGGATGGCGATGCGCGGGAAGCGCGAAGTCAGGTGCTGGGCGGCGATGGCAGCGTTGTTCAGGTAGCAGAAGCCGCCCGCGGCATCGCGGCGGGCGTGATGGCCCGGGGGCCGGCAGACGGCGTAGGCGCTGCGGTCGCCCGCCAGCAGCGCCTCGGCCGCGGCGACTGCCGACTGGGCCGACCAGTAGGCGGCGTGCCAGGTATTGGCGCCAACCGGACAGCTGCCGTCGGCGAGATAGCGGGCGGCTTCGGCCAGGATCCCGCGCAGTGCATTGGGCTCGCGCACGAAGATATTGGACATCACTTCGTCGCCCCAGTCCTCGGGGATCTCCTTCCAGCGCCGGTGCGCTGACTGCAGGAAGCGCAGGTAGTCGAGGTCGTGCACCCGGGATATGGGGCCGGCGCCCCGGTCTACCGGTTCTGAAACCTTTACCCCCAGCTCCTGCAAGCCTGTCAGCATGTGCCCGGTGCGGTCCGGCACTTCCTGCGGCTGGCGCATCTGGCCCCGGGTGAAGTAGGTTTGCGGAATATGCTGGTCCTGGGCGGAATGGAAAAATGCCTGCATCGGATAATCTCTTTGCTGTGTGTGTGGCCAGTATAGAGAGCTGGTTGCCGAGGTCAAAAGCCGACGGCGGAGTGTATGGCGGGATAGTGCATCGCGCGACACACCCGCGGCATAATGTATCCTGTCAGCGAACCCGCAGCAGGAGTCTCCCGGCATGACCGCGCCAACCATACCTGTTATCGACCTCAGCGACCGGCGCGAGGCCGTCGTCGCCGAGCTGGCCGCCGCCGCAGGCAGCTGGGGTTTCTTCCAGGTGACCGGCCACGGGCTGGCGCCGGCGCTGGTCGCTGATGTCCAGGCCGCGGCCCGGGCCTTCTTCGCCAGCGATCTGGCGCTCAAGCAGGCTGCCAGCCGCACCCTCGACAACCCGTTTGGCTACTATGACCGGGAGCTCACCAAGAACCTGCGGGATCGCAAGGAGATCTTTGATTTTGCACCCCTGGGGCAAACGCCATGGCCGCCCGCCATGCCGGAGCTGCGGCCGGTGCTGCAAGCGTTCGCGGATGCCTGCCATGCGTTGGCGCTGGACCTGCTGCAGCGCCTGTGCGAGGGGCTGGCGCAACCCCCGGCCAGTCTCGTCGCACACTTTGCTCCGGCACACGGCAGCTTCCTGCGACTGAATCACTATCCGACCGGGGATTTGCCGCTGGGCGCGGAGGCTCCCCCGGCAGGACCCTTTGGCATCAGTCACCATACCGATGCGGGTGCCCTGACCGTGCTGTTGCAGGACCAGGTGCCGGGCCTGCAGGTGCAGTACCGGGACGCGTGGCTGGACGTGGACCCGCTGCCGGACGCACTCACGATCAACGTGGGAGACATGCTCCAGGTCTGGTCCAACGATCGCTACCTGGCGCCGCTGCACCGGGTTCGCGCCAGCTCGGACCAGGCGCGTCTCAGCATGGCCTGGTTTCTCAACCCGGGCCAGGACTCGATAATTGCGCCGCTCCCGGGCCTGGTGTCGGCGTCCTCGCCCGCTCACTATCGTCCGTTGCCCTGGCAGGAATTCCGCAACCTGCGCGCCCTGGGTGACTACGGTGACTACGGTGAGGAAGTGCAGATCAGCGACTACCGGCGCTAGGGAACCTCTGAACAACTCCCTGCGCGACGCGTCTTGCATCTGCACGCTTCAGGCCACGCAGAGAGCACAGGGAGTTGTTCAGAGGTTCCCCAGGGTTCGCCGGCTACCGTCGTTATGCTATGCTGAGCCTATGTTCAGTGCACAGCCCATTCTTGTCGTTTCGACTGCAACCCGGACGCAGAGTGCTGCCGGCGTCTTCCCCGTGCGCGGCGATCAGGCTTCCCTGCCGGCCTGATCGTCGCGCCACCCTCTCAGGCAGTATCCCGATAACAACAGAGCTTGCTGCAGCCCGTTTGGGCGGCGGTCGCGCTTTACCAACCTATGCAACAGTACCCTGACAGCCGGCTTCCGCAGTCGCCAACCAGGGGCCATGGAGTCTTAATGATGAACAGTGCCGAGATCAATTCCCCGATAACCATCCGGGACAGCGACTACCGCCGCCTGCAGGCGGCTATCGAGCACCATGACGGTCCGCAGGCGGATGCCCTGGATGAAGAGCTGGCCCGTGCCGATACCGTGCCCGACCAGGAATTTCCCGAGGGTATTGTCAGCATGCATTCCCGGGTGACTTTCGAGGACACCGATGCCGGTCAGGAAACCACCGTGACGCTGGTCTATCCTCAGGAGGCCGATGTGGACAAGATGCGGGTGTCCGTGCTGACCCCGGTGGGCAGTGCGCTGATCGGCCTCGCGGTGGGCGGCGAGATCCAGTGGCCGCTGCCATCGGGGCGTGTCCGTCACCTGCGGGTGAAGTCGGTGGAGCAGGGAGACGGTACCCTGGGCAAACATTGAGCGACTGCAAGGAAACCCGCCATGGACAGTTTTACGCGCCGCCACCTGTAACTGCTGGGGCCATCATGGCGGTTCAGAATTTCACCCCGTCCGGCACCGTGTAACTGTCCAGCACATCAATGTAGTTGGCGCGTGCGTAGTCCGCCGGGTTGGGGGCGTGGCGGCAGCTCAGGCTGCCCCGCAGTTGATCGACCGATGTGTACTCCTTTGCCTCCAGCCAGCGCTGCATGTCCGCCAGCAGGGTCTCGATGAGCTGCGGCCCCTGCAGCAGCAGCGCGCTGCAGAGATGTACCACATCGGCCCCGGCCAGCAGTGCCTTGAGCGCATCCGCGGCGGTATGGAAACCGCCGGTTACCGCAATGTTGCAGCTCGTGTGCCCGTGGAGCATGCCTGCCCAACGCACCCGCAGCAGTGACTCAATGGAGCTGGACAGGTCCAGTTTCGGCACCATCGTCAGTGTCTCCAGATCGATATCCGGCTGGTAGAAGCGGTTGAACAGGCACACGCCCTGGACCCCGGTTTGCTCCAGCTTGCGGACGAAATCCAGCGGCGCGCTGAACTGCGAGGAGAGTTTTACCGTTACCGGAATCTTGACCCGTGGTTGCAGTGCCGCGGCGATGTCGAGGTAGCGCTGCTCCACTGCGGTGGCGGTTTCACTGCTGTCACCCGGGACGTAGTAGACGTTCAGCTCCAGCGCGTCGGCGCCGGCATCCTGGATGGCCAGGGCGCACTCCAGCCAGCCGCCGGCGGTGACGCCGTTGAGGCTGGCAATCACCGGGATATCCAGCGCGGATTTCAGCTGCTGCAGGGTCTCCAGGTACTGGTCCTCGCTGGATTTGTACTCTGCCGGAATGGGCCGGAAACTGGTGGCTTCGCCGTGGCCCAGTGACTGCTCGTCGAGGAAGCGGTCCAGCAGGGCGTGCTCCTGCTCGATTTTTTCCTCGAACAGGGACGGCATGACAATACCGGCGGCGCCGGCATCCTGCAGCCGCAGGGCGCTGTCGATCTTGCCGGTGAGGGGAGAGGAAGAGGGCACGAGCGGGTTCTTCAGGTTCAGGCCCAGGTAGCGGGTGCTCAGGTCAGTCATGGTCAGGTGTCTCCCCGTTCCGGTTCTGGTCGCCCTTCTTGCGCAGCTGGGCGCGCGGGGCCGACAGGGTGGCCTCCTCGCTCCAGTCCAGCTGCGACAGCTGCAGGTAGTGCTGGTAGCGCAGGGCCACGTCGTGTTGCGCCTGGGCGACAAATTTTTCCGCTGCCTCCGGGTGGGTGTGCCAGAGCATCTTGAAGCGGGTCTCGGAGTCGGCGAACTCCCGGTAGGGAATGCTGGGCGCCGGCGAATCCAGCTGCAGGGGGCTCTGGTGCTGGGCAATACGCGCCGGGTTGAAGCGAAACAGGGGCCAGTGCCCGCTCTTTACTGCCATGTCCTGCTGTCGATGGTTGTTGCTCAGATCCACCCCGTGCGCGATGCAGGGGCTGTAGGCAATGATCAGGGACGGGCCGTCGTGGGCCTCCGCTTCCAGGAAGGCCTTCAGGGTCTGGGTGTCCTTGGCGCCGTAGGCGACATGGGCCACATAGACGTTCGGGTATTCCATCGCCAGCAGGGCCAGGTCCTTCTTCGCCACCGCCTTGCCGCCGGCGGAGAACTTGGCGACCGCGCCGCGGGGCGTGGCCTTGGAGGTCTGGCCGCCGGTATTGGAGTACACCTCGGTGTCGAGTACCAGGATGTTGATATCCTCGCCGGTGGCCAGCACATGATCCAGGCCGCCGTAGCCGATGTCATAGGCCCAGCCGTCGCCGCCCACGCACCAGACCGACTTGCGGCACAGGTTTTCGCTCAACTGCAGCAAGCGGCGGGCCCCGTCTCCCTCCAGGCCTGTCAATGCCTGTCGCAGTGCTGCCACCCGCTGGCGCTGCTCGTGAATGCCGGCCTCGTCGCTCTCGTCGGCACCGAGAATCGCGTCCACCAGTGCCGGCTCCACCTCGCCGCGCAGCTGTTGCAGCAGGTCCCTGGCCTGGCTCACCTGCTGGTCGATGGCGATGCGGATACCGAGACCGAACTCGGCGTTGTCTTCGAACAGGGAATTGTTCCAGGCCGGGCCCCGACCCTCGGCGTTGTGTGCCCAGGGGGTGGTCGGCAGGTTGCCGCCGTAGATGGAGGAGCAACCGGTGGCATTGGCGATTACCATGCGGTCCCCGAACAACTGGCTCACCAGCCGCAGGTAGGGCGTTTCGCCACAGCCGACGCAGGCGCCGGAAAACTCGAACAGGGGCTGCATGACCATGGCGCCGGGGATGGTAGTGGTCTTGAGCTGTTCGCGGGGGAACTCCGGCAGCTGCAGGAAAAAGTTCCAGTTGGTTTTTTCCGCTTCCAGCAGGGGCTCGATGGGAGCCATGTTGACGGCCTTGTGACTGGCATTGCCCTTGTCGCGGATGGGGCAGATGTCCACGCACAGGGTACAGCCGGTGCAGTCCTCTGGCGCCACCTGATAGCTCATGACCTGGCCGGCCGGGTAGTCCTTGTTGCGCACTGGCGCTGCCTTGAAGGTGGCGGGCGCCTGCGCCAGCAGTGCCTCGCTGAAGACCTTGCTGCGAATCACGCTGTGGGGACAGACGAAGGCGCACTTGCCGCACTGGGTGCAGAGGTCCGCATCCCAGACCGGAATCTCCAGCGCCAGGTTGCGCTTCTCCAGCGCCGCCGTGCCCAGCGGGAAGCTGCCGTCCGCGGGCAGGGCGCTGACCGGGATCAGGTCGCCCTGGCCCGCCATGATACGGGCGGTAACCCGCTCGACAAAGCTGTCGCCGCTGCCGACGTCCGCGTGCAGGGGAACAACCTTGTCGCGCACGCTGCCGGGCTCGACCTGGTGCAGCCCCGCCAGTGCCGCGTCGATGGCCTGGAAGTTGCGCTCGATGATGCGCCCCCCGCGCCGTCCGTAGGTCTTCTCCACCGCGTCCTTGATGGCGGCGATGGCCTGCTCCGCCGGGAGAATGCCGGAAATGGCGAAAAAGCAGACCTGCATGATGGTGTTGATGCGCTTGCCCATGCCGGTCTCGGCGGCGACCTGGTAGGCGTCGATGCGGTACAGCTTCAGGCTCTTGTCGACAATCTGTTGCTGGCAGTGGGGCGGCAGGCCGCCCCAGAACCGGTCCGGGGGCAATGGCGAGTTCACCAGGAACGTGGCGCCGGGGGCGGCCTTGCGCAGCATGTCGACCTTGTGCAGGAAACCCGGCTGGTGGCAGGCGATGAAGCCGGCGCTGTGGTCCTCGATCAGGTAGCTGGCGTGGATCGGCTGGGGCCCGAAGCGCAGGTGGGACACGGTGGTGGCGCCGGACTTTTTCGAGTCATAGACGAAATAGCCCTGGGCATGGAGGTCGGTGCTCTCGCCGATGATCTTGATGCTGTTCTTGTTGGCGCTGACAGTGCCGTCGCTGCCGAGGCCGTAGAACAGGGCCTGCATGCTGTGGGCATGGGCGTCGGTGCGAAAGTCCGGGTCCCAGTCCAGGCTGCTGTGGCTGACGTCGTCGTGGATGCCGATGGTGAAGTGGTTCTTCGGTGTGTCTTTGGCGAGCTCATCGAACACCGCCCTGGCCATGCCGGGGGTGAATTCCTTGGAGGAGAGCCCGAAACGGCCGCCTATCACCCGCGGCAGCCCGGCACGGGCGCCCCCGGTCATGGCTTCCTGCGCCAGCGCGGCGAGAATGTCCTTGTACAGTGGCTCGCCGTCGGCGCCGGGTTCCTTGCTGCGGTCCAGCACGGCGATGGCGCGGGTGCTGGCGGGCAGGGCTGCGAGCAGGGCCGCGGCGGCAAAGGGCCGGAACAGGCGCACTTTCAGCAGCCCGATCTTCTCGCCCCGGGCCACCAGATGATCCACGGTTTCCCGGGCGGTTTCGGCCCCCGAGCCCATCAGTGCCAGCACCCGCTCCGCCTCGGGGTGGCCAACATACTCGAACAGCCGGTACTGGCGCCCGGTCAGGGTGGCGAACTCATCCATGACGGTCTGCACGATACCGGGGAAGGCGCTGTACCAGGGATTGACGGTTTCCCGGGCCTGGAAAAACACATCCGGATTCTGCGAACTGCCGCGCAGTACCGGGTGTTCCGGCGACAAGGCGCGCTCGCGGTGGGCACGAATCGCGTCTTCATCAATGAGCGCCCGGACCGTATCCTCGGTTACCGCCTCAATCTTGGCCACTTCGTGAGAGGTGCGGAAGCCGTCGAAGAAATGCAGCACTGGCAGGCGCCCGCGCAGGCTGGCGGCGTGGGCGATCAGGGCGAAGTCCATGACCTCCTGGGGACTGTTCGCGGCCAGCATGGCGAAACCGGTGGCTCGCGCTGCCATCACGTCGCTGTGGTCGCCGAAAATGGACAGGGCCTGGCTGGCCACCGAGCGCGCGGCGATGTGAAATACGGTCGGGCTCAACTCACCGGCGATCTTGTACATGTTGGGCAGCATCAGCAGCAGCCCCTGGGAAGCGGTGAAGGTCGTGGTGAGCGCGCCGGCCTGCAGGGCACCGTGAATCGCCCCGGCGGCGCCAGCCTCGCTCTGCATCTCGATCACCCGGGGCACACTGCCCCACAGGTTGCGGCGCCCGGCGGCGGACCATTCGTCGGCCCATTCGCCCATGGTGGACGCGGGGGTGATGGGGTAGATGGCAATGACTTCACTGGTCAGGTGGGCGATGCGGGCGGCCGCCTCATTGCCATCGATAGTCAGGCTGGTCTTGCCCATAACATACATCCTTACGCGATTGCTGCAGGCCTCACTATAGTTTACCTCGGGCAGACGTTGCTTGATCGGCATCATGAGCGCGAGAGTTAAGGTCGCGACCGGTTAATACGCTTGACTTAATCAAGACAATTGTCTTAACTGTCGCCATGACCATGGATATTGCCAGCACCACCGCCCACAAGTTGCTGCTGACAGCGGAGCGCCTGTTTGCGGAAGAGGGCCTGGATGCCCTGTCCACTCGTCGCATCAGCAGCGAGGCCGGGCAGCGCAACAACTCCGCCCTGCAGTACCACTTCGGCAGCAAGGATGCGCTGCTGGAGGCGTTGCTGGAGTACCGCCAGGGTCCGATCAACCGGCGCCGGATGGTTCTGCTGGAAACCCTGCAGGCGCAGGGGCGGACTACACAGCTGCCGGCCCTGGTCGAGGCGATGGTGCTGCCCTATCTCGAGTTGCTGGCGGGTACTGTACAGGACAGCTATTACCTGAGCCTGGTGTCGCAGCTGCACAGCCAGCAGCGCCAGGCGCTCCTGTTTGGTGCCGGCCACGAGCGCGGCCGCTCCCTGCGGCTGCTGTCGGAGTGGCTGACCCGGGCGCTGGCACCTCTGCCGGAGGCAACCTGCCATCTGCGGCTGGAACTGGCGAGCCTGACCCTGGTGCACACGGCTGCCCTGTGGGCGCACCAGCGGCGGCAGGCGCAGCAGCCCTGGTCGCGGCGGCAGGTCGCGGTCCGCACAGGGCAGCTGGTGGATTTTCTGGCGGGAGGCCTGCAGGCGGCGGGCCGGGAATTTGATGACATCATCACCGGGAGCAACGAATAATGACAATAGAACAGCTGGTGGGCGTAGTGGTCCTGACGGTATTTGTGAGCATGCTGCTGCTGGAGGCCCTGGGCGGGCACCACAGCCGGCGCAGCAATACCTGGCGCGACCGTGGCTTCGCCCTCGCGGGGATCTCGGCCCAGACCCTGATGGCGGGTCCCGTGGTGGCGCTGATGATCGGCCTGCTGTTCGGCAGGGTCTTTAGCGGCACCGAGAGTGCCCTGGCAGAGGTTAGTTTCTGGGCCGCGTTCCCGGTCGTGTTTTTCCTGCAGGAGTTCTGCCACTACTGGCTGCACCGCTGGTCCCACGAGAAACGCTGGCTCTGGAAGCTGCATCGCACCCACCACAGCGCGCCGCAGTTGAATGCGCTGGTACTGTACCGCTACAACATTTTCTGGACCTTGCTGCTGCCGCAGACCTGGATCGGTGCCATCTGCGTGCACCTGGGCCTGTACGAGGTGTTTGCCGCCGCCATCCTCATTGAGTTCGTGGTCAATGCGCTGACCCATACCCCCTACCGCTGGGACCTGGCCCTGCGCCGGTTGCCGGGCATGACACCGGTGTTCAACGTGCTGGAGAAGGTCATTACCCTGCCCGACACCCATCACGCCCACCACGGCCTCGGCAAGCATGCCCACGCGCGTGGCAACTATGCCATTACCCTGTTCTGCCTGGACGTGTTCTACGGTACCGCGAAGATACCGCGGGAGCGGCAGGAGCGCTTTGGTCTGCCGGGCCGGTTTGACTGGCGCGAGGAACTGTTCTGGCCGCTGGTGCGCAAGGGCGCGCTGCGCAAGTAGGCCGGCGGTGTCCGGCTCAGGGGATCAATTTTGCCGGAGGCTCAATGCCTTCAACACTGACTGCCGGATCCAGGTCCTTGATCAGGGTTTCGAACACACCAACCTCACTGGCGGGAACATCCACCATGATGAGGATGTTGCCGTCCTCGATGGCCTGCTCGAACTCCTGCAGCCGTGAGCTGGGAAAGGCGGCACCGGCCATGCTGGTCAGCAGGCCGCCGACCCCGGCACCGAACAGGCCAGTCAGCAGCACGAAGCCACCGCCGATCACGATGCCCGCCGGGGGAAAGGCAAGGGCGGTGAGACCCGCCAGTACGCCAGCGCTGCCGCCCAGGGTCAGCCCGCGCTTGTAGCCGGCCATGAAGTCGTCCGCCTCCGGGCCGGCATCGGGCAGGTCCTCCATGTCGACGCCGTGGCGGGCCAGGACGTAGATATGCTGCTCTTCAATACCGTTGTTCCTGAGGTCCGCAACCACCTTGCGGGCATGCTCCAGGTCCGGGGACAAAAAACACAGTCTCTTCATGCGAATACCTACGTTTGCTAGCCGATATACCTGGCGAGAAGGATGATCACGACCGCGAGGCCGATGATAGTGCCCACCATGATCATGCCTTTTCGGAATGCCGCGCTGTCTTTGCTCATGCTACCCACCTCACAATTCTTTACTTGCCGCCAATATAGCTGAACCGGGCGGAATTGACAGGCCGCTCTGCAGGCGGCGCGATGGTCTCGTCCTCTCAGGAGAACGCAGGCATCCAGCCGCCGGAATCCTTCCAGCGATTGACGATTTCGCAGAACAGTTCGGCGGTACGTTCGGCATCGTAGGCGGCGGAGTGTGCCTCGGCGTTATCGAACTCGATACCCGCTTCCCTGCAGGCCTTGGCCAGGACCGTCTGGCCATAGGCCAGGCCGGCGAGGGTGGCGGTATCAAAAAACGAGAAGGGGTGGAAGGGGTTGCGCTTGATACCGCAGCGCTCCACCGCCGCGTTGACAAAGCCGGCGTCAAAGTGGGCGTTGTGGCCTACCAGGATGGCGCGATTGCAGCTCTGGTCGCGAACTTCCTTGCGCACCACCTTGAACAACTCGTCCAAGGCTTCCGCTTCGTCGACCGCTTCCCGGAAGGGGTGCCAGGGATCGATGCCGGTGAAATCCAGCGCCGCCTGCTCGATGTTGGCGCCCTCGAAGGGCTTGACGTGGAAGTTGAGGGTGCGATGCACGCCCAGGTTGCCGTCCTCGTCCATGCGTACGATGGTGGCAGCGATTTCCAGAATGGCGTCAGTGGCGGCGACAAAGCCGCCGCACTCCACATCGATGACCACCGGCAGGAAGCCGCGGAAGCGGTCGCAGATGCGTTGCCCGCTGGCTTCCGTCAAACCGTGGTGTCCCGATCCAGTACTCGCCAGTGTACGGCGTCGCCCGCTCGCAGCGGGGTCAGGCTGGTGTCGCCGAGGGGCTGGTGCGCCGGTACCTGCCAGCTTTCCTTGCGCAGGGTGATGCTGTCGCTGTTGCGCGGCAGGCGGTAGAAGTCCGGCCCGAAGTGGCTGGCGAAGCCCTCCAGCAGGGGCAGCGCGCCCTCGGCTTCGAACACTTCCGCATACAGCTCGATGGCGGCATGGGCGGTGTAGCAGCCGGCACAGCCGCAGGCGGTCTCCTTGCGCCCGGTGCTGTGGGGCGCGGAGTCGGTACCGAGGAAGAATTTCGGGCTACCGGAGCAGGCCGCGCGAATCAGTGCCTGCTGGTGGGTGTTGCGTTTGAGTATCGGCAGGCAATACAGGTGCGGCCGGATGCCACCCACCAGCATGTCGTTGCGGTTCAGCAACAGGTGGTGGCTGGTAATGGTGGCGGCCACGTTTGCCGGCGAGGTGCTGACAAAGTCCACCGCATCGGCGGTGGTGATGTGTTCCAGCACCACCCTCAGGCTTGGGAATCGCTGCACGATCGGCGTCAGGTGGCGATCAATGAAGGCTTTTTCCCGGTCGAAGATATCGACCTCGCTGTCGGTGACCTCGCCGTGGACCAGCAGTGGCAGATCCACCGCCTGCATGGCCTCCAGGGTTGGGTACAGGGCCTCAAGCTGGGCCACCCCGGCATCGGAGTTGGTGGTGGCGCCCGCCGGGTAAAGCTTGACCGCGTGCACGAACTCGCAGTCTGCCGCGCGGCGAATCTCGGCGGCGTCGGTGCTGTCGGTCAGGTACAGGGTCATCAGCGGCTCGAACTGCCGAGGTAGCCCGGCCATGGCCGCCAGGATGCGCTCCCGGTAGGCGCCGGCGGCGGCCACGGTGGTCACCGGGGGGGTCAGATTGGGCATGACGATGGCGCGGCCAAAATACCGTGCCATGTCGGCGCAGGTATGGGGCAGGGCGTCGCCGTCGCGCAGGTGCACGTGCCAGTCGTCGGGGCGGGTAAGAGTGAGTTCAGTCACAGTGGGCCAGGGCAGGGAATGTCAGCGGGGATGGTAACGTAAACCCCACCCTACGGGAATACGGACTGGGAATCACCTGTTGCCCCGGAGTAGAATACGGGCCCTTTACAGCCCTGAAAACGGAGCAACTCATGTCTGACATCAAGAAAGTGGTGCTGGCCTACTCTGGCGGCCTGGATACCTCGGTTATCGTGCGCTGGCTGCAGGACAACTACGCCTGCGAGGTGGTGACCTTCACCGCGGACATCGGCCAGGGCGAGGAAGTCGAGCCCGCCCGTGCCAAGGCCCAGGCCATGGGCGTGAAGGAGATCTACATCGACGATCTGCGCGAGGAGTTCGTGCGCGATTTCGTCTATCCCATGTTCCGCGCCAATACTGTCTATGAGGGCGAGTACCTGCTGGGTACCTCCATCGCCCGCCCGCTGATCGCCAAGCGCCTGATCGAGATCGCCAATGAGACCGGCGCCGAGGCCATCTCCCACGGCGCTACCGGCAAGGGCAATGACCAGGTCCGCTTCGAACTGGGCGCCTATGCGCTGAAGCCCGGGATCAAGGTGATCGCCCCCTGGCGCGAGTGGGATCTGACTTCCCGGGAAACCCTGATGGCCTACTGCAAGGAGCGCGATATCCCGGTCGACTTCAGCAGCGCCAAGAAGAAATCCCCCTACTCGATGGACGCCAACCTGCTGCACATCTCCTACGAGGGCGGCATTCTCGAGGATCCCTGGTCAGAAGCCGAGGAAGACATGTGGCGCTGGAGCGTGAGCCCCGAGGCCGCTCCGGACACGCCCACCTATATTGAGCTGGACTATGAGCGCGGCGATATTGTCGCCATCGACGGCGAGCGCCTGAGCCCGGCCACCGTGCTGGAACGCCTGAATAAAATCGGCGGCGCCAACGGTATTGGTCGCCTCGACCTGGTGGAAAACCGCTACGTGGGCATGAAATCCCGCGGTTGCTACGAAACCCCCGGCGGCACCATCATGCTCAAGGCCCACCGTGCCATCGAGTCCCTCACTCTGGACCGGGAAGTCGCCCACCTGAAAGACGACCTGATGCCGCGCTATGCCGAGATGATCTACAACGGCTACTGGTGGTCACCGGAACGGCAGATGCTGCAGACCGCAATCGACCAGAGCCAGGTAAACGTGAACGGCAAGGTGCGCCTGAAGCTGTACAAGGGCAATATCATCCTCGCCGGGCGCCAGTCCGCCGACAGCCTGTTCGACGAAAGCATTGCCACCTTCGAGGACGATGCCGGTGCCTACAACCAGAAGGATGCGGAGGGCTTCATCAAGCTCAACGCCCTGCGCATGCGCATCGCCGCCAACAAGGGGCGCAAGCTGTTCTGAGCGCCCGCGGCGCTGGTCCGGGGTTGAGCGCGGCTCAGTTCAGCACCCGGTAGCCGCGGCCGCGCATGCAGTTCTTGGCCACCCGCTCCCGCTCGCGGTCGTTCTTGATGCCGGAGGTGGCGCCACCGGTAATGGCACCGGTGGCCGCGCCTTCGGTGCCGCTGCCGGTCACTGCGCCGATGGCACCACCGACAGCCGCACCCACTCCGGCGCCGCGCGCCACGCCGCCGGCGACATTCACCTCTGCGGCGAAGCGCTGGCACTCAGCCATATCCTGGTGGTACTGGTTCATGTCGACACCCTTGGTGTCGACGATGGGCCGGGGTGTGCCCGAGCACGCGGCCAGGGCCAGGGCCAGGACAGTGGTCACCAACAGCATGCTCGAAGTTTTCATTTCGACCTCGTTGACGTCAGCGGTTCCCAACTTTGGCAACAAACATTGCGACCGGTTCAGTCCAGAGTGTAGCGCACCGGCATCGATTTCAGGCCGCCGACGAAGATCGCCTTGACCCACTCCGGGTCACCGGCGAGTTCCATGTCCTTCAGCCTCGGCAGCAACTCGCGGAAGAAACAGGATACTTCCAGCGCCGCCAGATGCTGGCCCAGGCACATGTGGGAGCCGTAACCGAAGGCGAGCTGGATTTTCGGGTCCCGTTGCAGATCGAGGCGGTTGGGGTGGTCGAAGACTTCCGGGTCGCGGTTGGCGGCGGGGTACCAGAGGGCGATGTTGTCGCCAGAGCGGATCTGGCGACCGTGCAGTTCCAGGTCCTCGGTGGCGGTGCGCACCATGTGTCGCACCGGTGACACCCAGCGGATGATCTCCTTGGCCGCGCCGTTGTCGAGATCCGGGCGCTCGCGCCACAGGGCCAGCTGGTCCGGGTGCTCCAGCAGGGCCTTCATGCCGCCGCCGATGGTCGCGGAGGTGGTATCGTGGCCGGCGGTGGCAGTGATGATAAAGTAGCTGGCCTGGTCGAGCACATTCATCGGCTCGCCGTCCACCTCCGCGTTGGCCAGTACCGTGGCCAGGTCGTCCTTCGGGTTCTTCTTGCGGTCCTCGATCACCTCGCCGAAATAGGCGCCGAAGTCATTCAGCACGTCCAGCCCGGCGGTTTCGCTGTCGCCGCGCTGCAGGGTCGGGTCCTGGCCGCCAAACAGCTGCTGGGTCAGCTTCAGCATGGTCTCCTCAGCTTCCCGCGGCAGGCCCAGAATGGAGAGGATGATGCGCAGTGGATAGAGCAGGGCGATGTCACGGACAAAATCGCACTCACTGCCCATGTCCTGCATCTTGTCGACAAATTCCTTCGACAGCGCCTGCACTTCGGCGGTCAGGCTCTCGATGGAGCGGGGCAGGAACCACTCGCGGGTGACCCGGCGCAGTTTCAGGTGCTTGGGCCGGTCCATGTGGATCAGGGTCTCGAGGCCGTTGCGGGTGCCAAAACGTTCCAGCAGCGCCTCCTCGAAGGCCGTGGGTACCAGCACCGTGCGCGGCGCACTGAGAAAGCGGTCGTTCTCGCTGCCGATACGCTTGATGTCGTCGTAGCGGCTCAGGGACCAGAACGGCCGGTAGTCGGGATGCTCTACCCAGGCCACCGGGTCGTTGGCGCGCAGGTAGTCAAACAGGGCGTACATGGTCCGTTCGTCGCCCATGATGTGGGCGTCAAGCACGTCGGCGGGCTTGAAGGGCGGTTGTTGCTGCTGGGTTGTGGCACCGGTCACGGCGATCTCCTGTCAGAGTGCGAGGTGTTGTTTGAAGACTTTGCCGCCCTTCATCACAAAGCCCACGTCCAGCAGGCTTTCGATGTTTTCCAGCGGCGAGTTTTGCAGGGCAATGATATCGGCCTGCTTGCCCGGCTCCAGGGTGCCGAGGCTGGCGGACATGTCGATCAGGTCCGCCGCATTGACGGTGGCGCTGACCAGGATTGCCATCGGCGTCATGCCCGCGTCGTGCATCAGTATCGCCTCCATGGCGTTGTCGCCGTGACGGGAGACACCGGTGTCGGTGCCGAAGGCCACTTTCACCCCGGCCTTGTGGGCCCTGGCAAAGTTTGCCTGCATGTCGTTGCCGACACGGATGGCTTTTTCACGAATCGCCGGGCTCATGAAGTCCGATTCCGTCGCCATGATCTTCACGGTGTGGCCCGCCAGCAGGGTGGGCACCAGGTAGGCGCCGGTGGACTTGAACAGCTTGATCGATTCGGGCCCGACATAGGTGCCGTGCTCGATGCTGTCGACGCCCGCTTCCAGGGCGGCGATGATGCCCTCCTCCTGGTGGGCGTGGCTGATGACCTTGCGGCCCATGCGGCGGGCGGCATTGACCACTTCCTTCAGCTCATCCATCTCCATCTGCTGGCCGGTGCCGGTGGCGCGGTCGGTCAACACGCCGCCGGTAGAGGTGATCTTGATCAGGTCGGCGCCGTACTTGATCGCCTCCCGGGTGGCGCGGCGACAGTCGTAGGGGCCATCGCAGATGGTGCTGTCGGTATAGAATTCCATCAGCTCCGGCTTCATGCCGCTGACGTCATTGTGGCCCCCGGTCACTCCGACACCGCCGGCGGCGATAATGCGCGGCCCGTCGATCCAGCCGCGGTTGATGGCGTCCCGCACGGCGTACATTTCCTGTTCGCTGGAGCCCGCCTCGCGCAGGGTGGTAAAGCCGGCCTGCAGGGTCCGCTGGGCGTACATCAGCGACTGCATCTGTACCAGCTGGGAGGAGTACTTCAGGTCCTCGCTGTCATTGTGCGGGCCCAGTTCTCCCTGCAGGTGCACATGCATGTCCATCAGGCCGGGCATCACGAAACCGTCTTTCAGGTCGATGAGCTCTGCATCCTCCGCAATCTCTGCCGGGTTCCGGTAGCCGTCCAGGATCTCGCTGACCTTGTCGTCGACAACGACCAGGGTTTGCTCCGTCAGCGGTTGCTGGCCCGGTACCGCGAGCAGGGTGCCGGCATGGATGACAGTGGTGGCAGCCTGTGCGGTGGCCGTGCCCAGCAGGGCGGCGGCCAGGGCCAGGGCGCGGCTGAACGAGTACTGCAAACAGGGCATGCGCGATCTCCTCTCCATTGTTGCTCTGATAAAAGGGTTGCAGTATGCCAAAAGCAACATGCCTGCACAGGGTCATTTGTGGCCACAATGTGGTCCGCGCCGCCCCGGCGGTATCCGCTCAGTGGAAATCCCGCGACTGCAGCGGCAGCTCTGCCAGTGCCTCGCTGTAGTCGTGGAGAGCACCGGCGATGATATGGGTGACGCCGTCCTTGCGCTCCAGGGTGCCCTTCACCACCAGCAGCCGGCCGTTCATCAGCTCGCGGCGGAAATGTTCCTGGGTGCGGGTCCATACCACCACGTTGCTGTTGCCGGTTTCATCCTCCAGGGTCAGGAACAGCACCCCGGAGGCGCTGCCAGGGCGCTGGCGGCAGGTGACCAGGCCGGCGATGCGGACAAAGCCCCGGTTCGCCACCGTGTCCAGGTCCGCGTGGCGCTTGCAGCGGTTGAAGGGATACTGCTCGCGCAGCAGGCTGAGGGGGTGGGCGCGCAGGGTCAGGCCGGTAGCGCGGTAATCTGCCAGCACTTCTTCCGCCACCGCCGGGGCCGGCAGCTGGATGCCGTCATTGAAATAGCTGGCGGGCTGTTGCTGTTCCTCCTGCAACAGGGGCCGGGGCTGCTCCAGGGCCATGACCTGCCACTGGGACTGGTAGCGGTTGCCGCTGAGGGAAGCCAGCGCATCTGCATCCGCCAGCGCCTCCAGGTCGCGCTTGTCCAGCTGCGCCCGCTGTCGCAGCTGGCTGATCTGGCGGAAGGGTTCCCGCGCCCGCGCCTCCACCAGGCGCTGGGCACCGTTGCGGCTCAGACCTTTTACCAGCCGCAGCCCCAGGCGCACGGGCGGCTGCCCGGAGTTGGTGGCAGCGAGTAACTGGTGGTCCCAGGTGCTCTGGTTTACATCTACCGGCAGTACCGTCACCCCGTGGCGGCGAGCATCCTGGAGCAGCTGGGAAGGGGAGTAAAAGCCCATCGGCTGGCTGTTCAGCAGGCCCACAAAAAAGGCCGCCGGGTGGTGACACTTGAGCCAGGCCGATACCCAGGCCAGCAGGGCAAAGCTGGCGGAGTGGGACTCCGGGAAACCGTAGCCGCCAAAGCCCTTGATCTGGTCGAACAGGCGGTGGGCGAAATCCTCCTCGTAGCCGCGCGCGATCATGCCCCGGACCAGCTTCTGCTCGAAGCTCAGCAGCTTGCTGTTCTTGCCCCAGTTGCTGATGGCCCGGCGCAGCTGGTCCGCTTCACCGCCGGAAAACCCCGCCGCCACCATCGCCAGCTTGATCACCTGTTCCTGGAAAATGGGCACCCCCAGAGTGCGGTCCAGCACCGAGCGGATCTCCTCGCTGGGGTAAGTGACCGCTTCCAAACCCTGCTTGCGCCGCAGGAACGGATGCACCATGTCGCCCTGGATGGGACCCGGGCGAACGATGGCAATCTGGATCACCAGGTCATAGAAGCAGGCAGGCCGCAGCCGCGGCAGCATCGACATCTGGGCCCGGGACTCCACCTGGAACACACCCACCGAATCCGCCTGCTGCAGCATGCGCCAGGTGGCGGCATCATCCCGGGGAATATCCGCGAGCTCGCGAATGTGGGGGTGATCCCGGTGCACCAGCGCCAGGCTCTTGCGGATCGCCGAGAGCATCCCCAGGGCGAGGATGTCCACCTTGAGCAGGCCCAGGGCCTCGATATCCTCCTTGTCCCACTGGATCACGGTGCGGTCCACCATGCTGGCGTTCTCCACCGGCACCAGCTGGGAGATCGGCCCGCGGCTGATCACGAAGCCGCCCACGTGCTGCGACAGGTGGCGGGGGAAGCCGAGAATCTCCTGCACCAGTTGCTGGAACAGCGCCGCCAGCTGGCCGTGCCCGGCCACGCCCTGCTCCTCGAAGCGCTTGCTGAGGTCCGAGCTGCGGTCCCACCAGGCCATGGATTTAGCCAGGTCGTCCACGAACACCGCGTCCAGCCCCAGGGCCCTGCCCACGTCCCGCACCGCGCTGCGCGCCCGGTAGGTGATGACCGTGGCCGCCAGTGCCGCCCGCCGGCGGCTGTACTTGTCGTAGATGTACTGGATGACCTCCTCGCGGCGCTCGTGCTCGAAGTCGACGTCGATATCCGGCGGCTCGTCCCGCTCCCGGGAAATGAAGCGCTCGAACAGCAGCGATACCTGCTCCGGCGATACCTCGGTAATGAACAGGCAGTAGCACACCACCGAATTGGCCGCCGACCCGCGACCCTGGCAGAGAATGCCGCGTTCGCGGGCAAAGCGCACCAGATCGTACACCGTGAGAAAGTAGTACTCGTAGTGCAGCTCCGCAATCAACTCGAGCTCGTATTCAATGCGCGTTCGCGTCTCCGCGGAGACGCCCCCGGGCCAGCGCACCGTGCAGCCCGCCTCCACCAGCTCGCGCAGGTAGCCGCCTGCGGTCTGCCCCGGCGGCACCACCTCTTCCGGATACTCATAGCGCAGTTCCTCGAGGCTGAACTGGCAGCGGCGGGTGATGTCCAGCGTCGCCGCCAGCAGGGCGGGGGGATAGAGCTGCTCGAGCTTGTCCAGCCGCCGCAGGTGCTGCTGGCTGTTGCCCAACCGTCGGCGCCCGAGCCGGGCCACACTGGTGTTGTGACGCAGCGCGGTGAATACATCGTGCAGGGGCTTGCGCGCAGCCATGTGCATCTGCACATCGCCACAGGCCACCATCGGCAGGTCCAGGGTCTGCGCCAGGGCATGCAATCGCAGGTGCCGGGCCACATCGTCGCCGCCCAGCAGGTGGCTGACGCCCAGCCAGACCCGGCCCTTGCACAAGCGCGCCAGCTGCTGGCCATGGCCGTACTCGACGCTGTCGGCTGTGTTCCCGTGCGCCTCTTCGGCCCGGTCCACGCCTCGACCCGCCACTTCCGCCCGCGGCAGCCAGATCAACAGACAGCGCTTGAGATGAAAAATCACATCCCGCAGCGCCACCCGGTACTCCCCCTTGGGGCTGCGCCGCCGCGCCAGGCTGATCAGCCCCGACAGCTCGCTGTAGGCCGCCCGACTCGGCACCAGCGCGACCAGACGAATGCCCTCCACCAAGTTCAGCTCGCTGCCGATGATCAACGGCAACTCCACCGCTTTCGCCGCCACATGGGCCTTGACCACCCCCGCCAACGAGCACTCGTCGGTAATGGCCAGCGCCGCGTAGCCCAGCTCCTGCGCACGCTGCACCAGCTCCTGCGGATGGGAGGCGCCGCGCAGGAAGCTGTAGCAGGTGAGGGCGTGGAGTTCGGCGTAGGGCATGGCTCACGGACCATCCAGGGGGCTGCCCACGCCC
>CAXBCH010000011.1:0-108484 GCA_963974125.1 uncultured Haliea sp. | reverse complement strand
CGAATGCTGAAGGAAGGGAGGAGACCATCTCATCGAAAAAGGACATTCCCGCCCCGGATCAACGCGGCGGGCAGGCGGAGCCACGGTACGTTGTCAGTGGCACGGGAAACGTGGGCGGGATTGAAGCTGTGATGCTTCGCTCGCGCAGATCGGAAACGAAGTCATGAGCGATGGCTCATGCACCTAGCGTTGATTCGGGGGGCACCCTGACTCGGGCACCGTCGACTTCGTCTCGGCGAGGGTCTGGGATGGTATTGCGCCCGAATCCCCCAACACTCCCACGCCTTTCACTGACAACGTACAGTGGCCTCGGTCTCCCACCGGCGTTGATCCGGTACGGGGATGTCGTTTTGCGGACCGGAGGGCGTCGGTGCGATCACGGTACCCCCTTAGTGGCTACCAGCCTGTAGCCCTGAAAGTGGGAACAGGAGACCTACAACACCACCTTTGCCATGCCAGATGCCGTCAAAGCTCACAGCGTGCGTGGCCAGATGGCAGCGCAAGAACATTGAAGGAACGCGCGCCGCATGCGCCCGCAGTGGAGCAAAAGGAGCATACCCGTGCCGGAGCGACGCAGCAGCCGCAAGGCTGCCGAGTCAACGAAGCGTCCGGGACGCGCAGTCCGGGACGCGCAGTCCGGGACGCGCAGTCCGCCAGTCCGCCTCGCGAACGGAGTGATCCCAGAACGATCCCGGAGCGACCCTCGCGCGCCGCTGCTGCAGCAAGGCGCAGGCTCCATCACCGCAGTACACAGTCAGTGCACTTGCCGATATTGTATATGCTGGTAATATACAAAGATGATCGATTGGCGGAAAGTCACCGGGTTTCAGTGGGACGCCGGCAACGCGCGAAAAAGTGTTGCCAAGCATTACGTTACCCAGGCAGAGGCCGAACAGATCTTTTTCAATCAGCCCTTGCTCGTCGTGGAAGATGTGAAACACAGTCAACAGGAATCCCGGTTGCATGCGCTGGGTCGCACCGACGATGATCGACGGCTTCACGTTACTTTTACCCTGCGCGAGTCCGGAAGCCTGATACGCGTAATCTCGGCTCGAGATATGCACCGGAAAGAGAGGGCCTTTTATGGGTAGACTGAAGAAAACACCTGTGTTCAATACAGAAGCCGAAGAGCGTGAGTTCTGGGAAAGCCATGACTCCAGCGATTACGTCGATTGGAACAAGACACAGACGGTGGTACTTCCTCATTTGAAACCATCAACCAGGACAATTTCCTTGCGGCTGCCCGAAGGCCTTCTGGAGCGAATCAAGATTGAAGCCAATAAACGTGATATGCCCTATCAGTCTCTGATCAAGGCGTGGCTTGCTGATGATGTGGAAGAGAGTCAGCGGCAGCGCTGATTCCTTACGTTCTTTTTCCGCAGCTGGCCTGAGGGCCGCTGCGTCGCTCCGGT
This sequence comes from uncultured Haliea sp., assembly GCA_963974125.1. GTDB lineage: Bacteria > Pseudomonadota > Gammaproteobacteria > Pseudomonadales > Halieaceae > Haliea. The sequence goes on along the minus strand of CAXBCH010000011.1, from coordinate 107,072 downwards.
GCCTTCGTTGACTCGGCAGCCTCTCGGCTGCTGCGTCCCTCCGGCACGGGAAGATCCTTTTGCTCCACTACGGGCGCATGCGGCGCGCGTTCCCGTTGTGTTCTTGCGCTGCCGTCTGGCCACGCACATCGTTATTGGGTGCGGCACCTGCCATGGCGGGGGCAGTGTTGGAGCTGGCCTGTTCCCACTTTCAGGGCTGCAGGCTGGCAGCCACTAAGTGTGGGGCGGCGGGCGCGCCGACGCCCTCCGAGTCCGCAAAAGGACATTCCCGCCCCGGATCAACGCGGCGGGCAGGCTGGAGCCACGGTACGCTGTCAGAGGAGGGGCAGTGGGTGAGATTCAGGCTGCAATGCCTCGCTTGGGCTATCGAGAGGCGAAGTCATGAGCGATGGCCCCTGTACCCCGCGTTGATTCGGGGGGCGGGGGCTGCGAGACGGACTTGGAGGGCGTCGGTGCGCCCGCCCAATCGTCTTAGTAGCTGCCAGCCCCCAGCCCTGAAAGTGGGAACAGGTCAACTCAACTGGCACCGACGCCATGGCAAGTGCCAGTCCCGCTCACACCTTGCGCGGCCAGACGGCGGCGCAAGAACAATGAGGGAACGCGCGCCGCATGCGCCCGGAATGGAGTATCGGAGTCCGCGCCTCCCGGAGCGACGCAGCGGCCGCAAGGCTGCCACTCGAACAAAGCGACTTCGACAGGATCCCGGAGCGACGCAGCGGCTGCAGGCCGCTACCAGAACGAAGCGATCCCGAACCGATTCCGGAGTGAGACAGCGGTTGCCAAGCCGCCTCGCGGACGAAGCGAGCCCCAGCCGCCTCGGAATCGAAGCGCCAACAGCCTCAGGCCTTGCGCGTCTGTTTCGGGTGCTTGCGCTCCGGGTAACAGGTTCTGCATATCTCGCAGACCCGCCCATCGCAGCCCCGCGCGCTGCAGAACTCCCGTCCGTAGTAGATGATCTGCAGATGCAGGCGATTCCAGTACTCACGCGGGAACAGCCGCTTGAGGTCGCGCTCGGTCTGGACCACGCTCTTGCCGCTGCTCAGGCCCCAGCGCTGGGCCAGGCGATGGATGTGGGTGTCCACCGGGAAGGCGGGTATGCCAAAGGCCTGGGACATGACTACGCTGGCGGTCTTGTGGCCGACCCCGGGCAGGCGCTCGAGTGCTTCCATGTCCGCCGGCACCTCGCCGCCGTGCTCCTCCAGCAATAGTTCGCTGAGGCGCTTGATGGCTTGCGATTTTTGCGGTGACAGGCCGCAGGGGCGGATGATCTCGCGGATCTGGTCGACTTCCAGTCCTGCCATGGCGGCGGGGGTGTCGGCCAGCGCGAACAGGGCAGGGGTGACCTGGTTGACCCGCTCGTCGGTGCACTGGGCGCTCAGCAGGACCGCGATCAGCAGCGTGAACGGATCCTTGTGCTGTAGCGGGATCGGCGGCTCGGGATACAGTGCCTGCAGGCGCTGGAGGATAAAGGCGACCCGCTCGGGTTTGCTCAGCATGCTGCTACAGCGCCCCCAGCAACTGCACCATGCGCTGGGCAGCTTGCACGCAGTCCTCCTGCGAGGCCACCAGTGCCATGCGTATCCGGTTGGCGCCGGGATTGCCGCTGTCGGTGTCCCGGGCCAGATAGCTGCCGGGAACCACGGTCACGTGTTGTCGGGCATAGAGCTGGCGGGCGAAATCCGTGTCGCTGCCCGGGGTTTCCGGCCACAGGTAGAAGCCGGCATCAGGGCGCTGCACCTGCATGTGCCCGGCCAGTATGGCCAGCACGGCGTCGAATTTCTCCCGATAGCGCTGGCGATTGACCCGCACATGCTCCTCGTCGCGCCAGGCGGCGCTGCTGGCATGTTGATGGTGCAGCGGCATGGCGCAACCGTGATAGGTGCGGTAGCGGAGGAAATCGGCGAGTACTGCGGCATCGCCGGCGACAAAGCCCGAACGCAGCCCGGGCAGGTTGGAGCGCTTGCTCAGGCTGTGGAAGACGACGCAGCGCCGATAGCTGTCGTTGCCCATGCGCGCACAGGCCTGCAGCAGACCGGGCGGCGGGGCCGCTTCATCGCTGTAGATCTCCGAGTAGCATTCGTCGCTGGCGATGATGAAGTCGTACTTTTGCGCCCGTTCCACCAGCGCCTGCAGTTGTGGAATCGACATCACCGCGCCGCTGGGGTTGCCCGGGCTGCAGATATACAGCAACTGGCAGCGCCGCCACCAGCTCTCGGGCACGCTGGCAAAGTCGGGCAAATGGCCGCTGGCCGCTGTGGCATTGACGAAACCGGGTTCGGCGCCTGCCAGCAGGGTCGCGCCCTCGTAGATCTGGTAGAAGGGGTTGGGACTCAGCACCATGGCTTCCGGGCCGGCGGTCACCACCGCCTGGGCGAAAGCAAACAGTGCCTCGCGGGTGCCGTTGACTGGCAGTACCTGTGTTTGCGGGTCTACGGCCGTGAGCTGGAACCGACGCTGCAGCCAGGCGGCAATGGCTTCCCGCAAGCTGTCCTCGCCGCGGGTGGCCGGGTAATTGGCCAGCAGTGGCAGATGTGCCGCCACGGCATCCAGCACAAACTGCGGCGAAGGGTGCCGCGGCTCGCCAATGGACAGGGGAATGTGTGGCCGGTCTGCAGGTGGCTGCAGATCCGCGAACAGTGCCCGCAGCTTTTCAAAGGGGTAGGGTTGCAGTCGGTCCAGCAATGTATTCATCGGTGGTCAGGTATCCCCTGCCTGGTCGTCCAGCTGTTCGCGAATGGCGCGCTGGATAGCCTCGCACAATACCGGATCGGTCAGCGGCTGTTGCTGTGCGTCGGTGATAAAGAAGACGTCCTCCACCCGCTCGCCCAAGGTCTGGATCTTGGCGGCCTGCAGGTCCACGTTGTGGTCGACAAAGATCCGTCCGATGCGGGCCAGCAGGCCCGGCCGATCGCGGGAGGACACTTCCAGCACGCTGACATTCATGATCTCGTCAATCGACATGCTGGTCTCGGTTGGCACCAGAAAGGACTTGATCTGGCGCGGGGTGAGACGCTGGACATTGGGTGCCCGGTCCAGGTTGGAGGCCAGGGCCCGGCTCAGGTGGTCCTTGATATGACGCAGCCGTGCACTTTCCTCGGCAATGGAGCTGCCGTCCGAGTTCAGTACGTAGAAGGTGTCCAGGCTCATGCCGTCGCGGGCGTTGTAGATACGGGCGTCATGGACGCTGAGCTCCAGCTGCTCGAGTTCGGCACAAACACGCGAAAAGAGCTGGGCGTGGCTGCGGGCGTGAATAAAGATCTGCGTGGTATTGGCCACGCTGGAGTCCGAGCTGTTGCGGATCAGCACCAGCGGCTGGTCGCGCTCATAGTGCCCGGCAATGGCTTCCGTATGCCAGGCGATGTCCTCGGGTTTTTCCCGCAGGAAGTAGTCCTCGCCCTGTTCGCGCCAGAGATCCTCCAGCTCCTCCACAGTGAAACCGCGGTATTCCAGCAGATCCGTGGCGGTCTTGCGGGTCTGCTCAATCCAGACCTGCTTGTCGACGGGGTTCTCGAGACCGCGGCGCAGGGCTCGGCGGGTACCGGTATAGAGCTGGCGCAGCAGGCTGCCGCGCCAGGCATTCCAGAGCGTGGGATTGGTGCCGTTGATGTCCGCCACGGTAAGCGTGAACAGGTAGTCCAGCCGGTCGAGGTCGCCAACGTGGTGGGCAAACTGCTGGATCACGTCCGGGTCGGAGATGTCCTTGCGCTGGGAGACGGCAGACATGGTGAGGTGGTTTTGCACCAGCCATACCACCAGCCCGGTGTCGTGTTCGTCGAGGCCATGCTCCTGGCAGAAGCGCTCGGCGTCGACCGCGCCCAGCTCCGAGTGGTCACCGCCCCGGCCCTTGCCGATATCGTGGTACAGGCCGGCAATATACAGCAGCTCGATTTTCGGCAGCCGCCGGGCTACCCGACTGGAGACGGGGAAGCGCTCGTCGAATTCGGGTTTCTGGAAGCGCCGCATATACTGGATCACTTCCAGGGTGTGCGCATCCACGGTGTAGGTGTGGAACAGATCGTGCTGCATCTGGCCGACGATGCGCCCGAACTCGGGCAGATAATTGCCCAGCACGCCATAGCGGGTCATGCTGCGCAGCAGGCGGGTCATGTTGTAGGGCGAGCGCAGTATCTCCAGAAAGCTGGCGCGGTTGCGCGGATCCGCGCGGAAGGTGCTGTTAACCAGGTGGCGGTGTTCCCGGATCAGACGGATGGTGGGTGTCCCGACGCCGATAATCCCCGGTTCCCGGCCCGCCAGTACGAAGATTTCCAGCAGGGCGCCGGGTTCAGTACTGAACAGGTCGTCGCGCAGGGCTTCGATGTAGCCGTTGCGGACCTGGAAGCGCTCGTTGAGGATCCTGACGTCATCCACCGTGTCCGCCCGCAGGATGGCCTGGTCAAAGTTCTGGATCAACAGCTCGTTCAGCTCGCCCAGGGCCAGGGCCCAGCGGTAGTAGGTCTGCATGAACTGCTCGACCGCCAGCTTTTCGCCATCCTGGAATCCCCACATGGCGGCCAGTTCACGCTGGTGATCAAACAGCAGCCGATCCTCTTCACGGCCGGCGTTCAGGTGCAGGGCATAGCGGACCTGCCACATGAAATCCCGACCGTGCAGCAGCATCTTGCGTTCGTCCGGAGTGAGGAACTCGCCGGTGTCCATGGACTCCAGGGAGTCAACGCCGAAGTGGCGCTCGGCTATCCAGGCGATGATCTGCAGGTCGCGCAGGCCGCCGGGTGAGCTCTTGACGTTGGGCTCGAGGTTGTACTCGGTGTCGGCGAACTTGGCGTGGCGTGCGCGCTGTTCCTGCAGCTTGGCGCGGAAAAAGTCGGCGCTGGGCCACATGTGCGCGGGACTGGTCCGTTCCCTGACTTCTTCCATCAGGGATTCCGGGCCGCGAATGACCCGGGTCTCCATCAGGTTGGTGAGTATGGTGATATCCCGGCGCGCCTTGTTGCAGCACTCGCTGACAGTACGCACGCTGTGGCCGACATTCAGCCCCAGGTCCCAGAGCTGGGTCAGGAATTGTTCCAGCTGCTCGTGGCAGCGCTCGCTGTCCTCGCCCAGCAGCACCAGGATGTCGATATCCGAGTGCGGGTGCAGTTCACCGCGGCCGTAGCCGCCGACCGCGACCAGGGCCGGCTCTACCCCGGACCAGTCGCGGCTGTCCCAGAGGGCGCCCAGCAGCGCATCCATGAACTGCGCCCGCAGATGCAGCAGCCGCGCCACCCGGGTGCCACTGCGGAACTCTGCGTGCAGATAGTCGGCTGCGGCCTTCAGGGCCTGCTTGCCAATCTTCAGGGTGTCGCCGCGGCCGATTGCAGCCGCAAAGGCGCCCGGATCAAACAGCTCCGGGGGCAGGCTGTCATCCCGGTCGGTCATGGGCGGGGTATGCTCAGAAGTGTTCATTGCTGCGCCGGGTGAAAACTTCGCAGCCGTCGGCGGTCACCCCCAGGCTGTGTTCCCACTGGGCGGACAGGCGGCCATCCCGCGTGGACACGGTCCAACCATCCTTCTGATTGAGTTTGGTGTGACGCCGGCCGGCATTGATCATGGGCTCGATGGTGAAGGTCATTCCCTCCTCCAGCACCAGCCCGGTGCCTTTGCGGCCGTAGTGGAGGACCTGCGGGTCCTCGTGGAATACCTGGCCGATGCCGTGACCGCAATATTCCCGTACCACGGAGTAATAGTTCTTCTCCGCGTGTTGCTGGATTACCGCACCGATATCGCCGAGCGTGGTGCCCGGACGGACGATTTCGATGGCCCGGTAAAGGCACTCCTGGGTCACCTTGATCAGGCGCCGGGCGTGGGCTGCAACCTCCCCGACTTCTACCATGATGCTGCTGTCGCCGTGATAGCCGTCCTTGATGACGGTGACATCGATATTGATGATGTCGCCGGATTTCAGTCGCTTGGTATCGGAGGGGATACCGTGGCAAATCACCTCGTTGACCGAGGTACAGATCGAGCGAGGGAAGCCGTGATAGTCCAGCGGTGCGGGGATGGCCTGCTGCACCCGGGTAATGTGCTCGTGGCAGATGCGATCCAGCTCGCCGGTGGTGATGCCGGGTTCAACCAGGGGCTCGATCATTTCCAGCACCTCGGCTGCGAGCCGGCCGGCGACCCGCATTTTCTCGATTTCGGCCTCGGTCTTGATGGTTACTGCCATTGCTTGCCTTTTCGCTTCAGGATGTATTGCAACCGCGAGGGAGCGCAGCCGGACTGCCAGGGTGCTGGCGGCCAAAGGCGTGTATTCTACAACATCTGCGTGCCTTGTGAGTAATCGGCACCCCGGCGGCCATTGGCGCGACTGCACTGGCCCGGAACGTTTGTGCCTATGGCCTTCTCAGTTCGGTCCAATTGTGGTATAAAGCGCGCCTTCTTTTCGGGCTCGCCGCCGTCTGGTGGCCCCCGGCAGGAAGAAAACCCTAACGACGCACACATATCGACACCTGCGCCAGGGTGCCGGCCACGGCTGGTTTGGCGCACGGGATATGTGGAGGATTAACCCAATACAAAGGTATTTACCATGTCGCAAGTAAGCATGCGCGACCTGCTGCAGGCGGGCGCACACTTTGGTCACCAGACCCGTTACTGGAACCCGAAGATGGATCGCTACATCTTCGGTGCCCGCAACAAGATCCACATCATCAACCTTGAGCACACGGTGCCGGCCTTCAATGAAGCGCTGACCCTGATCAAGAAGCTGTCCGGCAACAAGAACAAGATCCTGTTCGTCGGTACCAAGCGCGCTGCCGGCAAGATCATCAAGGAGCAGGCCGACCGGGCCGGGATGCCCTATGTCAGCCATCGCTGGCTGGGCGGCATGCTCACCAACTACAAGACGATCCGCGCCTCCATCAAGCGCCTGCGCGAGCTTGAGGCCCAGCAGGCCGACGGCACCTTCGCCAAGCTCACCAAGAAAGAAGCGCTGATGCGTACCCGCGACATGGAAAAGCTGGAACGCAGCATCGGCGGGATCAAGGACATGGGCGGCCTGCCCGACGCGCTGTTCGTGATTGACGTTGACCACGAGCGCATCGCCATCACCGAGGCCAACAAGCTCGGTATTCCGGTGATCGGCATTGTCGATACCAACAGCAACCCGGACGGTGTCGATTACGTCATCCCCGGCAACGACGACGCCATTCGCGCGGTCAGGCTCTATGTCAGCGCCGTGGCAGATGCCTGCCTGGCAGGCAAGGTTGAAGCCGGCGACATGAGCGCTGTCCGCGACGAGTTTGTTGAAGTGGACGCCGCCGAGGCGCCTGCCGCGGCCGCCGAGTAAGCACCCCGGTCCCGGTGCGGCCGCCGAGGCTGCTCCGGGGCATCCCGGCCTCCGTCCGGAGGTACACGTTCAAGTACACAGCGCCCCGTGTGGGGTCGCAGCAGGAGGAACACCCATGTCTGCAGCATTGGTCAAGGAATTACGTGAGCGCACTGGTCTCGGCTTGCTGGAGTGCAAGAAAGCACTGGCAGCCGCTGATGGCGACGTCGAGAAAGCCATTGAAGAGCTGCGCAAGTCCAGCGGCATGAAGGCAGCCAAGAAAGCCGGTCGCACCGCCGCGGATGGCGTTGTTACCACCCGCATAGCCGAGGACGGCAGCTATGGTGTGGTAGTCGAAGTCAACAGCGAGACCGATTTCGTCGCCCGTGACGAGAACTTCATGGGCTTCGTCAAAAAGGTGGTCGATGCGGCGTTCGAAGGCCGCCAGACCGACGTCGAGGCCCTGATGGCCGGCGAGCTGGAAGCGGCGCGCGAAGCGCTGGTGCAGAAAATCGGCGAGAACATCGGTGTGCGCCGCATCCGCCTGGTCACCGCCGATGCCGGGGTTGTGGGCGCCTATGTCCACGGCAACAACCGTATCGCGGTACTGGTGGAGCTGAAAGGTGGCGACCAGGACCTGGCCAAGGACGTTGCCATGCACGTTGCCGCGGTCAATCCCCAGGTCGTGTCACCCGATGAGATGCCGGCCGAAGTGATTGAGAAGGAGCGTGAAATCTACACGGTGCAGGCGCAGGATTCCGGCAAGCCTGCGGAAATCATCGAAAAGATGATTGGTGGCCGGATCAAGAAGTTCCTGGCCGAGAACAGCCTGGTAGAGCAGTCCTTTGTCAAGGATCCCGACATTACCGTCGGCAAGCTGGTAGCCGCGGCCGGTGCCGAGGTTGTGTCCTTTGTCCGCTTCGAGGTGGGTGAAGGCATTGCCCGGGAGCAGGTTGACTTCGCCGCCGAGGTCGCCGCCCAGCTGAAGGGCTGAGGGGGCAGCAGGACAAGCAGAGACGGGGCCCAGGCCCCGTTTTTTGTGTCTGCGGCAGGCAGCAGGCGGCCGCAGCCGCGACAGATTCTGGACCGGGGCACTAGGGAGCTGGCTCTTTGTCCTGTAATATAGCTGGACTTCGGGAGAAATCAGACATGCCACAGACTGCGGGTGACAAGAAATACAAGCGGATTCTGCTGAAACTCAGCGGTGAAGCCCTTACCGGCAGCGAAAGCTTTGGTATCGACCCGAAAATACTCGACCAGCTGGCGCTGGAAATCGGCCAGCTGGTGGGGATAGGCGTGCAGGTGGGGCTGGTGGTCGGCGGCGGCAATCTGTTCCGCGGGGCTGCCCTGCAAGCGGCGGGGCTGGACCGGGTTACCGGTGACCACATGGGCATGCTGGCCACGGTGATGAATGCGCTGGCCCTGCGCGATGCCCTGGAGCGCTCGAACATCGCCACCCAGGTCATGTCCTCCATCCCCATGAGCGGGGTTGTCGACCACTATGACCGGCGCAAGGCCATCCGCGCCATCAGCAACGGCGATGTGGTGATTTTCTGTGCCGGCACCGGCAACCCGTTCTTCACCACCGATTCCTCGGCCTGCCTGCGGGGTATCGAGATAGACGCGGAACTGGTATTGAAGGCGACCAAGGTCGATGGTGTCTATTCGGCCGACCCGATGAAAGTGGCTGATGCGGTCAAGTATGAGCGCCTCAGTTATGACGAGGTGCTGGACAAGAAACTGGAGGTCATGGATCTCACGGCCATCTGTCTCTGCCGCGACCACAAGATGCCGGTGCGCGTGTTCAAGATGGAGGATCGTGGGGCGCTGCTCAGTATTGTGCGCGGCGGACAGGAAGGGACCTTGATCCAATAGCGCGGACCGGTATTGCGAGGAGAGAAAAAGTGATTGAAGACATCAAGAACGAAGCCAGGGACAGGATGGAGAAGAGCGTCGAAGCTCTGGTGCACAATTTCAACAAGATTCGCACCGGTCGCGCTCATCCCAGTATTCTCGACTCGGTCAAGATCGAATACTACGGTGCCGAGACGCCGCTCAACCAGATGGCCAACATCAACGTGGAAGACGGCCGCACCCTGGCGCTGACGCCCTGGGATCGCTCCATGATTCCCCAGATTGAGCGGGCCATCATGAAGTCTGATCTCGGCCTGAATCCGGCCACCTCCGGCGAGGTGATCCGTATCCCGATGCCCTCGCTGACCGAAGAGACCCGCAAGGGCTTTATCCGTCAGGCCCGCAGCGAAGCCGAGGCTGCCCGGGTGTCGGTCCGCAATGCCCGCCGGGACGCCATGAACATGCTCAAGGAACTGGTGAAGGAAAAGGATATCAGCGAGGATGACGAGCGTCGCGGCCAGGACAACGTGCAAAAACTGACCGACGTCTACGTGGAACGCATCGAAAAAATGTTGGCGGACAAAGAAGCCGACCTCATGGAAATTTAGTCCCGTTCAGGGTATGCCCAGTCGCGAAACGCCAATCGTTACCAGCCCTGCTGCGGTGCCGCGCCATGTTGCCGTCATCATGGACGGCAACAACCGCTGGGCCCGACGCCAGGGCCTGCCCGGGCACGCCGGTCACCGTGCCGGTGTCGAGACTGTGCGCAGCATCCTGCGTTCCTGTCGCCAGCACAAGGTCGAAGTGCTCACCCTGTTTGCATTCAGTAGCGAAAACTGGGGCCGCCCTCAACCCGAAGTCAGGGCACTGCTGGCACTGCTGTCGCGCTATTTGCGCAGCGAAGTGCGGGAGTTGCACAAGGACGGCGTCCGTCTGCGTTTCATTGGCGAGCGCGGTCGCTTCAGCGAGCGTCTGCAGCGGCTGATGACCAATGCCGAATATCTGACCTGCGAGAATCGCGTGGCGACAGTGGTGATTGCGGTCGACTATGGCGGTCGCTGGGATATTGCCCAGGCGGCGCGCAGGCTTGCGGAGCAGGTGCAGGCGGGGACCCTGCAGCCGGAGGATATCACCGAAGCCTCGGTCGACCGGGAGGTATCGATCAGTGACCTGCCGCCGCCGGACCTGTGTATTCGTACCGGGGGCGATGCCCGCATCAGCAATTTCATGCTCTGGCACTTTGCCTACAGTGAGCTCTATTTCACCAATACCCTGTGGCCCGATTTTGGCGAACTCGAGTTTGCCCGGGCGCTGGCGGATTACTCCCGGCGTGAGCGCCGTTTCGGCTTGCGAGAGCCCGATGGCCTGCTGTCGGGGGTGGGCGGCGATGCTTAGGCAGCGGGTGATTACCGCTATCGGCATGGCGGGTCTGTTCCTCGCGGCGGTGCTGTTGCTGCCATTGATTGCCCTGGCTGTGGCCTTTGCGCTGGTGGTGGTTCTCGGAGCCTGGGAGTGGGCCCGACTGGCCGGGTGGCAGGCCACCGCTGCGCGCCTGCTGTTCGCCGCGACCCTTGCTGGAATACTGCTGTTCCTGTTTGTCTATGTGGAGCTCGGCAGCGAGCCCCGGCGCGAACAGATACAGCCACTGCTGGGGGTCGCCTGCCTGTGGTGGTCGTTTTCCCTGTTGTGGGTCAAGAGCTATCCGGCGAGCGCCGCACTCTGGCACAGCCGGATCATGCGCAGCCTGATGGGCCTGCTGATCCTGTCCAGCGCCTGGCTGGCGGCGGTTTACCTGCTGAACCTTCCCCGCGGTGGCCTGTTGATGGTTGCCCTGGTCCTGGTGGTTGCAGCCACCGATATCGGCGCCTACTTCGCCGGTACCCGCTTTGGCCGTCACAAACTGGCGGAGCGGGTCAGTCCGGCCAAGACCTGGGAGGGCTTTTGGGGGGGGATGGCCTGCGCCATCGCCCTGGCACTGGTGCTGTGGTGGGTTATCCCTGCCCGGATGGCCCATGTCAGCCTCGCTGCGGTGGTGGCGGTCGTGCTGATGACGGCGCTGGCATCGGTGCTCGGTGACCTCACCGTCAGCATGGTCAAGCGCGAAAGCGGGGTCAAGGACAGCGGCTCCCTGCTGCCCGGGCACGGCGGCTTGCTGGACCGCCTTGACAGCCTCTGCAGCGCGGCACCCGTGTTTGCCCTCGGCCTGTTGCTGGCGGGGTGGTAGCGATGGCGGCTGTGCAGAACGTGGCGGTGCTGGGCAGCACCGGCTCCATCGGGGCCAGCACCCTGGATGTAATAGCGCGCCATCCGCAACAGCTGCGTGCCTGGGCGCTGGCGGCGAATCGTTCGGTGGCTGCCATGGCGGCACAATGCCTGCGCTTTCAGCCTCGCTACGCGGTGATGATGGACGCCGATGCGGCCGCCGAACTGGAGGTCCTGCTGGCCGGAAACTGCGACACCCGGGTGCTGGCGGGTGCGGAGGGCCTGCAGCAGGTCGCCACCCACGGGGCCGTGGACGCCGTGATGGCGGCCGTGGTTGGCGCTGCCGGGCTGCCCTCGACCCTGGCGGCGGCGCGGGCGGGCAAGCGGATCCTGCTGGCGAACAAGGAGTCGCTGGTCATGGCCGGACACCTGTTGATGGCGGCGGTGCGGGACGCGGGCGCACTGCTGCTGCCCATAGACAGTGAACACAATGCCATTTTCCAGTGTCTGCCGGTGGATGCAGAGGGCAGGTCCGGACTGGCGGGTGTCAGCAAGGTCCTGCTGACCGCCTCTGGAGGACCTTTCCGGCAGTGGACTGCGTCGGCGATTGCCGCAGCAACCCCGGACCAGGCCTGCGCACACCCCAACTGGTCCATGGGCAGAAAGATCTCCGTGGATTCCGCTACCTTGATGAACAAGGGGCTGGAGCTTATCGAGGCCTGCTGGCTGTTCGATCTGGCGCCGGAGCAGGTTGATATCGTGGTGCACCCGGAGAGCATCGTTCACTCGATGGTGCAATATACGGACGGCTCGGTTCTGGCCCAGCTGGGCAACCCGGATATGCGCACTCCGATAGCCTACGGCCTCGGCTGGCCGCTGCGCATGGAGTCGGGCGTGGCTCCGCTGGATCTGGTGGCGTTGTCGAAACTGCACTTCGAGGCGCCCGACGAGGGCCGCTTCCCCTGTCTGCGCCTGGCCCGCGAGGCCATTGCCGCCGGCGGTACCGCAATGGCCGCCTGCAATGCCGCCAATGAGGTCGCCGTGGAAGCCTTTCTCTGTGGTGGTATCGGTTTTGCCGACATCCCGCGGGTCATCGAGACGACCCTGGAACAGGTCGCTGTTGTTGAACCGACCTCTCTGGCTGTGGTCGAAGCTGCGGACAGTGAAGCCCGCCAGGTGGCGGCCGCGCAGGTGGCCCGGTTGCGGGCCGGCAGCCTTGAAAGTTTGGAGCGTTAATGGATCTGGCCTTTACCATCGGCATCACCCTCATCACCCTCGGCGTGCTGGTGGCGGTGCATGAATACGGCCATTTCTGGGTGGCGCGTCGCTGTGGCGTCAAGGTTCTGCGCTTTTCGATTGGTTTCGGCAAGTCGCTGTATACCTGGCACGACAGGCACGGCACCGAGTACTGCATAGCGATGATACCGCTGGGCGGCTACGTCAAGATGCTCGATGAACGGGAGGGCGATGTGGCTGCGGCGGATCTGGAGCACGCCTTCAACCGCAAGCCCGTCCTGCAGCGCATTGCCGTTGTGGCCGCGGGCCCCCTGGCCAACTTTGCCCTGGCGATTGTCGCCTACTGGATTTTGTTCATGGGCGGCGAGTCGGGCTATGCGCCGGTGATCGGGTCGGTGCAATCCGGCTCGGTGGCGGACGCGGCGGGCCTCAAGGTCGGTCAGGAAATCGTTGCTGTCGACGGTGAGGAAACCCCGACCTGGCAGGCCCTGAGCTTCCGCCTGCTGGACCGGATCGGGGATACCGGCAGCATTCGGTTCACCGTCAGGGAGTCCGGGTCGGACACGCTGTACCAGTCCGAGGCGGCGCTGCAGCGCTGGTTGTCGGAGCAGGAAGAACCGGACCTGTTCGGTGGCCTGGGGATCAGCATGTACTCCCCGGAGGTACCGCCGGTGGTGGACGAAGTGGTCGCTGACAGCCCCGCGGCGCGCGCCGGCCTGCAGGCCGGCGACCGGGTGCTGCGCGCCGATGGCATTCCCATGTCCCTGTGGATGGACTGGGTGGACTATGTACGCGAACGCCCGGGGCAGCGGATCGAGCTGGAGCTGAGCCGGGACGGCCAGCTGCAGACCACGACCATCGTGCCCGATGGCGAGGCGGATGCCAGCGGCGCGATGGTGGGCCGTGTTGGCGTTGCGGTGGCCATGCCGGCCATGCCACCGGAAATGGTCCGCCAGTTCCAGCGCGGGCCGCTGCAGTCCCTGGGGGCCGCTGTGACCCGCACCGGTGAGCTCACCAGCTTCACGCTCAGTTCAATCAAGAAGATGTTGCAGGGCCTGATCTCACCAAAAAACTTGAGTGGCCCCATTACCATTGCTAAAGTGGCGTCCGCTTCCGCCAAGTCGGGCCTGGAGTCCTGGATTGGCTTCCTTGCCCTGTTGAGCGTCAGTCTTGCGGTGCTGAACCTGCTGCCCATACCGGTGCTGGATGGCGGCCATCTTCTGTACTACACGATGGAGTTGCTGGCAGGGCGGCCAGTACCCGAGAAAATACAAGCATTGGGGTATCAGCTGGGGCTGTTCATGATCCTCGGGATCATGGCGTTGGCGCTGTTTAACGACTTTGCGCGTCTGTAGCCCGGTAGATTCAGCCGGTACTTACATAATCATGACCTTGGGGTCGGGCCTTATCCGGTGGTTGGACATATTTTGAAGAAACGCATGCAACTGATACTGGCAACGATCTTGCTGGTTCTCTCGCCCCTGGTTCAGTCCCAGGATGCCTCCTTTATCGTGGCCGATATCCGGGTCGAGGGCCTGCAGCGAATATCGGCGGGCTCGGTGTTTGCCGCCATGCCCCTCGCGGTCGGTGATCTGGTGAATGCGGAAGCCATCCGCGCTGCTGCCCGCAGCCTGTTTGCTACCGGCAATTTCGACGACATCCGCATCGGCCGTGATGGCAATGTGCTGGTGGTGATTGTGGTCGAGCGGCCGAGCATCAGCGAGATCAATATCGAGGGCAACAAGGCGATCGAGACCGAGGCGTTGTTGGACGGCTTGCGCGGTGCCGGCCTGGCAGTCGGGCAGGTTTTCCAGCGCTCCACCCTGGAAGGCATGCAGCTTGAGCTGCAGCGGCAGTATGTGCAGCAGGGCCGCTACGATGCCAGTATCGAGACCGAAGTCCTGCCCGAGCCGCGGAACCGCGTCTCTGTCAATATCGATGTCGATGAGGGCACTGTTGCCGCAATCAAGCACATGAACATCGTCGGCAACGAGATATTCGACGACGAAGAGCTGACCGACCTGTTTGAACTGAAGACCACCGGCTGGTTTTCTTTCTTTACCAATGACGACAAATATTCCCGGGAAAAGCTTACCGGCGATCTGGAAGCCCTGAGTTCCTGGTACCTGGATCGAGGCTACCTGCAATTCTCCATCGATTCCACCCAGGTGTCGGTATCACCCGACAAGAAGGCGGTCTACATCACCGCCAACGTCACCGAAGGGGAAAAGTTCACCGTCAGTGATGTCGACCTGTCCGGGGACCTGGTATTGCCGGAGTCGGATCTCAGTCGGTACGTCCTTGTCTCCGAAGGCCAGACCTTTTCCCAGCAGCTGGTCACCTCTACCGAGGAATTCATGACCCGCCGTTTGGGCAATGAAGGCTACAATTTCGCCAAGGTCACCGGTATTCCTGAAGTCAATGAAGACGATAACACCGTCGCCCTGAAGTTTTTTGTGGACCCGGGCAAGCGCACCTATGTCCGCCGTATCAGCTTCCAGG
The DNA here is from genome assembly GCA_963974125.1 of uncultured Haliea sp. GTDB lineage: Bacteria > Pseudomonadota > Gammaproteobacteria > Pseudomonadales > Halieaceae > Haliea. The sequence continues at coordinate 92,017 of CAXBCH010000011.1, read as the reverse complement.
GTAACCAGAAGACGGCCGATGAAGTACTGCGGCGCGAGATGCGGCAGATGGAGAGTGCCCCGGCTTCCGCAGCGGCCATCGAGCAGTCACGGATCCGGCTGGAGCGTCTGGGCTACTTCAGCAAGGCAACCGTCGACACACCGGAGGTGGCGGGGCACGACGACCTTATCGATGTCGACTTCACCGTCGAGGAGCAATCCTCGGGCAGTATTGGCGCCAGCTTTGGTTATGCCCAGGATGCGGGCCTGATTTTCGGTCTCAACCTGCAACAGGACAACTTTCTCGGCACCGGTCGCCGGATCGGGATTGGCCTTAACTCCTCCCGGTTTCAGGATCTGTACAATTTCAGCTATACCAATCCGTATTTCACCGAAGACGGTGTTAGCCGCGGCTTCAGCGTGTTCTACCGTTCCACTGATCTCTCGGAAATCAACGTGGCGCGCTATACCACGGACACCCTCGGCGCTTCTTTGAACTTTGGCTATCCGATCAAGGAAACCCAGCGTCTGGGCTTCAGCTTCGGCGTGGCCAACACGGATATCACCGCCGGTCGCTTTGCGGTACAGGAAATCAAGGCGAGTCCGCGCCTGGTGGATGGTGTCGACGGCTTCTACGAAAGCACGCGGCTGCCGGATGGTACCTATTCGGGGCCTGAAACCTTCCTGCCGATTGCCGATTTGCCGCAGGATGCCCTGACCATTCCGCCGGACCAGGGTTTCCTGGATCGCAATGGTGACCAGTTCCTGAACTGGACCACCTCCCTCAGCTGGAGCCAGTCCACTCTGAACCGCGGTATTCTCGCGACCCGCGGCACCTCCCAGTCCCTGGTGTTTGAATTGGCTGTTCCGGGGTCTGATGCCGAATTCTACAAGCTGGTCTACCGGGGCGAGCGTTTCTTCCCCATAACCAACGAGTGGATTGTGCGCGTGCGGGGCGAACTGGGCTATGGCGACGGCTACGGCGGTACCACCAACCTGCCGTTCTTTGAGCACTTCTTCTCTGGCGGTTTCGGCTCCGTACGCGGGTTCGAGAGCAATACCCTGGGGCCGCGCGGGACCCCCGCAAGCCTGTACGATATCAGCCAGCCGGCGACCGCAATTGACGAGGACGGTCGGCCGACGCAGGTGGGTGGTGAGGACGGCCGTCTGTTCGGCTACGTCCTCGATCCGGAGACCGGCAAGCTGTCGTTCAATACCCTGAATACCGAGCCCGATCCCTTTGGTGGCAACGCCTTGATCGAGGGCAGCGTGGAACTCCTGTTTCCGCTGCCCTTCCTCAAGGATCGCAGCAAGCTGCGCTCGGCGTTCTTTATCGACGCCGGTAACGTGTTCAACACCAAGTGTGCCCGCAACCAGCTCAACTGTTTCGACGTTGATGCCGATGAGTTGCGCTACTCGGTGGGTGTCGGTGTTACCTGGATTACCGGGTTCGGCCCCATGAGCTTCAGTCTTGCCAAGCCACTGAACGAGTCCGACCAGGATGAGCGGGAAATATTCCAGTTCTCACTGGGCCGGGGCTTCTGATTTTTTCTTTCCACTACTGGAGAATACTTGTGTCTAACGTGTTTAAAGCTGTCCTGATAACTGCCGCCCTGCTACTGCCGTCCATCGGTTGGGCCCAGGGCAAGATCGCCGTGGTCAACCTGGAGCAGGCTATCCTGCAGACAGATCACGCGCAGAAGCGCCTCGGTGCCGAGCGCAACAGCGATGCCTACAAGTCCGACAAGTCCGAGTTCGATCGCCTGAAGGATGAGCTGGACAAGATGGTTCAGGATTTCCAGAAGGACGCCGCGGTAATGAGCCAGGACCAGCAGTTGGCGGCCCGGCGTCGTCTGGCCAGCAAGCAGGCCGATCTTGAGCATGTGGCCGGCAAGCTGCAGCAGGCGGAGCAGGAAGTGGGCCAGCTGTTGTTGCAGGAAATGTCGGCCAAAGTTCAGGAAGTGCTGCAGGAACTGATCACTACCGAGGGCATTGGCCTGTTGCTGCAGCGCGGCTCCGTGATTCACGCGGATGCGGGTTACAGCATTACCGCCAAGGTGACCGACAAGCTGAACCAGGCCTTCGCCGAGTAAGCGCTGGCGTGTACTCCCTGGGAGAGCTGGCGGAAACCCTGGGGGTGCGACTGGCCGGTGATCCGCAGCTGCGGGTTACCGGTCTCTCGACCCTGGCCCTTGCGGGTCCACAACAGCTTTCCTTCCTGGCCAACAGCAAATACCTGGCCCAGTTGCAGCAGACGCGCGCGGCCGCAGTGATCCTGCGCCCGGAGCAGGCGCAGCAGTGCCCGGTTGCCTGTCTGCTGTCTGACAATCCCTATCTCACCTTCGCCCGTGCGACCGCGCTGTTTGTCGGTGAGGAGCGGGCGCTCGCGGGTGTGCACCCCAGCGCAGTGGTTGCGCCGGATTGTGCTATCGACAGCAGTGCCTCGGTTGGGCCCAATGCGGTTGTCGAAGCGGGGGTGGTGCTGGGCGCGGATGTCGTGGTTGGCGCCAATGTCTATATTGGCGCCGGCTGTCGCATTGGTGCCGGCAGTCGACTCTATCCCAATGCGGTGTTGTACCGGGGAGTGCAGCTGGGTGAGCACTGTATCATCCACAGCAATGCGGTACTGGGCGCAGACGGCTTCGGCTTTGCTCCCTCGGCCGCCGGCTGGGAAAAAATCCATCAACTCGGTGGCGTCTGCATCGGCAACCGGGTGGAGGTGGGAGCCTGCACCACCATTGATCGCGGCGCACTGGAGGATACCGTGGTGGAGGACGGCGCCATCATCGACAATCTGGTGCAGATCGCCCACAACTGCCACATCGGAAAAAATACCGCGATCGCAGGTTGCACGGGGTTGGCGGGAAGCACGATCATAGGCGCGAATTGCACGCTGGCAGGCGGCGTTGGAGTGGTCGGCCATGTGGAAATCTGCGACAACGTGCATATCACCGGCATGACCATGGTGACCAAGTCCATTACTGAACCGGGATCTTATTCTTCCGGGACGCCAATGTCCTCAACGCGGGACTGGAAGCGCAGTGCGGTCCGCTTTGCCCAGCTGGACAGCATTCAGAAGCGCCTTGCCGAACTGGAAAAACGACAACAGCAATGATCTTGGGGGACCCGCAGTTTGATCATGGACATCTCGGAAATACGCAAGCACCTGCCACACCGCTATCCTTTCCTGTTGGTGGACAGAGTGCTGGAACTCAATCTGGGCGAGTCCATTGTTGCCTGCAAGAACCTCAGCATCAACGAGCCGTTCTTTAACGGCCACTTTCCCGAACAGCCTGTTTTTCCCGGCGTCATGCTGCTGGAGGCCATGGCCCAGGCGGCCGGTATTCTCGGTTTCAAATCGATGAACAAGACGCCCGCCGATGGTTCCATGTACTACTTTGTCGGCGCCGATGACCTGCGCTTCAAGCGCCCCTGCGTACCCGGGGACCAGGTCATGCTGCGGGCCAGGATTCTCTCCGATCGGCGCGGCATCTGGAAGTTCGCCGTGAGTTCCGATGTGGATGGCTTGCTCTGCGCTTCCGCCACGATCCTTTGTGCCGACCGCTGAGCCATGATCCACAGCCAGGCCATCGTCGATCCCTCTGCCCGCGTCGCCGACGACGTCGAGGTGGGCCCCTGGACCCTGATCGGTCCGGAAGTGGAGATAGGCCCCGGCTGCAAGATTGAATCCCATGTCGTGATCAAGGGACCCACCCGGATTGGCGCCGGCAATCACATCTACCAGTTTTCCACCATCGGCGAGGCCACCCCGGATCTCAAGTACCGGGATGAACCCACCTATCTGGTGATCGGCGACAACAACATTATCCGCGAGAACGTGACCATTCATCGCGGTACCGTGCAGGACCGCTCAGAGACCACAATAGGCAACAACAATCTCATCATGGCTTATGTGCACATCGGCCACGATTCGGTGATCGGTGATCACACGATCCTGGTGAACAACACCGCGCTCGCGGGACACGTCAAGATCGGTGACTGGGCAATTCTCAGTGGCTATACGCTGGTGCATCAGTTCTGCAAGATTGGCGCTCACAGCTTCAGCGGCATGGGTACGGCGATCGGCAAGGATGTGCCCGCCTATGTCACGGTCAGCGGCGCACCGGCGGAAGCCAAGACCATTAATATTGAAGGCCTGCGCCGGCGGGGATTCTCGTCGGAGGCCATCGGCCAGCTGCGGCGCGCGTTCAAGATTGTCTATCGCCAGGGGCTGACCCTGGAACTGGCGATTCAAAGGCTGGAAACGATGCTCAGTGACACGCCGGAAGTGCAGGTCATGATCGACTCCATACGCGCCTCGGAGCGCGGTATCGTACGGTAGTGGCAGAGCACAGCCTCCGCATTGGTGTGCTGGCGGGCGAAGCTTCCGGCGACATTCTCGGCTCCAGGCTTCTTGCCGCCCTGCGCAAGCGCTATCCGGAACTCCAGATAGAAGGTATTGGCGGGCCATTGATGCAGGCCCAGGGTCTCAACAGCCTGTTTCCCATGGAGCGCCTGTCGGTGATGGGCTTCGTGGAGCCGCTCAAGCGCCTGCCGGAGCTGTTGCGCATCCGCCGCAGCGTCTACCGGCACTTTCTCGCCAACCCACCGGATATCTTCATCGGCATCGACTCGCCGGATTTTTGCCTGCGGCTGGAGTGGCAACTGCGCCGGGCCGGGATTGCCACGGCGCATCTGGTCAGCCCTTCGGTCTGGGCCTGGCGCCGGGGCCGTATCCGCAAGATTGCCCGCGCTGTCGACCGCATGCTGTGCCTGTTTCCTTTCGAGACTGCCATCTACCGGCAGCACGCAATAGCCGCCGACTTTGTCGGCCACCCGCTGGCCGATGAAATTCCCATCCAGAGTGACCGTGCCGCCGCCCGCGCCGCCCTGGGACTGCCCGCCACGGGCCGCCTGCTGGCACTGTTGCCCGGAAGTCGCGGTGGCGAGGTGGGGCTGCTGGCGCCACTGTTTCTGGCAACGGCCCAACGTCTGTCGCGGGCCGACCCCGAGCTTCGCCTGGTCCTGCCTGCTGCCAGCCCCGAGCGGCTGGTGCAGTTGCAGGCCCTGCTGCCCGCGTATTCCGGGCTGCCCCTGACCCTGGTGGAGGGTCGTTCCCGGGAGGTGATGATGGCCGCGGACGCGGTCCTGCTGGCATCCGGTACGGCGACTCTGGAAGCACTGCTGGTACAGTGCCCAATGGCTGTGGCCTATCGCATGTCACCGCTGAGCTGGGCCCTGGTGTCGCGGCTGGTGAAGACGCCCTTTGCGGCGCTGCCGAATATTCTGGCAGGCAGGGCGCTGGTGCCGGAGTTGATCCAGGAGGCGGCAACGGTGGAGGCCCTGGTGGCGGCCGTGCAGCCACTGCTCTATAACTCCCACGTTACCCGGGAGCAGCAGCAGGCCTTTGCCTCCATTCACCAGGCGCTGGCGCTGGGCTTTGGCGAACGCTGTGCAGACGCCATTGCGGCCGTGCTGGAGAATCGCGCTCATTAGCATGCTGTTTACCATTGACTGTCACGCGCCCGGTCTGGCCGGCGTGGACGAGGTAGGCCGCGGTCCGCTGGCCGGGGACGTGGTCGCCGCGGCGGTAATCCTCGACCCTTCCCGACCGATCCCGGGTCTGCGGGACTCGAAGAAGCTCAGTCCCATCCGCCGCGAGGCGCTCGCCGCACAGATCCGCGAACACGCCCTGGGCTGGGCGGTCGCCCGGGCCTCGGTGGCGGAGATCGATGCGCTCAATATCCTCCAGGCCTCCCTGCTGGCCATGCACCGGGCGGTGCGGGCGCTGGACCCGCAGCCCGACTGCGTGCTGGTGGATGGCAACCGGCTGCCGCGCTGGGATTACCGCTCCGAGCCTGTCGTCGGGGGCGATGACAGGGTGCCGGCGATCGCCGCCGCCTCCATCCTGGCCAAGGTGCAGCGCGACCGGGAGCTGGTGGCCCTCGACGCTCTGTATCCCGGCTACGGTTTTGCTGCCCACAAGGGCTACCCGACGGCGGCCCATCTGCAGGCGCTGCGCAGGCTCGGGGTGACGCCGGTACACCGGCGCAGCTTTGCGCCGGTCAAAGCCCTGTTGCCGGGGACGCCCGCGGGGTAAACTGCCCCGATGACTGACTTCGTACACCTGCGGCTGCACACTGAATATTCCCTGGTCGACGGACTGGTGCGGGTCAAGCCGCTGGTCGAGCGGGTCGCGGCACTGGGAATGGCCGCGGTTGGCGTGACCGACCTTTGCAATTTCTATGCCCTGGTGAAGGTGTACAAGGCAGCCTTCGCCGCCGGGGTCAAGCCCATATTCGGGGTGGATCTGCGGGTACTGGACGAGGACGATCCCGAGCGGGCCTATCCTTTGTGCCTGCTGGCCATGAACGACACCGGCTATCGCAATCTCACGGTGCTGATTTCCCGGGCCTATACCGAGGGCCAGCACCTGGGTGTGGCCCGGGTACGCAAGGCCTGGCTGGCCGAGCGCAGCGACGGCCTGATTGCACTGTCCTGCGGCGCCGCCGGCGATGTCGGCCAGGCACTGCTGGGCGAGCGCCCGGCCCTCGCCGAGGAGCGCGCCAGGTACTGGATGTCACTGTATCCCGGGCGCTTCTATCTGGAGCTGCACCGCACCGGCCGCGAAGGTGACGAGACCCATTTGCACGCCGCCGTGGAGCTGGCGTCGCGACTGCAGTGCCCGGTGGTTGCCACCAACGATGTGCGCTTTCTCGATGCCAGCGAATTCGAGGCCCACGAAGCCCGGGTCTGTATCCGCGAGGGCCGGACCCTGGACGATCCACGCCGGGCTCGCGCCTACACGGAGCAGCAGTACCTGCGAACGCCCGGGGAAATGGCCGAGCTGTTTGCCGACATTCCCGAGGCCCTCGCCAACAGCGTCGAGATCGCCCGGCGCTGCAACCTGGTACTGGAACTGGGCAAGCCCTATCTGCCGGACTATCCGGTGCCTGCCGGTCTTACCATGGACGAGTATTTTCGCCAGCTCTCCCATGAGGGTCTGGATCGGCGCCTGGCGACACTTTTCGATCTGAACTCTGCGGAATTCGCCGGCAAGCAGGCCGAGTACCGGGCGCGGCTGGACTTTGAACTGGAAACCATCGTCCAGATGGGCTTTCCGGGCTACTTCCTGATCGTGATGGACTTCATTCGCTGGGCCAAGCAGCAGGAGATCCCGGTAGGGCCCGGACGCGGCTCCGGCGCCGGCTCGCTGGTCGCCTATGCCCTCGAGATTACCGACCTCGATCCGCTGCAGTACGACCTGCTGTTCGAGCGCTTCCTGAACCCGGAGCGGGTGTCCATGCCCGATTTCGATGTCGACTTCTGCATGGAGAAGCGCGACCACGTGATCGACTATGTGGCCGAGACCTATGGCCGCGAGGCGGTATCCCAGATCATTACCTTTGGCACCATGGCCGCGAAGGCGGTGGTACGCGATGTGGCGCGGGTGCAGGGCAGGCCCTATAGCCTGGCGGACAAGCTGTCGAAGATGATTCCCTTCGAAGTGGGCATGACCCTGGCGAAGGCGCTGGAACAGGAGGAGGTGCTGCGCAGCTTCCTTGAGGAAGACAGCCAGGCCCTGGAAATCTGGGACATGGCCCTGCAGCTGGAGGGCATTACCCGCGGCGTCGGCAAGCACGCCGGTGGTGTGGTGATCGCGCCCTCGAAGCTCACCGATTTTTCGCCCTTGTACTGCGACGAGACCGGCGCCGGCCTGGTGACCCAGTACGACAAGAATGACGTCGAGGAAGCGGGGCTGGTCAAGTTCGACTTCCTCGGCCTGCGTACCCTGACCATCATCGACTGGGCGGTGCGCATGATCAATGCGGTGCGCGGCGGCCAGGGCGAGGCGGCGCTGGATATCGCGCATATTCCCCTGGACGACCAACCCACGTTCAAGCTGCTGCAGGCGGCGGAAACCACCGCTGTGTTCCAGCTCGAATCCCGCGGCATGAAGGATCTGATCAAGCGCCTGCAGCCGGATTGCTTCGAAGACATCATTGCCCTGGTGGCCCTGTTCCGCCCGGGGCCGCTGCAGTCGGGCATGGTCGACAACTTCATCAATCGCAAGCATGGACGCGAGGCCATTTCGTTCCCCGATGCCCAGTACCAGCACCCCCTGCTGCAACCGATCCTGGAGCCTACCTACGGCATCATCCTGTACCAGGAGCAGGTGATGCAGATAGCCCAGGAGCTGGCCGGCTACAGCCTGGGCGAGGCCGACCTGCTGCGCCGGGCCATGGGCAAGAAGAAACCCGAGGAGATGGCCAAGCAGCGCGCGGTGTTCGAGCAGGGCGCGCGCGACAAGGGCGTGGATGGCGAGCTGGCGATCAGGATCTTCGACCTGGTGGAAAAGTTTGCCGGCTACGGTTTCAACAAGTCCCACTCCGCCGCCTATGCGCTGGTGTCCTACCAGACCGCCTGGCTCAAGACCCACTATCCCGCGCACTTCATGGCGGCGGTAATGAGCTCGGAACTGCAGAACACCGACAAGATCGTGGTGTTCGTGGAGGAGTGCCGGGCGATGAAGCTGGCACTGCGCCTGCCCGATGTCAACGAAGGCCAGTACATGTTCACGGTGGATGCCGACAACGACATCATCTATGGCCTGGGGGCGATCAAGGGGCTTGGCGAAGGGCCGGTGGAAAATCTGTTGCGGGCCCGGCAGGAGGGCGGCCCGTTCCGGGACCTGTTCGATTTCTGCATCCGCACGGATCCGCGCAAGGTCAATCGCCGCGCGATAGAGGCGCTGATTCGCGCCGGCGCCTTCGACAGCCTCGGGGTGGAGCGCTGGGTGCTCATGGCGGCACTGGACGATGCGCTGAAGACCGCGGAGCAGAGCGCCAGCAACCGGGACAGCGGCATGGCGGATCTGTTCGGCGAAGTGGTGCCGGGGCCGGTCAGTGCCGAGGGTGACGTCTATGCCGGGTTCCGTGCAGTGCGTCCCTGGAGCGGGCGCGAGCGCCTGGGTGGCGAAAAGGACACGCTGGGTCTGTATGTGACCGGCCACCCCATTGACGAGTACGAACAGGAGGTACGCAAGTTCGCGCCCACCCGCATCGCCGACCTGCGTGCGGACAAGCAGGGTACGCAGATGCTGGCGGGGCTGGTGGTGGCGTCGCGGACCATGAAGACCCGGCGCGGCGACACCATGGCCATCCTCCAGCTCGATGATCGCAGCGCGCGTATCGAGGTCACGGTCTACGCCGACACCTTCAATGAGAAACGCGAGATCCTGGCCAAGGACCAGATCGTGATTGTCGAGGGCAGCGTTGCCCATGACGATTACTCCGGCGGCCTGTCGGTCCGTGCCAAGGAGGTTCGCAGCCTGCTTGAGGCGCGGCAATCCTTCGCCGCCGAGCTCACCATCGAGGTCTGGCAGGACATGCTGGACGAGAAGCTGGCCGAGCGCCTGGCCCGGACCCTGGAGGGTGCCGGTGGTGGCAGCTGCCCGGTGTCGCTGCTGTATCGCCAGCCCCGCAATCGCGCCCGGGTGCGCCTGGGCGAGCGCTGGTCCGTGGTGCCCAGCGACGATCTCCTGCAGCAGCTGCGGGACTGTGTCGGCAACGACCGCGTCGCCCTGCACTACGCCTGATATCCCCGGTTCCGCGCCAGTGCCGGCCGGGCGCCGTTCCCGGTTCGATCTGCTGCACCAGTTCCCGCTACCTCGGCTCCTGCATTGCGCCCACATCCTCCAGCGGCCAGAATCGAGCTCCATTGCCTGCCAACGATAAGAACCGAGGAGTGTCTGTCATGCTGCTGAAAGACAAGATCGTGATTGTTTCCGGGATTGGTCCGGGTCTGGGCCAGGAGCTGTCCACCCTGGCTGCCCGCGAGGGCGCCGCGGGCGTGGTGCTGGCGGCCCGCACCCCGGCCAAGCTGGATACCGCCGAGGCTGAGATCGAGGCCCTCGGCCTCGGCACCCGCACCCTGAAAGTAGTGACGGATATCGCCGACAAGCACCAGTGCGAGGCACTCGCCAGCGCCACCATGGAAGCCTTTGGCCGCATCGATGTGCTGTTCAACAGCGCCTATGACCCCGGCAATTTCGAACCCATCGCGGAGGCAGACCTGGACGGCTGGCGCCGCAGCATGGAGGTCAACTTCTTCGGCACCATGCAGCTGACCCAGGCCTGCATACCGCATCTGCGCGCCGGTGGCGGCGGTGCCATCGTCATGATCGCCACCATGGTGGAGCACAAGCCGCTGGCGACCCAGGGAGGCTATGGCGCCTCCAAATCGGCGCTGCGCAATGCCACCAAGCATCTGGCGCTGGAGCTGGGGAAGGACAATATCCGGGTCAACAGCTGCCACATGGGCTGGATGTGGGGACCGGCGGTCGCGGGTTATTTTGACTGGCAGGCCCAGGCCAGTGGGCGCCCGCAGGAAGAGCTCATCGCCGAGGTCACCCGCAACATACCCCTGGGGCACATTCCCGACGACGGTGACTGTGCCAAGGCCGCGGTGTTCCTGGCCTCGGATTATGCGCGCGTGGTCACCGGCGCCGGACTGGATGTGAACGGCGGTGAGTACATGCCGGTTTGAGGGGAGTCTCCTAATGTTCTACGGCTGGTTACTGGTCGGTGCCGCGTTCCTTGTGTTGATGGTCAGCAGTGGGGCCATCATGTATTCCTACAGTGTGGTGGCGGTGCCACTGGGCGCAGCCTTCGACGCCAGCCGCATGACCATGATGCTGGGCATTACCGGCATGACCCTGGCGGGTGGCCTGCTGTCGCCCTTCATGGGCAGCCTGATCGACCGCTGGTCGCTGCGGCTGATGATGTTCCTGGGCGCGGCGGGCCTTGCCCTGGGCTACATACTGCTGTCCTTCACCACTGCCAGCTGGCAGGTGCCGATCATCTATGCTGCCCTGATGATGCTGGGTATCAATCTGCTGGGGCCGCTGACGACGTCGACCCTGCTGGCGCGCTGGTTCAGCCGTCGCCGCGGCATGGCCCTGGGTATTGCTGCCGTCGGGACCTCGGTCGGCGGCTTCGTGTTCCCGCCGCTGGTGCAGTGGCTGATCGACAGTTTCGAGTGGCGCAGCGCCCTGCGGATGCTCGGTCTCGGTTCCCTGCTTCTGACCCTGCCCGCGGTCTGGCTGGTTGCCAACCGGCCCGCCGATCGGGGCCTGCATCCAGATGGCGATGCGCCACCGGCAAGCAGCGGCCCGCTGCCGCCGCCCCTGTCCACGGCCGCGCTGCTGCGGGAGCGCAACTTCTGGTTGGTGGCACTCTCCATCAGCCTGCTGTTCGGCGTCTATTCCGCGCTGCTGGCCAACCTGGCGCCCTTTGCCCTGGATGCCGGTTCGACACCGGAGCGGGCAGCCTTTCTGATTTCCGCGATCGCACTGGCCGGCATCGCCGGCAAGCTGGGCTTCGGCGCCATTGCCGACCGGGTCGACCTGCGGGCCGGACTCGCTGCGTCCATGGCCCTGGTGATCGCCGGGCTGGTGTTCTACGTCGTCGGCGGCAGCTACAGCATGCTGCTGTTTGGCAGTATCAGTATCGGTCTTGCCGCCGGTGGCATGCTGCCAGTCTGGGGGGCCTTGCTGGCGGTGCTGTTCGGCGCCGCCAACTACGGTCGGGTGATGGGCATGATGAACCCCGTGATCATGCCGATGACCCTGCTCGGTCCGCCGCTGGCGGGACTGGTGCGTGATGCCACCGGCAGCTACAGCGGTGCGTTTCTCGGCTTTGTGGTGGCGCTGCTGGTGGGTCTGGTGCTGCTGCCGATGATTCGCATGCCGGCGGCAGTGAAATCCATCTGAGCAGGAGCTGAATCATGCACAACCCTGAGATCGTGATCATTACCGGCGCCGGTGGCGGCATCGGCGAGGGCGTTGCCCGCAGTTTTGCCCGTGCCGGCTGGACCGTGGTGGTAGCCGAAATAGATCGGCAGCGCGGCCAGGCCGTTGCCGACTCGCTGGCCGACCTCGGCGGCCAGGGGCGCTTCATCGAGACCGACGTTGGCGACCTGGCCAGCGTGCGCGCCATGGTCGAGCGAACCTTGAGCGAATTCGGTCGCGTGGATGTACTGGTCAACAACGCCTATCCCACCGGCAGCGGTGCCACCAGTGTCAGCGGCATCAGCGATGAGCGGCTCGCCGGCTCGATGACGGCAGGCTTTCACGCGGTGCTGGCCGCCATGCAGGCGGTGTATCCGGTCATGGCGGCGCAGCACTGGGGCAGGATCATCAACATGTGCTCGCTGAACGGCGTCAATGCCCACGCCGGCACGGTGGATTACAACTGTGCCAAGGAAGCGGTGCGCACCCTGACGCGCACGGCGGCGGTGGAGTGGGGCAGGGACGGCATCACCTGCAACGCGATCTGCCCGGGGGCGGCGACGCCGGCATTCAAGGCGCGGATGGCGGAAATGCCGGAGATGATGGCCGGGATCCAGAAGATGATTCCCATGGGCTACAGTGGCGACCCGGAACAGGATATTGCGCCGGTGGTTCTGTTTCTCGCCAGCGAGGGCTCACGCTACATGACCGGCAATACCCTGTATGTCGACGGCGGTGGACATATCAATGGCGTGCCCTGGAAGCCTTGAGCCAGCGCTCTTCAAGACGGCGATGCCACGCCTGCAGGCGGATTCCGGCGCTTATTGGCTGAACAGCCTGGCATGCAACTGGGGCGCGCGAATCACGCCCTTGTCATGCCAGGCGAGGGCGTCATCGGATTCCGCCAGCCACACCACCACATCGGCAATGGCTTCCGGCGCGGTGGGTTTATAGAGGGTGGGAATGTCGACGCCGAAACCGTTGGCTTTCATGACCTCGGTCAGCACGAAACCCGGTTCCACACTGAAGAAGCGCAGGCCGCTGTCGGCGTGTTCCACCCGCAGGCTGGGTACCATGCGGATCAGCGCGGCCTTGGAAGAGGGGTAGACGAAGCTCCAGCCGCCCTGGTCCGCGGGGGCTGGCGGGTCGGCGAGGGCGGAACCGGAGACCATGTTGATGATGCTGCCTGCGCCGCGCTCCAGCATCCCCGGCAGCAGTTTCTGTACCAGCGCCAATGGCGTCAGGACATTGCCGCGATAGACGTTCTCCGCCTGTTCCGGGGTGACATCCAGTACCCGCTGCAGGTTGCCGGGGCCCTGGTAGCAGGCGTTGTTGAACAGCAGGTCCACCCGGCCGAAATGCGCCAGGGCCTGGTCGGCGGCCGCCAGTACGCTGGCAGTGTCGAGGATGTCGGAACGCAACAGCAGGGTATCCGCGCCGTGCTCCCGGGCGGCTGCGGCGGTGGCTTCCAGGCTGCCGGGCAGGGCACTGGCCTTCGACTCCCAGCTCCCGTGTTCGTGCTCTTCACCCTCCCGCAGGGTGCGGGCTGTCAAAGCCAGGTCATAGCCGGCGCGAGCCAGGGCGATGGCGGTGACGGCGCCGATACCGCGGCTGGCGCCGGTGATGAAGGCGACTTTGCGCTGGGTCATGGCTGTGCTCCGGTACTGGTCGGAATAGACGCCGTGGCGGCGCAGGAGCCGGATCAGATTGGCCCTGCTGCCTACAGGCTTGTAGTGTGGCAGCAACATTAGCTGTTTGAATTCAGTGAGGTCAAGTCATGTTCAAGGTGTATGCCACAACGCCGGAATCCATGGGCCCGGGCGCCATCGGCGCTCATGCGGCGCGCGCCGAGGCGATGGGTTTTGACGGCCTGCAGGTGCCGGATGCCGTGCACGACGGTTTGCTGCTGGCGGCCATGGCCCTGCAGGCCACGCAGACACTGGTGGTCGGCACTGCGGTACTGGTGGCTTTTCCCCGCAGCCCGATGACGGTGGCCATCGCCGCCTGGGACCTGCAGCAGATGTCCGCTGGCCGCTTTGAACTGGGCCTGGGTACCCAGATCAGACAGAACATCGAACAGCGTTACTCGGCGCGCTGGGTGGCGCCGGTACCGCAGCTGCGTGAGTATGTGCAGTCCCTGCAAGCGATCTTCCACAGTTTCCAGACCGGCGAGCGCCTGTGCTTTGAGGGCGAGCACTACCGCTTCACCCGTCTGCAACCCTTTTTCAATCCCGGCCCGATTGCGCACCCGCACATCCCGGTACTCTGTGGCGCCGTAGGGCCCGCCATGACCCGCATGGTGGGGCGGGTGGCGGACGGCATGATCACCCATCCGACCAACACGCCGCCCGCCTACATTCGCGAGGTGTGCCTGCCGCGGTTGCGAGGCGGTTTCGAGCAGGCGCACCGCAACGCGGCTGACTTTCGCCTGGTGTTGGGGCCCCTGATCGCCACCGGGCGGGATGCACAGGCGGTGGCCGGCGCCTGGGAAAAGCAGCGCCGCCTGCTCGGGTTTCTGTATTCCACCCCCGCCTACTGGCCCAGCCTGGAGTTGTTCGGCTGGCAGGACAAGGGCCAGCAGCTGCTGGACCTGACCCGCGAAGGCCGCTGGCAGGATCTTGAGGACATCGTCAGCGACGAGATGCTCGAGCAGTTTGTGCCCCGCGGCAGCTACGCCATGATTGCCGATGTGTTGCGCGAGCGCTACGCGGGCCTGGCCCACAGCATTACCTTTCCCATGCCCGAGGATCCCGCGGACGACGCCCTGGCCGCGGCCGCCATTGCCCGCCTGCGTGGCTGATCAACTCCGGCCTCCAGGGGAGCCGTTTGACCGCCATCCATGGACGCAGGACAATCGCGGCTTTACTGTCGGGTCCCCCATGCGCGACTACCAGATTTCAGAACCCATGAACGAGCTGTTGCTGGCGCTGTCCCGGGGGCCCGTGGCGGAGCCGCCCTGGGAAGAGTTTCTGTGTTTGCTGGGTGAGGCGTTGTCTGCGGATTTCGTCACCCTGATCCTGCGCGCACCCAGGGAAGGCGATGCCGGCCTGGTGATCAATTCGGTGGTGCTGTCACCGGCGGTCTACTCCGCTTACAACGAGAGCTATTTCGCGCTGGATCCATTTATCAACCTGCCGCCGGGACAGGTCTATACGGTCGACGAGTTCATGGCAGCGGATGACTACTACAATTCCGACTATTATCGACAGTACGTGGAAACCACCGGCATCCGGCATCTGATGGGGGCGGATCTCGGTGATGCGCTGGGCAACAGTGCACGCCTGCGCTTCGCCCGGGTCATCGGGCGCGACAACTTTTCCCCGGCGGAGCAGGCGCTGTGCCTGCGCCTGCTGCCCCACATCCAGCAGACCATCCGCCTGCAGGCGCGCATCGCCCGGGTGGAGAGCGAGCGTTCCCTGTTTGCAGCGGCGGTGGATCGCATGGCCCTGGCTGCGTTTATCCTCGACCAGCGCGCGCGTATTCGCCACAGCAATCACGCCGCGGACAGGTTGCTGCAGGAGGGGCACTGGTTGACGGCCGCGGACGGCCAGTTGCGGCTGCTGGACCAGAGCGACCAGCGCGCGTTTCGCGCCTGCCTGGACGATGTGATGCAGGCCCATCTGCGCGGTGAGCCCGGACTGGTGAAAGCGTTGCGACTGGGCTCCGGCAATGCCGCTGGCGCCGGCATGTTGCTGCGTCCGCTGCCGCTGGTTGCGGCGCCTGACGGCAGCCGCAATCCATCGGTGGCGATCTTCGTCTCGGACCCCTTGCACCCCCGGGAGGCGCCAGCGGATATCCTGATGACGCTGTTCAGCCTGACCCGGGCGGAAGCCAACCTGAGCCTGCTGCTGGCGGGGGGCGCTACCCTGGATGAGGCCTGCGCGCAGCTGCAGATTTCCCGCAACACCGGCAAGTCCCATCTCAGTGCCGTGTTTGCCAAGACCGGCGTCACCCGCCAGACCCGTCTGGTACAGTTGATACTCGGCAGCGTGGCCCCGATGGGCGACTGATTGTCGTCCATCGGAGCGATTGATTTCCTGTTACGGAGCGCAAGACATGAGTAAAACCGACACGATTGAAGCCGCCGTATTCCGGCGCCTGCTCGCACATCTGGACAGCCGCAAGGATGTGCAGAACATCGAGTTGATGAACCTCGCAGGGTTCTGCCGCAACTGCCTGGCAAAGTGGTATGCGGAAGCCGCGGCCGAGGCGGGGGAGGTGGTCGAGGATGCGCAGGCCAGGGAGCGCATCTACGGCATGCCCTACAGCGAGTGGAAAGAGAAGTTCCAGCAGCCTGCCAGCGAGGAGCAGCTGGCAGCATTCAGGGCGCGGCAGGCGGACTGACTACAGGTCCTGCATCTGCCGCAGGTAGCTGAGGCGGGTGCTGTAGGGCTCCAGGGCACGGCCAGCCGTGGTTTGCAGCAGCGCGGCAATGGAGCCGACCGGCTGATCCGGGTCCGAGGAGGCTGCCATCAGGTGCCTGCCCAGCTGCCGCACCCCGGTGCCGATGACGGACATGCTTTCCACGGTTGCGTGCAGGAACAGCATCTCTGCTACTACCAGGTCACCCACGGCGCGCTGCAATGGTTCCTGTTCGATAACGGGCTGTGGCATGACCGGATGCTCCGTTGAGTGAAGTTGGCACTGTGTCGGTGCACGCCCGCACCGACACAGTGCGCTGAGGGGGCGCGGCGCCGGACAAAACCGGCCTTGCGCCTCCTGTCTGGCAATAGAAGCAATCCCTGTGCCAGCCAGCGGAGCGCAGCATAGCGATTTAGTGTGGCAATACAACTGCGACTCCCGGGATTTTTACCGAATCCAGCGGGAAATCCCGGGTCTCCCGCGGGGGCATTCGGGGGGTGGTGATTCGGGGTCAGTATCCGTTCAAGGCATTCAGCATGAATGAGAGCATTTCATATTTAAATGCTGGAACCTTAAACGCGGTCTTCGCCAACCGCCAAGGGGAGTTGCATGGATGTGCCATGTATCTGTAAATAAAGGAGAAAAATATTTTTTTGCGCATTCTGAAGGGCGGATCTTTTGTTTGGCATGAGACCTGCTTGATCCGTGGTATGCATGATGGCCATAGCGAGGGAGGCATTGCCTTGAGCAAGTCGTCGACTGGAATGTGGAGTCTGGATTTCGCCGGCGCGCTGTCCGGAGCAATGACCGGCGGCGTGGGCCGCGCTATGCTGCGGGCCGTTATTGATTGGTAATCACTGCGGAACTCGAAGGGACACATGGACTTGCAGCGAAGGGAGTTGGGTCTTGGAAGCCGGCCGGCCCTGATACTGGTGGATATGGTACGGGGATTTACCGATCCCGCCTGCCCCCTGGGGACGGAAAGCGGAGCAGTGGTTGCCGCCAACCAGGCTTTGCTGGCGGCTTTTCACGCCCGTGGCCTGCCGGTGTTTTTCACCACCGTGGTCTACCATAATCAGGAGCAGGCGCGAGTCTTTCGCGACCGGGTGCCGGCCCTGGATCTCCTGCAGCCCGGGTCGCCCTGGGTCGAGGTGGACCCGGCACTGACTGTTGCGGCTGGCGACGTGCTGGTGGAAAAGCAGGGGGCCAGCGCGTTTCACGGTACCGGCCTCCATGAGCAGCTGCAGGCTCGCGGGGTTGATTCCCTGGTAGTCACCGGTCTTACCACCAGTGGCTGTGTTCGCGCCACGGTAGTCGACGGCCTGCAGTACGACTACAGGGTGGTGGTGGTCACGGAGGCGGTCGGCGACCGCAACCTGGATGCCCACCGGGCCAATCTCCACGATATGCAGGCCAAGTATGCCGATGTGGTGGTTCTGGAGTCGTTGTTGGAGCAGCTGGCGGCGCTGGATCGGGATGGTTGACCTGCGGCTTTGCGCCGTTGGGGCTACGCTTGGAGAGGTGGTGGCCGAGATTAGTGATCCAGTTGCAGAAAGTATAAGTAAAGTCGGGATCGCGGCCTTTCAGGCCCGCGATTGCGGGGGTCCCAGCCGGGGTTGGGAGTTTTTCTTGGGGAGAGAGACCGTATGAAAATGAGCAGAACGTATATCGCCGCGGGGGTGGCCGCCGCGGCGGCCTGGGGTTCCGTCCCCCTGACTCAGGCGCAGGATGGGGCATTCATGATCGAGGAGGTGGTCGTGACGGCCCGGAAACGGGCGGAGAACCTGCAGGAAGTGCCTATCGCCATCACGGCGATCGATGAGCAGACGCTGCAGCGGGCGGGGGTTGAGCGGGCGGCCGATTACATCGGCCTGATTCCCAACGTCACCCTGGTGGATACTGCCAACGTCGGTGATACCCAGGTCAGCATTCGCGGCATCGTCTCCACCCGCGATGCCGAGTCGACGTTTGCCTATGTGGTCGACGGCGTTCTCAGCACCAATCCCAACAGCTTCAACGAGGAGCTGTTCGACGTCGAGCAGATCGAGGTCCTGAAAGGTCCCCAGGGCGCGCTGTACGGCCGCAACGCGGTAGCGGGCGCCATCCTCGTCACCACCCGCCAGCCGGGCAACGAGTTCGAGGCAAAGATCAGCGGCGGCGTCGGCAATCAGGACGCCAGCAAGGTTGGCGCCTCGATCAGCGGTCCGCTGGTGGAAGACACCCTGTTCGGACGCCTGGCCTTCAGCTCCCGCCGCGATGACGGCTCGTATCGCAACAGCTTGACCGGTCGCGACGGCACCGTGGATTTTGTCGAAGACGACAGCGTGCGCGGGCGCATGGTCTGGAACGTCAATGAGGATCTCACCCTGGATTTCCGCGCCGGCTACTCCGAAGTGAAGGGCGGCGCGATCAACTTCAACGCGGTCTTCGCCATTCCCCAGTTCGAGGCAGCCTTTGGCAGCCCCCAGTTCTTCGCCGATGTGAATGACCTGGATTTCAACTTTACCTTCAACGTGCCCGGAGAGAACGAGCAGGAAACCAGGGATTTCGCGATCAAGGCGGATTGGGACTTGGGCATTGCCGACCTGGTGGCCAGCGTTGCCTACAGTGACCTCGACGAGTACCTGCTGTCGGATGGCACCAGTGCCACATTCTACGGCTACGAGATCACGCCCGCCTGCCAGAGCGATCGCGCCACCCTCAACAGCTTCACCCGGCCGGACCTGTTCGGTGAGTTCTTCCAGCCCTTCGGTGTCCTGCCCCCGGGTCCGGAGACCGATTTCCAGGGCGTCTACGGGCCCTACACCGCGCTCTCCTGTGACGGCTACCAATACCAGGAGCGCAACCAGGAGGATTTGAGCCTGGATCTGCGCCTGATGTCCAACAGCACCGGGCCCCTGAGCTGGATCGGCGGCGTCTACTTTGCCGAGATCAAGCGCGAGGTGGTAGTGGCCTACGGCGCGGATCAGAACCAGGGCTTCCTGCGCCAGCCTTATATCGACCCCACCGGCCCCAATCCGACCGACCTGCTGTTCTGGGACAAGTTCGATACCAGTGTACGCTCGGTCTACGGCCAGCTGGAATTCGATCTCAGCGACACCATGGAGATTGCCTTCGCACTGCGCTACGACAATGAAAAGCGCGAGGTCGACAACCAGGTGCCGAACGTGAACGGTTCCGGACTCAACATCAATCTGCCGGGCAAGATCAACCCGGCGCTGGAGAGCAATCCCGACGGCATTCCCAATCGCGAACGCAGCTTCAGCCAGTGGCAGCCAAAGCTGACCTGGAGCTGGCGTCCGCTGGACGACATGACCGTGTATGCCAGCTACGGTATCGGCTTCCGCAGCGGTGGCTTCAACTCCGTGGGCACCGATGACCTGCTGTCGTTCTGGTTCAACTCCGGTTTCGGTGGCCCCGGCGAGGCAGTGGATGCCCAGCTGCAGGTCCGGGACGAGTACGACAAGGAGGTCTCCGAAGCCATCGAGGTGGGGGTCAAGACCGAATGGCTGGATCGCCGTCTGCGGGTGAATGCTTCGATATTCCGCACCGATGTCGAGGACAACCAGTTCTTCGAGTTCTTTGCCGGTCCCTTTGGCCTGCTGCGCGCGGTCACCACCATCGAGGAAATGTACATTCAGGGTTTCGAGGCGGACTTCAATTTCTTTGCCACTGAGCAACTGAGCTTCTACGGTGGCGTGGGCCTGCTGGACTCCGAGATCGAGGAGAACCGCAATCGCCCGGCCTCAGTCGGCAACGATGTGCCGCAGGCCCCGGATGTCACCGGCAACCTCGGTGCCCAGCTGGTGTATCCGGTTGCCTCCGGCATCGACCTGGTGGCGCGGGTCGACTGGCAATACACCGGTGAGATGTGGTTCCACACCCTGCAGGGCGAGCAGACGCCAACCATCTGGAATGCCTTCTTCGGACCCGGCTTCAACCAGGACTTCTCCAAGGCCAGCCGCGATGCCTACGACACGGTGAACCTGCGGATCGGACTGGAAGGGCAGAACTGGACCATCACCGCCTGGGGTCGCAACCTTACCGATGAGGAGTACCTGCAGGAAGTGATCCCGGCGCCGGAGTTTGGCGGTACCTTCAATCACCCGTCCACGCTCCGCACTTATGGTGTCGATGTCAGTTACAGTTTCTGAACGCCATCGCGCAGCGCTGAAAAGCCGGCCTCCTGGCCGGCTTTTTGGTTTCTGCAGGCAGCGGGAATGTCAGCCGGGCACGGCAGCGCCCTCGAAACTGTAGTAGGTGGGCGTGCCCGGCCCCACTGGCAGGCCGAGCACAAATACCCAGAGGAAGAACAGCAGGCTCCAGCCGACGAAGAACACCATGGAGTAGGGCAGCATGATGGCGATCAGGGTGCCGATGCCCAGCTGTTTCTGGTAGCGGCAGGCGACCGCGAGGATCAGTCCGAAGTAGCTCATCATCGGGGTGATGATGTTGGTCACGGAATCGCCGATACGGTAGGCAGCCTGTATCACTTCCGGCGAGTAGCCGATGATCATCAGCATGGGCACGAAGATGGGCGCGGTGATGGCCCACTGCGCCGATGCGGAACCCAGCATCAGGTTGACGAAGCCGCACATGGCGATGAAGAACAGGAACAGCAGCGGCCCGGTCAGGCCCAGGTCCTGAAGGAAGGTGGCTCCCTTGACGGCGAAAATGGCGCCGAGATTGCTCCAGCCGAAGAAGGCAACGAACTGGGCGGCGAAAAACACCAGCACGATATACAGCCCCATGGAACTCATGCCCTGAGCCATGGCGTCTATGGCATCGCGGTCATTGCGCAGGGTTCCTGCCAGGCGGCCATAGACCAGACCCGGAATGGCGAAGGTGATGAAGATATAGACCACCACGCCCTTCAGGAAAGGCGAGCCGGCGACCTCCCCGGTGACGGGATGGCGCAATACCCCCCAGGACGGCACCACCGTGATTGCAATCAGCGCCAGCAGACCGATGAATGCCAGCCCGGCGCCCTTGAGGGCGCGCCGCTCCAGCGCGGTGAGAGGCTGCAGGCTCTGGGCTTCCAGGTCAATGCTGGCACCGCTGTCGGCATAGGCGCCGAGCTTGGGCTCGACAATTTTCTCGGTGACGATTGCTCCCAGGATCGTGATCAGGAAGGTGCTGGCAATCATGAAGAACCAGTTGGCCTCCGGGCCCACCGTATAAGTGGGGTCGAGCAGGCGCGCGGCCGCCTCGGTAAAACCCGCCAGCAGGGGGTCCACCGTGCCGATAAACAGATTGGCGCTGTAGCCGCCGGACACACCGGCGAAGGCCGCCGCGAGCCCGGCGAGGGGATGGCGCCCAAGGGAGTGGAAAATCGCCGCTGCCAGGGGAATCAGGACCACGTAGCCCAGTTCGGCGGCGGTATTGGACACGATGCCGGTGAATACCACGGTCATGGTCACCATGCGCGGGGCGGCGCCCAATACCAGCCCGCGCATGGCGGCGCCGATAAGGCCCGAATGTTCGGCGATGCTGACCCCCAGCAGGGCGACCAGTACCACGCCGAGCGGAGGAAAGCCGGTGAAATTGGTGACCAGGTTGGAGACAATGCGTTGTAGCCCCTCAACGCTGACCAGGTTCACCACCCGGATGATACCGTCCGCCGAGCGGCCGGGAATACCTTCCGGCCGGGGATCGACCGCGCTCAGCCCGAACCAGGCCGCCACCCCGCTAAGCAAGACAATGCCGACCGCGAAACAGGCAAACAGGGTCACCGGGTGTGGCAGCAGATTGCCCAGCCATTCGACCGTGTTCAGAAAACGGGTAAACCACCCCGCTGGCGGCTGTGTGTCATGCTGGTGGGGAGGTTTGGCCGCCACTGCTGTCGTCCTGTGTTGTCCCTGGTATGGTCAGGGACGCTATCACAGGCGTTGCAGTCGCCGCCACAGGGTGGTGGTGCTGATACCCAGATATTCTGCGGTTCGCGCCCGGTTGCCGTCGAAGCGTGCCAGCGCTTCCCGGATCATTTCCATTTCGGCCTCGCGCAGGGGCGTGGTGTTGGCGGCGGAGGTGAGGCCGGTACCGGTGTTGCGGGCATGCCGATGGGGTGCTCCCTCCCGGTACAGTTCGGGCGCAAGCCGGGGCAGTCGCTCGGGAAGGTGTGCGCAGCCATCGCTGACCATTGCCGCCGTGAGGCGCTCGATAACATTCTCCAGTTCGCGCACGTTGCCCGGCCAGTGGTAGCCCTGCAGTGGCGCAGCCAGGCTTTGCAGGATCTCCTCGATGTTGATGTCCAGGCGGTACTGCCGGGCCTGGATCGCCAGCATCCAGCGTGCTATGGGCAGGATGTCAGCCCGGCGCCGGTGCAGCGGTGGCACGCTCAGTGTCAGTACGTTCAAGCGGTAGAACAGGTCCTGCCGAAAGCGGCCCGCGGCCACCAGGCTGGCGAGATCCTGGTTGGAGGCGCAGACAAACTTCACGTTCAGGGGGATTTCCCGGTTGCTGCCCAGTGGCCGCAGTCTGCGCTCCTGCAGCACTCTCAGGATCTTGGCCTGTTGCTTGAGGGGCAGTTCGCTGATTTCGTCGAGGAAAAAAACGCCACCCTCGGCGGCTGCCAGCAGCCCGGTGCGGCCGCCCTTGAGGGACGTGGTAAAAGCGCCCTCGCGATAGCCGAACAGCTCGCTTTCAAACAGCTCGTCGGGAATGGCGCCGCAGTTGATGGCAATGAATTCGCCCTCCCGGAACGGGCTGCGCCGGTGGATTTCCCGGGCAATGAGTTCCTTGCCGGTACCGGATTCGCCGGTGATCAGCACGGTGCCCCCGGTTTGCGCATAGGTGGTGGTCAGCTGGTCCAGGCGGGACATGCTCTGCGATCCGTAGAGCAGTCGGCGCTCGTCGCCAAAGCCCGTGCCCGCACTGGTGCGGGCGGTTTCGCTGGCGGCGGTGTCTCCCGCATCCAGCCGCAGGGCGAGCACGTAGCCTGCCGCCGGCGCCGCGGCGTCCAGGGGCAGGCGGCGGGCACTGCAGTGATGTCCGTTGATCGTTACCGGCTGTGCCGTATCCGGGCTTGGACTGCTCTGCAAGCTGGCGAGCATATCCTTGCTGGTCTCGACAATGGCGCCCGGCTCGGTCAGCCCCAGCCAGGAGAACTGCGAGTGATTGCAGGCCAGCAGCTCTCCCGTCGCGTCGGTGACCAGCGCCGCCAGGCTGTTGTCTGCCTGCGCTGCCTGTTGCGCCTTTCGCCCCAGTTGGCGCGCCCGCTCCTGAATGCCGGTGGTAATGCTGTCCTGCAACAGCTTGCGACAGGATTCCCGCGAGTACAGCAGCAGGCTGCGCACATTTTCCTGCTCCGCCAAAGAGCACACATAGCTGGAGCCGATGATCAGCTGGTAGCCCTGTTTCGCGGCGAGATAGACCTGGGCTCGCGCTTCATCCGGCGTGTCGTAGCGGCTGTGCTCCACGCTGCCACCCAGCAGGGGCTGCAGCGCTTCCAGAATACCCGTGTGGTCGCCGCTGCTGATCAGCTTGAACGGTCTGTTGAGGGTGGCGGCGGTGGTCACGGCTTTGACGACGTCCCGGTCGCTGACCTCGAGAGACAGCACTGGCAGGTCAATGCGCTGTTTCAGGTAGGCGCTGTTGGACCCCGCGCTGACGATAACGTCCGCGTGCTGGTACTGCAGGATATCGTTGATCGTGACGTCCTTCTCGAAAATGAAATCGAGAACTTCCACGCGGGCCCTGTGGCTGAATTCAGGCGTGACCACGCTGACCAGCTGGCTGAATTTCCTGAAGCCAACCACCAGCACTGCAGGGCTGTAGTTCTCGACAAGTTGCCACTCCATGGGGGTTCTCCGCCGTCTACCGTGCGGTGGCAATGAAGATTGCCAGACGCCAATGTGTTTCATTATGAATGATATTCTTTCAATGGGAAATTATTGAATGATCCGAGGTCGCTGCTTCCCTGTTGGCTGCGACCTTATGGTTTCTACAACTTATTGTAAAAAAAGGGAAAAACCCTTTGTGCGCACATTTGTCGGGTGATTCTGCCGGTTGGCACGGGTCCTGCAAATTGTTGTTTTACAAGCCACTTCTACTGCAGCAGGAGACTGACCGTTGAGCAAAGCGCTGGCAGGGGTACGTATTCTGGATCTCACTCACATGCTCTCCGGGCCCTACGCCGGGATGATCCTGGCCGATCTGGGTGCGGAGACCATCAAGGTGGAGCCGCTCGCCGGGGAGGGCACCCGCAAGCTGCTGGCCAGTGATCCCAGAAACTCCCTGGGCGGGATGGGAGCCTATTTCATCACTCTCAACCGCAACAAGAAGAGCGTCGCCATCGATCTGAAGAGCGAGGCGGGCCTGCAGCTGTTTTATCAATTGGTGGCGCAGTCGGACATTGTGCTCAGCAACTTCGGTGCTGGCGTACCCGAGCGCCTGGGCATTGACTACGACATCCTGAGGGAAATAAACCCGCGGATCATTACCTGCACCGTGTCCGGTTTCGGCTCTGACGGCCCCAACTACCAGCGTCCGGCCTTCGATCAGGTCGCCCAGGCCACCGGTGGTGGCATGTCCATTACCGGCCCCGATCGCGAGCACCCGGTGCGTGCGGGAATTCCCATCGGGGATCTTGGCGGGGGCATGTTCGGCGTCATGGGGCTGTTGGCCGCCCTGTACGAGCGTGAGCGCAGCGGCCGGGGCCAGCATGTGGACATCTCCATGCTGGACTGCCAGATCTCCATGCTCAACTACATGGCCACCATGCATTTTCTCTCGGGCGAGGATCCCTACCCGATCGGTAATTCCCATTTTGTCCACGTGCCCTACGACACCTTCACCTGTGCCGATGGCTTTATCGTGATCGCCGTGATTACCGATAATTTCTGGCACAACCTGAAAACCGTGGTCGACATCCCGGAGTTCAACGACCCGAAATACGACGGTCAGCCGGGGCGTTTTGCCGACCGCGAATTCATCAATGCCCGACTGAACTCGGTGCTGGCAAACAACTGCTGTGATTATTGGATTGCCCGGTTGGAGGCAAAGCGCATACCCTGTGCCCCGGTAAACAGTTTCAGCGCAGCCTTGTCTGATCCCCAGGTGCTGCACCGGAAGATGGTGGTGGAGCTCAAGCATCCGGACGGCAGCAGTACTCGCGGCCCGGGCAACCCGGTGAAGCTGTCCCGTACCGGCGAGGAGTCCTACGCACCGGCACCGCTACTGGGGCAGCATACCACGGAGGTGCTCTCCGGGCTGCTGGGGATGGCTGATGTCGAGATAGAGGACATGAGAGCACAGGGAGTGATTGCCTGATGGCCGAGACAGTGGTTGTCAACGATGTGGGCCCACGGGATGGCCTGCAGAACCAGCCGCAAACGCTGGGCCCGCAACAGCGCCTGCAGCTGATCGGGGCGATTCGCGCGTCGGGCCTCGATCACATTGAGGTCGGCAGCTTTGTGTCGCCGAAGGTCGTGCCGGCGATGGCCGGTGCCGAGACAGTGGTAGCGGGCCTGCAGGGTCTCGCCGGTGGCCACTACAGCGCACTCATCCCCAATCTGCGGGGCTACGAGCTGGCTCGCGACGCAGGTGTGAAGACTGTGGTGATGGTGCTCTATGGCAGCGACGGCATGGCGCGCAAGAACGTCAACATGAGCCGCGAGGAAGCGGACGCGGTGGCTGCAAGGATTGTCGAGCAAGCCGTTGCGGACGGTGTTGCGGTCATCGCCACCATCGGTGTGGCCTTCGAGTGCCCCTTCGATGGCCCGGTCGACCCGGGGCTGGTTGCGGATGTGGCGGACCGTTTCCTGGCGTTGCAGGTGCAGCGCTTTGTGCTCGCGGATACCATCGGTGCGGCCAACCCGCAACAGGTGCGGGACCTTACCCGCAGCCTGGTGGATCGCCACGGCGCGCAGCGCCTGGGCTGCCATTTCCACGACACCCGCGCCCTGGGCCTGGCCAATGTCTACGCTGCGGTGGAGTCCGGCATCCGTTACTTCGATGCCTCCATCGCCGGCCTCGGCGGCTGTCCCTTTGCTCCCGGCGCCAGCGGCAATGTTGCCACCGAGGATGTGGTGATGTTGCTGCAACAGCTGGGGTTTGCCACCGGCGTGGACCTGCAGCAACTGCTCGCGGCCTCGGACCTGGCGGAAACCCTGACCGGCACAGCCCCCGGCGGGCGCGCCAAGGCCTGGCTCCGGCCCTGGCTGGCCCGACAACACCAATAATCTTTTGAGGAGAACTCCATGAGTTATCGCCTGGGCGTGGATGTCGGTGGCACCTTCACCGACCTGCTGCTGATCAACGAGGACACCGGCGCCACCCATACCGCCAAGGTACCCTCGACGCCGGAGGATTCCTCCATCGGGGTGCTCAACGGTGTCGCTCGCATCTGTGAAGAGAGCGGCATCGACCCGACGGCGATCCACCGGGTGATGCACGGCACGACAGTGGCCACCAATGCGGTGCTGACCGGGCGCGGCGCCACCGTGGGTCTGGTGACCACCGCGGGCTACGAGGACACCCTGCAGGTAGCCC
This sequence comes from uncultured Haliea sp., assembly GCA_963974125.1. GTDB lineage: Bacteria > Pseudomonadota > Gammaproteobacteria > Pseudomonadales > Halieaceae > Haliea. The sequence goes on along the minus strand of CAXBCH010000011.1, from coordinate 65,395 downwards.
GCTCCTACTGCCCCGGCGGTCTCGGCGGCTGGGTCAGCTATATCAAGAAACCGCTGCTGGCGCCGCTGGAGTTGACCATGGGCGCCTGCGAGCGCATCGGCGCCGACGGCAGTATCGTCACGCCCCTGGACGAGGCGCGGCTGCGCCAGGACTTGAAGGCCCTGCACGCCCGCGGTGGCATCCAGGCCCTGACGATCTGTTTTATCAACGCCTATATCAACGGCGAGCACGAACGCCGGGCCCGGGATATCGCCAGCGAGATTTTCGGCAGCACGCCGGTCTCCATTTCCAGCGAAGTGGTGCCGGAAATGCAGGAATACGAGCGCACCGAGACCACGGTGGTGAACTCCTATGTGCGCCCGGAAGTGGCCACCTATGTGCGCAACCTGCAGGCCGCCCTGGAGGAGCGCATGGGCGGCAACACCCAGCTGGCGATCCTGCGCTCGGACGGCGGCCTGGCATCGGCCCGCGCCGCCGAGGAGTCGCCGGTCAATCTGCTGATGTCCGGCCCCGCCGGCGGTGTTGCCGGCGCGATCTACTTCTGCAGCCGCGCCGGCTTCGACAATATCCTCACTTTCGACATGGGCGGCACTTCCACTGACGTGGCCCTGATCCAGAATTCCAGGGCCCGGGTGCGGCGCGAGACCTATGTCGGTGATGTGCGGGTACGGGCGCCGTCGGTGGACGTGCGCACCGTCGGCGCTGGCGGCGGTTCCATCGCCTTTGTGCCGGAGCTGACCAAGGCCCTGCGGGTAGGGCCGGAATCCGCCGGCGCGGTGCCCGGGCCGGCCTGCTACATGAAGGGCGGCACCGAGCCCACGGTCTGCGATGCCAACGTGGTGCTGGGTTACCTGCCCTCGGACGTGCAACTGGGCGGCAAGATGCAGATCAACCGCGAGGCCTCCGAGGCGGCGGTGCAGAAGGTGGCGGACGCCATGGGTATTCCACTGATGGAGGCGGCGGAAGGGATCGTGCGCATCGTCAACGAGTCCATGTTCGGCGCCCTGCGGCTGGTATCGGTGGAGCAGGGCTACGACCCGCGCGACTTCGCGCTGGTGGGCTTTGGCGGCGCCGGCCCCTTGCACGCCAATGCCCTGGGCAGGCTCACCAACGCCTGGCCGGTGATCATTCCGCCCGGTCCGGGGGTGCTCTGCGCCTACGGTGACGCCACCACGCAGGTGCAGGATGAAGCGGCCCGTACCTATTTGATGATGGCCGGGGATCTCAGCAATGAGAAACTGCTGGCGGATCTGAAGGAGCTGCAGGCGCGGGCGGGGGAATCGCTGGTGGCGGACGGCATTGCCGCTGACACCCACGAAGTCACCTTCCAGGCGGACCTGCGCTATATGGGCCAGGCCTTCCAGATCACCGTCGACTTTACCGAGGCGGAACTGCGCGAGAAGGGCGTGGCCCTGCTGACCGACGCCTTCGACGCCGAACACGAGCAGTTGTTTACCTTCAAGCTCGGCGACGGCCACGAGGTGCTGATGATCCGTGCCGTGGCCAAGGCCCGGTCCGCGGCCATCGCCGAGCTGCAGACGGGCGCTGCCGGCACCACTCTGGAGCAGTGCCGCATCCACGAAAGCCGTTTTTACCACGACGGCAGCTGGCACGACTGCAGCATCTATGACCGCGGAAAATTGCACGAGGGCCTGGTGGTGCCGGGTCCGGCCATCGTCAGCGAGATGGACTCCACCACCGTGATCCTGCCCGGCTACGAGGCCCGGGTGGACGCGGTCGGCAACCTGTTGATCAATCCACTGGCCTGAGGGGAAGCAGCATGAGCGCGAGAATCATCCAGAGCAACGAGCAGCCCCTGCAGACTGTGGACGTTGACGGCGTCACCGTCGATATCATCGAAAACGCCCTGCGCAATGCCCGCGAGGAGATGGACGCGGTGCTGTTCCGCACCGCCATGTCGCCGGGTATCCGCGAGCAGGGCGACTGCTTCCCGATGATCGCCAACCGCGAGGGCAAGATGGTGGTGGGCCAGTTCGGCTCCTTCATCGGACCCTTCCTGCAGGCTTACGATGCGGACATTGAGGAAGGGGACATCATCCTCACCAACGACCCCTACATGTGCAATGCGGCGGTGTCGCACCTGCCGGACTGGGTGGTGCTGGTGCCGGTGTTCAAGGACGGCCGCCATATCGCCTGGTCCGCCATGTTCGGCCACATGTCCGACAATGGCGGCATGGTGCCGGGCTCCATTCCCATCGAGGCCACCTCCATTTTCCAGGAGGGTATCCGCATACCGCCGATCAAGCTGTACAAGAAGGGCGTGCTGCAGGAAGACATTCTCGAACTGATCCTGCACAACGTGCGTACCCCGCAGTGGAACCGCTTTGACCTCAACGCCCTGATCGCGGCCTGCAACACGGCCGCGCGCCGCTGCGTCGAACTGGCCCAGCGCTTCGGCGACGATGTGCTGTTCTCCACCATGGATGTGATGCTGGAACGCAATCACGCGGCGATGAAGCACATCATCGAAATGTTCATCCCCGAGGAGCCGCGCGAGTTCGAGGACTATCTTTGCGACGACGGCATGGGCATGGGTCCCTACCGGATCAAGTGCCGCATGTGGCGCGAGGGCTCGAAGGCGATCTTCGATTTCGACGGTACTGACCCCCAGGCCCAGAGCTCGGTGAACTTTTTCCTCAACGAGGACATGTTCAAGATGTTCTTCGGCTCCTTCACCATCAACGTGGTGGACCCGCAGATCGTGTTCAACGACGGCTTCTACGACCTGGTGGATGTACGCATTCCCGCGGGTACCCTGCTGAAGCCGAAGTTCCCGGCAGCCCTGTCCGGGCGTACTCACGCCCTGGGGCGGATCTTCGACCTGCTCGGCGCGCTGCTGGGCATGGGTGCACCGGAGATGATGCTTAACGCTGCCGGCTTCTCCGACTCGCCGCACCTGTTCTATTCCGGCTACAAGGACGACGGCGAGTGGTTCCAGCTGTTCCAGATCGGTTTTGGCGGCATACCCGGCAGGCCCGTGGGCGACGGCCCCGACGGCCATTCCCTGTGGCCGGGCTTCACCAATGTCCCCAACGAGTTTATCGAGAGCTATTTCCCGCTGCGCATCGAGCGCTATGCCACCATCCCCGACTCCGGCGGCGCCGGCCTGCACCGGGGCGGCAACGGTCTCAGCGTGGCCTATCGCTTCCTGGCCGACGGCGAGATCGGTATCCACGACGAGCGTTGGCTGACCTACCCCTGGGGTGTGCTGGGCGGCGAGACCGGCATGCGCTCGACCAAGCGCATTGTCCGGACAGACGGCAGCGAGGAGTGGCTGCCGGCGAAGAAGGAGGGGATCAAGGTCAGGAAGGGCGACCTGCTGTACTTCAATACCTGGGGTGGCGGCGGCTGGGGCGATCCCTATCAGCGCGATCCGGAGCTGGTGCGCCGGGATGTCCAGCGCCGGCTGGTGACCGCAGAGGGCGCGCAGCGCTATGGCGTGGTGATCGCGGCCGATGGCAGTGTCGACAGCGCGGCCACGGCGGCGTTGCGGGCGGAGCGCGTTGCCGCCCGCGGCGAGGATATCCCGCTGTTCAACCGCGGTGGCAGTATCGAGGAGCTGCGCGAGCGCTGCGAGCAGGAAACGCACCTGCCGGCACCGGTGGCACCGACCTTCACTGCCGCTCGCTAGTTGGGCCGGTCTTACCCCGTGGGGGTATTGTCCCCGCGGGAGCGGTCTGCGAGATTGGCAGGCGTCCGTGCCCAGGCACGCATGCAATGGAGAAACCGATGGCGTCGCTATCTTTCCTCGTTACCCGCTGGCAGCGCTGCCTCCTGGTCCTGGTCCTGGGCCTGCTGTTGCCGGCAGCCGCGCTGGCAGCCCAACCGGCTGACCAGCTGCTGCACAACGGCCGCATTTATACCCTGAACCCGGATCAGCCCTGGGCGGATACCATCGCCATGGCCGGCGACACGATCGTCTATGTCGGCGACTACGCCGGTGCCCGGCCCCACCTCGTAGACGCCACCCGGCAGACAGACCTCGACGGGAAATTCGTGCTGCCGGGCTTTATCGACACCCACATGCACATCGGCGAAACCATCCCCTACGTCTTTGCCGCCGCCCTCGGGCCCGGCATGAGTCCGGAGCAGCTGGTTGCCGCAATTGCCGAGCACGCGGCAGCCTATCCGGAGCAGAACCCGGTGATCGGGACCGGCTTTCTGGGTGCGGCGTTTGGTGACCTGGGGCCTACCGCGGCAGAGCTGGACCGGGCGGTGCCAGACCGGCCGGCGATGATTTTTGACGAGGGTTTCCATTCGGCCTGGATCAACAGCAAGGCCATGGAAATGGTAGGGCTGACCGCTGACAGCCCGGACCCGGTGCCCGGCGTGCACTACTACAAGCGTTATCCCGACGGCACACCGACCGGCTGGCTGATCGAAGGTGCTGCCTTTGCCTGGGTCAGTGAAAAACTGGGTGTGACCACGGCAGCCAGCCTGGAGGCGGGTGCCGACCAGTTTCTGGGTACCCTGTCGGCGCTGGGGATTACCGCCGCCTTTGAAGCCGGGATGATCGAAGGTGGCGAGGAAACCCTGGCCCTGTTCGATCGCCTGGTGGCCGAGGGCCGGTTGCCGCTGCGGGTGGTGGGCTCGCTCTATGTCAATACCGCGGCCAAACTCGCTTCAGCGCCGACCGACCTCGCGCGCCTGCAGCAGCGTTTCCACTCCGAGTTCTTCGACCTGCGCACCCTGAAAATCTCCCTGGATGGCACGGTGGAGGCGCAAACCGCCTTCATGCTGGAACCCTACCGGAAACCGGAGGGGCACCTCGCGCAACCGCTGGTGCCCGCCGCTGACGCGAAAGCGGCCATCGCCCGCGCGGCCGGCGACAATATCGATGTCCACCTGCATGCACTGGGAGACGGCGCCGTGCGCCTGGGCCTGGATGCGGTGGAGGCGGCGCGGCTCGCACACCCGGAAACCCGCTCCCGTTTTACCCTCTGCCATGTGCAGATCGTCAACCCCGCGGATGTCCCGCGTTTCGGTGCGCTGGATGTCGTCGCCCAGTCAACACCGACCTGGTTCGTCTACGACGATATCGCGCAGGAATTCCTCGGCGAGGAGCGTCTGCAGCAGCACTACCCACTGCGCTCCATCGCTGCCGGCGGCGCCCGCATTACCCTGGGCAGTGACTACCCGGCCAGCTGGATCGGCCTCGACGGCCTCAACCCGCTGTTCAATATCGAGATGGGCATGACCCGGCGCCCGGCGGGGGATCCGGATTTCAAGCCGCAGCCCCTCGCCAGCGAGATCATCACCCTGGAGCAGGCAATTCGCGGCTATACCCTGGATGCCGCCTGGCAGCTGGGACTGGAGGACCAGATTGGTTCCCTGCAGGTGGGCAAGCAGGCGGACCTGGTGGTGCTCAGCGACAACCTGTTCGAGATGGCCCCCCATGCCATCCACACGGCCCGCGTGTTAACCACGATCGTCGACGGCAAGACCGTATATAGCGCGGAGTAGGATGCGGCCCGGCGACTCAGGCACTCACCGCGGGGGCTGCGGCGGCGGGCACCACCTCCTGCGGCAGCACAAACCAGCGCAGAGGTTCGTGGGCGGGCGACAACTGCAGGGTTGAAGCCGTGGTGTGGCGTTGCTCCCGGGTCAATTCCTGCACCGCCAGTTCAAGCTGTGCCTGCAGCGAGAGCGGCGTCTGGCTTGCCGGCACCGCGGTCGGCCGCGCCAGCCAGGCGAGATCCGCGAGCGGATCGGGGCGCGCTGTCTCGGGGCCCTGGAAGCGCCAGACGCCGCCCGTACTGTCCACATGGTAGCAGGGCAATAGCCGCCAGCCGTGTTCCGCCACCAGTTCCAGTGCCCGCAGCAGATACTCGAATTCCTCTTCATCGATAAAGTAGTTGAAGTTCAGGCGTACCCAGCCCGGCCGCAGCAGGCTGTTGCCCGCGCTGATCGCGGCTTCCAGCTGCTTGCTGTAGCGCATGTCCATGCCCAGCAGCGCATGGGCGTAGGGTCCCGCGCAGGAGCAGCCACCGCGCGCCTGGATGCCGAACAGGTCGTTGAGCAGCGCCACCACGAAACCGTAGTGCAGGTCGCGCTCGCCGTGACGAAAGCGCAGGGAGAATATCGGCAGGCGCGCAGCAGCGTGACTGCCGAGCACCTCGATGTTGGGGCAGGCCCGCAGCCGGGCCATGGCGCGCTCGGCCAGCGCTGACTCCCTCGCTTGAATGGTGTCGGTGCCCACTGCCTGCTGCAGGGAAAACACCAGACCTGCACGAATGGATTCCACGATGGCCGGCGTGCCGCCTTCCTCGCGCCGCTCGATATCGCGGCTGTAGACGTGGTCCTCCGGGGTCACATAGGTCACCGTGCCACCGCCCACCATGGCCGGCACCCGGTTGCGAAACAGCGCGCTTTTGGCCACCAGGATACCCGGTGTACCGGGGCCGCCGACAAATTTGTGCGGGGACAGGAACACCGCGTCCAGCGGGTCATCGCCGTTCATGTCGATGTCCACGTAGGGGCCGGCGGCGGCGTAGTCCCAGAACGCCAGGGCGCCGTGCGCCTTCAGCAGGCGAGTCACGGCGGCCACATCACTCTTGATGCCGGTGACATTCGATGCGGCGGAAAAGCTGCCAATCAGCAGGGAGCGATGTGCGTGCCGCCCCAGGGCGGATGCCAGTGCCTGCTGGTCGATGCCACCCCGGGTATCGAGGGGGATGACCTCCAGCTCGGCGATGCTCTCGCGCCAGGGCAGTTCGTTGGAGTGGTGCTCATAGGGGCCGATAAAGACCACTGGTCGCTCGGCCTCGGGCAGCTGTGCCGACAGCTGGCAACGGGCATCCAGTTCCGCCGGCAGGCGCAGATTCAGCACATCGATCAGTTTGTTGATGGCGGCGGTGGCCCCGGAACCGCAAAAGATCACCTTGTCCTCGCTGCCGCCATTGACGGCTGCGCGCACCTGCTGGCGCGCCGCTTCCCGCAGGGTCGTGGTATGGGCGCCGGTAAATGAGGTCTCGGTATGGGTGTTGGCGTAGAAGGGCAGCACCTGTTCGCGGATGTAGTCCTCAATGAAGTCCAGGCTGCGGCCGGAGGCGGTGTAGTCCGCATACACCAGCGGCTTGTCACCGAAGGGCGTGGTGATGGGCTGGCGCTGGCCGATGACGGCCTGGCGTATCCGCTCGATCAGGTGGTTCATGGGCAATGCTCCCGGGGTGGATTGCGGTTGCTTCAGGATGAGAATTCTAGCGCCCGGGAGCCGAAACATTGTGCCTGATTGTGTTCAAAAGTTTGATAATATCGCTACAATGTTTCATTAAAATTTTATATTCCGAACTATCGTTCCGTTTAGGGGTGCAGGAGGCACGAATGCTCGATTCGACCGACAAACAATTGTTGCGCCTGCTACAGGTTGACGCCGCGCTGTCGGTGGCGGACCTCGCCGAGCGGGTGAGCATCTCCAAATCCGCCTGCTGGCGGCGGCTGCAAAAGCTGGAGCAGAACGCAGTGATCCGCCAGCGGGTGACCCTGCTCAATGCCGCCAGGGTCGGGCTCGGACTCACGGTGTTTATCACCATCCGCACCAATCAACACAATGAGGCCTGGGTGCAGCGCTTTCGGGAGGTGGTGCAGGGCGTGGAGGGTGTGCTCGAGGTCTATCGCCTGGGCGGGCAGCTCGACTATTTGCTGAAAGCGGTCGTTGCCGACATGCCGGACTATGACCGACTCTACCAGCAATTGATCGCCGCGGACCTGTTCGATGTGTCCGCCAGCTTTGTGATGGAGGAGATCAAGGCCACCACGGTGTTGCCGGTGTAGGGCGGGGAGGAAGGGCCGGCGCGGCAGAAATCCGCGCCGGCATCGGGACTCAGGCGAAATTCTTGTTCACGAAGTCCCAGTTCACCAGCGCCCAGAAAGCCTCCAGGTACTTGGGACGGGCATTGCGGTAGTCGATGTAGTAGGCGTGCTCCCACACGTCCACGGTCAGCAGCGGTGTCACCGCGCTGTCAGTCAACGGGGTCCCGGCGTTGCTGGTGTTGACGATGGCCACGCTGCCGTCAGCGTTCTTGACCAGCCAGGTCCAGCCGGAGCCGAAATTGCCGGCAGCCGCTTCGCTGAATTCCTTTTTGAAGTCGGCGAAGGAGCCGAAGGCCTTGTCGATGGCAGCGGCCACGGCACCGGTGGCTGCACCGCCGCCGTTGGGGCTCAGGCATTCCCAGTAGAAGCTGTGGTTCCAGACCTGGGCCGCATTGTTGAACACGCCTCCGGAAGCCGTCTTGATGATCTCCTCCAGCGACTTGCCCTCGAATTCGGTGCCCGGGATCATGCCGTTCAGCTTCTCGACGTAGGTATTGTGGTGCTTGCCGTAGTGATAGTCGATCGTCTCCTCGGAGATATGGGGTGCCAGTGCGTCGCGGGGGTAGGGCAGGGCGGGCAGTTCAAAAGCCATGGTAGTCCTCCAGAAATTTCAGGATTGGTGAGTTGGCAATCGTCCAGACTTGTGCTTTCGCGTCACCGGCCCGCGAGTGCGGAGTCCGGCGCTGTTATTGGTGGAGGTCCAGCGAAGGACCCGTAGTATAACGCATTGTGCGCGGTCACCGTAATGGACTAAGGTTATAGCCGTGGATTCAAACAAGGGCGCGCCGTTGCGGCAGCGTCACAGCGAGGTAAACCTGTCATGTTGCTGTCTATTCTGCTCTTCCTGGCCCTGGTCATCGCGGTGCTCTGGTACCGCCCGTCATTGCCGGTCGGCTCTGTGGTGGTGGGAGTTGGTGCGCTGTTGCTGACCCAGCTGCACGGGGGCATGTGGCTGGTGCTGTTGCCGGTTGTGGCAGTCATCGCCCTGCTCAATGTCGAGGAGTGGCGCCGCCGCTATCTGGTGGCGCCGGTGTACGCCATGCTGCGCAAGGCCATGCCCCCGATGAGCAGCACCGAGCGCGAGGCCCTGGAGGCGGGCACCACCTGGTGGGAGAAAGACCTGTTCAGCGGCAAGCCGGACTGGCATCGCTTTGCCGCCATTCATCCGCCAGCGCTGTCAGACAAGGAGCAGGCGTTCATCGACAACGAGACCAACGAGCTCTGCGCCATGATCGACGAATGGGATGTGCACCAGCGCCAGGACCTGTCGCCGGAGGTGTGGGACTACCTGCGGCAGAAGGGCTTCTTCGGCCTGATCATTCCCGAGTCCTTCGGCGGCCGGGATTTCAGCCCCTACGCCCAGAGCCGCATCATGAGCAAGATCGCCAGCCGCTCGATCACCGCGGCGGTGACTGCCATGGTGCCCAACTCTCTCGGCCCCGGCGAACTGCTGGTGAAGTATGGCACTGACGAACAGAAGCAGCGCTGGCTGCCGGGCCTGGCGGACGGCTCGGAACTGCCCTGTTTCGGTCTCACCGGTCCCGAGGTCGGCTCGGATGCGGGGGCCATCCCGGATATCGGGCTGGTCTGCAAGGGGGAATTCGAGGGCGAGGAAGTCATCGGCCTGCGGCTCAACTTCCACAAGCGCTGGATTACCCTGGCCCCGGTAGCCACGGTCGTGGGGCTGGCGTTCCAGCTGCGGGACCCGGAGGGTCTGTTGGGCGACCCGGACAAGGTCGACTACGGCATTACCTGCGCCCTGCTGCCGGCCGACCACCCGGGAGTGGAGACCGGGCGTCGCCACAATCCGGGGGCGCCGTTCATGAACGGGCCGGTCATGGGCGAGGACGTGTTCATCCCGGTGGACTGGATCATCGGCGGGCCGGAGATGGCCGGCAAGGGCTGGCGCATGCTGATCGAGTGTCTGGGCGCCGGTCGCGGCGTGTCCCTGCCGGCCCTGTCTACCGCCAGCGGCGAAATGTGCTACCTGATGGTGGGCGCCTACGCCCGCATCCGCCGCCAGTTCAACATGGAAGTGGGCAAGTTCGAGGGCGTCCAGGAAGCCACCGCCGAGATTGCTTCTGGCGCCTATACCCTGGAGGCAATGCGGCAGATGGTCACCCGGGGCCTGGAGGACGGTACACCCTCGGTCATGACCGCCATGGCCAAATACCACGCCACCGAGTTGATGCGGAATCTGGTCAACCATGGCATGGACGTTGTTGGTGGCCGCGGCATCCAGCTCGGGCCGCGCAATTTCCTCGCCGCGGGCTACCATGCCCTGCCGGTGGCGATCACGGTTGAAGGCGCCAATATCCTCACCCGCTCGCTGATGATTTTTGGCCAGGGGGCCATGCGTTGCCACCCCTACCTGTTCGACGAGATGCAGACCCTGCAGGCGGAGGAGACCCACCAGGGCCTGCGCGAATTCGAGCCGCTTTTCATGCAGCACCTCGGCCATATCAGCAGCAACCTGGCGCGGCTGGTGGTGCTGGGGATCAGTGCCGCGCGCTTCAGCCCGGTACCCTCGGGTGCCGATGATTTCAGCCGCCGCTGGTATCAGCGCATCAATCACCTGAGTGCGGCGCTGGCCACCTGTGCCGATGTCGCCCTGGGCGTCCTCGGCGGCGATCTCAAGCGCCGCGAGTTGCTGTCGGCGCGTCTGGGGGACGTCCACAGCCAGTTGTTCATCGCCAGCAGCCTGTTGAAATTCCACGCCACCCAGCCCCGCAGCAAGGAGGGTGATGCGCACGCGGCCTTCGCCCTGCAGAACTCGCTGTACGCTGCCCAGCAGGCCTTGCTCGCCTACTGTGACAACTTCCAGCCGCGCGCCCTGGGCCTGCTCATGCGCGCCCTGTGCCTGCCCCTGGGGCGGGTTTTCCGGGCCCCGGATGACCGCCAGATTCGCGAACTGGGTGCACTGGTCATGGAGCCCAATGCGGTGCGCGCAATGCTGGCGACCCATGTCTACGTGAGCGAGGATCCCGAGGACGCGGTCGGCCGGGTGGAGACCGCCTACCAGATGCTGCTGCGAGTGGACGAGCCGTTCCAGGCCTTCCAGCGGGCCTGGAGCAAGGGTGAGTTGGACGCCGACAGTCTGGACGATGCCTTGCAGGCGGCCGTGGACAAGCAGATTATTCGCAGCGAGGATGTGGAGCCGCTGCGCGAATACGATGCCCGTCGCCGCGACTGCGTGCTGACCGACCACTTCGAAACCCTGCTGTGACAGCAGCGCCGCCGCCAGAACTGGCGATGATGATCACCCGCGGGCGCACGGTGTACCGCGGCTTGCTGGGGCAGCCCCGGGAGCGAACCCTCGGCGGCTTGTCGATCTACTCGACAGCGGGAGAGCCCTTCAGTATCCGTATTGGTGACGCCCCCCGGCAGAGCACTCGCATTGCGCTGGTGCCTGCCAACATGCCCGTTGCGATCTCAGTGCCGGAGCGGGTGATCGACCTGATCGTGATTGAGCCGGAGCTGGTGCCGGAGGGATTGTCACGACCAGCTCTCGAAGCCGCCTGTATGGATGGGTCCCCCGAGCACCGCCGCCTGCAGGCAGCTTTTCATTCCTGGGCCCGGCAATCAGAGAGTCTGGAGTGCAGTGACAGCGCGGTCGACCACTATTTCTTTGGCGGCGATCTGCTGGCGCGGCCGCTGGATCCCCGCATTGCCGCCGCCGCGGAGACCATTGCCGCCAACCCCGGCGACAAGCATACCGCCGCAGATCATGCAGCGGCCTGCGGCCTGTCCTTCTCTCGCTTCGTGCACCTGTTCCGCGATGAAGTGGGCATGACCTTCCGCAGTTTCTGTGCCTGGAAGCGCGCCCGTGCCATGCTTGCCCACGTTGCCAGGGGCAGCAGCCTCACCGAAGTGGCGCTGCAGATAGGCTACCCGGACTCCACGCATTTCAGCCATTCCATAAGACGCATCTACGGCTTGCGGCCCCGGGATATTTTTTCCGGCTCGCGGCGCCTGGCAGTGCATACAGACCCCTCTCTTCAGGCCTGAGCGCCCAGCGGTTCCCGCAGACGCCAGCCAGTTCGCACAAGCAGGCGCTGGCCGGTGGGGGTAATCTGCAGTTCGACGCCTGCGGGCGCGCGGACAATAACAGCACAGAGGGCAGGGCATGACCGGCACGAAAACTGGGGCCATTACCATCGGCGGTGCCTCGGGCTACTGGGGCGACGCCGCTCTGGCAACGCCGCAGCTGCTGGCGGTGGAGGGTCTGGATTACCTGGTCTACGACTATCTGGCGGAAGTCACCATGTCGATCATGGCCCGGGCCAGGGCGGCGGACCCGGAACAGGGTTACGCCGCGGATTTTGTCAGCGCTGCCATGGCGCCCAATCTGCAGCGGATTGCGGCCTGCGGGGTGAAGGTGATCGCCAACGCCGGCGGCGTCAACCCGCGGGCCTGTGCAGAGGCCTTGCGCAAGCTGATCGCTGACCAGGGGCTGGACCTGGTGGTGGGGACCGTGCTCGGCGACGATCTGCTGCCGCGGGTGCAGGAGCTGGCCGACCGCAGCGGTGGGGGCGCGATCCGGGAAATGTTTTCCGGTGAGCCGTTCCCGGACCCTGAGCGGGTGGCGAGCGCCAATACCTATCTCGGTGCTTTCCCCATTGCCGAGTGTCTGCGACGGGGTGCCGATATTGTCATTACCGGTCGCTGTGTCGACAGCGCGGTCACCCTGGGTGCCTGCATCCACGCTTTTGGCTGGCAGCCGCAAGACTTTGATCGCCTGGCCCAGGGCAGTCTGGCCGGGCACATCCTCGAGTGCGGTACCCAGGCCACCGGTGGCAATTACACGGACTGGGAAACCGTTGCTGATACCCTGGCCAGCGCCGGCTACCCGCTGGCGACGGTCTCTGCCGACGGCGCCTTCGAAGTGGGTAAACCCGCCGGTACCGGTGGCACGGTGACCGTGGGCACGGTGGCGGAGCAAATGCTGTACGAGATCGGTGATCCCCAGGCGTATCTGCTGCCGGACGTCTGCTGCGACTTCTCCACTGTGACCCTGGAGCAGACCGCCGTGGATAGGGTGCGGGTGACAGGGGCGCGCGGGCACGGCGCGCCGGAGAACTACAAGGTTAGCCTCACCTGGGCCGACGGCTTTCGCGCCGGCCATATCTGGACCATGGTCGGGCGCGATGCCCGGCGCAAGGCGGAAGTGTTTGCCGAGGGCGTGTTCGCCCGTACCCGGGCGCTGTTGCGCGAGCAGGGTCTGCCGGATCTCAGCGAAACCAGCGTCGAGATCAGTGGCGTTGAATCACATTTCGGCGCGGCCGCCGCGGTCAGTGATGTGCGGGAAGTGGATATCAAGATTGCGGTGAAGCACGCAAGCCCCCGCGGCGTCGGCCTGTTCCTGAAGGAGATGACCGGGATTGCGCTGGCGGCGCCGCCGGGCCTGTGCAGCTTTGCCGGGGCGCGGGCCAAGCCCTCGCCGGTGGTGCGCCTGTTCTCTTTGCTGTTGCCGAAGGCGGAGCTGGCGCTGAGCGTGGAAGTGGCAGGGGCGCCCGCGACATTTGTGGAGGCGCAAGTTTCCGGGCCTGCCCCGCAAGCACCTGCGCAGCTGCCGTTGCCACCGCACGCGGATACGGTGCTGGTGGAAGTGCCGCTGGAGCAGCTGGCCTTCGGGCGCAGTGGCGACAAGGGTGACAAGGCCAATATCGGCGTTATCGCACGGCGGCCGGAGTATCTGCCCTGGATTGCCGCGGCGCTGACGGAAGCGCGGGTGGCCGCTTTCTTCGCCCACTTCCTGCGCCCCGGGCAGGCGCAGCCGGTGCAGCGTTTCTATCTGCCCGGCAGCCACGCCCTGAACTTCCTGCTGCACGATGTGTTGGCCGGCGGCGGTATCGCCAGCCTGCGCACCGATCCGCAGGGCAAGGGCTATGCGCAGTTGCTGCTGACCGTGCCGGTACCCGTGCCGGCGGCGCTGCTGCAAGCGGCGTCTTGCGCCTGTAAAAAACAACAAGGGACTGCCTGAGCCATGACTGATGTCGCACCCGTTTTCGAATCCACTGTTGTCCCTGGCAGTGAGCGCTACCTGCGCAATCTGCAGCAGCAGGGTGAATTGATCGAGCGCATGCGCGCGGCGCTGGCGCGCACCGCGGAACTGTCGAATGCCTCCAAACCCCGCTTCGACAAGCGCGGGCAGTTGCTGCCGCGGGAGCGGCTGGCGCGCCTGCTGGACCCGGGCAGTCCCTTCCTGGAGATCGGCAACATGGCCGGTTTTCTGGTGGACAGCGATGATCCGGAACGGTCGGTGCCCGGTGCCGCCTATATCTGTGGCATCGGCTTTATCAACGGCACCCGCTGCATGGTCACGGTGGATGACTCCGGCATCAACGCCGGCGCCATGACCCAGACCTCCACCCGCAAGGCGATCCGGGTCATGGATATCGCCCTTGAGCAGAAGCTGCCTTTTGTGCATCTGGTCGAGAGCGCCGGCGCCAACCTGCTGGAATACCGGGTGGAGATGTGGATGGAGGGCGGTGGCGTGTTTGCCCGGCTGGCGCGTCTCAGCGCGGCGGGCCTGCCGGTGGTGACAGTGCTGCACGGCGCTTCCGCCGCTGGCGGCGCCTACATGCCAGGGCTGAGCGATTACGTGATTGGCGTCAAGGGCAACGGCAAGGCTTACCTGGCGGGCCCGGCGCTGCTGAAGGCCGCAACCGGCGAGGTGGCCGAAGACGGGCCTCTGGGGGGCGCCAGCATGCATGCCACGGTGTCAGGCCTGGTGGAATACCTGGCCGAGGATGATGCCCACGGTCTCGCCCTCTGCCGTCAGGTGATCGCCAGCCTGGGCTGGAACCGGCACTGCCCGCAACCACCGCCGCGCGACTTTGTCGAGCCGTTGTACAGTCCGGAAGAGCTGCCCGGAATCGTGCCCGTTGATTACCGCCAGCCCTACGATGCACGCGAAGTCGTGGCGCGGCTGGTGGACGGGTCCGCTTTTCTGCAGTTCAAGCCGGACTACGGCCCGGCGACCCTGTGCCTGCAGTCGGCGGTCTACGGTATCCCGGTTGGCATTGTCGCCAACAACGGCCCCATTGATCCCAACGCCGCCACCAAGGTGGCCCAGTTCATCCAGCTCTGCGACCAGTCCGACACGCCGCTGCTGTTCCTGCAGAACATCACTGGCTACATGGTGGGCACGGACTACGAGCAGGCGGGCATGATCAAGCACGGCAGCAAGATGATCCAGGCGGTGACCAACGCCCGGGTGCCGCGCATTACCCTGATGATCGGGGCCAGTTTTGGCGCCGGCAACTATGGCATGTGCGGCCAGGGCTACGATCCCGATTTCCTGTTCAGCTGGCCCAATACCCAGATTGGCGTCATGGGCGGTGAGCAGGCGGCGAGAACCATGTCCGAGGTATTTCGCGCCGGTGCCGCGCGCAAGGGTGTGGCGGTGGATGAGGCGCAGATTGCCGCCCAGGAAGCCAAAGTGATTGCCCATTACGATCGCCAGTCCAGCGCTTTTTATACCTCGGGGCGCATGCTGGACGATGGCCTGATTGACCCGCGCGACAGTCGCAAGGTGCTGGGCGTGGCCCTGCAGACCTGCTGGGAAGCGCGCCAGCGCCGGGTGTTTCCCAACACCTTCGGCGTGGGGAGGATGTAGCCATGGAAACCATCCCGATGGCCTTGCCAGAGGTGCAGGACCTGATCCTGGAGCGCGACGCCGATACGCTCACCATCTGGTTCAATCGTCCGGAGACCCGCAACGCCCTGTCGGCGCGCATGTCCGCGGAACTGGCCGCAGTGCTGGAGTGGTTGCCGCAGGTGCGGGACCTGCGGTTCGTGGTCCTGCGCGGCAAGGGCGGCAGCTTCTGTTCTGGCGGCGACCTGTCCATGTTCCGCACGGTATTCCAGGATGGCGCCAGCCGTGAGGACATCGTCGCAGCCAACGCCGACTTCGGGCGCCTGCTGCACGGTGTGCGTGCCCTGCCACAGCTGTTTGTGGTTGCTATCGAGGGCGCGGCAATGGCGGGGGGACTCGGTTTGTCCTGCATCGCCGATGTAGTGATCACCACCGCGAACGCCCGCTTCGCGCTCAGTGAGGTCACCCTCGGTATTCCGCCGGCCCAGATCACCCCGCTGGTGATCCGGCGGGTGGGAGCCTCCGAGGCCCGCCGCCTGTTGCTTACCGCGCAGCGTTTCGACGGCAGCGAGGCGCTGCGGCTCGGTTTCGCCCATCAGGTGGTGGCTGACAGTGCCGCCCTGGACGCGGCGCTGGCGGCATTGCTGGAGGATTCCCGGCGCGGGGCTCCCGGCGCGATTGCCCTGACCAAGGAGATCATCGACGCCAGTGCACATCTGGAGCCCGATGCCCTGGTGCAGTTTGCCGCCGAGCGCTTTGCCGATGCCATGCTCGGTAGCGAAGCGCGCGAGGGCATGGCGGCCTTTGCCGGCAAGCGCCAGCCTTATTGGGCGCAAGCCCGCAGCCACAGTGACACAGGGGAGTAAGGGCAATGCCACAGTTTGACAGTGTTCTGGTGGCCAACCGGGGCGAGATTGCCGTGCGGGTCATTCGCTCTGCGAAGGCACAGGGTTATCGGACTATCGCCGTGTATTCGGAAGCCGACGCCGGCGCGCCCCATGTGCTGCTGGCAGACGAGGCGGTTCTCATCGGTCCGGCCCCGGTCAGGGAATCCTATCTCGATCCCGAGCGTATTCTGGCGGCGGCTGCGGCTACCCGGGCCGGCGCGATTCACCCGGGCTATGGCTTTCTGTCGGAGAACGCCGCCTTTGCCCGCGCCTGTGAGGATACGGGTATCGTCTTTATCGGCCCCTCTGCCAGCGCCATTGAGCTCATGGGCAACAAGGCTGCCGCCAAGCGCCTGATGCTGGCCGCCGAGGTACCCTGTATTCCCGGCTACCAGGATGAGGACCAGTCCGACACCGCGCTGATGGAGGCCGCACAACAGATCGGCACACCGCTGATGGTGAAGGCGGCGGCGGGTGGTGGTGGCCGTGGCATGCGTTTGGTACTCGATCCTGTCGACCTGCCAGCGGCACTGGCCGCGGCCCGCTCCGAGGCCGAAAATGCCTTTGGCAGTGGCGAGCTCATCCTTGAAAAGGCGTTGCTACAGCCACGGCACGTTGAAATCCAGGTGTTCAGTGACAGCCATGGCAATCATGTTCACCTGGGGGAGCGCGACTGTTCGATACAGCGCCGTCACCAGAAGGTGGTGGAGGAGTCCCCCTGTCCGGTGATGACCCCCGAGCTGCGTGTGGCCATGGGTGAGGCGGCGGTCAATGCGGCCCGCAGCATCGATTACTGTGGTGCCGGTACCGTGGAGTTCCTGCTCGATGTCGATTACCAGTTTTATTTTCTGGAAATGAATACCCGTCTGCAAGTAGAGCATTTGGTAACCGAGATGGTGACGGGGCTGGACCTGGTCGCGCTGCAGCTGCAGGTGGCCCAGGGCTATCCCTTACCCCTGTCCCAGGGCGATGTGGCGCTGCACGGGCATGCGCTGGAAGTGCGCCTGTATGCCGAGGATACTGCCAAAGATTTTCTTCCCGCCAGCGGTACGGTCTGTCGCTGGCGACCTCCCCATGGCGAGGGCATCCGCGTCGACCATGGTCTTGCGGAAGGGCATGAGGTGTCACCTTTTTATGACCCCATGATCGCCAAGATCATTGCCTGGGGCGAAGATCGGGCCACCGCCTGCAGGCGCCTGCAGCGGGCGCTGCAAACCACGGTATTGTTCGGGCCGGCCAGTAATCGGCAGTTCCTGCTGGATGTAGTTGCAAACGAGGCGTTCCGGGCGGGCACCGCCACCACGGCGTTTATTGCCGAGCAATTTCCGCAGGGTGTGCAGGCGCCAGTGCCTCAGCTGGTCCAGTACTGTTGTGGCGCCGTACTGCAGTACCGCGACAGCGTGGCTGCATCGGAACGGCTGCGTGTTGTTGCCGAAACCGCGCTGCGCGGCTGGTCCGGGCTGCGTGACATCAGTGTGCATTACCGCTACCGGAAAACAGAGGACGAGTGTGTCGACGTCCATGTGCAGCAGGTCGGGCCAGGTGACTATCACTGCAGTACCGACGCAAGCCATCACCGGCTGCAGTGGCTGGATGACGACCAGGCGGGCACTGCGCAGGTGCTGGTCGATGGTGTCACTCACCGCCTTTGCCACGCCCCTGCGGGTCGCGGCGCCATCAGCCTGCAGCTGGGTGGCGCCGCCTGCGAACTTGTCAACGAGCTTGCGTTTACCCGTGGAGACCAGGCGGCAGCCGGCAGCGGTATTGTCAAGGCGCCCATGCACGGCAATGTGCTGTCGGTGCTGGTGACTGTGGGCGACCGTGTCAGCCCGGGCCAGGAACTATTGGTGATGGAGGCGATGAAAATGGAGCACAGGCTGCTGGCCCAGGTCAGCGGCGAGGTGAGCGCGGTGCATGTGCAGGCCGGTACCCAGGCCGCCGCAGGTGCCATAGTGCTGGAGATCAACGAAGCCTGAACCGGCGCTTGCGCCCGTCATCTTTGCTGGCAACAATAGCAGCATGTTCGATGTCATCTCACAGCGCCTGTTTGCAACGCCACCCCGGGAACCCCTGTATCACTACACGACCCTGAGCGGCCTGCTGGGTATAGTCGACAGCGCCGAACTGCGCTGCAGCGATATCCGCTACATGAACGACTCCACCGAGCTGCGCCACACCCTGGACCTGCTGGGGGAACAGGTGACCCGGCGCATTGTCGCGGGGGTCGACAAGCCTGCCCTGTTGACGACCTTTCTCGACTGGCTCACCTACCGCGTCGTGAGCGGCCCGATGCTGTTCTGTGCGTCCTTTCGCGGCAACGGCAACCTGCTGAGCCAGTGGCGAGGCTACAGCGTTCACGGCAAGGGCGTGAGCCTGGGCTTTGCGCCGGAACACATCCTGGACTGCGCCCGGCGCCAGCACTTCGAGGTTGGGCGCTGCGTCTACGCGCCCTCGCAGCAGGAAAAAATGATCGATGAGATTGTCGACGCAGTAGAGGCACTGGCCGCGGACAGCGTCGGGGAGGAGGAGTCCGCGAGCCAGAATCGGCACTGGGTGCGCCGGTTTCAGACCATTGAGGGCGATTTGCTGCGCATTGCCGCCGTGCTCAAGCACCCCGCGTTCGAGGAGGAGCAGGAGTGGCGTATCGTCTCGCCAATGATCGGTGACGCGGCCACCGGCAAGGTGCAGTTCCGCGAAGGCAACTCCATGCTGATTCCCTGGTTTCCCCTCGACCTGCGGGACGAGCAGGGCAGTCTGGCGATTGAGCACGCTTACCTCGGCCCTACCAGCAATATCGACCTGTCGATGAACTCGCTGGCGCTGTACCTGCAGAGCCGCGGCGCATCCCCGCGCCGCGACATCACCTACTGCGATATTCCCTACCGCAAGCGCTGATAGCAGACGCCTGGAAGCTGCTGCCAACTGTGTGCCGGGTCAACCTTTGCTGGCAGCCAGCGCCTGTTCGATATCGGCAATGATGTCGTCGATGTGCTCGATGCCCACCGAGATCCGCACCATGTCTTCACTGACACCCGCCGCTGCGAGTTCCTCGGGGTTCAGCTGGCGGTGGGTGGTGCTGGCCGGGTGACAGGCCAGGGACTTGGCATCGCCGATGTTGACCAGGCGCAGGATCAGTTGCAGGGCGTCGATAAAGCGCCCGCCGGCCTCGCGGCCACCGTCAATGCCAAAGCTGAGAATGCCCGAGGCCTTGCCACCACAGATTTTCCTGCAGGTCTCGCGGAAGGGGCTGGCCTCGAGGCCGGCATAGTTGACCCAGCGCACCTGCGGATGCTGGTCCAGGTATGCCGCAACCTTCTCCGCGTTGCTGCAGTGGCGCTCCATGCGCAGGTCCAGGGTCTCCAGGCCCTGCATCAGGAGGAAGGCGCTGTGCGGCGAAAGCGCGGCGCCGGTATTGCGCAGGGGGACCACCCGGCAACGGCCGATAAAGGCCGCGGGGCCCATGGCCTCGGTGTAGATGACGCCGTGGTAGGAGGGGTCCGGCGTGTTCATGATGGCAAAGCGCTCGGGCTGCGCCGCCCAGTCAAACTTGCCGGAATCGACGATGGCGCCGCCGATGGTCGTGCCGTGCCCGCCAATGTACTTGGTCAGCGAATGCACCACGATATCGGCGCCGTGGTCAAAGGCCCGGCACAGCAGCGGGGTGGCAACGGTATTGTCGACGATCAGGGGTACGCCGGCTGCGTGGGCGATCTCGGCCCAGCGCTCGATATCGACCACGTTGCCGGCCGGGTTGCCGATGGACTCGCAGAACAGGGCCCGGGTATTGTCATCGATCAGCGAGGCGACACGGTCGAAATCGTCTGCCTTGGCGAAGCGGGTCTCGATACCCTGGCGCGGGAATGTGTGGGCAAAGAGGTTGTAGGTGCCGCCGTACAGTTGCGAGGTGCTGACGATATTGGTGCCCACCTCGGCGATGGCCTCGATCGCATAGCGGATCGCGGCCATGCCCGAGGCGACGGCGAGGGCGCCGATGCCGCCTTCCAGCGCAGCGAGGCGCGCTTCCAGCACGGCGTTGGTCGGATTCATGATGCGGCTGTAGATGTTCCCCGGCACCTTGAGGTCGAACAGGTCGGCACCGTGCTGGGTGTCATTGAAAGTATAGGAGGTGGTCTGGTAAATAGGCGCAGTGGCGGCATTGGTCGCCGGGTCGCCATCGTAGCCCGCGTGCAGGGCAAGAGTTGCTGGTTTCATGGTATCGGTCCATTCTGGGTGCAATTGTCCAGCGCGGGAGCGTACCAGACCCTGCGGGGATGGCAAGGTGGGGTCGGGTGGGGCCGCCCAGGCCGCGTAGGTGGGGTCGGGCCGCGTAGGTGGGGCCGCCCAGGCCGCGCAGGTGGGACCACCCGACCCAACCTGCGCAAGAATCTGCAATATCTCATTTATAGACTACGGTTTGTTCCTTGTTCACACTGGCTTCAGGGAGATATCTGGATGACAACGGAAGACGGCGGGCAGCCATCTCTGCCAGGGGAGACGGGGCTCCAGACTGGTAGCCGCGGACTGACGTCCGCGGAAGCGCGTGAGCGCCTGCAGGAATACGGTCGCAACCAGTTGCCGGAACCGCCGTTGCCCGGCCTGCATGTCATTTTCCTGCGTCAGTTTCTCAGCCCGTTTATCTATATCCTGCTGGTGGCGGCTATTGTCTCCTGGGCGCTGAGCCAGATGGCCAACGCGGTTTTCATCATGGCCGTGCTGCTGTTGAACGCCGTGATCGGCACCATCCAGGAATTTTCTGCCCAGCGCTCGGCGGCGGCGTTGCGCAACATGGTGCGCGGTGTTGCCCATGTTGTCCGCGACGGCGTGGCCGCAAGGATCGATGTCGAGGAGCTGGTGCCGGGAGATCTGGTCCTGTTGTCCTCCGGCGACAAGGTGCCCGCGGATGTCCTGCTGGAAACCAGTGACAGCCTCAGCGTGGACGAGTCCATGCTGACCGGGGAATCCCTGGCAACCACCAAGAACGCCCACGCCCAGGTGGCCGACGATGCATCCCTGGCGGACCGCTTCAACCAGTGTTTTGCCGGCAGCACCGTCACCCATGGCCGCGCCCAGGGCGTGGTGACCGCAACCGGTCTGGAGACGGAGCTCGGCCACATCGCCGACCATGTGCTGGGCCGGGAATCCGCCGATCCGCCCCTGCTGATTCGCATCCGGCTGTTTACCTACCAGATGGCCGGGGCCATCGGCATCGCCATCCTGTTGCTGGTGGCGTTGATGTTGTACCGGGGCGGCTATGGCGCCGAGGGCATGATCCTGATGGCGATTGGCCTGGCGGTGTCAGCGATTCCCGAGGGATTGCCGGCGGCGCTGACGGTGGCGCTGGCCATCGGCATGCGCCGCATGGCGGCGCACAAGGTGATCATCCGCAAGCTGGTGGCCGTTGAAGCCCTCGGTTCCTGCACCTTTATCTGTTCCGACAAGACCGGCACCCTGACGGTCAACGAGCTGACCGTGCGCCAGGCAATGCTTCCGGATGGTGCCACCTTCGAAGTGACCGGGGAAGGCGTTGCGCCGGGCGGTGCAGTACTGGGCGACGATCCCGAGCTGCTGCGGGACTTGTGCATCACTGGCCTGCTGGCCAATGAGAGCCACCTCGATTATTCCGGCGGCGAGTGGGTGTCCAATGGCGATATCGTCGACGTCGCCTTTCTGATTCTGGCGAAGAAGCTGGGCTTGTCGCTCAGCGAGATCCGCGCCCAGCGCGCGCAGCTGGAGCTGATTCCCTATGAGTCCGAACGCGCGCTCAGCGGCAGTCTCAATGTGGGCGAGGAACATGCGTTTGTCCTGCACGTCAAGGGTAGCCCGGAAAAGCTGCTCGGCCTTTGCACCCGCATGCGCACTCGCGACGGGGATGTGCCTGTGGATCGCGCGCTGATTGACGGCCAGATTGAGCACCTGGCAGGCAAGGGGTACCGCCTGATTGCGCTGGCCCGGCGCCAGGCAGAGGACAGCGGAGCCCTGGAGCAACTTGGGCAAATGACCTTCCTGGGCCTGGTGGCGATGATTGACCCGGTGCGGCCCGAGGCGCGGGAAGCCATTCGCCGCTGCCGCAGAGGCGGCATCGAGGTGGCCATGGTGACCGGCGACCATCCCGCGACTGCCGGGGCCATAGCGCGGGAGCTGGAGCTGGATGACGGCAGCGACCTGGTGGTCACCGGCAGCATGATCAGGGAGGCCACCGCCCAGGGAGAGGCGGCGCTCGATGCACTGATAATGCCCGCAAGAGTATTTGCGCGGATAGAGCCGACGCAAAAGGAACAGATTGTCGACAGCCTGATGCGCAACGGCCATTTTGTGGCGGTCACCGGCGATGGCGTCAATGATGCCCCCGCGATGCGCCGGGCCAACGCCGGTGTGGCCATGGGCAAACGCGGCACCGACGTTGCCCGGGAGACCGCGGACCTGATCATTGCCGACGACAACTTCGCCTCCATCGTCGACGGTATCGAGCAGGGGCGTATCGTCTACAACAATATCCGCAAGGTGATTGCCCTGCTGGCGGCCACCGGATTTTCGGCCCTGCTGCTGTTTTTCCTGACTGTTTTTGCCGGTCTGCCCATGCCCCTGATTGCGGTGCAGTTGCTGTGGTTGAACCTGGTGGCCAATGGCCTGCAGGATGTCGCCCTGGCGTTCGAACCGGCTGAGGGGCACGAACTGGAACAGCCACCCCGGAGTCCTCGGGAGCCGGTATTCGAAAAGCATATAATCGAGCATGTGTTGGTGAGCGGCACCACCATGGGTGTGCTGGCTTTTGCGACCTTTGCCTGGCTGCTGAATAGCGGTAGCGATGTTACTGATGCGCGCAACGCCACCCTGATGCTGATGGTGCTGTTCGGTAATATCCACGCACTCAGCAGTCGCTCGGAAACGCAATCCCTGTTCCGGATGCCACTGCTCAGCAACCCGTTCCTGATCCTGGCGGTGCCCTTTGCCCAGGGGGTGCATATCGCCGCCATGTACCTGCCGGGCATCAGCGACGTGCTGGCTCTGAGTCCGGTGACCCTGGTGCAATGGCTGATGCTGCTGGGGGTGGCCCTTGTGCTGCTGCTGGTTGAGGAGATGCACAAGTGGTATCTGCGGCGCCGCAAGACCGCGGTCAGCGCCGCTGCCGGCAGCGGCAGGTGACTTGCTGTCTGCGCTGGAGTGTATAGAGTTGCGGTATGGGAACAACGGGACACATTCATGAAGCTGACGATTAACGGCAACCTGACAGAGCTGGAGGCAGAGCCGGATATGCCTCTGCTGTGGGCATTGCGGGACCTGCTCGGCCTTCGTGGCACCAAATACGGCTGCGGCAAGGGCCTCTGCGGAGCCTGCACCGTGCATCTGGACGGGCAGCCGCGACGCAGCTGCCAGCTCACGGTGGCGGATGCGGCGAATGGTGAAATAACCACCATAGAAGGCCTGTCCGCAGAGGGCGCGCATCCCCTGCAACAGGCCTGGCGCGAATACAATGTGCCCCAGTGCGGCTACTGCCAGGCGGGCCAGTTGATGAGCGCCAGCGCCCTGCTGGCAAGCAATCCCGAGCCATCTGACGAGGAAATCAATACGGCGATGGCGGGCAACCTGTGTCGCTGCGGCACCTATCCACGCATCAGGACGGCGATCAAGAGTACCTTTGCCGATGCTGCCGCCGATGCCAAGGCCGGCAGCGGGGAGGACGCGTCATGAGCACTTTCAGTATCGTGTCCCGTCGTCGTTTTCTGCAGTTGACCGGTCTTGCCGCCAGCGGCCTGGTGTTGGGCGCGGTTGTGCCGCGCAACGGGGCGTTGGCCGGCATTCTCGAACAGGCGGAAGGTGCGCAGCTGAATGTGTTTGTCAGTGTGGCCACGGACGGCATCGTGGAAATCATTGCCCATCGCTCCGAGATGGGTACCGGCATCCGCACCAGCCTGCCGCAGGTGGTCGCGGACGAAATGCAGGCAGACTGGCAGCGGGTAAAGGTCATTCAGGCCCACGGGGATGCGCGTTACGGCAGCCAGAACACCGACGGTTCCCGTTCCGTGCGCGACTTTTATCACATCATGCGACAGATGGGCGCGGCGGCCAGAACCCTGCTGGAACAGGCCGCGGCCGCTACCTGGCAGGTGCCGGTGGAAGAGTGCGCAGCGCGCGATCACGCGGTTCATCACGGCAGCGGCAAAAGCCTCGGTTTCGGCGAGCTGGCGGCCCGGGCTGCTGAGCTGCCACTGCCCGACCTGGAAACCCTGCGCCTCAAGGACGCGGCGGACTTTCGCTATATCGGCAAGGATGTGCCGATTGTCGACCTGCAGGACATGATCACCGGCAATGCCATCTACGGTATCGACGTGCACGTGCCCGGAATGCTGTATGCCAGTATTGAAAGGACCCCCTGGCTGCAGGGGCGCATTGCATCTTATGATTCCTCAGCGGCACTGGCAGTCAAGGGCGTGCTGGATGTGGTCGAGCTGAAGGCGGCGGATGGCGCCCCGGGCTACAATCCCGTCGAAGGCGTGGCGGTAATCGCGACCAACAACTACAGCGCGCTCAAGGGGCGCGCAGCCCTCACGGTACGCTGGCGCGAGAGCGAGCACAGCAGCCACAGCGCCGAGGCTTACCTTGATGAACTGGTATCTCGGGTCGAGGGAGGTGCGGGTCAGGTGCGGCGTCAGCGCGGCGACGTGGATGCCGCTCTCGCGAATGCAGCCTCGGTGGTCGAGGCCACCTACAGAACCCCCTACCTTGCCCATGCCTCCATGGAGCCGCCTGTGGCGACGGCGCGGGTGACCGATGATGGCTGTGAAATCTGGGCCTGTACCCAGACGCCGCAGGCTACCCGGCGTATTGTTGCGGAGACGCTTGATCTGGACGTTGCCGCCGTGACGGTGCATGTAACGTTGCTCGGTGGCGGCTTCGGGCGCAAGTCCAAGCCCGACTTCTCGGTAGAGGCGGCCAGGCTGGCGTCCCATGTCGGCAAGCCGGTACAGGTGGTCTGGAGCCGCGAGGATGATATTCGGCACGACTACTTCCACGCCTGCAGCGCCCAGCACTTCAAGGGCGCACTGGATGAAGACGGCAGGGTAACGGCCTGGCTGGGACGGGAGGCCGCGCCACCCATTGGTTCCACCTTTGATACCAGTGTGCGGATCAACAGTAGTGGCGGTCTGTCCCAGGGTTTTGCCAGTGTGCCCTTTGCCGTGCCCAATCTGCGAATTGAAAGCCACGAGGCGCCCGGCCACGTGCGCATCGGCTGGCTGCGCTCGGTTTACAATGTCCCCTACGCCTTTGGTGTCGGCAGTTTTGTCGATGAACTGGCGCACGCCGCCGGGCGTGATCCCGCAGACTTCTGGCTACAACTGATCGGCGAGGACAGGTTGCTGGACTTCAGTCCCGAGGGTTTCGAGTACAGCAACTACGGACGCTCGCTGAGCGAGTACCCCTTTGCCACCGCCCGCACCAGGGCTGTGATCCGCGAATTGGTGGCGTCCATACCCTGGGGTGAGGAGCTGCCGCCGGGGCAGGGCTGGGGTCTCTCGGTGGCCAACAGTTTCCTCAGCGATGTTGCGGTCGCCAGCAAGGTGGACGTCACGGAGGGCCGCTTGCGGGTACTGGAACTGCACGGCGTGATCGACGCCGGCCGTGTCATCAACCCGGACCGGGTCCACGCACAGATGGAGGGGGGCATGATCTTCGGCCTCAGCCTGGCCCTGAACGGCGAGATAACCTTCAGCGGCGGTGAGGCGCAGCAGTCCAATTTCCACGACTATCCGATTGCGCGCATGGATCAGGTGCCCGGGGTGATTCGCAGCCATATCGTCGCCAGCGACGCCGCCCCGACCGGGGTGGGTGAACCGCCGACGCCGCCCACCGCACCCGCAATTGCCAATGCGGTCTTTGCCGCTACCGGCAAGCGCATCAGGGAGCTGCCGTTGAGCAAACACTTCGATGTGTGATTGACCGGTAACGCAGAGCTCAGTTTGCCGCCACCAGTATGACCCCGACCACCATCAGCAAGGTGCCGGCGGCCCGAGACATTGACAGCGGAACCCTCGGGTAGCCGAGCCAGCCTTTCTGGTCGAGTACCAGGGAGGCCAGCACCTGACCGCTGATAATGGCAATCGCCAGCGTCAGGGCCCCGAGTTTCGGCGCCAGGAAAATGGACATGCTGACAATAAAGGCGCCGAAGACGCCGCCGAGCCATGCCCACCACGGCGTGCTGGCGAGAGCCCCGGGCCTGAACCATGCCCAACCCCGGGCAAGCACAATCAGGCCCAGGGTTACCGTGCCCAGCAGAAACGAGATGAACGCTGCCTGCACCGGAGAATCCAGGGCGGTACGCAATTCCGAGTTGATGCCGGCCTGGGAGGCCAGGGAGCAGCCGACTGCAAAGCTGCAGGCCAGCAGGAAGTACTTGCCGGGAGTTCGCACGATCAGGCCGGCTGCTTTCTGGCGACGAGCAACACGCCGGCTATCATCATCGCTGCGCCCAGCAGTCGCGGCAGGGACAGCTCAATTTCAGGGTAGCCAAGCCAGCCGTTGTGGTCCAGCACCATGGATGCCAGCACCTGGCCGCAGATGATGCTGATCGCCAGCGTCAACGCCCCCAGCTTGGGAGCCAGGTAAACCGACATGGCGACGTTGAAGGCACCCAGCAGGCCTCCCAGCCACGCCCACCAGGGCAGGGTCGCCGGGCTGGCGTGCGCAAACCAGGGCGCGCCCAGCAGCAGCGCAATCATGCCCAGCAGCAGCGTGCCGACAAGAAAGGATATGAACGCGGCCTGCAGGGGCGAGTGCAGGGCCAGGCGCAGTTGCGAATTTACTCCGGCCTGGGAGGCGCCGCAGGCGCCGACCAGCAGGCTGCAGGTGAGCAGGAATGCTGTGCTGAGAGTAATCACCATGGCTTGCCGGGTTGCTCGCAGTGTGTCCGTGGAAAGGGACAGTGTATCATCGGCCTGTCCTGTGGACCGCAAACAGCTCAACGAGTGAGGAACCATGTCTATTGTGAAACTGGGCCTTGTGCCCCAGATCCTTGTTGGCGTCGTCCTGGGCGCCCTGCTGGGGTGGCTGGCGCCGGCACTGGCGGCGCCGCTGGGTCTGTTGGGGGAGCTTTTTGTCGGCATGTTGAAGGCAGTGGCACCGCTGCTGGTACTGCTGCTGGTAATGTCCGCCATCGCCAACAAGCACGAGAGTGGCAGCGACGGTCGCAAATCCCTGCTGACCCTGGCCCTCTACCTGCTGGGTACCGTCAGCGCCGCGCTGGTGGCAGTGGTGATGAGCCAGCTGTTTCCACAGACCATCGCGCTCAGTGAAACTGCCGCGGGCAGCCCGCCGCTGGCGGTGACTGCGGTGCTGGCGGATGTCCTGTTCAAGTTGATCGACAATCCGGTCAATGCCCTGCTCACAGGAAACTTCCTCGGCTGCCTGACCTGGGCCATTCTGCTGGGCCTGAGCTTTCGCAAGGCCAACAGTACCTTCAAGGAGCATCTGCAGACACTCGCCGTTGGCATCGGCGATATCGTGCGCTATGTGATCCGTCTCGCACCGCTGGGCATCTTCGGCCTGGTCTGTGCCACGGTGGCGACTACCGGGCTGTCAGCGCTGGCGGGCTATGCCAGTCTCGCCGGCCTGCTGGTCGCCTGCATGCTGGTGATGGCCCTGCTGGTGAACCCGCTGCTGGTATTCCTCCTGATCCAGCGCAATCCCTATCCGATTGTTTTCAAGTGCCTGGAGGAGTCGGGGATCACCGCGTTTTTTACCCGCAGCTCCGCGGCCAATATTCCGGTCAACCTTAACCTGGCAAAGAAAATCGGCATCAGTGAAGAACTCTACGCGGTGACGATCCCGATCGGTGCGACCGTCAATATGGCCGGTGCCGCCATTACCATCACCGTGCTCAGTCTGGCCGCCGCCAATACCCTGGGTATCGAGATGTCTTTTGCCACAGCGCTGCTGCTCTGTGTCATCGCCGCCCTGGCCGCCTGCGGTGCCAGCGGCGTGCCCTCCGGCAGCCTGTTGCTGGTGCCGCTGGCCTGCTCCCTGTTCGGCATATCGCTGGACGTTGCCATGCAGGTGGTGGCGGTGGGTTTTGTCATCAGTGTCATTCAGGACTCGGCGGAAACGGCGCTGAATTCCAGCACCGATGTCATCTACACCTATGCGATCGATCAGGTACGCCTGCCGGAACGTGACAACGGAGATAGCGCTGCATGAAGCTGCAACAGTACCAGGTCGATGCTTTCGCCAGCCATGTATTCGAGGGCAATCCCGCCGCGGTCTGTCCGCTGGAGTCCTGGCTTGACGACACGCTGCTGCAGGCAATCGCGATGGAGAACAACCTGTCCGAGACCGCCTATTTCGTGCCCGTGGACAAGGGCTTCGAGCTGCGCTGGTTTACCCCGGCGGCCGAGGTGGACCTCTGCGGTCATGCCACCCTGGCGGCGGCACATGTGCTCTATACGGAACTGGGCCATAGCGCCGACGCGATCAGCTTTGCCACCCGCAGCGGCGAGCTGAGCGTGAGCCGGGAAGGGGATTGGTATGTGCTGGATTTCCCCGCCATTGTGCCTCGACCCTGCGCGGCACCTGCGGGCCTGGTCGAGGCCCTTGGGCGGCAGCCAATGGAAGTGCTGGCGGCAGATGACCTGCTGGCGGTATTTGCCAGCGAGGCCGAGGTGCGGGCACTGGAGCCGGACCAGGCCCTGCTCGCGAGGCTGGAATGCCGCGGCGTTATCGCCACCGCTCCCGGGGAGCAGCACGACTTTGTCAGCCGCTTCTTTGCGCCCCGGGTCGGTGTGCCGGAAGATCCGGTAACCGGTTCGGCCCATTGCAAACTGGCGCCCTACTGGGCGCAGCGCCTTGGCAAGAACAGGATGAACGCGCGCCAGGTTTCCCGCCGTGGCGGTGAACTGCGGCTAGCGCTGCGCGGCGACCGTGTGCAGATGGCGGGCCGCGCGGTGCTGTTCTTGGTGGCGGAGATACGCGGCTTATAGCCCCAAATCGCAGGAGCCCGCTCCGCGGGCGATCAGAAGTTCTTGCGCAGGGTCACGCCCCAGGTAGCCGGTTCATTGAAGTAGGCGATCAGACGCCCGTCCTGGGCCACGCCGTCGGAGATCGTGTTGGTGTAGTCTTCATCCAGGACGTTGCGGCCCCAGAGGGTGATTTCCGCGTCCCACTGCTCGAGAATCAGTCCCGCGCGCAGGTTGAGCAACTCATAGGAACCGGCGAGCTTGGCCGGATCATTGTTGACGTCGGTCATGCGCTCATCGGTGAAGATGTACTCGCCAAAGACATAGCCGGTGAGGCCCTCACCGAGCGGGAATGCCTGCCGCGCCGAAGCGACCACCACGTTCTCCGGGTTGCCGGACAGCAGGCCGCCGCTGCGGTCGCAGGAGCCGTCACCGTTGGCCCGTGGATCGGGCTGATTGGTGTGCCAGGGAGTGCTGATCCAGCAGTCCCCGGCGGCGAAGTCCTCGTACTCGCCGTCGTTGTAGGCATAGGCGAGGGTAAGACTCATGCCTTCCAGTGGCTGCCAGATGGCGTCGATCTCACCGCCCTGGGTCTTGGCCACGCCCGCGTTCTGCAGTGCGAAGCCCGTGCCTTGAAACGAGATGGTCTGCAGATCCTCGGTATCGGTGCGGTGCAGGGCCACGTTCACCCGCAGGGCCTGCTCCGGAAATTCCGCTTTCATGCCGACCTCGAAGGATTCCGAGGTCTCGGCGTCAAACGCCACCGGCAGAATCGCGGCGATGCGGTCGGTGTTGACGCCACCCGCCTTGTAGCCGGTGCCATAGGACGCATAGAGCATGATGTCATCAGTGGCGAACCAGCTCAGTTTCACGGTGCCGGTGAACTGGTCATCGTCGATGGTCTCGTTGACATCCGCGCGCGGCGCCAATGGCGGGAACAGCCAGAAACCCCAGCCCGGGGAAACAAAGTCGAGTACAGCGGAGGCGTCCTCCGTGAACACGTTTACCATATCCTTGTCTTCCTGGGTCCAGCGGCCCCCGGCGGTCAGGACGAGGTCGTCGCTCAGGTTGTAGTCGAACTGGCCGAACAGGGCCCAGGTGGTATGGTCCTGGCTGGCGACATTGCGGGACCCGGTGCCGGCGGGAAAGGCGATCGCGGGGACACCGACGAGACCGCCGGTATCGGCGCCGACCATGGTGTCCACCACCGAGTCCAGGTCCTGCTCGAAGTAGTAGGCGCCGACAACCCAGGTAAAATTCTCGGTTTCATTGCTCAAGCGCAGCTCCTGCGAGAACTGCTCCTGCTCGGCGTCGTTGCTGCGGATCAGGGCGTCGATATCGTAGAAATCGACGTCCGCATTGTCCCAGGACTCGAAGGTGCGGAAGGCGGTGATACTGGTGACCAGGAAATTTTCGGCCCGCCAGTCCACCTGCACGGAGATGCCCTGATCTTCATTGCGCGATTCAGGCAGGAAGCTGGCCGCCACCGCGCCGCGAAAAAAATCGTCCTGATCGATCACGGTACCGCCGAGGTTCAGTACCCGCTGGTCGGAGCCGGTCTTGACCGGGGCACCG
Organism: uncultured Haliea sp.; assembly: GCA_963974125.1. GTDB lineage: Bacteria > Pseudomonadota > Gammaproteobacteria > Pseudomonadales > Halieaceae > Haliea. Next base: position 34,556 of record CAXBCH010000011.1, on the reverse strand, counting down.
GGCGCCAGCCCCTGCGCCACCAGGTTGTTCTTGTAGTTGCCGGCTGCGCAGCAGATTTCGTCGACCTCCGAGCGGTCCGCGATCACCAGCACCGAGAGCAGGTCGCTGGGCGTATACAGGGCCTGCAGGCGAACACCCCAGCGGTCGCGGTCGTCGATCAGGTCCTTGCCGAGACCGACTACATCGACATAACCGTCGCGCTCCTGGTAAAAACCTGTCGCACGCAAGGCCAGTTCGTTGTCGATGGCAGAGAAGGACTTCGCTCCCTGCAGGGCCAGCAGGCCGAGATCACCGGCCTGGGCTTCAAGATAGCCTGTGCCTTCATGGTCGGGCCTGACGCTGTTCATGGACACGGCTCCCGAGGGTGTGTTGCGCCCGAACAGGGTGCCCTGGGGGCCCCGCAGAACTTCCACCGAACCCAGGTCCACGAGGTTGTTGATCATGGAGCTCTGGCGTGCCCGGTAGACGCCATCGACATAGAGGCCCACGGATGATTCCAGGCCGAAGTTCTGGCCGCTGGTAAACACGCCGCGGATACTGAAGTTGGAGGTGGTGGAGGTCTGGGTCTTGCTGACGATCAGGGCCGGGTCGTTGTTGGCCAGTTCGAACATGTCGCGCACGCCGGTTTTCTGCAGCATTTCATTGCTGAATGCGGTGACCGCAATGGGTACGTCCTGCAGACTCTGCTCCCGTTTCTGGGCGGTGACGATCACTTCCTCGAGTACCTGGGCCTGGACCAGGGTGCTGCCGGTGAAGGCTGCGGCGGCGACGGCGGTGGCGACAACAGTGCGGTGGAAACGGGGCTTGATCATGGCGTGCAACCTTGCGAATTTATTGTTGCGGTAATCTAACACTTCTCACAGTCGGGGAGCACTTATCCCGGCGGTGGACTGTGTGAAAAAGTGGCATTGACGCCGGCCGCCCACGCCGTGTCGGCCGGGTCGCATCACTGGCCGCCGTAGCACTGCCTGACCGCCTCCGTGCCCTGTTCGCGGATGGCCACATACTTGTCCTGGAATGCGTCATCAATCCCGCTCAGATAAGCGTTGGTGTCGTCCCGGCGGTAACGGGTCAGGTGGCGGGGTCCGCCGTTGTAGGCGCCGTAGGTTGCCCGGGCCAGATCGTGGATATCGCCGCGTGCCTCGTGCTCCTTGCGTTTGATCGCGTAATCAACCAGATAGTGGGCGAGGATTTCGTTGCCCGCGCGGGCGTTGTAGCCGACGTTGTTTTGCAATGCCTCCAGATCGTAGAGGTTGCGCCAGACGTGCTGGTTGATCTGCATCAGTCCCACCGAGCCGGCAGAGGACTGTATCGGCCTGATCTCGCCATTGTTCTTCACGAACTGGCGCCAGCAGGACTCCTGCCAGGCGGTGGCTCGCACCAGGTCCTGGTAGAGATCGAAGTAGGCATCCGGCACCTTGCCGCGCTTGCGTTCTACCGCAATGCTCTCGTCCAGCAACTGCTCCATGGTCCGCAGGTAGCGGTCCAGATCATTCGGAGCGGGAATCCAGCCGGTCAGGAGTTTCACCAGTGACGGGCTCACAGCCGCCGCGTGGGCGGGCGCCACCAGCCAGGCAAAAGGGCCGGCCGCAGCGGTATCCTCCAGGGTTTCCGGTTCCAGCTCCGGTGCCAGCCCCAGCAGTTGCCGCAGCTGGGGGTCTACGCGGGCGTTGTAGGCCAGTTCGTCGTCCGTGACAGTCGGCACCAGCATGCGCGCCATGCGTCGCAACGTATTGCTGTCCAGGCTCAGGCCGAGGTGCGGAGCCACTGAATCCAGCGCCTGCAAGGCGTTGGCGGCGCTGATGAAGGTCGCCAGCTCCACACCGCGGGCACTGGGCAGATTCAGCTCTGTGCTCTGCAGCAGCGGGGCCAGGCGTGCCCAGGTGGAGAGGAACAGGCTGCGAACAGGATCCTCCTCGCGTGCGTCTGCTGCCAGCGCATCCCTCAGCTCGTGCCTCGCCTCCAGCAGGATTTCTGCCAGGGTAGCGCGCAGCTCGGGCTCTGCGGGGGTTGCCAGATCCTTCACCAGCCAGGTGGCGAAGGCGTCCCATGATTGCCAGGCGGCGTCCCAGGCCGCCAGTTCTTCCGGGGTCAGCGTTGTCTCCGCCGCGGGCTCCCAGTCGGACGGGGGTGCCGGAGCATCGAGGGAGAAGGTAACGGTCAGCGCGACTGCGTCGGCGCGAGCTGATTGCAGGTTGAAGGAGTCGGCAATGAGACCTGGATCCGTGGGCCCTGCCGGCAGTGCATCCCGGAGCAGAGCGCGCAGATCGGTCACTGCCGGCCCGAAATCGAGTGTGACGGTACCCAGCCGGGGATGGACCTGGTCCTTGATCCAGTTCCACACCACCCCCGACATTTTCCGCTGCTCCGCATCGGCGTTGAGGATGTTCGAGTCGATGACACGGAAGGTGACGCGGCCACTGCCCGGTGCGACCAGGGCCTCCTTGAAGGTTTCGATTCTGCCATTCCAGGCAAAAGGCAGCAGGCAGCGCCCGCCCACCGGTGTACCAACGCGGGCGCTGACCCGTGTGGTCAGCCGCAGCAAGCCGGTGTCGGTGCCCGACACCCTTGGCTCGCTCAGGGTCAATTGATTGCAGCCGCGATTGTCGCGCAACAGCTCTGCCTGCCCCCCGGGACCGTGGAAAACCTGGCGCGACAGTGTTTCGCTGACAAGCGCGTAGTCAAGGTTGACCGGCAGTTCAACAGGTGCGGCCAGCGACGCTGGCGGGAACAGCGCTGCGAGTGCCGTGTACAGAGGCACTGCAATGCAAAAACGACGCATGAGGCGGGGCATGTCGGCTTCCAATAAGCAGACAGAAAGGCAGACGAGTATACCCTAGAACAACCAGCCGGGCTGCAGCAGCATTACCGTTCCCAGCCCCAGCATGACCAGCCCGCTCAACAGCTTCAATTGCCTGCCTCCGCGTTCGGACAGTTTGCGGTTGCCCAGGGCGATGACCGCGAGCGCCACCATCAGTGCATCATCCGCGATATAGCCGAGGATATAGAGAGCAAGGTAACCGTAGTATGCCGCGGACGGCAGGTCCTGCTGGGTGAGGATCGCGGTGTAGAGCGCCGGAAACCCGGCGGTACAAAGCAATTCAACGAAGTTGACGACGATGGCCAGCAGGGCGACGGCGGGGAGAGACAGCAGCAGGGTATCGCTGTTGATCACGCTGCGCATGCGCCGGTAGAGGCCGGGTTTGGCTGCTTCCGGAATCGACAGCGACAGGCCCCGGCCGGGCCGGATGGCGTCCTTGATATTGACGGCGGCGATCAGCAGGGCTAGCGCGGCCAGGCCGTAGCGCAGCCAGGCGGTCAGGCCGATCACCAGGAACAGGTTCAGCCAGGCCGCCATGAACAGGTAGTACACCGCACCGCTGGCCAGCACAAAGGTACCCGCCACCAGGGCCATGCGCCGGCGGGATTGCAGTCGTACCAGCATGGAGAGCAGAAACAGCAGCACCCACATGGCGCAGGGGTTGAAGCCATCCAGCAAGCCTATAGCGAGGGTGAAGAGAGGCAGGCCGAGTTTGGCCACACTGAGAGAGCCAAAGAGATCGCTCTCGATACTGGACGCAGCCGCATCCCCTGCGACCAGTGCGTTCAGCAGCGGAGCGGTGCTTTCAGCATCTGCAAACCCCACGAGTACACGACCGTTGAACACAAAGGTGGGGACGCCGGGGGGCCAGCTGCCGCTTGCCCGGGCGTGGCGGTAGAGGTCGTCGCGGGCCTCCGGGTCCCTGTCCACGGCTCGATAGTGGATTGCGAGCCAGGGGTGCTGCGCTGCAAACTGCGGCAGGAATGCCTTGGCGTTGTCACAGTGGGGGCAGCCCGAGCGCACAAAGACTTCCAGCACCGGCGCCTGCGGCGGGGTGATGCCGTCGAGCGGTGCAGAAGCCGCTTGCGGCACACTGGCGAAGACAAGGCACGCCAGCAACAGCCTGACGACCCGGGCCACGCGCTGCTGCACGGATGCTGGCTGCAGACCGTCTCTCATCCCGCGCTGGCATGCTCCAGGCCGGCGATGAGGACATCCACATCAACGCTGCCAGCCGCGAGTTCCTGCACGATCTGTTTTAATTGCGGCAGGGATACCCGGCCCCTGTCGCGGGCCAGCTCCCGTGCCACGTCGTCGAGGCCAACTGCGCCGTCGGTAGCGTCCTGCAGGGCCAGGTGCAGCCGGTGCATGAACACCGCCGCGCGGGCGGTAACCGGCCCCGAGGAACGCTTTACGAACAGGGTGTCGGCCTTGCGGCCCCAGTTTTCCTTCCACGCCATCGTCTGCTGGTAGCGCAGGTCGCTGATTGCACCCGAGCGCCAGAGGATGTTGGCGGCGTAGTATTCTGCGAGCCCCTCGACGATCCAGTCCGCTTCCTTGCCACCACTGATGCCCGTGGCGACATGTACCAGCTCGTGGATCATGCTGCTGGTGCGGTTGCCACTGACCAGCGGACGGTCGGCGTGCATGAACAGCGAGCGGGTGCCCGACAGCCCCCCCCGCCACATGGGCTCGCCGGCAGTGACGACCAGTAGCCGGTCCGGGAAACCCGGAAATACCGCTTTCACTTCCGGAACTGTCCAGGCCAGGAACGCCAGGGTGTCCTGCAGGCGCCCGCCCTGGCCCGCGGGCGCCGCAACGCGGACATCCACCCCGGCAATATTATCCTGGCGGCTGGTGATATTGCCGAGGATCAGCCAGCCTTTTGGACGTGGCAGGCGGCGCCCCGGGTCGACGATCCGGTAGTGGTTGCTGCTCTCGCCGGTGCTGGCGTAGGGTGCGGCCGAGGACCAGTCCTGCGGCAACTCGAGCTGGAGTTCAGCGTTGGCAACAAGGCCCTTTGCCACCGTGGCGGTGATCGGCGGAATGAGCTTGTCACTGCGCAGGATGGCCCAGTCTTCGGTCAGCAGGGAGTCGTAGCGGCCGCTGGATTTCTGCTCGCTGATCACGAACTCGTAGTGCAGGCTGGCGTCCGGTCCCTGTGGTTTCCAGGTGGCGGTGTCTCCCTCGAGAGTCAGGCCGGCGTCGCTGCGCAGGGCAAGGTGTCGGTCCGGGTTCAGGTGCAGTACGAGTTTCCGGGGCAGGCGCTCGCCGCGCAGGCGGATTTCCACCCTGGCGACCTCGCTGTCGGGGCTGATGACGGCGCGGTACAGCAAGGCGTAGTCGGTGGCGCGCGCAGACCCCGTGCCTGCGACCAGAAGCAGCGCCAGCAGTGGAATAATGTAGAGACGGAGGGCCATGGTGAACCTGGATACAGGGTGCGGACGCTCAGGATAACAGTGCCTGCGGAGCAAACCTATAGCGGTGGCAATCGACGCTGCTAGCTCGTACTATTTGGGCAGTGGCCTTGGTGCCGCGCCATTACAACAAACAGCAGGGGACGGGAAACATGAGCGACCAGACGACTTTCGATATCAATCAGGTCATTGCCCAGGCAAAAGAGGTAATCACCAATCCTGTGGGCTACTACCAGACCATGCCCAAGACCGGCGGCTATGGCAACCCGGTGATTTTCGTGGCGGTGATGGGCGCAGTGATGGGACTGATCACCGCGGTGCTTTCATTTTTCGGTTCGACGGCCGGCATGCTGGCGGCGGGTCTGGGCGCAATCATTGTGATGCCGATCTTTGCCGTGCTGGGCGCGTTTATCGGCGCCGCTATCCTCTATGTGATCTGGAAGTTGATGGGTTCGGCCGAGAGCTATGAAACGGCGTTTCGCTGCCAGGCTTCCGTCGCGGCTATCTATCCCATCTCGGCGCTGCTGTCGATCGTGCCCTATATCGGCAGTATCGTGATGATTGCCTGGGGCGCGTTCCTGATGATTGAGGCCAGCGTCTCGGTACATGGCCGCGAGCGCAGGACCGCCCAGATCGTTTTCGGCATTCTGGCGGCGCTGATGATCCTGTCGAACATTGCCAGCGAACGCGCCGCGCGGCAGATGGAGGAGCGCATGGAGCGCATGGGCAGCCAGTTCCAGGGCATTGAAGACATGTCTCCAGAGGAGGCGGGCCGCAAGATGGGCGAGTTCTTCAAGGGCCTGGAAGAGGGTGCGAACAAAGCCGCCGACAACCAGGGCGACTAATCGGCGTTGCGCAGTTTGCGTACCCGCTGCAACTGCGTACAGAGATCCCGGGCCCCTTCCAGCACGCGCGCCGTTGGCCGCTGGATCAGGTCCGGGTCGACCACCAGCAGGCCTCCCTGCAATGCTCGCAGGCCGGGATACCGATGCCAGTCGTGCAGCCATTCTGGGTGCGCGTCACCCATGCCGCCCGCGACAATCGCATCGGGATTGCGTGCCAGCACTGATTCCAGATTGATCCGCGGCGCCAGCGTGGCAACATCGGCAAAGACGTTGTCACCACCGCAGAGCGCGAGAACCTGGCTGATCAGGTGCTCGCCGTTGATGGTCTGCAGGGGCTGGTGCCAGATCTGGTAAAACACCGAGACCGGCTCGGCATCGCGATAGCGCTGCGCCAGTTCCGCGAAGCCCTGCTGCAACCGGGCCGCTTCGACCTCGGCATGGGCGCGGGTGCCGGCCAGTTCGCCCAGCAAACGGATGCTGGCGGGAATGTCGGCCAGCTGGCGCAGTTCGCTCACATACACCGGGATACCGAGCCGCTCCAGCTTTTCCAGGGCACCGGCGCCGTTGCCCGAGCCCCACATCAGGATCAGATCCGGCCGCGCAGCGACGATCTGCTCCAGGCTGAAGGCGTTGAAGGAGCCGACCTGGGGCAGGCTGCGGGCCGCCTCGGGAAAGTTGCTGTAGCTGACAACCCCGACCAGGCGATCGCCGGCGCCCGCGCTGTACAGGTTTTCGACGATATGGGGTGCCAGCGCGACAATGCGCTGGGCCGGCGCCGGCAGGGTCACCGTGCGCCCCGTGAAATCCACCACACTGACCGGCTCGGCACGGACTGTGCCGACGAGCGCCAGCAACAGGCACCAGAGAATGCCGCGAGGTGTTGTCACAAGCCTATGACCAACGGCTGGCGACCGTTCGGGTGTGGTTGCACCAGGACCTCGGCATGGAACAGGTCCCGGAACAGCGCCGCGGTGAGCACCTCCCCGGGTGACCCTGTGGCCACCTGCCGGCCCCGGTCCAGCACCAGCAGCCGGTTGCCCACGGCGGCGGCCAGGTTGACATCGTGCACCACCAGCAGCACTGCGCAACCGCGGCCCGCAATCGCGGCGATGGCGGCGGCCAGTTGCTGCTGGTGCGCCAGGTCGAGCGCCGCTGTCGGTTCATCCAGCAGCAGCAGCTTGCCACTCATGTCACCGCGGTCCCAGATCTGGGCAAACACCCGCGCCAGTTGTACGCGCTGGCGTTCGCCACCGGAGAGCTGGGTATAGAGACGATTGCGCAGCCCCAGGGTGTCCGTCGCCGCCAGTGCCTGTTGCGCTATCTCGCGGTCGGCGCGAGCACCGGTCGCGTGCGGGGTGCGTCCCAGCAACACCACTTCCTCCACCGTGTAGGGGAAATTCAGCAGCGACAGCTGCGGCAGGAAGGCGAGATGCTGGGCCAGCTCGCGCCGTGGCCAGGCGGCGAGGGGGCGGCCGATGAATTCCAGGACACCGGCACTGGCGGGGAAATCCCCGGCGAGCAATCGCAGCAGGCTCGATTTGCCGGCGCCGTTGGGGCCGATCACCACCACGGCCTCGCCCGCAGCAAGCTGCAGCTGGATATCAACCAGTACCGGTTCGCCCCAGGGTGCGGCGCTGACGCCGTCGAGCGCAAGCATACTCATGTCTGCATGCCGTACTGGTGTCGCTGGCGCAGCAGGGAGATGAAGAAGGGCACCCCGATCAGCGCGGTGATGATGCCCACCGGCAGTTCCGTCGGCGCCAGTACCACCCGCGACAGGGTATCTGCTACCACCAGCAGGATGGCACCCGCGAGGGCGGATGCAAGCAGCAGGTAGCGGTGATCGGGGCCGATCCACAGGCGCACGACGTGGGGTACTACCAGGCCGACAAAGGCGATGGTGCCGACCAGGGCCACGGAGGTGCCGACGCCGACCGCGACCCAGCCGATCAGGGCCAGCTTGGTGCGGTCCACGTCAATGCCCAGGTGGCGCGCTTCGGATTCTCCCAGCAGCAGGGTGTTCAGTGCCTGCGCGTAGCGCGGCAGGGCCAGCAGTACGGCGCCGCTGACCAGGCTTGCCAGCGCCAGTCGTGACGGATTGGCGCCGTCGAGGCCACCCATTTTCCACAGACTGATCTGGCGCAGGCGCTCGTTGTCGGTAAAGAACTCCAGCAGGCTGCCCACCGCCCCGGCCAGCGCGGTGATGGCGATTCCCGCCAGCAGCATAGTCGCTACCGAGGTGCCATTGGCCGAGTTGGCCAGCCGGTACACCAGCAGCACCGCGAGCACACCGCCGACAAAAGCGCCCACGGAAACCAGGGTCAGGCCGACAAAACCCTGCAGCATCCCGCCGCCCAGCACGATCAACAGCGAGGCCCCGAGGGAAGCGCCGGCGGTGACACCGATCAGCGAGGGATCTGCGAGCGGATTGCGGAAAAGACCCTGCATGGCGGCGCCGCTCATCGCCAGGACCGCGCCCATGACTGCGGCGAGCAGCACCCGCGGCAGGCGGATCTGTTGCACGATCATTGCCGCCTGGCCACCGTCCGCGCCTGCCAGCAGGCCCCGCAATACCTGCATTGGCGCGAGGTTGACTGCGCCGCTGGCCAGTCCGGTGAGCAGCGCCAGCGGCAGCAGTGCCACCAGCACCACAAGCAGGCGGCGTGCACGGCGCTGGCGCTGAATACTGCTAGTAATCAACGCCGCGACGAGCCTTGATACCGTTGTTGTAGGCGTGCTTGATCTCTTTCACTTCCGAGACCGTGTCCATGATCTCCTGCAGCGCCTTGCCGCCGCCGCGGCCGGTGACCACCACGCTCTGTTCCGGTGGGCGGTTGGCCAGCGCCTGCAGTACCTTGTCTTCAGGCAGGTAGTCAAAGGCCAGCATGTAGGTGAGCTCATCCAGCACTACCAGATGGTAGGCGGGGTTGGCGAGCATGGCGCTGGCCTGCTCCCAGGTGCGCACGGCGGCAGCGATGTCACCGCTGCGGTCCTGGGTGTCCCAGGTGAAGCCGGTGCCCATCTGGTAGAAGTCCACCTGCGGGCAATGCTCCCGCAGGTAGATCTCCTCGCCGGACAGTTGCTCCCCCTTGATGAACTGCACGACGCCAACCCTGTAGCCATAGCCCAGGGCGCGCATCACCATGCCGAAGGCGGAACTGGACTTGCCCTTGCCGTTCCCGGTGAGCAGGATCGCGACCCCGCGTTCGGTGCTGGCGGCATTGATACTGGCATCGACACTGGTCTTCTGTTTGGCCATGGCCTTCTTGTGGCGTTCGTTCTTGCGTTCGCTGTCGGTCATTCGAGTAGGCTCCTAAAAGGAATAGCGCAGACCCGCATGGGCGGCCCGGGCGCTGGTCCGGTAACCGGGGATTTCTTCGTAGTCCTGGTCCAGCAGGTTCTCAATGCGGCCGTAGACATCGAGTCCGGCTGCCAGCGTGTAGCGTGCGTTCAGATCCAGGACTTCGTAGTTGTCGAGGGCGCTGCCATCGGACTCGCGCGCGTCCCGCGAGGCGCGCAGATGCAGGCCCAGGGCCAGCGGAGCGGATGGGGCCTGCCACTGCAGGCCGATATTGGCGAGATGGCGCGGGCGATAGACCCGGTGACCGCCGGCGGCGGTCTCGGTGTCGTTGTAGGTGTAATTGCCCTGCAGTTGCAGTTGCATCGGCAGGGGCACCTCGGCGATCAGTTCCACGCCCGAGGAATCGCTGTCGCCGCTGCCCTGCAGGTAGCCGGAGTAGTTGGCCAGGTCGAAGAAAATTTCGTTCTCCACCGTTTGCTCGAAAACAATGGCTTCCAGCACCAGACCGCTGGCACTGTACCAGGCCACACCGATATCCAGGCCCTCGCTGCGCTCTTCCCGCAGGCTGACATCGGCTGCCGGCGGGGAGGCGAAGAAACTGCGGTTGTAGGCGATTTCATACAGGCTCGGGGCACGGAAACCGGTGCTCCAGGCGCTTTTGAACTTGAGTTCGCTGGCCCCCACGGGCAGCAGGTAGGCGGCACTCACCCGCCAGGAGTCGTGGCTGCCGAAGTCTTCATTGTCGTCGTAGCGGCCGCCGGCAGTGAAGTACAGGCTGTCGCCGAGCCGTCCCTGGTATTCCAGGTAGACGCCGGTCTGGTCGCGCTCGGTGTCAAAGGTGCCGTCATCCAGTTCCTGCTCCTCGTGATCCACCCCATACACCAGCTGCAGTGCGTCCCCGGTTGAGTAGCTGCCGAGATAGCTGACCCGGCTCAATGAACCCTCGGTGCCAAAGCTCGGCAGGCCTGCGGTGAAGTTCTGGCGCTCGGTCTCGCTGTGGCTGTAGGCCAGCTCGTGCTGCAGCTGTTCGCCGCGGAAGCTGGCGGCCGTGCGCCAGGACTGCTGCGAGTAGCTGTCGCTGCAGCGGTTGCTGGGGGCGAAAGTGTCACTGGTGAAGCAGCCGTCGTAGGCGCTGTCACCTTCGACATCCCGGGCGACCAGTTCCAGCCGCAGTTGTTCGCTGATGTTCCAGCCGGCGCGGCCGTGCACGGTGGTGTTGTCGTAGCCGTCGTCGTCCGCCGGGTCGATGTCATCTGTGCGCGAGTTGAAGCCGTCGCTGCGGTAGTCCGCCAGCGACAGGTTGCCGTCCACGGTGTCGTTGCCGGCGCCGATGTTGGCGGCGAATTGTCGGCTGCCGTAGCGGCCGGCTTCCGCGCTGACGTCGCCGCCGATGCCATCGCCTGGAGCGCGGGTGCTGATGTTGATGACCCCGCCAGCGTCGGCGCCATACATCAGGCCCTGGGGGCCGCGCAGGATTTCCACCCGCTGTACGCCGCTGCTCAGCAGTTGCTCGACTCGCGGCCCGACCTGGGGCGCGGAGGTGTCGGAGATATCGATGCCGTCGACCAGGATCCGCGTCCGGTAGGCTTCCTCGCCGCGAATGCGCAGCGAGGATACCTTGCCGGGGCCGCCGTTATTACTGACTGCAACAGACGGTTGACTGCGCAGGATGTCCTGCAGGGAGTTGAAGCCGCGGGCGCGGATTTCCTCCGCATCGACTACCGAGATCGAGGTGCCGACCTCGCGCAGGGGCATGGCGATCCTGGAGGAGCTGATGACAATCTCTTCCAGCGGGTGGGTAGCGGTGTTGTTGTCAGCCAAGGCGGGCAGGGTGGTCAGCAGCGCGACCGCGCTGGCGAGTGCGTGTGGTTTCATGTCGTACCTCAATGCCAGGAAAATGTGGCGATTGAGGGAGGGGATCCAGGGAACACAATGCGGGAAACAGCATCAGGCAACCTTCAATGAAGCCCTCCGCTCCATCGTTGCTCGTGCCAGGCAGGTATCGGGCTTACAGCTGTTGCTGTCTACCGTTGCGGGGGCAGCGGTGGCATCGGCACGGGGCCTCACCACACTTCCCATTTAACCGGCCCAGCCGTGTCAAGCGACACCGGCGGCAGGCACCTGGTACGGCCTGCACTTTAGTGACTGGGCCTGTTGCTGTCAATTGTCCAGATCGTGTCCAGCAGCTTGTGCGCCTTACGCGGCTGCATGTTTGCCGTAGAATAGGCGTCTGGGCAACAGCTGCGGAAGGCGCAATGGCATTTACCGAATCACAATGGGCTGCGGTGGCGACACTGCTGGGTCGCGAACCCCGCGGTCTGGAGGACATCCCGGTTCTCGATGACGGTGGCCAGCCCCGGGTTATCAGGGTGGCGTCGCTGGTGGACGGCAAGCCTTTTCCGACCCTGTTCTGGCTGGTCGACCCGGTACTGAACTATCGCATTGACCAGGACGAGGCGCGCGGCCTGATCAAGGATTTCCAGACCCGGGTCAACGCCGAACCGGGGTTGCGGGCATCCATGCGGGTGGACCACGAGGCTCATATCCGGCTGCGCGACAGCTTCCTCGCCAGCGGCGAGCGCAGTGCCCTGGAGGCGGCGGGGTTTGCGTCAGTGCTGCAGGAGCGGGGCATTGGCGGTATCGCCGACTTCAGCCGCATACGCTGCCTGCACACCTGGTATGCAGCGCACCTGGTGGTGCCCAACACCATCGGTGGTCTGCTGGACCGGCACTGGGCGGCTCCCTGATCATGCAGATACCGGACCAGGCCATTCTCGGCAGCGCTCTCCACTGGCTGACGGAGGCCACTGCGCCGCCGGTCTGGTTGTGCACCATCGTCGCTGCGCAGGGTTCCTCGCCGCGCCCTCCGGGTGCGCTGCTGGCCTGCAACGGCCGCGGCGAACAGGTGGGCTCGCTGTCCGGGGGCTGTATCGAGGAAGACCTGCTGCAGCGCCTGCAGTCCGGTGTCCTGCCGGTGGCGCGGGCCGAGCTGATAGAGTATGGCGTCACCGCGGAACAGAACGAGCGCCTGGGTCTGCCCTGCGGTGGCCGGCTGCAGGTACTGGTACAGCGGTTGATCCTGGAGCGGGATCGCAGCTGGCTGCGTGCAGCACTGGATGCCATTGCCGCCCGCCGCTGCCTGCGCCGCTCCGTTGCCCTGGGCAGCGGGGCTACCGGGACGGCGGCGCAGGAACACCATGCGCCCCTGCGCTTTGATGGCCACACCCTGGAGCAGACCTTCGGGCCCCAGATGCGTCTGCTGCTGGTCGGCGCGGGTCAGCTCGGCCAGTCATTGGCTGAGCTGGCGCTGGCGATGGACTATGAGGTGCTGGTGGCCGATCCCCGGCAGCGCATGCGGGAGCAGTGGCAGGGCCCGGCAGTGCCCTTGCTCGGCGGCATGCCCGATGATGCCGTGCGCGAGCATGCCAGCGACCGCCACAGCATTGTGATCACGCTCACTCATGATCCGCGCATCGATGATATGGCGCTGATGGAGGCCCTGGCCACCGACGCCTGGTATGTGGGCGCCCTGGGGTCGCGTCGTACCACCGAGAAGCGCCTGCAGCGCCTGCGACAGCTGGATATCGGGGAGGACCGCCTGAGGGCGTTGCACGCTCCGGTAGGGCTGGATATCGGCAGCAAGACGCCGCTGGAAATCGCCGTTGCCATCATGGCCGAGCTGGTGCAGCTGCGGCGGGCGCGGCAGTGACCGTCGGCGTGCTGTTGCTGGCCGCTGGCCGCAGCCAGCGTTTTGGCAGTGACAAACGCCTGGCGCCATTGCCCAGCGGTGACCCACTGTTGTTCGCTGTGGTAGCGACGATTCGGCACAGCGGGCTGCCCTTGCGGGTCTGCCTGCGGCCCGGTGACGACCCGCTCAGGGAGCGGCTGCTGGCCGAGCGTGTTCCGGTGCTGGTGTGCGAGCATGCCGCGCAGGGCATGGGTGCCACCCTGGCAGATGCGGTGGTGCAGCTGACAGGCTGGGAGGGACTGCTGGTGGCGCTGGCGGATATGCCGGCCATCCGCCCGCAAACGTTCCGCCAGGTAGCGGCGGCCCTGACCACGGATATCGTTGTCACGCCGACCTATGCAGGGAAACCCGGTCATCCGGTGGGGTTCGGTCGCGCTTTTTTTTCCGCGCTCGCCCGTCTGCAGGGCGACCGTGGTGCCCGTGATCTGGTTCGACAGGCGGGCAGCGGGTGCCTGTGCCTGCCGCTGGCGGACCCCGGAATCCTGCGCGATGTGGATTATCCGGCGGATCTGGCGGCGCTTTAGTCCCCGCAGGCCTGCGCCCGGCTGCACGCGGGCCGCTGCGGATGGTATATTGGCGGGCTACTTCAAAACTGTCCGAGACTGCAATGACCACCAATACCGACGATCTGCGCATTCAGCGCACCAACGAGCTGATTGCACCCCAGCAACTCATTCGCGATATCGCGGTGAGCGAGCCCGCCGCCACCACCGTGGCCGCCGCCCGCCACGGCATTCATCGTATCCTCGCCGGCGAGGATGACCGCCTGCTGGCGGTGGTCGGGCCCTGCTCCATCCACGACCCGGCGGCCGCGCGAGACTACGGCCGGCGGCTGAAAGCCGTCGCCGACGCGCTGGCGGAGGATGTGCTGGTGGTGATGCGCGTGTATTTTGAAAAGCCCCGCACCACGGTGGGCTGGAAGGGTTTGATCAATGATCCGGATCTCAACAACACCTTCCAGATCAACAAGGGCCTGCATCTGGCCCGGCAGCTGCTGTCGGACCTCGCCGGCATGGGCCTGCCCGCCGGTACCGAATATCTGGACCTGATCAGCCCGCAGTACGTGGCCGATCTGATTGCCTGGGGGGCGGTGGGTGCCCGCACCACCGAGAGCCAGACCCACCGGGAATTGGCCTCGGGCCTGTCCTGCCCGGTCGGTTTCAAGAACGCCACTGATGGCGATATCCAGGTGGCCATCGACGCCATCAAGTCAGCCTCACAACCGCACCACTTCCTGTCGGTGACCAAGCACGGCCACTCGGCGATTTTCCAGACCACCGGCAACGAGGACTGCCATATCATCCTGCGCGGGGGCAAGCACCCCAACTACGACATGTTCTCGGTGGATGATGCCGGCGCCATGCTGGCCAAGGCTGGCCTGCCGGCGCGCATCATGGTCGATGCCAGCCACGCCAACAGCCGCAAGATCCCCGCCCGGCAGCGGGATGTCATCCGCGACATCGGCAGCCAGGTCGCCCGCGGCAGCCGCAGCATTTTCGGCATCATGATCGAGAGCAACCTGGTGGAAGGACGCCAGGATGTCGTCGCGGGGCAGTCCCTCACCTACGGCCAGAGCATCACCGATCCCTGCATCAACTGGGAGGACACTGAAATCCTGCTCAATGAGCTTGCCGCTGCGGTGCGCGCCCGGCGCCAGGCGGCGCCAGGCTGAAGCATGGCTGCCGCGATTCCATGGCGTTGAAGTGATCTATGAATGCTGAGCGTCCCGGCCATCTCGTCTGTGTCGGTCTGGGTATCACCCTGGGCAGCCAGCTAAGCGAACTGGCACGGAATCAGTTGCAACAGGCCGACGTGGTATTTTTCCACGCCAATAGCCATTATCTGCGGGATTTTCTTTCCCGACTGAATCCCAACCTGGTGGATATGCAGTCCTACTATCAACGGGGTGATTCGCGGCTTGACAGTTATGAGGCCATGGTCGAAGTGGTCATGCAGGCAGTGCAGCAGGGCAAGCAGGTATGCTGGGCCTGTTACGGTCATCCGGGGATTGCCAGCTGGCCGCCCCATCAGGCCATACGCCGGCTGCGAGCGCTTGGGTTTGGCGCTGAAATGCAGCCGGGAATCAGCGCCGATGCCTGTCTGTGGGCAGACCTGGGTGAAGACCCCATGGAACGGGGGTGCCTGCAGCTGGAAGCCAGCCGGTTTCTGTTCCAGCAACCGCAGATCGATATCAGCGCCTGGCTGGTGTTGTGGCAGCCCGGTATCGCAGGTGACCATACCCTGAAGCGGCTGGAGAGTGACCGCCACTCGCTCGCCGCGCTGGTACAAAAGCTTGGCCGCTGGTATCCACTCGAGCACCAGGTGATCCTGTATGAGGCGGCGGAGTTGCCTATCTGGCGGCCGCGTATCGACAGGCTCCCGCTTTCAGCTCTGCCCGAGGCAAGGCTTGAACAGATTACTACCCTGGTGATTCCGCCGGCCAGCGGGAAACAGGCCGACACCGCCATGCTCGATCAGCTTGGGGTTCCCGGCGATCACCCATTGCGCCGTGTATAAGGGTTCCCCGGTTACGGCAGAGCTGCATCCACCTGATACAGGTAACAGCGGTTGCGACCCTGGTCCTTGCTGCGATACAGCGCCTCGTCGGCCAGCTTGAACAGGGTTTCAAAGTCTGTTGGCGGCGTGGCACTGGCGATGCCAAAACTGGCGGTGATGCCGATGGACTGGCCATCCAGCTCCAGCGGGTTATCGGCTATGACCTGGCGACACTGTTCAGCCCACTGCAGCGCATGGTGACTGTCGCAGCAGGGCAGGAAAAGGGCGAATTCCTCGCCACCGATGCGTGCGAGAATATCCTGTTCGCGGATATTGGCGAGGCACAGCGACGCAACATGGCACAACACCTTGTCACCGACATCATGACCATACTGGTCATTGATTTTCTTGAACAGATCAAGGTCAAACAACAGCAGGCTGTGGACCTGGGTGCCCCGGCGATCGCCAAGCCAGCGGTTCATCAGCTGGGTAAAATGCCCCCGGTTGTACAGCTGGGTCAGGAAATCTCTGGTCGCCAGGGTGGTGAGCTGGCTCCGTTTGCGATTAAGACCGTAGAGGGCAAGTGACAGGCCGAGAATCACCGAGCCACCTCCCAAAGTGGCATACAGGCGTTTTTGCTGCTGGGTGTGGGCTTCCAGCTGCAGTACCTGGTTTTCAGTGGTCAGCAGCGTCAGGCGGTTCTGACTCTCAATATAATCGGCCTGCGCCAGATGAAACGCGATGCGGCGCTGTTTGAACTCATCCACAAAGCGGTTCAGCGCCTGGATATGCGCTTTGTAGTTCTCCAGGGCCTGTTGATGCTGACCGTTCGCTTCGCGAAGCTGCGCCAGCAGTAACAGACTCTGGTTTTCCAGTCGCCGGTCGCCGATCTGGCTGGCCTGCTGGTGTACCTGCCGGGCCAGTTCCCCGGCGTGGTGCAGCTCACCCAGTTGAAAATCGGCCCGCGCCAGGTAATAGCGGGCCGAGGCCAGGGTAAACGGGAAGCCTATGGCTTCCAGATGCGGCAAAATCTCCTGCATATTGGCCTTCACCAGGGCAGGGGCCGTCTGGATATCCACCTCGGCGGTAAACACATGAATAGTGTGCAGGAGTAAGGGTTCAGCTGCTCTGGTGCAGGCTTCCCGGGCCCGCTTCAACAATGCTTCAGGGTAGGATTGCTGCATCCTGATCAGCGCATGCAACTTCTGGGAATGGCTGATGCACTGGCTTCTGGGTGTCGCAGAGGCCTTGCCTATGGAATCCGCAAACTCCATCGCCTGCTGGTAGGCGCCCGCACTGATATGCAGCTGGGCCGCAACGGTGTAAATGGCGGCATGGAGCTCCTGATCCGCCACCTCGCCCCTATCTTTCAGTGCCTGATACAGAGATTCGTAGGCGGTGGTGAAATCCTTGAGTGACTCATGCATGTTGGCCAGCAGCAAGTGCCCCTTGATTCGGCTGGCAACATAGGGGCTTTGGCGCAATGTCTCCAACAGGCTGATGGCCTTGGAGAGCTCGCCCTGGATGGCGAGCAGGTAAGCCTGAATATACTGAAGCTGGTGCTGCTGTTCAGAGTCAAGGGCTGCATGGTTCCGCTGCAGTTTATCCAGCAGGGCCCTGGCTTTGTCAGGCGCACTGGTGCGTTGGCTTTCCGCCAGATCTAGCTGCTGCTGAGTTGTCAGTACCGGTTCGGCGTCTGCCCGCGCGGCCGTGGCGCCCGGCGTCACAAGCAGCAGGGCCGCTAGAGCCAGGCTGGCGAACATTTGTCCCGGTGCCCTGTCAGGTCCTGGCTGATTTATAACGGATGGTAGTACGTTACCGGCTTGATCTTTTTTCCCGTTAACTGCTCTATGGCTTCCTTGTCACCGCGGCTGACGGCGTCAATTTCACTGTCGCTCAGACCATAGCCTCGCATCGTTTGCTGTGGATCCCGGGCATAGGCTTGATGCAGAGCCGGGTCTGTGGCCAAATCCTCAATGAATTGCGCCAGAGTCGTCATGGTGGTGCGCCCCTTCTTATTGGTTTATCTGGAAAGCAATTTGCATTTGCATGCTAGCCATTTCTGCTCTGGCCGACAACCACCGGTTGCTGTCCAGACCGGGGCGCCGGCCTTTCTTGTTGCGCCGCACTGATCACCGATTGAATCGGGAAGGAGACAACGGGATGAAAACACTTTTGCTGGCCCTGCTTCGCTGCAGCATGGTCGCAATCCTGGTCACCGCTGGCGCGGCCGCCGCGCAGCAGCCGCCCGCGGTGGATGAGCTCATGCGGGGCGCACCGGTGCCTCCCGACAGGCGGGTTAACCTGCAGAATTTCATGCAGGAGCCCTACAGTCGCTGGGGGTTCCGGCACCTGCGGCAGCTGGCGCCGACCGCGGAGATCTACGCCGGGCCGGGGCCAGTCTCGTCGCTGCAGCGTCAGCCGGTGGATCTGGACAAGCTGGTGTTCGAGGTCGGCGGCGGCCAGACCCTCGACCTGGCGACCTGGATGGAGGAGTCCCGCACCGACAGCTTCCTGGTGCTGCACCGCGGCCGTATCGTGTACGAGCGCTATCTGCACGGCATGCAGCCCCACCAGCCCCACCAGATGTTCTCTGTCACCAAGTCCTTTGTCGGCACGCTGGTGTTGCTGCTTGCGGAGGAAGGCAGGATCGATCTGGAACAAGCGGTTGCGAACTATCTCCCGGAACTGGCGAACAGCGCCTTTGGCAGTGCCACTGTGCAGCAGGTGCTGGACATGGTCACCAGCGTCAGTTTCAGTGAGGATTACGAGGACCCCCAGGCCGATATCTGGCAGTACGGGCAGATTGCCTGGATCGGCTACGATCCCACCGCTGCCTACACCGGGCCGGCGTCGATGTATGACTATTTGCCGACGCTGAAGTCCCGGGACGCGGAGCACGGGGAAGCGTTTCACTACGTCACCCCCAATACCGATGTGCTCGCCTGGCTCCTGGGCCGGGTGACCGGACAGCCGTTGCAGGAGCTGATTGCCGAGCACATCTGGCAGCCCCTGGGCGCGGAGCGCAGCGGTTATCTGTGGCTGGACCGCGGTGGTATCCCGATGGCCGGCGGCGGGCTCAATGTCACTGCCCGGGACGCGGCGCGGTTTGGCCAGATGATCCTGCAGGACGGGTACTACAACCAGCGCCAGGTGCTGCCTCCCCGGGTGGCGAAGCGCATCCTCACGCCGCGCAACCGCGCCGTTTTCAATACCCTGTATCAGGATGACTGGTATGAAAAGATCGCGTTCGGGTATCACGATCAGTGGTGGAGTTTCAACAATACCCACCGGGCCGTGTCCGCCATTGGCGTGCACGGACAGTTCATCTATCTCGACAGCGTCGCCGACATGGTGATCGTCAAGCAGTCAGCCCACCCGGATGCCGAGGGCGAGTCCAACGAGGTCCACGGCCCGCTGATCTGGCACCAGATTGCGCTGCACCTGCTGGATCTGGATAACGCTCAGTGACGCCCGAACCGGGCCACATCTTCGATCAGGCACTGTGCCGCGGCGGCGACAATGCGGCCGCCGTCCGCGGCATTGGCCTGGGTCGGGTCGGAGCCGATGCGGCCATCCGGGAAGTCGCGCCGATAGCGCACGGCGTCGCTGATGGCGCCGTTCGGAGCAATCTTCGGGCTCATGGCGGTATGCTGGCGCTCCCGTTCCGGGTACGCCCAGTAGGTCACGGCAACCTCCGAGGCGGTGGCATGGCTGCCGTGGCCCTGCGGGTAGATCTGTTTGCAGAGAGACATGACCTCCGCGAAGTCCCACCAGTCCCGGCGTTGCAGCCACAGGTCGGGCCGCGTGTCGGCACCCCGCGGGTCGAAACTGCGGCGGGCATGGATTTCGGAGAAAGCTGCTTCGATGGTGGCGATGTTGCCGCCGTGGCCGTTGAACCAGTAGATTCGATCGAAGCCGTGGCGCAGCAGGCTGTCGGTCCAGTCAACCATGGCTGCGATCATGGTCGAGGGTCGCAGCGTGATGGTGCCGGGAAAATCGAGGTGATGCTGGGCGCAGCCAACGCTGAAAGTCGGACCGATGAGCAAGTCATCGGGAGCAAGGCTTTCGGCATGGTTTGCTATGATCTCGGGACACAGTGCGTCCGTGCCCAGGAAGCCATTGGGCCCATGCTGCTCCATTGAGCCGATGGGAATCACGATGGTCGTCGATTGCTTCAGCCGGGCATCAATGTCCGGCCAGGTGGAAACGGGAAGCCGCATGACGTCAGTCCTTGTGTAAACCCGCAAGGTTAGCAGTTGCGGGTATCGGGGAGCAACGCGAGGCGCGGTCTCGTTTGTTATACCAGAACGAATGCGCGCAGGAACGGGAGATGCCAGCATCATCCCGGGTCTGTACAGTGACCAGCTGACAGGGCTCGCAGGGCCGGTCAGCACAATAATAATGACAGGAAGGGTGACCCGTGCTTGAAATTGAATCACTGCGCCAGCAGGCCATGCTGGATACCGGGCTGGAAGATTTTGGCGATCCCGCCTTCTACGAGGCGCTGGAGCGGCTGCTGGACGCGCTGCTGACCGAGGCGCGGCTCAACGAGTTTGGCCAGATGCGGGCGGAGATGACCATCCTGGCGGGCCTCGGCAAGCGCCTGCAAATCCAGGATTATCTGGCAGCGCACCCGGAGGTCGCCGACGAGCCCGTGCAGCAGCCGGTATTTATCATCGGCCTGCCGCGCACCGGCACCACCGCCCTGCATCATCTGCTGAACCAGGATCCGCGCAATCGCACCCTGAGGCTGTGGGAAGCCCAGAACCCGGTGCCGCCGCCGGAAACCGCCACCTACACCACGGACCCGCGCATTGCCGCGCAGGCCGAGAGTGTGGCCCTGACCGAGACCTTCCTGCCCGGGTTCAAGCGCACCCACCTGATCGACGCCGAGGAACCGGATGAGTGCTACATGCTGCTCAACCGCAACTTCATGTCGGTGGAGTACCCGGCCCTGTTCCACATCCCCAGCTACGCCAACTGGCTCTACGACAACCTGTGTCGCTCGGACAGCTACGATTACCACCGGCGCCAGCTTCAGTTGCTGCAGTCGCGCCATCCCGGCAGCTGGGTGTTGAAAGCGCCATTTCACCAGCTGGGTCTGCGGGAAATCCTGCGGGTCTACCCGGATGCCATTATCCTCCAGACCCATCGTGCACCGATGGCGTTTGTCGCCTCCGGCTGCAGTTTCAGTGAACTCCTGCGGCGCAGCGGCAGCGATGTGGTCGACCGGGCAGAGATCGGACGCGACTGGATGAACATGCTCACCGCCTACACCCGTACCTTCGAGGCCGACCGGGCGGCGCTGGAACCCGCGCATCCGGGCCAGTTCATTGACCTGCACCACGATGACTTCCTGCGCGATCCCTGGACGGTGCTGGAGCAGCTCTACGCGCTGCGAGGCATGCCTCTGGACACCTCTGTACGCGAACGCATGCAGCGCTGGCTGGACGCCCACCCTCGCGGCCGGCATGGCGAACACCGCTACCGTCTGGAAGATTACAGTATTGATCGCGGCGAGGTGGAGGCCCTGTTCGGGGACTACACCCGTCGCTACGGCCTGAACATGGATGAGGAGAGAGCAGCATGAGTGAGCCCAAAACCGCGGAGCAGCGCGTCCTGGACGGCAGTAGCTGGAGCGACTTTTGCGATGCCCTGAAAGAGGCCGGGCAACTGGTGGAAGCGGAGCTGGCGCCGCAGGACGCCTTCAATCGCGCCGAGGGCTATCGCTACCTGAGCCGCATGCTGCGCGCAGGCCTGGAGAGTTTCCTGGAAGCGGGGGACCCGCTGTTCCCCGAGCTGCGCTGCCCGGCCCACGAGACCATCAAGCTGGGGGCGGACAATCCGGACAACCACTACCAGACCGCGAGTATCGACCCCAACCACGACTACCGCATTACCGGTACCCGCGGTACGGTCGACTATCTGGGTTTCGGCACCGTGATCAACCGCTACAGCAGCGGCGGCGGCATGAAGACCGACGGCTGGCTGGACTCCCGTGATATCGAGCTCAACCCCGATGGCACGCTGGAAATCATCGTCAGCCAGAAACGCCAGCCCGGCAACTGGCTGCCCATGGGCCCGGAGACCAATGCCCTCAACGTGCGCCAGACCTTCCAGGACCGGCGCCGGGAAGAAAAGGCGGAAATCCGCATTGAGCGTATCGGCGCCGAGCAGGACAGGCCGGCACCGTTGAGCCCGGAAAAGCTGGACCGGGCCCTGCAGGGTGCGGTGCAGTTTATCCGCAACACCACCGGCCTGTTCGAGGGCTGGGCCGAGAGCTTCCTGCCCACCGTGAACCAGGTTGCGCCCGCGGACCAGGCCTATTGCCAGGCGATCGGCGGCGACCCGAATATCTACTATTTCCACAGCAGCTGGGAGCTGGCGGAGGACGAGGCGCTGCTGATCCATGCCCCGGAAATACCGGAGTGCCAGACCTGGAATTTCGTGCTGCAGAACTGGTGGATGGAATCCCTGGATTACCGCTACCACCAGATCCATTTCAACAAGCACACCGCCCGCTACGAGGCAGACGGCAGCGTGGTCATCGTGGTTGCCCACCAGAAGCCGCCCCAGGCCAACTGGGTGGAAACCGCGGGCCACCATCGCGGCACCCTGTGCTGGCGCTGGATCGGCGCCAGCGAGCATCCGCCGGTGCAGGCCCGGGTTGTGAAGTTCAGCGAACTGGACCGGGGCTGAGCGGGGAGGGCCCGCTCAGGACGGCCCCGCGCCCAGGGGCAGGGCCGTCTCCAGCTTGATCTCCCGCAGCGCAATATTGGACTTGATCTGGGAGATCCAGGGAATACTGAACAGAAAACCTTCCAGGAAGGCGTCGAACGTGGCGATGTTCTCCGTGACCACCCGGAGGATGAAGTCTGCTTCGCCAGTGGTCACAAAGCACTCCATCACTTCCGGTCGTTGGCGGACCGCGGCCTCGAATTCCGCGGTACTTTCCCGCACGTGTCGCGCCAGGGTGATGTGGATAAAGGCGCAGAGCTTGAGATTGACCTTGTCCCGGTTCAGCAGCGCCGTGTAGCGCTCGATCACGCCACCGTCCTCCAGTGCCTTCATGCGCCGCCAGCAGGCGGCCGGGGAAATGCCCGCCTCGGTGGCCAGCTGCTGGTTGCTGATGCGGCCGTCGCGCTGTAGGGCCTGCAGTATGCGGATATCAATGCGGTCCACGATTTTTCCCTGCCAGTGAAATAAAATTCCGTAATTACATAAATAGCGAAAGAATTATCCACTAAATCAACTTTTGTTCAAAGGAAAAGGAAGCACATTTCTGGCGCGAAGGGCTACAGTTAGAACATTGGAACCCACTGGATTTGCCCCATGAACCAGCCCGCTGCAATACCGCCCCTGGATACCTATGACCTGCAGGACCGCTACCGGCGCGAGACCGGGCGGGTCTTCCTCACCGGTACCCAGGCCCTGGTCAGGCTGCCCATGCTGCAGCGGGCACTGGACCGGCGCCGGGGGCTCAATACCGCGGGCTTCATTTCCGGTTATCGCGGCTCGCCGCTGGGTGCCTACGACCAGGAACTGTGGCGGGCGGAGCGCTTCCTGCGCGACTACGATATCCAGTTCCTGCCGGCCATCAACGAGGACCTGGCGGCGACCGCCATCCTCGGCACCCAGCAGGTGGAAACCGACGCCAACCGCGAGGTCGATGGCGTATTCTCGATCTGGTACGGCAAGGGCCCGGGGGTGGACCGCTCCGGCGACGCGCTCAAGCACGGCAATGCCTACGGCAGTTCGCCCCACGGCGGGGTGCTGGTGATTGCCGGCGACGATCACGGCTGTGTCTCCTCCAGCATGTCCCACCAGTCGGACGTCGCCTTCATGGCCTACTTCATGCCGACTCTGAACCCGGCCTCGGTGGCGGAGTACATCGAATACGGTCTGTACGGCTTCGCCCTGTCCCGCTATTCGGGTACCTGGGTCGGTTTCAAGGCCATTTCCGAAACCGTGGAAAGCGCAGCCTCGGTGGCGCTGGACTACAGCCGCGAATTCAACACCCCGGAGGATTACCAGGCGCCGGACTACGGCCTCCACTACCGCTGGCCGGACCTGCCCGGGCCCCAGGTGGAAGCGCGGCTGGTGGCCAAGCTGGAGGCGGTGCGCGCCTTCGCCCGCGCCAACCCGATCGACCGCGCGATCTACAATATCCCCGACGCCCGCTTCGGCATCATCACCACCGGCAAGGGGCACCTGGACCTGATGGAGGCGCTGCGGCTGCTCGGCATCGACGAGCGCCGCGCCCGCGAGCTGGGCATCGACATCTACAAGGTGGGCATGGTCTGGCCGCTGGAAACCCGGGGCGCGCGTGCCTTCCTGCGTGGCAAGGACGAGGTGCTGGTGGTCGAGGAAAAGCGCGGCATCATCGAAAGCGAACTCAAGGAAGCCCTGTACGACTACCAGAGCGACAAGCCCAGCCGCATGGTCGGCAAGTACGACGAGGAGGGGCGGCCGCTGGTACCCTGGACCGGGGAGCTGAGCCCGGCACTGCTGGCGCCCATTGTCGCCGCCCGCATCACCCACGAGTACCCGGAGGTGCGCTTCGACGAGCAACTCGCGGCCCTGCGGGCGCGGCAGGTGGCGGTCAGCGTGCCCACCGACGTCAAGCGCACCCCGTATTTCTGTGCCGGCTGCCCCCACAATACCTCCACCCGGGTGCCCGAGGGCAGCAAGGCCCTGGCCGGCATCGGCTGTCACTTCATGGCCTCCTGGATGGACCGCAATACCGAGTCCCTGATCCAGATGGGCGGCGAGGGGGTGAACTGGGTCGGCAAGTCACGCTTTACCGGCAATGGCCACGTGTTCCAGAACCTGGGAGAGGGCACCTATTTTCACTCCGGCTACATGGCAATCCGCCAGGCGGTAGCGGCGGGTACCAACATCACCTACAAGATCCTGTTCAACGACGCCGTGGCCATGACCGGCGGCCAGCCGGTGGACGGGGTTATCACCGTGCCGGCGATTGCCAATCAGGTTCGTTCCGAGGGAATACAGCGCATCGCCGTCCTGAGTGACGAACCGGAGAAATACACCGACAAGTCCCTGTTTCCCGCCGCAACGAGCTTTCACCACCGGGACGAGCTGGATACGGTGCAGCGGGAGTTGCGCGATACCCCCGGGGTCACCGTGCTGATCTACGACCAGACCTGCGCGGCGGAGAAGCGGCGCCTACGCAAGAAGGGTGCCTACCCCGACCCGGACCGGCGCATGTTCATCAACCAGGCCGTGTGCGAGGGCTGTGGCGACTGCTCAGTGCAATCCAACTGTCTCTCTATCTACCCCGTGGATACGGAACTGGGGCGCAAGCGCAAGATCGACCAGTCCTCGTGCAACAAGGACTATTCCTGCGTCAAGGGCTTCTGCCCCAGCTTTGTCTCGGTGCTCGGCGGTCGCTTGCGGCGCTCCCAGGCGGACCCTGCCGGCGATGAACTCCAGAGCCGCGTGGCGACACTGCCGATGCCGCCGGAGGTCGACCTGGCCGACAACTTCAACCTGTTGGTGGCAGGCATTGGCGGCACCGGCGTAGTCACCGTGGGCGCATTGATCACGATGGCCGCGCATCTGGAGGGCAAGGGCGCCAGCGTGCTGGATTTTACCGGCTTTGCCCAGAAGGGGGGTGCGGTAATCAGCCACATCCGCATCGGCAGCAGCCCCGCCACGCTCAACCAGGTGCGGATCGCGGACGGCTGTGCCGACGCCGTGGTCGCCTGCGACATCGTGGTCGGCACCGATCCGCGCACGGTGCGGGTGCTGGCCCGGGACCGGACCCGGGTGCTGGTCAATCACAGCGAGGTTCCCAGCGGCCAGTTCGTGCGCAACCGCAATGCCGACATCCGCATGCGCGAGCGCGAGGCCGCCATCACCGCCGCGGTGGGCGCGGACCGGCTGCACACGGTGCCCGCCAACGAACTGATGGAGCGGATTCTCGGCAACACGGTCTACGCCAACGTGTTCCTGCTGGGCCACGCCTGGCAGCAGGGCCTGGTGCCAGTGTCGCTGGCGGCCCTGGAACAGGCGCTGAACCTCAACGGCGTCAACGTGGCGGAGAACCTGCAGGCCTTCGCCTGGGGCAGGGTGGCGGCGGTGGACGCCGACTACGTGGGCCAGGTCGCGGGGCTGGTGCAGGTGCTGAACTTGCCGCCGAGCCTGCAAGAGATTGTCGAGCATCGCGCGGGGCTGCTGGTACAGTACCAGGGTGAGTCCCTGGCCCGGGACTATCGCGACTTTGTCGCTGCGGTGAAGGCCGGGGAGCAGGCGGTGAAGCCGGGCAGTACCGCCCTGGCCGAGGCCGTGGCGCGCAACCTGTACAAGCTGATGGCCTACAAGGACGAGTACGAAGTGGCCCGGCTGTATACCAGTGGCGAATTCCGCAAGCAGCTGGAGGCGACCTTCGAGGGCGACTACAGTCTGCAGTTCCATCTCGCGCCGCCCATCTTCAGCCGCGGCCTGGACGAGCAGGGGCGGCCGCGCAAGCGCACCTTCGGGCCCTGGATGCTGCGGGCGTTCGCCCTGCTGGCCCGCTTCCGCGGCTTGCGCGGTACCTGGGCGGACCCCTTCGGCTACCATCCGGACCGGCGCCAGGAGCGGGCCCTGATCGCGGATTACCGGGCGCTGGTCGACGAGTTGCTGGCGGGACTGGACTCCGCCAATTTCGCTATTGCCCTGGAGCTGGCGCGGCTGCCCGAGGAGGTCCGCGGCTACGGCCCGGTCAAGGCCGAGTCGGTGGTTCGTTACGGGGAGCAGCGTGCGGAGCTGTTGCAGCGCTTCCACGATCCGGAGAACGCAGTGCAGATACACGCCACCACCTCAATGGATGGACGCAGATGATTGCAGGTATGGTCACCTGGAGTTTGGGTCTTGTTGTGACCTCTGTCGGCCCTGTCCTCCTGGAGATCTCATCCAGATCCGGTGGCGACAGCCTTGAAATGTCTGAGTAGCGCAGGGCCAAGCGGGGTTTCCCTGACCCCGTCCAGCACCTGTTGATAGGGAAATGTCGCATCGACTTGCATGGCGATCTCGATTTCGGTGAGGTCGCGCATGATATCGGCGGTGATTTCCGGATGGAACTGGACTCCCCAGGCCTTTGGCGCAAAGCGCAGGGCATGGAATGCATCGTGAGCATTAAAGCCGATAACTTCCGTTCCCGGAGGCAGGTCGATAATGGATTCGTAATGGTGTACCTGAAAAGGCGCTACCTCCGGCAGGATGTGGAACAGCTCGTCATCCGCGCTTTTGGCGGCGAGCCGCACATCAACTGTCCCTGATTCAAGACCCAGCGGATTGCGGCCCACGCGGCCGCCGAGCGCATGGGCAAGCAATTGATGGCCAAAGCAGACACCGAGGGTCGGCGTTGCGGATTTCACGGCAGCCCTCAGCCATGCCGCTGCTGTTTCCATCCAGTCTTCAGGCTGTGTCAGCATGGCTGAGGAGCCCGTGATGATCACGCCCGCGAATGCATCCGGAGGTTCGGCAAGAGGCTCGTCCCTGAAGACCTGCCAGATTCTTGCCTCACCCGGGCCAAGACCTGCGGCATCAAGGAATGTTTGGTCCATGTCACCATATTTTTCAGTGATCGGAGACAGTTCCCCGCTGAAACTGCCGGTCTGCATGATCAGAAACGGTTTCGGGGCCATGGCTATACCTGCGTACATGCTTGTTGGTGGGCTTCAGTCATCCAGTTCGGCGTTTGCCTCCTGCATGGTTTCAAATTCTTCTTCCGGCGCCTGCGCAATCAGGTGGTGGCGACTGTAGATCCAGTAATAGGACCCTGCAGCGGCAAGGCCCGCCACCGCGGCCAGCGACCAGATCATACTCATGGACAGGCAGACTGCGAACGCCAGCAGGGAGAGTACAAGGGCCGTCAGGGGGGCGGTGATCCCACCCGGTGTCCGGTAGGGGCGGGGGAGCGCGGGTTCCCGCAACCGCAGCTTGATGTGCGATGCCATCATGATGACATAGGACAGCGTTGCACAGAACACGACAATGACAATAAGCTGCTCCGCAGCCCGCGTAAGACTGAGCCCGAAGGCGATACCGCCCGGGACCAGAACGGCCATGTAGGGCGCCCTGCGCTTGTTGGTCAGCGACAGGAAACGCGGCAGATAGCCCGCCCGCGACAGGGAAAACACCTGCCTCGAATAGGCGAAGATCAGGGAAAAAAAGCTCGCAGTGATGCCAACCAGCGCCGCGATATTGATGATATAGCGCACCGGGTGCTCCGGCCCGTAAACATGGGTGAAGGCGATCATGAGCGGATCCTCGCCCTCGCCAAGACGGCTGGATCCGGCTCCGCCTGGCGCGCTCAGGAGAATGAAGACGGCCAACGTGAAGAGAATGAGAATCGCCGTTATCATGCCGCGCGGCACATCACGGGTCGGGTCCTTCGCCTCCTCGGAGGCCAGTGGTATCCCCTCAACCGCCAGAAACATGGCGATGGCGAAGGGGAGCCCGGCCCAGATTCCAGCATAGCCATAGGGCAGAACAGCGCTTGCCCCGGCAGCGGCAGTCGCGGGTATGTCGAACAGGTTCGACAGCTGGATTTCAGGCGCCATCATGACGATAAAAACCAGAATGCCGGCCCCGGCGATGGCGGCAAGGATCAGAATGACGCGCAGGGATTCCCGGGCGCCCCTGATGTGAATCAGGAAGAAGACAGCAAACAGGGGAACGAGTACCTCCAGGCCGCCCCAACCGGTCAGGGCCCTGAAATACCCTTCAAAAAACAGTGCGACAGCCGCTGTTGCCAGACCATATTCGAACACGATGGCAATCCCGGTGAGGAAGCCCAGGCCCGGGCCGAACGCGCGCCGCGCGAAGCCATAACCGCCACCGGCCGTGGGGATGATGGCGGCAAGTTCGGCCAGAGAGAACACGAGGCAGAAGTACATGGCCGCCATCAGGAGGAGGGCAATGAACATGCCGCCCCAACCGGCCTGATCAATGCCATAATTCCAGGCCGCGAACTCCCCTGCGATCACATAGGAAACGCCCAGAGCGGCGAGCAGAACCCAGCTTGCTGCGCCGCGCCGCAGTTCCCTCGTCTTGAAGTAGCCCGCTTCCGGCGTTTCATAGTCTGCGCCATGCTTGTGAATGACTTTGCCGTTCGACATGTGATCCTCCCCGGAACGTAATGTTATGCGTCTGTGATGGCGTCCAGAATGATCTCTGCGGCGCGTTCTGCCAGCGTAATGGTGGGGGCGTTGGTATTACCTGAGGAAATGACCGGCATGACCGATGCATCGACGACGCGCAGCCCTTCAACCCCGCGAACCTTCAGACGCGGATCAACGACGGAGGCCCTGTCCTGGCCCATGCGGCAAGAACCGGCCGGATGGCACATGTTTACAGCGCTGGCGCGAACGAAATCCCCCCACTCGTCATCGTCTTGCACACTGGCGCCCGGCGCGACCTCGCTCAGGAAGGAAGCCTCGAAGGATTTGCTTTCGTAGATGCGTCGGGCGATCCGGCAGGCCCTTGCGAGGGTGGCGACGTCGGCGTCTTCTGCAAGCAGGCGGTAGCTTATCTCGGGCGCTGTGGCAGGGTCGGGCGAGGTGATGCGGACGGCGCCCCGGCCCGCTGGCCGGCACAGACTGACAGCCGTGGTCACGGAAGACCGTTGCAGAAACTCTACTCCATGATCCTGCACCACATAGCCTGCGGGCATGAAGCTCATCTGGTAGTCTGGCGGACCCTGATCACCCCGGGTATTACCAAAAAGCGTGGCGTGACACATGGGCGAGCCCGCAGGCCCCTGGCGGGTAAAGGCCCAGCGCAGTCCGGCGGCCGCAAATCCCGCAACAGACATCTGGTCGTTCCAGGTTTTTGCAGAAACTTCGGCGCTGATCCAGACGCAGGGATGATCCTGAAGATTGGCACCCACTTCATCATGCTCATGCAGCACGGGTATTCCGGCATTGCGCAGCACAGTGGCCGGTCCGATCCCCGAATGCATGAGTATTTTGGGCGAGTTGATAGCGCCCGCGCACAGGATCACTTCTCGTCGCGCTTTGAGATGTGTTTGCTGCCTGCCGCGTCGCGCCACCACGCCCCGGGCATGCCCATCCTCCAGCAGGATCGACTCGATCTCCGTATGCGTCATGACCGACAGGTTCGATCGGCCTCTCGCCGGTGCCAGGTAGGCCCTGTCCGTGTTTCGGCGCCAGCCCCCTGCCGCGCTTGAAGGGCAGGGCATGGCGCCCGTGGCAGGATGCGGGAATGTGGGATTTTCACGGCCTATGCCCACCTCCGCCGCACTGTCAAGGAAAGCATCAGCCATTGAGTGCAGATCAACGGGAGGCTGGATGTCGAGAGTTTCGCGCGCACGCAGGGCTGCTTTTTTCAGCGCCGCACCATTCCACAGGGCGCCGCCTGCCTGCTCCCAGTCCGCGACATCCCGCTCCTGAAGGTCCACATAGACCATGCCATTGACACTGCTGCCACCGCCCAGCGTCTTCCCGCTGGTCAGTGTTTCCCGCCGTCCGCCGCGCGACGGATCCGGTTCGGTCGTCATCAGCCAGTGATAACGGGGACTCCCCTTCAAGAAGAAAATGCCGTTCGGCACGCGGATAAAAGGGGATCGCGCTTCTCCACCTGCTTCGATCAGAAGAACCGAGGATTTTGAATCGGCAGAGAGCCGCGCGGCGAGTACGCATCCCGCCGATCCGCCTCCGACGACGATGTAGTCCCAAATGTCGTTGCCCAAAGTGTCCACGCATGTGTTCCTGCGCTGTTTGCATTCGGAGTGACTATAGCGCTAAAGTAAAAAAATTGCTAATACAGAAAAAAGTTGACACATACATAAAAAATCTGTTTTCCTGAATGTGTCGGGGTTGTCAGAGTCGTTCCTTCGTTATCAGGGCGCGAGGCGACCGGGTCGACTAATCAGGGATCGAGCGAGGAATCATGAAAGAGTTTTCTGGACGTGTTGCATTCATAACCGGCGCCGGCGGCGGTATGGGGCTGGCCATAGCACGGTCGTTTTTGGAGCAGGGAGGCAAGGCGCTGCTCATGGATGTGAAGCCGGAACCTGCCGAGCTCAAGCCGTTTCGCCAGGACCTCGTTTTCGTTCAGGACGACCTGACCGACGAGAGTTCCGTCGCACAGGCCGTGACCAACGCCATGGAGAAATTCGGGCGGCTTGATTATCTGGTGAATGTGGCAGGGGTGCTCTGGTTCGACCGGGACAAATCGGTTCTGGACATTGATCTCGACGTCTGGGACCAGGTGATGGACATCAACCTCAAGTCCATGGTCCACACCATTCGTCATGCCGTACCCGCCATGCGCAAGAGTGGTGGTGGTGCGATGGTCCATTTTTCGACCGTCCAGTGTCTCCGTGGGGACCCGGCGCCGCAGGACGCCTACGGAGCGTCCAAAGCTGGCGTGGTCACCCTTTCAAAGTCCGTGGCCATCCAGTTGGCTGGCGAAGGGATCCGTTCAAACGTCATTTTCCCGGGCGTGGCAATGACGCCCCTGCAGGCTCGCTGGGACGGGAAAAAGGAAATTCAGGAAGCCGTGGCAAACCATGTCCCAATCGGGCGGATGGGCACGGCCGGGGATATGGCCAATGCCTGCCTGTTCCTGCTGTCTGACAAGGCGTCCTATATCACCGGGACAGAACTGACCGTCGATGGCGGTCTGTCCGCCCGTTTGTAAACGACAAGGTGACTACCGGCGGGTCCGGTCAATAAAAGGAGAGTAACCATGATCAAAACAGGCGTAGCGACCAGGGCCACGGGGGTGCTTTCCGTATCAGCCATTGCCCTGATACTGACGGATACATCCGCTTTTGCACAAAGCCGGATGCTCGAAGAGGTGGTTATTACCGCCCAGAAGCGCGAACAGAACCTTCAGGATGTGGGTGTTGCGGTAACGGCTTTTACCGGGTCCCAGATGGATGCGCTGGGTTACACCAGTTCCACGGACATCGTGAACATGACCCCGGGGATGCAACTGGTGTCGCCCAATGGCGGTTCGTCGAACTTCTTCACCATTCGGGGCGTGACCCAGAACGACTTTACCGATCACCAGGAAAGTCCGGTCGCCACCTATATTGACGATGCTTATGTGAGCCAGATGTCGGCGGGCAACTTCCTCCTGTTTGACATGGATAGGGTGGAAGTGTTGCGCGGGCCGCAGGGCACCCTGTTCGGCCGGAATGCGACCGGCGGGCTGGTCCATTTCATTACCAAAAAGCCGTCACAGGAATTCGACGCCTACGCCAAGGCAGCTTATGGCTCGTACAATGAGAAGAACCTCGAAGGCGCCGTGGGCGGCGCGCTTTCCGACCAGGTCGCGGTACGCGTTTCGGGCGCTTACAATCGCCATGATGGTGTGATTGAGAACAGGATTGGCAGGGATATCAATAACGGCGACAACTACGCGGGACGCCTGCAGGCTCTGATTGAGCCGACCGACAATTTCTCGGCCCTTCTGAGCCTCAGGGGAGCAGAGTCCGATACCCGCGCCGGTGCCTACCAGCACCGCTCCTCGTTCGTGAATGCCCAGGGTCTGGGCGAGTTTGTTCCCGATGATGTCGACTATTACGGTACCTGCGCGGGTTGCGACCTGTTTGGCTACAAGGACACGGACGGCGACCCGCACGCGGGGGACTATGATTTCGTCGGCAGCAACGAAATCAAGACCTGGGGAGCGACGGCCAATCTTGAATGGAACAGGGACAATCTGACGGTGACGTCGATCACCGATTACTTCGAGCTGGAAAAAGATTACATTGAGGACTCTGATGCCAGTCCCGCGGCCTTTCTGCAGTTTTACCTGAAAAGCGATATTCAACAGTTTTCCCAGGAACTGCGGGCGCTTTATACGGGGGATGACTATCGTGTGGTCGGTGGATTATATTATCTGGAGATCGACGGGGACTATGTCAACGGCATTGAAATCCCCGTGGACGGCATCACGCTTGACAACCCCTATGCCCTGGACACCCGCTCGTGGTCGCTTTTCACCCAGGCTGAATATGACATCGGCTCCGACTTCACCATCATCGGTGGCTTCCGCTGGACCGAAGACAAGAAAACCATCGATTATGTCTCCAACCTCCTGAGTTATCCGGACAATGCCCAGCTTCTGGAGCTGACACGGTTCAATACTGCTGTTTCGGGGTTGGCGAAGGTGGACAAGGGCAACTGGTCAGGCAAGATCGAGCTGGACTGGCGGCCCAGGGACGGCATGCTTGTCTATGCCAGCTGGAACCGCGGTATCAAGGGCGGGGGCCTGAATGCGCCGCTCGATATCAGTGGCCTTCTGGATCCGATAACGGGCGAGCTCCAGGCGGGGCGCATGGCATTCGATGACGAAGTCATCGACGCCTATGAGCTCGGTATGAAGACCGAGCTGGCCAATGGCCTCGTACGCCTGAATAGCGCACTTTTTTATTATGACTACAACGACTATCAGGCTTTCAACTTCCAGGGGCTGACCACGTTCATCGTCAATACCGACGCGGAAATATATGGCCTTGATCTTGAATTGATTGCGTCACCCATGGCCGGGCTCGATGTCATGCTCGGGGCCTCGATCATCCACGCTCGTGCGTTTGATGTGCCCTTGCCGTCCGGGCCCGCGGACAGGGATATCGCGCTGTCGCCCGATGTGAACCTCAACGGTATGGTGCGCTATTCCTGGCCGGCCTTCGGTGGAACCATGGCGCTGCAGGGTGATTTCAAGTATCTGAGCGATCATCATTTCAGTATCTCCAATGCGCCTGTGACCCGGCAGGACAGCTATCTGGTTGCCAATGCCAGGGTCAGCTACACCACGGCTGACGAACGCTGGGAATTTGCCGGTTATGTTAAAAACCTCACGGATAAAGAGTATGACGTGATCGGATTTGACGTATCTTCATCGGGCCTGACCGAGCGCTTCCCGGGAGATCCGATCTGGTGGGGCGCCAGCGTTGCGTTCCGTTTATAGGAAACCCTGGAATCTGAACCGGTTCAGAGCTTCCCGAGGAGTAAATCATGGCGACACTGCCTTCCAGACCCACGCGTGAGAAATTGCTGGCGTTCATTGAAGCGAGCAACCTGGAGTACGCGACCATCGGCTTCGTGGATTATCAGGGCACGGTGCGGGGGAAGTACGTCTCCCGCAACAAACTGCTGAGCGCGCTGGATAAAATGAGTTTTCCGCTCGTCTCGCTGGCGCTTGATCCAACCGACGCCATTCTGCTTGCTCCCGGCATTGCCGAGGCCGAGTCCGGCTTCGCCGATGCATCGGTGCGCCTGCTGCCAGAGACTGCGCGGCTCATCCCGTGGGAGCGTGCCGGGCGCGATCTTTTTATCCTTTCGGAGTTTATCGGCGAGGCGGAGAAATACTGCCCCCGCGCCGTTTACCGGAGGATTTACGACCAGGCCGAGGCCATGGGAATGCGGCCCGTACATGCCGTGGAATGTGAATTTACCCTGTTCAATGAAACGGCCGGGAGCGCGGCGGCAAAAGGCTACCGGAATCTTGAAGTGGCGACCCCGCACAAGACCTACTATTCCCTCGTGCGTCAGGGTGTCCAGGCCGAATTCTACAATGAGCTGATGGACATGGCTCAGTCCATGCGCATCCCCCTTGAAAGCCTGCATGAGGAAATGAGCGACGGTTTTATGGAGGTGGCAATCCAGCATGGTAACGATGCTGGCGTTCCCGACAGTGCTGCGCTGTTCAAGACCTTCGCCAAGATTGTGGCCCAGCGCAACAACAAGCTGATCAGTTTCATGGCGCGCTGGTCCACCGCGGTGGATGGCCAAAGTGGTCATATCCATGCGTCGCTGACGGACCTGGAAGGCAACCCCCTGTTCCACGATGCCGGTGACCCGGACGGGATGAGTCGGACAATGAAATATTTGGCTCTTCAGGAAAATTTGTGGGTAAAAAGCAGCCCAACGAGGGCTGAGAT
>CAXBCH010000010.1:0-108587 GCA_963974125.1 uncultured Haliea sp. | reverse complement strand
CCACGGTGGCCGCCACCCCACCGTCAAGATTTACACCACTCATGGGGACACTACCCACCCGCCAGTCAATGGGATTGGGTAATGCTCGCCACTTATCCACCTCCTGGCGGACTGCATTGATGACTGCGGTGTGGTCATACTGCTGGGAATCTGTGCTCAGGCCACTCCCTTCATCGAAGAGCAGATCCTTCTGACTGCCTTTGCCCTTCTGCTTCCGGGGCTTGGGAATTGGGGTAATGAACTCTGCACGGCGGCGCTTTGCGATAATCGCCTGGGTTGGCTGGCCCTGATCGTCCAGCTCCCAGTGCTGGGACGGGTAGGCATAGGGCGAATTCAGTATCGGGTGCTCGAAAAAGGGGTTGCTCACGTATTCGCCTGTTCCATTATTTGGTCGTTATTTGATCAACGGTATTGGCGCAGCGATCTCCGCAGAGATTCCCCCGAAATCCAGTACCATGATGGCGTTAGGTCTGATCTGGGACCCAATTTGCACATGGTTGATTATGATCATTTAAGTGCACCCAGGGTCAAGCACGCCGTGCGATTTCTGGGATGCAAGCCCGGCACCCGAACCCGGTGGTGCCACACCCACTACGGTATTGGACGAGCATGCACTCGCCCGCATCCGAATCCAACTGCAGCAGAATCAACCGGGGAACATGATGAAGAGGCTGCTCCACAAATACGCATTCCCGCGACGGGGACAGCACTGATCAACTCGCGCGCAACAGTCGCCGTGGCTATAATCTCCACACGTGAGCCAGAACCAGCAAGAACATGACGTCCTCAGCTTCCAGATCTCCATTGCAACTGCGCATCGCCGACTGGTCACAGGACCGGGAAATTTTGCGCGCGCTGCGGGAGCAGGTATTCATTGTCGAGCAGCAGGTACCGCGGGAAATCGAGTGGGACGGCCGCGACGAGGATGCCCTGCACGTTGTTGGGACCCTGGACGGCGTTCCCATCGCCTGTGGGCGCCTGCTGCCCGAGGGCAAGATCGGGCGCATGGCCGTGCTGGCGTCACACCGCGGCCATGGCTATGGCGCAGCGGTTTTGCAGGCACTGGTCGACGCCGCCCGCGAACAGGGTTTGAACGAGGTCTACCTGCACGCACAGCAGCACGCTGCCGACTTCTACCGCCGCGCCGGCTTCGAGCCTGAAGGCGAGCCCTTCGCGGAAGCGGGCATCGCCCATATCGCCATGCGCCAGCAGCTACAGCCCCGCCTGGGCAGGGTCTACACCAGCGGCATTGAGTACCCGCAGCCCTTTGCCGATTGGGCGACGGCCCTGGCGACTGACGCCTCCCGGGAAATCTGCATTCTCAGCCCCGACCTGGACCACCGGGTATTTGACGTCCGGGGCCTCGCCGAGGCCCTCAGCGCGCTGGCCAGGCGCTCGCGCCAATCCCGGGTTCGGATCCTGGTCAGTGACTACCGGCCCATGGTGCAGCGCGGTCACCGCCTGCTGGCCCTGGCGCGCCGCCTGCCTTCGTCGATACTGCTGCAACAGTTGAACGAGCACCCGGACTGGAAAGGGGAAACCCTGGTAATCAAGGATCGCAGCGGCGTGCTCTGCAAGCCGGCAGAGGCGGACAAGGCCGCGTTCTGCGAACCCGACTCCCGCGCCCGGGCAGAGCGTTACCTGGAGCTGTTCAATGAGCTGTGGCGCCACAGCGCCCCGCACATCGAATTTCGCAGCGTACCGCTATAGTCACTTCGCAATACTGGCGCCCAGCCAGCGCTGGGTCAGCACACCGGCGGTCATGGAACCGTTGACGTTAAGCGCGGTGCGCGCCATGTCGATCAGCGGCTCTATGGAGATCAGCACTGCGGCCACCGTCACTGGAAACCCCATGGCCGGCAGCACAATGAGGGCCGCGAAGGTCGCCCCACCGCCGACACCGGCCACGCCAAAAGAGCTGATGGCGATGACGCCGATCAATCCCGCCATGAAATCCAGCGCCAGCGGGTCCAGCCCCATGGACGGCGCGATCATCACCGCCAGCATGGCGGGGTAGATCCCGGCGCAGCCATTCTGGCCAATGGTCGCGCCCAGAGTGGCCGAGAGGCTGGCGATGGGCGTTGCCACCCGCAGCGACTCGACCTGGGTCTCCACGTTGAGCGGAATGGTCGCCGCCGAACTGCGCGAGGTAAAGGCAAAAGCCAGTACCGGCCACACCGCGCGAAAATACGTGGGCAGGCCGACTCCGTGCAGCAGGAGCAGGCCAGCGTGGACCGCAAACATGATGGCAATCGCCAGGTAGGAGGCGACCACGAACGACAACAGGGTAGCAATATCCCCTGCATCCGAGCTCGCCACCACGCCGGCAATCAGCGCCAGGATGCCGTAGGGGGTGAGCGCCATGACAATATGCACCAGCCGCATCACAATCAGGCGCGTGGTTTCCACAAAGGCCTCGATCTGTGCTCCACGGGCGGGGTTGTCCCGGGCAACACCCAGTGCAGCAATGCCAAAGAGGATGCCAAACAGCACCACCGCGATGATCGAAGTGGGGCGGGCCTCGGTGAGGTCGTGGAAAATGTTCGCGGGCACGAAGCGCACCAGCACCTCGGGCAGGCTGAGACCGGAGACGGTTTCGTAGCGCTGGGCCAGCGCCTCGGCTGACGCCAGTTCACGAGCGCCCTGGGTGATGCTGTCGGCGGTAAGGCCAAAAGCGCTGGTGACCAGGATACCCACCAGCGCCGCGACCATGGTAGTGGCGATCAATATCCCGACCACAGAACCCCCGATGCGGCCGAGATCTGCTACCTCACGCATTTTCAGTACTGCCGCCACCATCATTACCAGCACCAGCGGCATGATGATCATGCGCAACAGGCTGATGTAGCCACTGCCGACAATACCGGTCCACGCCAGCGTTTCTGTCACCGCAGCAGCCTCCACACCGTAAGCGAGCTGCAGCCCCAGCCCATAGCCAACACCGACCGCCAGTCCTGCGAGGATCTGCCGCGACAGTTTCCAGCCGCGCTGGCGCAGGTGGAACAGCACTACGCACAGGGCGAGAAACAGCATCAGGTTGATCACGGGATACATGCAAGGTGCTCCAGATAGCAAGGGACAGCTGCAGCTGTCCGTTCAAGGGCTCAGTCGGGCAGCAACAGACCCACTTCATTGCCTTCATAAATTACCGGCCAGGTTTGCAAATGCCGGCAGGGCTCTTCAGACGCGTACAGCAGTTGCCCGTCCGCGAGGGCAAACCGGTAACGGTGCAGGGGGCACTCCAGTACACCCCGTTCCATGTGGGCGTCTTCCAGCGGGTGTTCGCGATGGGGACAGCGGGATTCGATC
This sequence comes from uncultured Haliea sp., assembly GCA_963974125.1. Classification (GTDB taxonomy): domain Bacteria; phylum Pseudomonadota; class Gammaproteobacteria; order Pseudomonadales; family Halieaceae; genus Haliea. The sequence goes on along the minus strand of CAXBCH010000010.1, from coordinate 105,278 downwards.
AGGTACAGCGCCCCCTCATGTTGCACCAGCAGCAGGGCCAGGTGGTCAATGCGGAAGTGGCGGCGGTAATTGTCATGCAGGTTGATCAGTTTTTCCAGGGGCTGGAAGCGCATGGGATTGAGTCCGCGAACCGGGTGCCGCCATGATAACAGCTACCGCTCAGAGCAGGTCAATCAGCTCGCGGGCCGCCAGATAGGCCGTGGTACTGCCCTCCTCCACCGCCTGCTCCAGCTTCGGCAACAGGGCGCTGATACGCGGATTCTGTCGCAGGCGCTGCAGCAACAGCTCATGCAGAAGCTGCCGCATCCAGTCGCGGTTCTGGCGGGCACGCTTGCGTTGGAAGGCATCGGCTTTCAGGGCCTGGAAATAATAGTCCACGATCATCCCCCAGACCGCGTCAATACCCTGGTTCTTCAGCGCTGAGCAGGTCACTACCTGCGGGGTCCAGAAACTGCTGTGGCGCAGCAGGTGCATGGCCGACAAATAGTGCTGGCGGGCCTGTTTGGCGAGCATCACGCTGTCGCCGTCGGCCTTGTTGATCACCAGGGCGTCGGCCAGTTCCATAATGCCTTTCTTGATCCCCTGCAGCTCGTCGCCGCCGCCGGGCAGCATCAGCACCATGAAGAAGTCCACCATGCCGGCCACCTGGTACTCGGACTGGCCGACCCCCACGGTTTCCACCAGGATCACATCGTAGCCGGCGGCCTCGCACAACAGCATGGTTTCCCGGGTTTTCTGCGCCACGCCGCCGAGAGCGCCAGAGGATGGCGACGGCCGGATAAAGGCCTCGTCGCGACGCGACAGCTGTTCCATGCGGGTCTTGTCGCCGAGAATCGAGCCTCCCGCTATGGGCGAGCTGGGGTCCACCGCCAGCACCGCGACTTTCTTGCCCTGGCTGATCAGATAGAGGCCGAAGGTCTCGATAAAGGTCGACTTGCCGACTCCGGGCACCCCGGATATGCCGACGCGGATGCTGTTGCCAGTGTCGGGCAACAGCGCCTCCAGCACGTGCTGGGCCTCTTCCCGATGAGTCTCCAGAGAGCTCTCCACCAGGGTAATGGCCTTCGCCAGCGCACGGCGATTGCCCCCGCGCAGCGCCTCGAGATCGATCCCGGTCACAGCGTCAGGCCGCGCCCTGGGCCTCGTTGACCGCGTCCAGCACATCCCGGGCACAGACCGGAATCGGGGTGCCCGGACCGAAGATGCATTTGACCCCGGCCTCGTAGAGGAAGTCGTAGTCCTGCCGCGGAATCACGCCGCCGGCAATCACCACGATATCCTTCGCGCCCTGCTTGCGCAGCTCTTCCACCAGCTGCGGAATCAGGGTCTTGTGACCCGCGGCGAGCGACGAGGCACCGACCACGTGCACGTCGTTCTCGATCGCCTGGCGGGCGACTTCTTCCGGGGTGGAAAACATCGGTGACAGGTCGATATCGAAGCCGACATCGGCAAAGGCGGTGGCGACCACTTTGGCACCGCGGTCGTGACCGTCCTGGCCCATCTTGCACACCAGCATGCGCGGACGGCGGCCGTATTTGGCCACAAACTCATCGATATCCATGCTGATCCCCTGCCAGTTCTCGTCCTGCTGGAAGGCGGAGCCGTAGACCCCGGACACGGTCTGGGCCTGGGCGTTGAAACGACCGAACTCGCGCTCCATGGCGAAGGAGATTTCCCCCACCGTGGCCCGGCGCCGGGTCGCCTCGATGGACAATTCCAGCAGGTTGCCCTCGCCACTGACCGCGGCCTGGTAGATCTGCTCGAGGATGTCTTCCACCGCAGCCTCATCGCGATTTTCCCGGACCTTTGCCAGCCGCGCCAGCTGGGAAGTGCGCACCGCGTCGTTATCGATCTGCAGCACATCAAACACGCTGGCATCATCGGTGCGGTACTTGTTGACCCCGACGATGACATCCTCGCCGCGGTCGATCCGGGCCTGCTTGCGCGCCGCCGCCTCTTCGATGCGCAGCTTCGGCATGCCGGTCTCGATCGCCTTGGCCATGCCGCCGGCCTGCTCGACCTCTTCGATCAGCTCCCAGGCCTTGTCGGCGATCGACTGGGTCAGGCTTTCCATCATGTAGGAGCCGCCCCAGGGATCGACGACATTGGTGATGCCGGTTTCTTCCTGGATGATCAGCTGGGTATTGCGGGCAATGCGGGCGGAAAACTCGGTGGGCAGGGCAATCGCCTCGTCCAGGGCGTTGGTATGCAGGGACTGGGTGCCGCCAAAGACCGCCGCCATGGCTTCGATGGTGGTGCGCACCACGTTGTTGTAGGGATCCTGTTCGGTCAGCGACCAGCCGGAGGTCTGGCTGTGGGTGCGCAGCATCGAGCTCTTCGGATTCTTCGGATTGAACTCGCTGACGATCCGCGTCCACAGCAGGCGTGCCGCGCGCAGCTTGGCGATCTCCATGTAGAAGTTCATGCCGATGCCCCAGAAGAAGGACAGGCGCGGCGCAAACTCATCGATATCGAGGCCCGCCGCCAGGGCGGTGCGGATGTACTCCTTGCCGTCCGCAAGGGTGTAGGCCAGCTCCAGCGCGGCGTTGGCACCGGCCTCCTGGATGTGGTACCCGGAGATGGAAATGGTATTGAAACGGGGCATGTTGCGCGAGCAATAGGCGATGATGTCGCCGATGATCTTCATGCTCGGCGCCGGCGGGTAGATGTAGGTGTTGCGCACCATGAATTCTTTCAGAATGTCGTTCTGGATGGTGCCCGCCAATTGCTCCTGCTTCACGCCCTGTTCTTCCGCGGCGACGATATAGCCCGCCAGGATCGGCAGCACCGCACCGTTCATGGTCATCGATACCGAGACCTGCTCCAGCGGAATGCCGTCGAACAGTATTTTCATGTCCTCGACGGAATCAATGGCGACACCGGCCTTGCCAACATCGCCGGCCACCCGCGGGTGATCGGAATCATAGCCGCGGTGGGTGGCGAGGTCGAAGGCCACCGACACGCCCTGACCCCCGGCGGCGAGTGCCTTGCGGTAAAAGGCATTGGATTCCTCGGCGGTGGAGAAGCCCGCGTACTGGCGGATGGTCCAGGGGCGGCCCGCATACATGGTGGCCTGGGGCCCGCGCAGGTAGGGCGAGAGTCCCGGCATGGTATTGGTGTACTGCAGGTTTTCCAGGTCTTCGGCGGTATACAGGGGCTTGACGTCGATCCCTTCCGGTGTGTTCCAGGTCAGCGCGTCGATACCCTTGCCCTTGAGGCTTTTCTCCGCTTCAGCACGCCAGCTTTCAGGATTGGCACTGGCCGGGTCGTAGATCTTGTCGCTCATGGTAACTGTCTCCGCGGGCCCGCTCAGTGTTCGTCGGCGGGCTGGTTGATTTCGATCAGGACGCCGTCACAGCTTTTCGGATGAATGAAGATCACCCGGGAGTTGTGGGCGCCGGGAGTCGGTGCGTCCGAGAGGAACTGGTAACCCCTGGCCTTCAGCCGCTCTACATCCTCCTCGATATTATCCGAGCGGAAGCACAGGTGGTGCAGGCCGCCGCCCCGCTTTTCCAGGTAGGTGGCGATGGGTCCCTCGCCATTGAGCGGATGCACCAGTTCAATGTTGGTGGGCGGCAGCGGGAAAAAGGCCGTTGAGGTTTTCGCCGGTGCCACATCCTCGGTGCCCTCGAAGGGCAGGCCGAAGTCCTCCATGAAGCGTTTGATGGCCTTGTCGAAATCCGGCACCGCAATGGCGATATGGTCCAGGGCTGTGATCATGGTCTGCCTCTCAAAGTACTTGCTGCAGGAAGCCGGCGGTGAGTTCGCGCTTGCGGGCGGCAATCTCTTCCGGGGCCACGACTTCGATTTTCTCGTCGGGGGTAATCTTGAACAGGGGCTGGCCCTTTTGAATGATGACCCCGTCGGTCTCCACCAGCACCTTGTCGATGGTGCCGGCAAAAGGTGCATAGACCTTGTTGAACATCTTCATGACTTCAACGATGTAGAGCGGGTCGCCAGCCTCGAAGTGATCGCCCTCACACACGAAAAGGTCGTGCTGCGGCGATTCGCGGCCATAGAACATGCCTCCACTCTCGGCCAGGATCTCGTCGCCACGGGCGGCCACGGGCGGCACCAGCACCTTGGCCATGCGGGCCTGGTGTTCCGGTTCCAGCAGGTCTTCCGGAATGTGGATGCTGAGGTCCTCGTTCACGGTCAGGTTGTAGTAGCCGGTGGCTTCAGCAATGCTGGGCAGCACGGCCATGATATCGACACCAGCCTGGAAACCCAGGTGCGCGGAGCGAACCTCGTTCCAGCTGGCCCCGGTAAAGCCCGCCGGCACCGTATCCTCCGCCAGCAGGGATTGCAGGGCGATCCAGTCGGGCGCGTCGACACGGTTGTTGAGTTCAGCGTAGAAATCCAGCGCCTGCTGCAGGATATCGTGGTCATGGCCCCAGATCATGCTGGCAGCGGGCGCACCCGGCGTATAGTCCATATTGAGGAAATGGTAGGTATCCGCCAGCAACTCCACCGGATTCTCGTTCCAGCTCAGTTTGCCTTCGATCAGGGTGTAGCAGTCGCGGTTGATGCTGAGCCAGCCACTGAGCACATGCGGCTCTTCCAGCAGGCGCTGCAGAGGGCGCAGCAACAGGGTCTGTTTCAGCTCCATCGCACTGTGCAGGGCCTTGGCAGCGGCCTCGTCCAGCCCCTTGACCCGCGCGCGGCAGATTTCCCGCCAGGCGAAGTCCAGATCGATGTTGTTGGCCTGGTCCTTGAGCTCACCCACCGCTGTCAGGTAGGGCACGATAAAGCGCGTGGTCGGCCGGGCGTTGATGTTCTGGCCAATGAACCAGTTTACCAGGCCGTAGTGGAATTCCAGGTTGGTGGCGAGGTCCTTGCCGCGCATGCGGGTGCGGCGGATGGTTTCCGCCATCTTCTCATAGGTCTCAAGCCGGCTTTCGCCCACTGTCAGCAACAGCGCGATATTGGAATCGTAGGCGCCGGCCAGGGTGTACTTCATGAACACGTCGGTGTCGGGGTTGTGCAGGCTGATACCCTGGTCGTCGCGGATCTCTCCTTCGAGGGCGTCGCTCCAGTACTCGATCACACCGCCAGCGGAGGGCTGCAGTGCCTGGTTGGTCGCATTCAGGCGGGCCTCCACACTGTCGTTGTGGCGCAGGATCCGACTGGGCTTCGGCAGGCGCGGGCCATGGGCCGCCAGCAGTACCATCGCTTCCACCAGGGATTCCACCACAAAGCTGTCGTTGGGGTCATCGGGATTGCAGAAGCGCAGCGCGTAGCAGAGCTCGGTCACCCGGTGCTCCACCTGGATACGGGTATTCATCTCCATGAAGAAGTGCTTGTCGCCGTCGACGATGCACTCGAAAGTCGACACTGAATCCAGGCCCACCGCAGCGCCGAAGCGGGCGGCCTCGTCTTCCATTTCCTCCAGGGTCAACAGATCCTGGCGCAGCACCTGGGCCTCAACTTCCTGGCCCGCCGCCTCCGCCTGTGCCACGGCCCGACGCAGCGACTCCACGGTGACCGAGACTTCCAGCAATTTCTGCTCGTGCATCTGCAGCGAGCAATCGCGGCCGCCCATGGTGATGCACCAGTCGCCGTTGCCGAGCACTTGGATTTCCTGGTGGCGAGTGGTTTCAATGTTCAGTTCGACCAGTACGTTCTTGTTGTCGCCAACGCCGGTGGTCTTCACCTCGTTGAGGATTTCCCGGACCAGTTCCGCGGTACGCTCGGCCTGGCCGACACCGAGGATGCGCTGGCCCTTGCCGCCGCCGCCACTGATCGCCTTCAGCCGCACGCGGTTGCGCGGATAATCCGCCTGCATGCGGCCCACGGCTTCGGTGAGGGTTTCGCAGAGTTCATCCACGGTGTAGAGATCGATACCCTTGTTGTAGGACGCAGCCAGGACCTTGTCGGCCTTGTCTTCAAGCCCCAGGGAGTCATCGTCGAAGATTGCCGGATCCACTTCCAGGCCTTCGCCTTCGCAAAGCGCCATCAGCGCGGCGACATCGGGATATTTTTTCAGCAGGGTCAGGGCGGTGCCATTGTCGATACCGGGCGTCACCGAGACACCGGACTTGAGTGCGGTGCGCTTGGCTTCATCCTTGAGCCCGGCATCGTGCACGGTGCGCGAACAGGGACCGATAAAATTGAGGCCGGCGCGCTCCATGGCCGCCACCATGGTTTCGTCCTCGGCCATGAAGCCATAGCCGGCGAAGATGGCGTTGTAGTTGTTGTCGCGGGCAATGCTGATGATCTGGGCGATGCGCTGGTCGCGCTCTTCCTTGTTGGCGCCGGTGTAGTCCGGCACCCGGTGGACCCGGTCCGGATCCGTCAAGGAGCGAAGCTCAGGCGCCAGCGCATTCTGGTACACAATCGAGTCTTTCTCGGAGAGCAGGATGCCAAAATGTTCAATCCCCATTTCACCGAAGACATCCATTGCCTCCTTGCGGATGGGGCCGCGGCAGATAATCAGCGGCCGCAGGTCGCTGCAGTCAAACTGCGCCACCCAGGGCGATACTTGCCGCGCGAGACGCCGGTCGCGGTGGATCAGGGGGTTGCGCAGATAGTATTCGTTGGACACGCGATCTTTCCTCAGTCTGTCTGGTATGGGAGCGGGCTTAGTGGAACTCACGCTGCACGGACGTGAGCGGCTCCGGGGTGTAGTGGCGCAGGCAGAAGTCCATGTGCTCGGCGAGCACCTGGCGCAGATCCGACGGCATCACGATCTGGGAAATGGAGCCAAGACTGAGCGCCTCGTTCGGGTTCATCAGTTCCTGCTCGTAGCGCTGGGCCAGCAGCTGTTCCTCGGCACGAACCCAGGCGTTGACCAGCTGGGTAGCGGCGGTTTTCGCCTCGTCAGCGGAGAGTCCCGCCGTCATCTGCGCCCTGGTCTCGGCGGCTATCTTGTCCGCCACGCCGGCGCGAATGTGGCGCAACTCATCCTTGTACACGTACTCCACACCCGCCGGCCCCATCACCGCTACCCGGGTGGTCGGCAGGGCAACAACGAAGTCGGCCCCGGTCGGGTAGTTGTTGTAGGACGCGTAGGCACCGCCAAAGGCGTTGCGCACCAGCACCAGGAAGCGCGGTGTACGCAGGTCGACAATCGCGTCGAGCATGGCGCGCCCGGCCTGCACGATTCCGCGTGCCTCCTGCTCCTTGCCGGGAAGGAAGCCGGTCGTATCCTCGAGGAAGATAACAGGAATGTTGTACAGATTGCAGAAGCGGATGAAACGCGCGTTCTTGTAAGCCGCATCGATATCAATCTGGCCCGAGGCCACCGCCGAGTTGTTGGCCACGAAACCCACCACGTTGCCGCCAATGCGTCCGAGGGCGGTGATGGTGTTGCGGGCGCGCTCGGCCTGGATTTCGATAAAATCGCCGTGGTCGCAGAGTTGCTGGATCAAAATGCTGATATCGATGGGGGTATTGTAGCCCGTTGGGGAATTGAAGGCCTTTTTCAGCAGGATATCGATATCCCAGGTCTTGCGACTGACCGGGTCCGAGGACGCCAGGTAGGGAGCAAGGCTGCTGTTGTTGTCCGGCAGGTAGTTCAGCAGGGCCCGCACCTTGCGCAGGGCCGCCACTTCATCGGGCACCACGAAATCGGTAACGCCGCTCTGGCTGTGGACACCCGGGCCACCGAGTTCGTCGGGAGTCACATCTTCACCAAGGACCGATTTCACCACGCCGGGACCGGTAAGACCGAAGAAAGTGTCGTTGGGCTGGATCAGGAAGCTGCCCTGGCGCGGCAGGTAGGAACCACCACCGGCGTTGAACCCGAACATGCACATGATGCTCGGTACCACGCCGCTGATCTTGCGCAACGCGGTGAAGGCATCGGCATAGCCGTCCAGGCCGCCGACACCAGCCGGGATATAGGCGCCTGCGGAATCATTGAGACCGACGACGGGAATCTTGCGCTTGGCCGCCAACTCGAACAGCCGCGCCAGCTTCTTGCCATTGGTCGCATCCATGGAGCCGGCCCTAACCGTAAAATCGTGGCCGTAGATGGCGACGTCACGTCCGTTGACCTTGATCAGGGCCGTGACCAGTGAGGCGCCGTCGAGATTTGGCCCCCAGTTCTGGTACAGGATCGTGGGCGCAGTATCGGCGAGGTAGTCGATCCGCTCCCAGATCGTCATCCGGTTCTTCTGGTGCTGGCGCTGGGTATTGCGCACACCCGCTGCTCTCATCGGGCGCTGCTGCAGTTCCCAGCCCGCCTTCAGGGATTTCTCGTACAAACCAGGTTCCGACGCCAGCTGGCCGGGCACCTTGAATTCCTGTTCATCCACGGTGGCAAACGGGTTGTTGAGAGAGGCAATCAGGTCGATCTCGGTACTTTTCTTCATTCTGTTTTCCATGCTGGTTCAACGCCGCTTCCTGAAAAGCCGGCCACTGCCTCTACCTTCTGTCGAGGTTCCCGGGTTTACTTGTGACGGTGGCCGGGCTTACGATGTCGCCCCCGGCTCAAATTCGGCGCACCACATTAATTCCAAGGCGTGGGAATGTCAATTTAACGGCCCGCTAACGCGACTGCAAAAGATACCGCATATGCCCTGCCCTGCCCCCTCTTTATCGTCGTATTGCGTAGTTTTTGACCTGTTCCTTTACGCAAATACTCAGCGTCAACATGGCGTCACTGTCGCGCAGCCCATTGGTACCCAGCCATGAGCCTGCACTTTGACGAGCTGGACTGGCAGCCCGACAGCGCGCGTCTGTTCACAACCCTGCGCGACCTCCCTTTCCCCGCCTGGCTGGACAGCGCCCAGCCCTGGGCCGGCAATGGCCGCTATGACATCCTGGTCGCAGCACCCAATGCCGACACGCCACCGGCACCGGTTGGGAACGCACCGGCTGCCACCTGGCGGAGTTACTTCGACAGCCTGGCGCAATACCATCGGGAACACTATGCCGGCATCGCTCCCGCGGGACAGCGCCTGCCCTTCTGTGGTGGCCTGCTTGGCTACCTGGGCTACGAGCCCGGCAACGCCCTGCACGCCGTCGTGCACTCGCAAGCCAGTACGGTTACAACCCCGGCAGCCCGGATCGGCGCCTACGACTGGTGCCTGCTACAGGACCATCTGCTGCGGCGGTCCGTGCTGGTGTCCCTGCCCTGGGTCAGCCCGGCTACCCGCAGGGCGCTGCGGCTGCGACTCCAATCCGCGCAGGAACCTGGGCCCGGTAACGACTTCAAGCTGCTCGGCAGCTTCACGCCGAGCATCGACCGGGATCACTACCGGGCAGCCTTTGCCCGCATTCAGGAATACATCCAGGCCGGAGACTGCTACCAGGTCAACCTGGCGCAGCGTTTCGAGGCTCCGTACAGCGGCGATCCCTTTGCCGCCTACCAGATCCTGCGCGAGGTCGCCGCCGCGCCATTCTCCGGTTACCTGCAGCTGGCCGACCAGCAGGCACTGCTGTGCCTGTCCCCGGAACGTTTCCTGTCCCTGCAGGGACAGCAGGTGGAAACCCGCCCCATCAAGGGCACCCGCCCCCGCTTCGCGGATCCCGCTCGCGACCTGCGCAGCGCCCGCGAACTGCGCAACAGCCCCAAGGATCGTGCCGAGAACCTGATGATCGTCGACCTCCTGCGCAATGACCTCGGCCACAGCTGCGTGCCCGGCAGCATTCACGTCGACCAGCTGTTCGCCCTGGAAACCTATCCGACGGTGCACCACCTGGTCAGCACCATTCGTGGCGAACTGGCACCCGACCGCGGCCCCCTGGACCTGCTGCGCGACAGCTTCCCCGGCGGCTCCATCACCGGCGCCCCCAAGCGCCGCGCCATGCAGATCATCGCTGAGCTCGAACCCCACAGCCGCGAGGCCTACTGCGGCTCCCTGCTCTACATCAGCGCCGACGGCCACATGGACAGCAATATCGCCATCCGCAGCCTGGTGGCCAATCACGGCAGTCTGCGCTGCTGGGGCGGGGGCGGGATTGTGGCGGATTCGGAGGCGGACCAGGAGTACCAGGAGACCTACGACAAGGTGGGCCGATTCCTCAGCACCCTTGAGCAGCGGTTCAGGTAGCTGCGGTTCGGACCGGGTAACTCCTGGCTGGTGGCAATCCATTTCGACAGTCCGGAATTCGGACTCCGACTCAGGGCGCCGTGTGGCTACGGGGCTTGCGGGACTCGCCGCAAGTACATCCCTGTAGGCTCGTATCGCGCATCCATGCGCTCAACGGTCCCGCAAACCCCGTAGCCACACGCCACCCTCTGACACCGAGTACATCGGATCTGAAGAAACGCAATCCTGAGAATTTTGTCCGAAACCACTACCGGCAAAGCTGGAATTCACTACCGAATTGGAGCTCTGTCCATAGCACGACCTCTCCAACCGTAGCAGTCCCCATTCCCCGCTCCAAGTCCGCTACCGGAAAGCCTGACTGCACTCCCAAGGTAAAGCGCTGTGCATGCTGCGGCCTCCCGGGACCGTTGAGCGCATGGATGCGCGATACGAGCCTACATGGATGTACTTGCGGCGTGTCCCGGGAGGCCGCAGCATGGGCAGCGCGTGTTCGGAGCGCCAGAATCTACGCGCCGGCAAGTCGGCAAGTCGGCAAGTCGGCGAGTCAGGTCAGACTGTGAGCGGCCTGTTGCTGGCATCCACGAACGCCTGTTTCAGAGCCGGGAAGTCATGCACCGCCTGGAACTGCGGAAACTCGTCGATGACGTTCTGCGGCGCGTGGAACAGTATGCCGACATCCGCCTCGCCCAGCATCGTGGTGTCGTTGTAGGAATCGCCGGCGGCGATGATGCGGTAGTGGAGACTGTGCAGGGCCTGTACGGAGGCGCGCTTGGGGTCTTTCTGGCGCAGTTTGTAGTCGACCACGCGGCCGCTGTCGTCCACCTCCAGCCGGTGGCAGAACAGGGTCGGCCAGCCGAGCTGGCGCATCAGCGGTGCGGAAAATTCGTAGAAGGTGTCGGAGAGGATGATGACCTGGAAACGTTCCCGCAGCCAGTCGAGAAAATCGGCGGCGCCGGGCAGGGGTTCGAGGGTGGCGATCACTTCCTGGATGTCGTCGATCCTGAGTCCGTGCTGGTCGAGGATGCGCAGACGCTGTTTCATCAACACGTCGTAATCGGGAATGTCCCGGGTGGTGGCGCGCAGTTCGGGGATTCCGGTGCGCTCGGCAAAGGCAATCCAGATTTCCGGTATCAATACCCCTTCAAGGTCCAGGCAAGCCAGTTCCACGTGTCGTTCTCCCCGCTCGAATCAGAAAGCGGCACAATCTACCCAAGGGCGACAGCCGCCACAAGCGCCGCGCGGCAAAAAAATCAGTAGACAGGGAGTTCGATGTGGGAAAAGAGCTCGTCGAGTTCGGTCTTGCTGGGATGGGAGAAGGCCTCCTGCACTATCTCCCGGGTCAGGTGCGGGGCAAAATCCTCAATAAAGTCATACATGTAGCCGCGCAGAAAGGTGCCGCGGCGGCAGCCGATCTTGGTCACGCTGCTGGCAAACAGTTTGCTCGCATCCAGCGCTACCAGATCGGCATCGGCACGCTCATCGTAGGCCATGGCGGCGACAATACCGATGCCCAGGCCGAGGCGGACATAGGTCTTGATCACATCCGCGTCGGCCGCGGTGAACACCACCCGGGGCACCAGGCCGCGGGCGACGAAGGCCTCGTCCAGTCTGGAGCGACCGGTAAAGCCGAACACGTAGGTTACGATCGGGTGCTCGGCCACGTCCTCCAGGGTCAGCTCGGAAAGCTGGGTCAGAGGGTGGTCACGGGGCACCAGCACACAGCGGTTCCAGCGGTAGCAGGGCATCATGATCAGGTCGCTGAACAGCTCCAGCGCCTCGGTGGCGATGGCAAAGTCGACGGTGCCGTCGGCGGCCAGCTCTGATATCTGCATCGGTGTGCCCTGGTGCATGTGCAGGGACACATCGGGATAGCGCTCGATAAAGGAGCGAATGGTCGCCGGCAGGGCGTACCGGGCCTGGGTGTGAGTGGTGGCAATCGAGAGGCTGCCCTTCTTTTCGTTGGAATATTCCTGGGCGACCTGCTTGATGCTCTCGACCTTGCGCAGCACCTCCCCCGCTGTCTTCAGAATGGCTTCCCCGGCGGGTGTAACGTGGGTCAGGTGCTTGCCGCTGCGGGCAAAGATTTCAACCCCCAGCTCGTCTTCCAGCAGGCGGATCTGCTTGCTGATGCCAGGTTGTGAGGTGTAGAGGCTCTGGGCAGTCGCCGACACGTTGAGTTCGTGGTGAGCCACTTCCCAGATATAGCGTAATTGCTGCAGTTTCATCGCCTGGCATACTCCCCTGAGCGCGGCCCGCTCCCGTGATGGGCACACATCGCTTATGAAGAATAGTAGTTAAGGGTCCCATTTGCCAACAGCAATGGAATAACGAACCGACAAACGGCTCAATTATTGGCCACCCCGTGAGGCACATGCCCGGTGGCGATGTGGGGGCTGGCCAATTGGCAGTGGGTCTCCTGGTCATCGAAGAAGACATCTGCCTGGTAGGCGCGCAAAAACTCGGTCTTGTTGAGCCCGCCCAGGAAAATCGACTCGTCGATGCGAATGTTCCAGGCGCGCAGCGTGCGGATGACCCGCTCGTGGGCCGGCGCCGAGCGGGCGGTGACCAGCGCGGTACGGATCGGTGCTTCAGTGGCGGGAAAAGCCTGCTGCAGCCGGTGCAGGGCAGCGAGGAAAGGCTTGAAGGGACCGCCACTCAAGGGGGTCCGCGCCGCTGCCTGCTCGCTGGCGGCGAACGCCTCCAGGCCTTCGGTCTTGTACACCCGCTCGGCCTCATCGGAGAACACTACCGCGTCGCCATCAAAGGCAAAACGGAGCTGGTCCGAGCCGCTGTTGCCACCCTTGTTGGAGACCAGCGTCGCCGCGGCGACGCCGCAGTTGAGGGCATAGCGAACATCCTCTGCTTCATTGGACAGGAACAGCTGACAGCCGAAAGCGTTGATGTAGCGCCAGGGACTCTCCCCACCACAGAAGGCGGCCCGGGTAATCGGCAGGTCAAAATGCTGGATGGAGTTGAATACCCGCAGGCCTGTGTCGGCACTGTTGCGGGACAGCAACACCACCTCCACCTGCGCGCTGTCACCGAGCAGGGTGTTCAGGCGCAGCAGTTTTTGCACCACCGGGAACGCCTCCCCCGGCTGCAGCGGCTCCTCTTCATGGGCAATCTGGTACTCGGAGTAGGCCTGCAGGCCATCCTGCTGGAATACGCGATGGCTCTCGTCCAGGTCAAACAATGCCCGGGAGGAAATCGCGATTACCAGCTTGTTGGAAATGTCTTCAGCCATGGACCGAGTTTACCTCTTGTACATTGGCCCGCATAGCTGCGACGGGTATGCCCCGGACGATGAGTCATCACGACTCCGCCTTGAAGTAGTCCCTGCTGATACGGAAGACCAGCGGCCCCAGCAACAGCAGCGCAATGAGGTTGGGAATGGCCATGAACGCATTGAGCGTATCGGCAATCAACCAGACCAGCTCCAGTTCGATCATGGTGCCGACCGGGATCGCGGCCACCCACAGCAGGCGGAACGGCAGGCTGGCCCGAACCCCAAACAGGAATACCGCGCAACGTTCGCCGTAAAAAGACCAGCCAATCATGGTGGTAAAGGCGAACAGGCACAGGCCCAGGCTGACCACGTACTGCCCGCCGGGCATGCCGTCGGCAAAGGCCATGGAAGTCAGGCTGGCGCCGCTGACGCCGGAGGGCAGGACATCCATGATCACGATCACCAGGCCGGTCATGGTGCACACCACCAGGGTGTCGATGAACGTACCGAGCATTGCAATCATGCCCTGGTGTACCGGTTGATCGGTGCGGGCCGCGGCATGGGCGATGGGCGCGCTGCCGAGGCCCGCCTCGTTGGAAAACACACCGCGGGCAACGCCAAAGCGGATCGCCGCCCAGACCGTGGCACCGGCAAAACCCCCGGTAGCTGCGGAACCGGTGAAGGCGGACTCCACGATGACCGCCACAGCCGCCGGTACGGCACTGATATGGGTGATGATGACAATCAGGCTCATGAGCATGTAGCTCAGGGCCATGAAGGGGACCAGCCAGCTGGCGACACGGGCGATGCGTCGCACTCCGCCGAGGATCACCGCCGCCACCAATACCATCAGCACCAGCCCGGTAGCCAGTGGTGGCACGGCGAAGGAATCCCGCAGCACCTGGGACACGGAGTTGGACTGCACGGTATTGGCGATACCAAAACCGGCGATGGTGCCGAAAATCGCAAACGCCCAGGCCAGCCAGTGCCAGCGCTTGTGCAGGCCGTTGCGGATGTAGTACATGGGACCGCCACTGTAGTTGCCCGCGGCATCCTGTTCCCGGAACCGCACCGCACAGACAGCCTCGGCGTACTTGGTCGCCATGCCCACCAGGGCCGTGATCCACATCCAGAACAGCGCCCCGGGTCCGCCCAGCACCAGGGCGGTCGCCACCCCGGCTATATTGCCTGTACCGATGGTCGCCGACAGGGACGTCATCAGGGCGCTGAACGGCGAAATATCGCCCTTGCCGTGCCCTTCCCTGCCCCCGAGGAGGAGCGCAAACGCCCGCGGGATGTTGCGCAAGGTCAGGAACCGCAGCCCGATACTCAGATACAGGCCCGTCCCCAGCAACAGCACCAGCATCACCGGCCCCCAGGCCCAGCTGTTGATGGTCGTGATCACATCGGTCATTACGCCCGCCCCTGGATTCAGCCGCGCGCCCCGGCGCCGGCGAACTCAAACTGTTGTGCCTGCGGGAAGACCCCGAAGACACCCCCTGTGTGCAGAAACACGATATCCTGGCAGTCGCGGAAACGCCCCGCCTCAAGCTCCGCGACCATGCCCTGGAATGCCTTGCCGGTATAGACCGGGTCCAGTAAAAGGCCCTCGAGCGCCGCCAGTTCCGCGATCAGCGCGAATACCTCGGGACCGGCAACGCCGTACCCGGCACCGACGTAACCATCCAGCACCCGGGTTTCCACGGTAACGGCGGGAGCTGCGGGAAAGCGCGCCCGCCAGTCGCCGGTGTCGGCGGCCACCTTGTCCAGGAAGTACTGCTCGTCATCACAGACATTCACCCCCCACACGGTGAGCGGCAGGTCGTACAGGCTGACGCCGAGAGTCAGCCCGGCCTGGGTGCCACCGGAGCCCGTCGCGGTCACCAAATGGGCACTGTCAATGCCCGCGGTGGCCAGGTCTGCGGCCAGCTCTTCACAGGCGGCGATATAGCCCCAGACGCCGAGCCCATCGCTGCCCCCGGTGGGAATCGCCAGTGCCTTGCGACCGAGGCCGGCATAGTGCGCCTGCCAGTGGGCAAACAGGTCCGGCAACTCGCTGACATATTGGCGTTTGGGATAGCAGTTGATGGTTGCACCCGCCAGCTGGTCCAGCAGGAAGTTGCCCTCACTGGCGGCGGGTTCGTCCCCGCGCAGCAGCAGGTGTACCGAGAGTCCCAGCTGGGCACCGGCGAAGGCGGTGGCGCGGCAGTGATTGCTCTGCAGGCCGCCGCAGGTAATGAGTGTGTCGCAGCCTTCCGCCAGGGCATGGGCGACGATGAACTCGAGCTTGCGGACCTTGTTGCCACTGAGCAGGCAGCCACTGAGGTCGTCGCGCTTGACCCAGAGCCGGTGGCCCTGCCCCCAGCGCTCGCTGGCACGGGCCAGGTATTGCAAGGGGGTGGGCCTGCGGGCCAGTTCGACCCGCGGTGGGAACTCAGGCGCGGCCATCAGCCAATGGACTTGAGGGTTCCCTTCGGCAGCACGGCATGGACATGAATGCGCTGGAACTTCATGTCCACATTGTTGGCGACGTTCAGCACCATGTAGTTGTCATCCAGGCTGGTGATGCGACCGAGGATGCCGGAACTGGTCACCACTTCGTCGCCCTTGCTCAGCGCCGACACCATTTGCGCGTGTTCTTTCTGGCGCTTGCGCTGGGGGCGGATCGCGATGAAGTAGAACAGTGCGAAAAGGCCGACCAGGAAGACGATCTGGAACATTTCGCCGCCACCAGGGGCTGCGCCTTCGGCCTGGGCGTGTGCGCTGGCAATGAACAAACTCATGGAAACTCCTTGTTGACGCATCAGAGGGAAAGGCAGTTGTGGAAGGTCGAGAGCAGGCGCAAATGTACAGCGAATCCACTGCCCCTGCAATGTGAATGAGGCCGACGCGCGCTCAGGCGCGCAGTTCGAAATCGTACTCCATGATCTGCGGCGCGTGGTCGGAAAAGCGCTGGGCCTTGTAGATGTCCGCTCCCGTTACAGCGGACGCGAGCCCCGGCGTGATCACCTGGTAGTCCAGGCGCCAGCCCACGTTCTTGTCCCAGGCCTGGCCACGATTGGACCACCAGGTGTACTGGTCCGGTTCCTGGTTGACCAGGCGAAAGGAATCGATGTAGCCCAGCTCGTCGTAGACCTGGTCCAGCCAGGCCCGCTCCTCCGGCAGGAAACCGGAGTTTTTCTGGTTGGCCCTCCAGTTCTTCAGGTCGATGGGCTTGTGGCAGATATTCCAGTCGGCGCAGATGATGAACTCGCGACGCTTGCGGCGCAGGGCGCGCAGGTGCTGGTAGAACTGCTCCATGAAGTCGAACTTCTTTGCCAGCGCCGCATCGCTGCTGGTACCCGAGGGCAGGTACAGGGAGATGACACTGATACCGTCGTAGTCTGCCTGCAAATACCGGCCCTCGGTGTCCGCCGACTCCCAGCCCAGACTGGTCACGACCATTCGCGGCTTGACCCGGGAATACAGCGCGGTACCGCTATAGCCCTTTTTGCGCGCATCGTTGTAGTAACAGTGATAGCCCTCCGGGCTGAAGACCGGGTCCGCGAGCTGCTCTTCCTGGGCCTTGGTTTCCTGGATGCAGACCACATCCGCCTGCTGCCGCGCCAGCCAGTCGAAGAAACCCTTGCGGGCAGCGGCGCGAATGCCGTTGGTATTGCAGGTAATGATGGTCGCCACGATTTGCCCCGGTCAGCAGGAAACGCGGCAGTGTAACGGAATGGACCAACCCGCTTCAATTCGCCCGCCCGATAACGCTGCCGCTGCCCCCCACGGCCGGGCTTGTGTATCATTCGGGACCAACTGATTTCAAGCTCTGCACTCATCTTCGACACCGACGACAACCGGGAGACCCCAGATCGCCATGAATGATGTCGCCGCAATCAGCACCCGCCTGCAAACCGCCTGTGAGCAACTGACCGCCCCCGGTGCGCCTTTCGAGCTGGAGACCCGGGTCGTCAACGGGGCCGAAATGCGCTGCTACCGCAACGCGCCGGCCGATCTTGCCACTGCACTGGCGGCCGGCCGCACCCATGCCGACAGAACCGCCATCACCTATGAGGATGAACGCTACAGCTTCGACGAGTTTTTTGCCGCGGCGGATCGCTTTGCCCACTACCTTGTCCACGAGGCTGGTATCCAGCCGGGTGACCGCATCGCCATCGCCATGCGCAACTACCCGGAATGGATGTTTGCCTTTGTCGGCGCCGTCTCGGTGGGTGCGGTGGTGGTCCCCCTGAACAGCTGGGGCCGGGCGGAAGAGCTGGGCTATGCCCTCGGCGACGCCGGCGCCAGGCTGGTGGTCTGCGACCCGGAACGGCTCGCCCTGATACGGCCACGGCTGCAGCAGCTCGGCTGCGCGGCCATCGTCGCCCGCAGCGCCGATACCGACACCAGCGGTGCCAGCACCTGGGAATCCACCCAACGCGGACCGGCGGAGTGTCCACAGGTGGACATCAGTCCGGACGACCTGGCGATGATCATGTATACCTCGGGCACCACCGGCAAGCCCAAGGGCGCCGCGTCCACCCACTTCGCCATCGCCCAGGCGCTGTACAACTTCGAGCTGATGGCCTACATGTCGGCCATGGCCAACCCGGACATCGTCGGCAAGATGATGTCCTCGGGTTTCGAGCCCTCGACCCTGCTGTCGGTACCCCTGTTTCACGTTTCCGGCTGCTATGCCGTGTTCCTGCTCAACCTGCGCGGCGGGCGCAAGACCAGCATCCTGTACAAGTGGGATCCGGTTGACGCCCTCAAGGTGATCGAGCGCGAGCGCATTACCGTGTTCACCGGCGTGCCGGCCATGACCATTGCCATGCTGGAGTCGCCCGAATTCGAGCGCACCGATACCAGCAGCCTGTATTCCCTGGGCGCGGGCGGCACCGCCTGCCCGCCACACCTGAAGGACCTGATCTACGGCAAGATACCCTACGCCTACCCCGGCACCGGCTACGGCATGACCGAGACCAACGCCACCGGCAGCAGCTGCACCGGCGAGGCCTACCGGGTCTGCCCCACCGCCGCCGGCACCCTGTCGCCCATCGTCAAGATGCGTGCGATTGACGCCAACGGCAATGCCCTTCCCCCCGGCCAGCCCGGGGAATTGATGATACTCAGCCCGACCAACGCCCGGGAATACTGGAACCTGCCCGCGGCCACGGCGGAAACCTTCGTCGACGGCTGGGTACGCACCGGGGATATCGGCTACGTGGATGAGTACGGTTTTGTCCATGTCGTGGACCGGATCAAGGACATGGTGATCCGCAGCGGGGAAAACATCTACCCGATCGAAGTGGAAGGCGTCCTTACCGCCCATCCGCAGGTGCGCGAGGCCTCTGTCTATGGTTTGCCGCACCCGGAACTGGGAGAAGAGCTCGCTGCCACCGTGCACGGCGAACCGGGTTTGCGCCCGGAGGATCTGACCGCCTACCTGAAAGAACACCTCGCCGGCTTCAAGGTTCCCACCCAGTGGTTACTGGCCGCTGAACCGCTGGCCCGCAATGCCACCGGCAAACTGCTGAAGCAGGAGATCCGCTCGCGACACCTGCAGCAGTGGCCGCACACCTGAGGACGCCGCAACAATCGGCAGGCCCCCTTCAGCTGCAGCGGGGTTAGTGCCTTTCAGTCGCTGGAGCCAGCGCCGGTAACCATGGAGCGGGCCCGGCGCGAAAACGCCTCGGCATCCTCGGACTTCTTCGCATCCATCAGCTCGGCAATATCCACCGGCACCTTGACCCCGGCGCGGGCCCGGGGCCGGTCGGAAATCGCCCCCATCCAGCGCGACAGATTGTCCAGGCCCTCGATGGAGACGCCCGACCAGCGGTGGGTTCTGACCCAGGCCCAGTTCGCCATATCGGCAATGCTGTAGTCCCCGGCCAGGAACTCGCTCTCCCCGAGACGGTTGTCCAGCACCTCGAACAGGCGCCGGCCCTCGGCCTGGTAACGGTCGATAGCGGGCTGGATCTTCTCCGGGAAATAGCGATAGAACACATTGGCCTGGCCCATCATCGGGCCGATCCCGCCCATCTGGAACATCAGCCACTGCAGCACCCGGGAGCGTCCGCGGATGTCCGTGGGCAGGAACCTGCCGCTCTTCTCCGCCAGGTAGATCATGATCGCCCCGGATTCGAACACCGCAAAGTTGTCCTCATCGCGGTCGGTGATGGCGGGGATGCGACCATTGGGGCAGATCCGCAGAAACTCCGGCTCTTTCTGCTGCCCCGCACCGAGGTCAATGGTATGGACCTCGTAGGGAATCTCCATTTCCTCCAGCGCGATCGAGGCCTTGTAGCCGTTCGGGGTCGGCGCGGTATACAGATCGATCATGACAATGCCTTCAAAGATTCATGAAATCCGGGGCGTTGAATACCCAGCTCTTCTCTTCCACACGACGGCTTATGCGCCAGCCCCCGGGGGTGCGGCGATATTCATCGACATACCACAGCCCGATCAGGAATACCTGGAGGCCCCCGTCGGGCAGCTTCATCTCCATCGGATTGAAACACATCACCCGGCCCGTCGCACTGTCGCCGTTCACCGTGAACTGCAGATTGGCGTTCAGGTGCTGGGAATTGGGAAAAATCTCGTCAGCCACCGCCTGTTTCAGATAGGCAATGGTCTCCTCCAGGTTCCCCACCGAGCCGCCGAAGGCGGAGTAGTCGATGTGGGCATCCTCGGTAAATACCTCGCGCAGGGTATCGAAGGACTTGGTGTCGATCAGGTGGGAATAGAAAAACACCAGATCCTGAAGCTCCAGTCGATCGGAAAGTTCCTGTTGTGACAGCATGGCGGTTCCCCTTGTTATGGTTTATCGGGTCTGGCAAGGCACGGACAGCCGGGCGCTCGCCCAAAAAGTCAGAAATCCAGTGGCAGCGTCAGGTACTGCTGGTACATGCGGTCCCGGTGTGCCAGCAAGCGCGGGGTCAACCATTGTGCCGTCTCTCCGGCGCCCGATTCGTACATGCCGCGCAGGAATTCGGGCATGGGATTGACCTCCGGCGGCAGCGGTTTGACCATGCCCGCGAAGTTGGCCCAGTAGAAGTCCACGGCGCTGACCTCCTCCCCCACAAACCACTGCCGCCCGGCAGCTTCCTGTGCCGCGAGGCGCTGGTCCAGCAGCCCGGCGATCGCGGCCAGTTTCGCACCCGCCGCCGCCGCGGCGTCAGCGCTCCAGGCGTACTTGGTTGCCATTCTGACGATGCTCGCCGGCGGTTCCGCCAGACTCATGCCCGGGGTGAACAGCTGCAGGCGTCGCTGCCAGCCAAAACCGTCCACGCCCGCGATCAGTGCCGACAGGCCCAATACCTCGGCCCGCAGCGCGGGATCCCCGGGCAGCAGGGCCGGTTCGGGAGCCAGGCGCTCCGCCAGGTGCAGCAGGTCCAGCCAGTGACAAACCGGGGGCAGATTGTCGTACACCGCTACCGGCGCCGAGGTCTGCCCGGTCCAGGCCTGCAGCGCGACATTTTCACCGCCACCCTCCTGGCGCACGGGCAGGTACTTGAGCCCCTTGAAATCGAACAGGGACTTGGCGGTCTCGCCCCAGGGCCCGGGCACACCTGCGCTCAATACCAGCCGCAGGCCCGGGGCGTTGACCGCGTCTTCAACCTCGACATAGTCCATCTCGGCGGTTCTCCTCAGGTATCCAGCTTGAACACCCGAAGGGCATTTTCACGCAGGAATTTCGGCCACACCTCATCACGGAAGGGGACATCCGGCATCTCGCTGAAGATGCGATCCAGGGACAGGCCCATCGGGAAATAGCCCGCATACATGACCTGGTCGGAACCGCGGGTGTTGGCGAAGTGCACAATGTCCTTCGGGTAGTGTTTGGGCGCAAAGGCACTGGTCATGTAGTGCAGGTTCGGGTACTTGAGCATCAGCTTCCAGGCGACATCGGTCCAGGGCTCGCAGCCGTGGCGGGTAACGACATTGAGTTCCGGGAAGAACCACAGTACCTCGTCCAGCAGTTCCACCTTCTGCGGCCCGAACGGCAGGCGCGGACCGGGAATACCCATGCACGGACAGAACGGGATATCCAGCTCTACCAGCTTGGCGTAGATCGGGTACCACTTCTTGTCGTTCACCGGTACCGGCGGGCAGATCATCGCCGGGGATGCGGTCACCGCCTTGATATCGAACTCTTCCTTCAGCGCCACAATGGTGCGCACTTCATCCATGCCGTTGTTGGGGTTGGCCTCGTAGCAGGCAAAGAAGCGGTCCGGGAAACGGCGCAGGGCCTCTTTGTGCTGCTCGGCGTAGGGACCAATGCCGATCATCGCCCGCTCGATGTTGTGCTTGTCCATCTGCGCGATGGTGTAGGCGACGTAGTCATCCTGGCCATCGATCTTGGGGATGTCCTTGAACATGTACTGGGCGGGCATCTTGAACATCTCATGGCTCTGCTTGTCCATGAGCATCGGCTTGATCCACTCGTAGAAGTGGCTGTTGTCGTCGCCGGGCAC
The DNA here is from genome assembly GCA_963974125.1 of uncultured Haliea sp. Classification (GTDB taxonomy): domain Bacteria; phylum Pseudomonadota; class Gammaproteobacteria; order Pseudomonadales; family Halieaceae; genus Haliea. The sequence goes on along the minus strand of CAXBCH010000010.1, from coordinate 83,592 downwards.
GGCCAGCATCAGGTCAATGACGCCAATATCTTTCGGCATGGGCATTGCGGGACTCTCCTCGCGGTTACAGAGCACTTATTGTGCTTGCACGGGTGGGCGACACCAAGTCTGGCGGCCGCAGGCGGCCGAGAATTCAGCCCGGGGCACAATAGCATGAACCGGCGCCAACCGCCGCCGGCCGGGGCACCTACACCACGTCGAAGGCGATAGGCATGTGCTTGATGCCGTTGATGAAGTTCGAGCGCAGCCACTGGATGTCGCCATCAAAGCGCGGGTTGCGGATACGGCGCACAATCTCGTCAAAGATCGCTGTCAGTTCCAGCCGCGCCAGGTGCGAGCCGAGGCAAAAATGCTGGCCGACGCCGAAGGCGCGATGGCCGTTGCGCACGTCCTCACGCTGGTTGCGCAGAATATCGAAGCTGTCGCCGTCCACGAATACCGACTCGTCGGCGCTGGCAGCGCCATAGAACAGCTGCACCAGGTCGCCCTTGCGAATCTGTACTCCGTTGAGCTCGGTGTCCTCCATGGCAGTGCGCCGGAAGGCGATTACCGCCGGATTGAAGCGCAGGAACTCCTCGATCGCGTCGGGTACCAGCGCCGGGTTGTCCACCAGCTTCTGGAACTGCTGCGGATGTTCCAGCAGCATGCGCATGCCCTGGCTGGTCACGGTGCGGGTGGTCTCGTTGCCCGCCACGATCAACATCAGGAAAAAATTGCAGAACTCATCCTCTGTCAGCGGTTCATCTTCGACCGTGCCGTCCAGCAGGGTACCGACGATACCCGACGATGGCTTTTCGCGGTGCTGGGCCGCCAGCTCCAGGCCCAGCATGAACATCTCCATCATCGCGTTCATGCCATCTTCCTGGGAGGTAGTCAGGTCCGGATCGTCCATTCCCAGCATGATATTGGTCAGCTCGAACAGGCGCTGGCGCCGCTCCAGCGGCACGCCCATCAATTCGCAGATGGCGATCAACGGCAGCTCTGCGGCGATGTCGGTGACGAAATCGCAGCGTCCACCTTCTACCGCGCGGTCGAGGATGTCACGGGCAATGTCCCGGAAGCGCGGCTCGTAACTATCCACTTTCTTCGGCGTGAAAGCAGTGCGCACCAGGCGGCGGAATTTCAGGTGCCTGGGCGGATCCATGTTGATCATCAGCATCCGCATCATTTCGATTTCTTCGGCGGAAGGGTTCTGCAGCATGCAGGTGCGCTCGGCGGAGGAAAACAGCTGCGGGTTTTTGGACACGTAATCCAGCTCCGCCTGCCGTGTCACCGCCCAGTAGCCGGGGGTGTTCGCATCGGCTTCATGCCAATAGACCGGCTCCTCCCGCCGCAGGTAGCGGAAGGCCTCCCGCGGCAAACCGCCCTGGAAAGTATCGGGGTTGTTGAGGTCGATATGGGGACACGTGGCCATGTTGCTCTCCTGAACCGTCACTGGCTCGCAGCGGGAACTAATGGCCATTAGTTTGAGGCGCCTTGCGGACGCCGTCAAGTTGCGGTTGCCGACAGGCGGAGAGTGCCTGATCGACAACCTCCTTGCGGCTGTCGTATCCTCGTCCCATGCTTTCCAGAGTCTTCGACAAGCTCCCCGCTCCAGTGCGGCACTGGCTCGCCATTCTCGGCGCCGCGAGCAAGAACTGGCTGGCGAGCCAGGCCTTCATCTACGCGGCAGCGCTGGCGTTTTTCACCGTGTTCTCCATCGCGCCGATCATGGTCGTGGTTGTCACCCTGGTGGGGCTGGTTCTCGGGGAGAGTGCTGCCCAGGGCAAGCTTTTCGAGCAGCTGGAGGGAACACTCGGCCCGGAAGCGGCCAGCGTGGTGCAGACCGCGGTGGTCAATTCCCAGATCGACCAGAGCGGCATCTGGCCGGCATTGATCGGGATCATTGCCACCGTGGTCGGTGCCACTACGGTCTTCGCCCAGATGCAGCAGTCACTGAATCAGATCTGGGACGTGGCACCACGACCTTCCAGAAGTGGCATGTGGGTCTTTCTCAAGGCCCGGGTACTGTCGCTCACCATCATCCTGGCGATCGGCTTCGTCCTGCTGGTCTCGCTGCTGTTGTCCGTGGCCTTGCGCAGTGTCATGGCGTTCGCGGAAGGATGGCTGCCGGTGCCTGGCTGGGCGCTGGTGAGCATGGAACTGCTCCTGTCGCTGTTCGTGGTCACGCTCCTGTTCGCAGCGATGTTCAAGATCCTGCCCGACGTACTGCTGTCCTGGCGGGACGTCCTGCTCGGCGCATTCATCACCGCAGTGTTGTTCACGGTGGGCCGTTCCCTGATCGCCATGTACCTGGCCAATACCGCGACGGCGTCGGCCTACGGTGCAGCCGGCTCTCTGGCCCTGCTCCTGCTCTGGGTAAACTATTCCTCCCTGATCCTCCTGTTCGGGGCGGCGTTCACGCGTGCCCACCTCGAAGGCAGGGGCATGGCTGTCCGGCCCAAGAGTACGGCGGTGTGTGTGCATCGGGAATTGATCGAGGATTAGCCCGAGGGCCGGGATTGAAGCGGGCCCCGCTTTGGCGCCAGTGATCAGGTCCTCGCGCGGGTGCACACCCGTCGCTCCCGACAGCTACTGCCGAAGATCCGCCTCCCCGCATCCCTTGCGTTTCCAGTACTACCGTGTGGTAAGGTCAATTACGTTCATCAACAACGCGCACGTGTACGTTGAGCGGACTTTGTATCTAATCATAAAAAATGAGAGGACATGATCATGTGGCCCGATCAAAAAACTTCAACAAGAACATCACTTCGTTCCCATCCCGCACTTCTGCCGCAGTTCCTTCGACGGCCCCTCGCTGTATCTCTGATGCTGTCTGTTGCGGGCACAGTGTCGGCTCAACAATCGATAATGGAAGAAGTTACCGTGACCGCGCAGAAGCGCGAGCAGTCCCTGCAGGATACCTCTGTGTCGGTATCAGCATTCTCTGGTGATGCCATTGAAAAAATGGGCTTTGAAGAAGGACTGGATATCGTCGCGCAAGTCCCAAACATGAATTTTTTCGCGATTTTCGGCGAAGCATCAAGCCCCTCGATCAGCCTGCGAGGCATTAGCCTGGTCAATTTTTCCGACTCCTGGGAAGCGCCCGTCGCAATGTACGTGGATGACGTCTACCGCGGCAATCCCGCCGGCTCGGCCATACAATTGTTTGACCTGAAACGCGTAGAGGTACTTCGCGGCCCCCAGGGTACTCTCTACGGGCGCAACGCCACTGGCGGACTGGTACATTATATCTCCAATGACCCGACAGACCAGCTGGAGGCCTCTGCAAGCATTCAGGCAGGCAGCTATTCAGAGCGGATTTTCGAGGGCATGGTGAGCGGGCCGCTCAGTGATGGCATGCGCGGTCGTGTAGCTGTAAAAGTCAACCAGGCCGACGGCTGGCAAAAGAACAACGCCGATCCGGTCAACGATTACGGGTTCCCGGTCGACACTGATCAGGATCTCAACGAAACGGACAGTATCGGCTATCGCGCAAAACTGTCAGTGGATATTGGGGCTGACGGTGAACTGCTTCTCGATGTTCATGGCAGTCATGCGGATCAGGCCAGTGTAGGCTTTGCGCACATGGGCTACCAGGAAACACCGGGAGGCGAAACTTGCGCGACTTCTCGCATTCACAGAGGGGAGTGCACCAGCAATACCTTTCAAACGACCGGCATTGAGCAGGCAGGTGGCGATTTCAATCCCGAGGACGTTTCTTCCAGTGTCAGCGGTGGCCTGGATACAGAAATTGATACCTTTGGCGTTTCGGCCAGGCTGGAATGGGCCTTTGCAAATGGCCTGGACCTGACCTCCGTTACCGCATATGAAAAGCTGGAAAAATATCTTCAGGATGATGGCGATGGTGTTGGTAGCGGCCCGGCCTTTGATGTGTTCTTCGACGAGGAATACACCTCCGATGCGGAACAACTGTCGCAGGAGTTTCGGCTGAGCAAGACCGATGAAGTTTCAACCTGGGTTGTCGGCCTGTACCTGTACGATGACGAACGGGATATGCGAACGCAAAATCCAACCGCTGTTGAGTTTGACGATGCCGCCTCATTCGATTTTGCCCATCGCGAAGACGTTACCCTCGAGACCCAGTCCGCCGCCTTGTTTGGTCAGTGGGAGTGGTATTTCTCCAGTGATTTCACTCTGGTTCTGGGGGCGCGCTATACCGATGAGGAGCGCGATTACAATTACGAAAGAAATATTTCCTACTACAACACGCCGACTACCACGACGCCAACCCTGGTCCAGGACTCGATATCTGACGATAATTTTTCAGGCCGCATTGGTCTGGACTGGCGGCCAGCGGACGAGATGCTGTTATACACCAGTCTGTCCACCGGTTTTCGCAGTGGCGGTTATTCGGCCAGTTACAACAGTGTGCCGGAAGCATTTGAACCGGTGGATGCAGAAGAAATGACCAACTTTGAAGTTGGCCTGAAAACCACACTGCTTGATGGCAGAGCCCGCTTGAACACGGCTGCATTTGTGTATGAGCTGGAAGGTTTTCAAGCCCAGTTGTTTGACACCCTGGCGAGTGGAGCGCGCATCCTCAACGCCGGCGATGTTACCGGCTACGGCCTGGAAATGGAGCTCACCGCCCAGCTGACCGATAAATTCGAGTTGATTTTCGGGGCGGGCTACCTGTCAACTGAAATGGACTCGGATCAATCCAGCCCCGTCGCGGGTGATCTCTATGACTACGATGGTATAGAACTGCCTTCCGCGCCGGAGTGGAGTTTCAATACGGTCATGCGCTACTACATTCCCTTGGGTGACGCGGGCGAAATCACTCTGCAGGCGGATTATTCCTGGCAGGATGACCACTTTCTCCAGGTAGAAAACGATCCCTACTCACACCAGGACAGTTACGGCATTGCCAATGCAAAGGTCAGCTGGGCGTCATCGGATGGCCGTTTTATCCTAGACGCCTTTGTCAATAATCTCAGCGATGAAGAGTACTTCACCTACCAGAATACGCTGGGTGATGACTGGGGCTATGGCGTCTGGGGCAAGCCACGCACGGCAGGCGCGAGGCTTACCTGGCACTTGTAAGCGGCAATTGCCGCACTCATGCGCCGGGGGTGGGCCTGCCTGGAGAAGATGAGCGGTGCCCACCATCTCATGTATACTGGGCGTTCTGCGCGCCCGTAGCTCAGCTGGATAGAGTAACTGGCTTCGAACCAGTTGGTCGGGAGTTCGAATCTCTCCGGGCGCGCCACCTATCCATTCCTCCGAGCCAGGAGCCTGCAGTCACGATAGTTGCAGGGGCAAGCGGCGCTGGCGCACACCGGTCGCGGCAAACAGGGCATTGGCAAGCGCCGGTGCCGCCGGCGGTGTGCCGGGTTCGCCGACGCCTGTGGGCGGTGCCGCGCTGTCGAGCAGCACTACCGTCATCGGCGGCACCTCGTTCTGTCGCAGCACAGGATAGTCGTGATAATTGCCCTGCTCGACGGCCCCGTCCCTGAGCGTGATCTCGCCATACAGCGCAGCACTGAGGGCGAATACGATACCGCCGATCATCTGGTCGCGGACTATATCGGGGTTGATCACCTGGCCACAATCCACCGCACAGTACACATGCTCCAGTTTTGGCTTGCCGTCCGCGAGCGAGATCTCTACCACTTCCGCAACCACCGAGTGGAAGGACGCGTGCACTGCGAGCCCCTGAAAGCGACCCGGCGCGGCGCGGCCCCAGTTGGACGCCTCCGCCACCGCGTCCAGCACCCTGCGCTCCGGCGCTTCCGGCGCCAGGTAACGGCGCCGGAAGGCCAGCGGGCAGAGCCCCGCGGCATGGGCCAGTTCATCGACGAAACTTTCCACCACAAATGCCGTGTGGCTGTGCCCCACGGAGCGCCAGTACCCCAGCGGCACTGGCACCGGTAGATTGCGGTACTGCACGCTGATGCCGTTAAAGCGATAGGGCAGCTCCTTGGCACCCTCGACCGAGGCGAAGTCCTTGCGCGCAACCGCCTTGCCCGCCAGCTCTCGCACCCCGCCGGGCACCCACTGGGGCAGCATGGTACCGGCAAACACCGGGATAACCTGCTGATTGATACTTGGCCCCACGATGCGATGGCGCCAGTCACTCACCTCGCCGTCCGCGCCCACCCGCGCCTGTATCTGGCCGGCCATCGCCGGTCGATACCAGTCGTGGCGGATGTCGTCTTCCCGGCTCCACACCAGTTTTACCGGGCGCTCGAGCTCACGCGCAATCGCCACCACTTCGGCGACATTGTCAGCGGCGGCACGGCGGCCAAAACCACCGCCCAGGAACTGGTTGTGAATGACCACGGCCTCACGCGGCACATCCAGCACCCTGGACGCCGCATCCCGGGCCACATCCGGCGCCTGGGTGCCAACCCAGACCTCACAGCCGCCCGCGGTCAGCCGGCAGGTAGCGTTGAGTGGCTCCATCGGCGCGTGCGCCAGAAAGGGCACCTCGTAGCGCGCCTGTACCAGCTCGCCCTCCCCGGAGCCGGCACCGGAGTCATCGCGCACGCTGACGAAATCGTCGCCGTCCAGCGCCGCGGCCATGGCACTGGCAATGGCGGCGCTGTCCCGCAAACCTTCCGCGGGCGGCGTGAAGCGAACATCGACTTTGGCGGCAGCCTGGCGCGCCGGCCAGTAGCCCTCGGCTACTACGGCCACTCCATGCTCGGTGGCGAATACCGCCACCACGCCGGGCATGCCGCGAGCCTCGGCGGCGTCGAAGGATTCCACGGCACCATCGAACCAGGGGCAACGCAACAATACTGCGGTCAGGCAACCCTCGGGAGCGACATCAATACCAAACTGCGCCGTGCCATTGCTTTTGGCTGCGGCATCCACGCGCTGCTCATAATGACCGATGAGGCGAAAATCCGCTGCAGCTTTCAGGGAAACCGCGGTGACCGCGGGCAGTGTCCGTGCCGTCGCCACCAGCTCACCGTAGGACAGGACCACACGGCCGTCATTACTGCGGACGCTGCCATTGTTCACCTGCAGTGCATCCCGTGCCAGCCCGGTCTGGTTCATGGCCGCGGCAACGAGCGTTTCCCGGCCACTGGCACCGACCTGCCGGAGAATGTCGTAGTACACCCGGATGGAGGCACTGCCGCCAGTGATCTGCAGGCGCATCTCGGGGTCGGCGAAGGCGCTGTGCACCGGCGCCATCTCATAGCGCACCGTGGCTGGATCCACTTCCAGTTCCTCGGCCACCAGGGTCACCATGCCGGTGACGACACCCTGGCCCATTTCCGCTTTGGGGATCTGCAGTGTCACGGCGCCATCAGGATCAATGCGCAGGAAGGCGTTGGGGCGGAAGTCAGCCTCACTGCCAAGCTGTAGCGGTTTGTCCGAGCAGCCCGTGAGCTGGAACCCCAGCGCGAGCCCTCCCCCGGCCAGCGAAACATTGCGAATGAACTGGCGCCGGGTCTGCTTCACGAATCATCCTCTGCCACCGGCTCCCAGTGCGCGACTGCCGCAACACTGAGGATGGCCCGCTGCACCTTGTGGTAGGTGCCGCAGCGGCACAGGTTACCCGCCATGGCCTGGCGGATGGCTGCCTCGTCCGGGGCCGGATTGCTGGTCAGCAGTGCCGCCGCCGACATGATCTGTCCGCTCTGGCAATAGCCGCACTGGGGGACATTGTGCTCTACCCACGCCCGCTGCAATGGATGCCTGCCGCCCAGCCCCTCGATGGTTGTTACCGACTTGCCCGCCACCGCTGACAGCGGCAGGGAGCAACTGCGCACCGCGTCCCCGTCCAGGTGTACAGTGCAGGCACCACAGAGGCCCATGCCACAGCCAAACTTGGTGCCGGTCAGGCGCAGATTGTCGCGCAACGCCCACAGCAATGGTGTCTGCGGATCGGTATCGAGGCTGACATCGCTGCCGTTGAGAATAAAAGCAATCATACCGTGCTAGAGCTTCAGCTCCTTGATCAGTTGCAACACATCGTCGTGGTGGGTCTTGGTGGCGACCTTGTCCAGCACGTGCTTGAGACGGCCATCCTTGCCGATGATGAAGCTGGTGCGCAAGATGCCCATGAATTCCCGGCCCATGAACTTCTTCAGGCCCCAGGCGCCATACTTTTCCGCAACAGCATGATCCTCATCCGACAGCAGGGTAAAGTTCAGGTCCTGCTTCTCGATAAACTTGCCCAGGCGCGCCACCGGATCCGGGCTTACGCCCAGCACCACCGTGTCCGCCTTCGCCAGCGCTTTCTGGCTGTCGCGAATACCACAGGCCTGCACGGTGCAACCCGGAGTCATGGCTTTCGGGTAGAAGTACAACACCACGTTCTTCTTGTCACGGAACTGCTTCAGGGTGACGGTCTTGCCGTCCTGGTCTGGCAGGGAAAACGCCGGTGCCAGATTGCCAATCTTGGGAAATGCCATTGTCTGTTCTCCTTGTGCCTGTATCTGTGCTGATCGTCCGGGCTCGCTACCCCCGGGGTCGCCTGCGCTCTATCGCCGATACCCGTACCGGGAATTGACCGGTGACGACATCGGCAAAGTATTCTTTCAGGGTTTCGCGGATGACCGGGAACGCGATTTCGTCCCAGGGAATCTCATCCTCGCGAAACAAGCCAGTCTCGGTGCTTTCCGGGCCCACGCCATAGGCACCCTCCACCAGTGCACAGCGGTAGAACATGTAGACCTGACTGATATGGGGGACGTCGAAGATGCGATACAACTCGAGGTCGCTGACCCGGGCCCTGGCTTCCTCCCAGGTTTCACGGGCCGCGCCCTGTACCGTGGTCTCGCCGTTTTCCATAAAGCCCGCGGGCAGAGTCCAGTAGTCACGACGGGGCTCAATCGCACGCTTGCACAACAGCACTTTACCTTCGTACACCGGCAGGCAACCTACAATCACCCGGGGATTGATGTAGTGGATAGCCTCACAGGAAACACAGACAAAGCGCTGGCGGTCGTCCCCCTCCGGGATGCGCAGGTTGACCTCGGCGCCACAACTGGTACAGAAATTGATCACATCCACTGTTCGTCTTCGACCTCGTCAAGCCAGCGCGCGGTAGGCGCCACTGTAGAACAGCAGCGGCTCGCCCTCGGGGCGAACGTGCATGGCATCGACACGGGCGACGATAATCACGTGGTCACCGCCCGGGTGGACGGTGTCCAGGCTACACTCGAAGCTGACCAGCGCGTCGTTGATAATGGGTGCTCCGCCATGCTCGCCCGGAGTAAAGTGCTCTGGATCCAGCAGATGATCGCCCTTGCGCGCGTAGCGTGAGGACAGTTCCTGCTGATTGCCCGCGAGCACGTTGATCGCAAAGTTTTTGGCCCCGGAATACACTGCAAAGACATCCGAGTTGCTCTGCAGGCTCCACAGCACCAGCGGCGGGTCCAGCGACACGGAGCTGAACGAATTCGCCGTCAGCGCCAGGGGCTCTCCTTCCTCCGTTACCGTGGTAATGAGGCACACGCCGGTCGCAAAGCGACCCAGGGCATTGCGCAACTCTCGTCCATCCAGTTCCATGCCTTACTCCCCTTGTAATACTGTTGTCGAATAAAATCGGTTCACCGGCCACCACCTGCGGACGGCTGCCAGCGCGCAGCGCGCTCGGCATCACTGCCGCGGGCTTCGACCCAGGCCGCACCCATCGGCCCATGCTCCTTTTTCCAGAATGGCGCCCTGGTTTTGAGAAAATCCATAATAAAGTCGCAGGCAGCAAAGGCCTCGGCCCGGTGCGCGGCACTGACGCCGACCCAGACGATCGGCTCACCCGGCGCCAGCCGCCCCACCCGATGTACAATCGCGGCTGCCAGCAGCGGCCAGCGCGCCGCAGCGTCCTCCAGAATCGCCAGCAGGCTGCGCTCGGTCATACCCGGGTAGTGTTCCAGCTCCAGGCAAGTCACGGCCGCTTCGCCCTCGCCACCGCGGACATGGCCCGTAAAAGTCACCACGGCCCCGCTGTCGACACTGACCAGCGACTGCTGCAACGCCCCGGGATCGAGGACCTGCTCCTGTATCTGCGCCCGCAGCGCCACCGGAGCCATCGCTCAACCGCCGGTCACGGGTGGAAAAAACGCCACCTCATCACCCGACTGCAGGGCGGTTGCCGGCTCCGCAACCTGCTGGTTCACCGCGACCACCAGGTTGGGCTGCCCGAGGGCGGATTGCCACTGCGGCCCGCGCTGCTGCAGTGTCGCCAGCAGTGCCTCCACACTGTCACAGGCTCTCGACCAGTGCAGCTCAATGCTGCCGCAATCGAGCTCCTCACGCACCCGCGCAAAAAACAGGATCCGCAGCATCAGGCCGCGCCATCCTCGCGCTGCCAGTCTCCCGACTTGCCGCCGCGCTTCTCCGCCAGGCAGATGTCGCGGATCACCATGCCGCGGTCGACAGCCTTGCACATATCGTAAATCGTCAGGGCCGCGACCGACGCTGCCGTCAGGGCCTCCATTTCCACCCCGGTCCTGCCTTCGAGCCGGCAGCATGTAGAAATGTGCACCGTGCTGGTGTCGGCGTCGAGTGCAAAATCCACATCGACACCGCTCAGCATCAGGGGATGGCACAGGGGAATCAGTTCCGAGCACTTCTTGGCGGCCTGGATGCCGGCGATACGGGCCACGGTCAGCACATCACCCTTGGCATGCGCCCCCGCTTGCAGCAGACGCATGGTCTCGGGCTGCATGCACACCCGTGCCGTCGCCACTGCCTCGCGCCGCGTTTCGGGCTTGCCCCCCACATCCACCATGCGGGCGGTGCCCGAGGCGTCCAGATGTGTCAGTTCAGCCATTGCCTGTCGTTCCCCTGTCGCCGGTTACCGCCGCGAGAGTGTATCCAATCAGCTGCCGGATTAACACCTGCGCTGAGCGCTTGTGCCAGCCAGCGTGGCCGCTTTGACGCCTTGCCGCATCCCCTGAATCGGTTAGAGTAGGCGCAAAGTGCACAATAATATCCACACAAGGACACAAGACATGAGCAAGCTTTCTCTGGGACTGCAACTCGGCTACTGGGGCGCGCAGCCACCGCCGAACCTGGTGGCACTGGCCCAGGAAGCGGAGCGGCTGGATTTTGATTCGGTGTGGGTCGCGGAGTCCTGGGGCAACGACTGCTTCACTCCGCTGGCCTGGATCGGCAGCCAGACCACACGCATCCGCCTGGGCACCGCCGTGGCCCAGCTTTCCGCCCGCACCCCGACCGCCTGCGCGATGGCCGCCCTGGCACTGGATCACCTGTCCGGCGGGCGCATGATCCTGGGGCTGGGAGTGTCCGGGCCGCAGGTGGTGGAGGGCTGGTACGGCGCGCCCTACAGCAAACCGGTGACCCGCACCCGCGACTACGTCGACATCATCCGCCAGGTACTGGCGCGGCAGGCACCGGTGACCAGCGACAGTGAGTTCTACCCCCTGCCCTATCACGGCCCCGGCGCCTGGGGCATGGGTAAACCGCTGAAATCCATCGTCCATCCGCTGCGGGCCGACCTGCCAATCTTCATTGGCGCCGAGGGCCCGAAGAACGTGGAGCAGACCGCGGAGATCGCCGATGGCTGGCTGCCCCTGTACTACTCCCCCTACCGGCAGGAGGTCTACGCCGACCAGCTGCGTAACGCCAAACCCGGCTTCGAGATTCCCGCCCTGGTGCTGTGCAACATCAATGACAACCTGGACGAGGCGTTGTATCCGGTCAAGGCCATGCTGGGGTTCTACATCGGCGGCATGGGCTCGAAGGCGCGCAACTTCCACAAGGAACTGATGGCCCGGATGGGCTTCGCCGATGAGGCCGAGCAGATCCAGGAACTGTTCTTTGCCGGCAAACGCGACGAAGCCATCGCCCTGGTGCCGGACCAGTTTGCCGACGAAATCTCCCTCTGCGGCCCCAAAGACCGTATCCGGGAAAAAATCCGCGACTGGGAGAATTCGCCCGTCACCAGCCTGCTGATCAACGGCGACAGCGCCCTGCTGCGGGACATGGCGGAGCTCGTCCTTTGACCTGACCTGCGCAGCGGTTATATTGGCGGGACATAAAAAGACACAAGGAACCCCCAGCGTGAACCCACAGGCGAAGGATTATTCGGCCGGTTACAAGCGTTTTGTCCTGGTCATGTTGACCATTGTCTACGCTTTCAACTTCATCGACCGGCAGATCCTGGTGATCCTGCAGGAACCGATCAAGGCCGACATGGGACTGTCGGACGCCCAGCTGGGGCTGCTGAGTGGCTTCAGTTTTGCCCTGATCTATGTCTGTGCAGGCATTCCCATCGCCTACTGGGCCGATCGCGGCAACCGCCGCAATATCGTCTCCCTGGCGCTGGCCGTGTGGAGCGGCATGACCGCACTCTCGGGCTTTGTGCAGAATTACGGCCAGCTGCTGGCGGCGCGTATCGGTGTCGGCCTCGGCGAGGCGGGCGGCAGTCCGCCCGCACACTCCATGATCAGCGACTACTTTCCCCCGGAGCAACGCGGACGTGCCCTGTCGTTCTACTCCATGGGTATTTACGTCGGCATCCTGTTTGGCTTCGCCTTCGGCGGCATGATTGCCGAGGCCTTTGGCTGGCGCATGGCGTTCCTGGTGGTGGGCATCCCCGGCGTGCTCTTTGCCGTGGTACTCCGGTTCACGGTTCAGGAACCCACGCGGGGACGCTGGGACACCGCGGCAGAGACTGCACACAGGCCGAGCTTCGCCGAAACCATGGCAGAGCTGAAGCAACTGCCGTCATTCTGGTATATCGCTTTTGGCTGTTCACTGATGGCGTTTGTCGGCTACGGTGTCGGCAACTTTTTTCCTTCCTTCCTGATCCGCAACCACGGCCTCAGTATTGCCCAGGTCGGGGTGGTGCTGGCGCTGGTATCCGGCATTGGCGGCGCCGCGGGCACCTACCTCGGAGGCTATCTCGGCGATCGTTTTGGTGCCCGCGATGCGCGCTGGTACCTCTGGGTTCCCATGTACGGTGGCCTCATCGCGTTCGGCCCCTATTTGTATGTGCTGCTGACAGACAACACCACGCACCTGCTGATCATTCTGATCTTCACCAACATTCTTACCGCGCTGTACCTCGGCCCGAGTATCGCCATGTCGCACGCCCTGGTGCCGCCGTCCATGCGCGCCCTGACCTCCGCTATCCTGTTCTTTGTCCTGAACATGATCGGCCTCGGCCTCGGCCCCTTTCTGACCGGCCTGACCAGTGACCTGCTGGCACCGCGCTTTGGCGACCAGAGCCTGCGCTACGCGATGGTGCTGGCGTCCATGACCGGGCTGGTGGCGATCGCGCTGTTCTATGTCGGAGCGCGCAAGTTGCCGGCTGACCTGGCCAAACGCAAGAGTGACCGCGATGGCCTGGCGGTGGTGTGAACCTGCGCCACTGGCGCAGAACACTGCATGGCTGACGAAAGCCGATAGCAGCCATCCATCGTGACCAGGGCAGCCGTTTCACAGGCAACCCTGGACCGGGCGCGTCGTGACAATCTCGGCCACAGGCTGGTGGCGCTCGCCGATGACTTTTCCGGCAGGGTGCTGGCTGCCTACCACCGGCACGGCTATACCGACATCAGACCGGTCCATGGGTCGGTCTTGCGCAATCTCGAACTCAGTGGCACCCGGCTTACCGTTCTCGCTGCTCGCGCTGGCATCACTCACAGAGCCATGGCCAAGCTGGTCGCGAATGTCGAGGCCATGGGGCTTATCCAGCAGCGACGCGACCCCAGGGATGCGCGAGCGCGACAGATCAGCTATACCCCAGAGGGTCTGCAACTGCTGCGGCAATCAAGCGCCATTATTGAAGGCATCTACCGGGTGTATTCCAGGATCATGGGCGCAGAGGCGCTGCAAGCCCTTGAGCTGAGGCTGTACGAATTCCTGACAGCGCTCGATATTGAGATCACGGTCAGCGGCCAGCAGGCGCTGCATTCCGTGCGCCCGGAAAAGCCCCGCAACAACAGAAAGACCTATGTATCCCACAACATTGGCCGGTATCTGCAATTGCTGGGAGATGATTACCACCGGCGCTGCGCCGCTATCATGGCGGCTGCGGGACACACCGGCGTTCGCATCGACCATCTCGCCGTGGTCAGCCACTTGAGTCTGACCGGCATGAACCTGTCGCAACTATCTGAATCTGCAGGCATTTCACTGCAGGCAACGGGAAAACAGGTCACCTCACTGCAGCGCCTGGGGTATGTCACAGTCACAGTAGACTCTCGGGACAAGCGGGTGCGCCAGGTCGCTTTCAGCACTCAAGGCCACGCCTTCATTGCCGCCTTGCTCGCCGCTTTCGCCACTATCGAGACAGAGTACTGCAATATAGTCGGTCGGCCTAAGCTCCGGGAGTTGCAGGAAAGCCTCGCGCATGCCGCCCATGCTCTCGGCCTCAGCGTCCCGCTGTCCAGTCCGGCAAGGCTTTGACTTCGCACTCAGGCATACGGCGGCCATCTGTATCGAACCAAGCCACCACAGGACACACGACTTGCAATATCCGATACCTTGTTTACTATTAATTTCTGCTGCATGCCAATGGTTCGATCGCGGGCCAATAGTTCAGCAAGGCGGAGACAATAACAATGAAGGTGACCACTACCTGCCCCGGTCGCAAGCGCCACAGTGTTTTATGTCTGCTGCTCGCAAGCCTTTTTGCGAGCGCCACAGCCACCAACCTGGCGGCGGATCCGGCTCCGGTGGTTGCGGTCCAGCAAGCACCGGCAGGCGCACCAAACATCGTGGTAATACTGCTGGACGACGCCGGTTTTGGGGCCGCAAGCACCTTTGGTGGCCCCGCCCACACTCCCACACTTGAGCGACTTGCCCACTCCGGCCTCCGTTACAATCGTTTTCATACAACAGCGCTATGCTCGCCCACGCGAGCTTCCCTGCTCACCGGCCGCGACCCCCATGTCGCCAACGTCGGCGCCGTGATCAACTCTTCCAATGCCTATCCCGGCTACCAGGGTGTACTGCAACCTGAAACCGCAACCATTGCCGAAATCTTGCGCAATAATGGCTACAGCACGGCATTGTTCGGCAAATGGCATCTGGTACCAGACTGGGAAGCTTCGCCAATCGGGCCATTCGAGCGCTGGCCCGTCGGCCAGGGCTTCGAGAAGTTCTATGGCTTCCTCGGTGGCGAGACCGATCAGTTTGAGCCCACGCTGTATGAAGGCACTACCGCGGTGCGTCGCCCGCCGGGAGAAAGCTACCACCTGACAGAGGATCTGGCGGAGCAGGCCGTGCGCTGGATGAAGTTGCAAAACTCCCTGGCACCCGACAGGCCGTTTTTCCTCTATTTCGCGCCCGGCGCCACACACGCCCCACTGCAGGTTCCGGAGCCCTGGATCAGCCGCTATCGCGGTCAGTTCACCCAGGGCTGGGACAGACTGCGGGAGGAGACTTTTCGACGCCAGAAAGCACTCGGGGTCATTCCCGCCGATGCTCGCCTGACGGCGCGGCACGAGGGTATTAAAGCCTGGGATGACCTTGGCAGTGAAGAACAGATCGTGGCCTCCCGCATGATGGAAGTCTTCTCCGGCTTCCTGAGTCATACCGATACCCAGGTCGGTCGGATAGTGGATGTCCTGCAAGCCCTCGACCTGTTTGACAATACCCTGTTCATTTACCTGGTCGGCGACAACGGCGGCGAGGGTGCCGCCGGCAACGAGGGGAGCACCAATTATCTGGGCGCGCTGCAGGGCATGCAGGAACCGATCGGGCGACAGCTCAAGCAACTCGACGACATCGGCGGGCCCAACAGTTTTGCCCTGTACCCGGCGGGTTGGGCCTGGGCGACCAATGCCCCTTTCCCCTGGGTCAAGCAGGTTGCCTCCCATCTGGGCGGAACCCGCACGCCAATGGTTGTGAGTTGGCCACAGCGTATACACGACCAGGGCGGGCTGCGCAGCCAGTTCTCCCATGTCAATGACATCACCCCCACGATTCTCGACGCTGTTGGCCTGGCGCTGCCTGAAATGGTTAATGGAGTTCGGCAATTACCCCTGGACGGTGCCAGCCTTCTGCCCAGCTTTGCCGACCCCGAAGCGCCGGAGCACAAACATACCCAGTATTTCGAAGTCCACGGCCATCGCTCGATCTATCATCAGGGCTGGCTGGCGTCGGCGCGCCACAGCATGCTGCCCTGGGATGTCGGCTTGCCGGTATCTCCCACGCCCTTCGAAGACGATGTCTGGGAGCTCTACCATCTGGAACAGGACTTCAGCCAAAGCAGGGATCTCTCGCAGGCGCACCCCGACAAGTTACGCACGCTGCAAGAGCAGTTCCACAGTGAAGCAAAACGCGTTGGAATTCTGCCGCTTCGCAACGCACTGGCGGTTCGCGGTAACGCGCCCCTGCCCAGCCTGCGGGGCAATCGCGAGCGCTTTACTTTCTACGAGGGCGCGATCGCAATTCCCGAAAGTGGTGCGCCGGGCATGGCCAATCGTTCCTGGACTCTCCGGGCCCAGGTAGTTGTTGCCGCGGAAGGCAATGAGTCCGCAGAGGGCGTGATTGCCACCCTGGGCGCCACCGGCAGCGGCTGGTCGCTTTACCTCGATGCAGACACTCGGCCGGTATTCCAGTACCGGGTGTTCGAAGTCGCGAAGTTCAGCATCGCCGGTCAAGAGCCGCTGCAGCCGGGAGAGCACCAGCTGACGCTCGTGTTCGACTATGACGGAGGCGGTTACGGCCGGGGCGGACAATTTACCCTGAAGCTGGCTGACGAGACCCTGGGGCAACAGCGAACACCCGCCACGCCGCCCGGGTTCTATTCCATTGACGAGACCTTCGATATAGGCGTAGACACTGGCTCGCCGGCGGGAAACTACCCCCCGGACGCTGCTGTTGGCTTCCCGCTCACAGGGGCGCGAATCGGTCGCGTGGAAATCGAGCTGCGGTAACGGGCTGAACATCTGAACCGCCCTCAGCGGTCTGCAAGCTGCACTTGCAATATACGGTACCTGGTTTACTATCACCAGGTGTGTGCGATACCTGGTTTGGTAATTGCCGGGATCTCTCACGACGATTCCCGTTTGACCCGAACGACCGGAGACCAATGCGATGAATAAGAGATATAACAAGCTCAAGCATTCCCTCACCCTCGCCAGCTGCTGTCTCGCGGCAGCACCGAGCCTGGCCCAACAAGACGCGACTGCACGTACCCGGATGGTTGAGGAAGTCGTTGTTACCGCACAAAAGCGCCAGGAGAGCCTGCAGGAGACCCCGATCGCGGTCTCGGCCTTCGATATAGGGGCGTTGCAGCAGATAGGCGTCGGGGAGCCCGGCGATGTCGCCCTGTACACGCCCAATCTGGAAATCCGCAAGCCGCCGGGCAGTTCCGACAACTACGGCTACAGCATGCGCGGCATGTCCTCTACCGATCCTTCGCTGCTGACCGAGCCGACCGTGGGTCTGTACGCAGACGGCGTCTACATCGCACGCATTTCCGGGGCCTCTTTCGACACGGTCAACCTCGAGCGCATAGAAGTCCTGCGCGGCCCCCAGGGAACCCTGTACGGCCGCAACGCCATTGGTGGCGCAATAAACCTCATAACCCGCAAGCCGGGCGAAGAATTCGGTTTCAGGCAGAAGCTTTCCGCGGGCAATTACGACTACCTCCGCAGCGAGACTTCGCTGGACACGGGCAAGCACGGGGATTTTGCCGCAACCCTCTCATACACCCACTGGAGCCGGGAAGGCTGGCTCGACAACTCCGAGGCGGACAACAAGCTGGGGGAGACCCAAAAGTCCGAAGCGGCGCGGTTCGCCCTGCGCTGGCAACCCAACGACAGCCTGACCGCGGACTACGTGTTCGACTACTCGGACCGCGACAGCAATGGGGCCATCGTCCAGCTGGTTCATATCAGGCCCTTCCAGGCGGGCCTCGGCGGCCCGATCTATGCCCAGGCCGCGGCGGTGGCGTCGCCCCGGCGCCAGGACAGCCTGCCCATGCCGTTCTCGGACTCAGCGGCCAACTGGTCCACCATCAAGGGCCACGCACTCACGGTGGAATGGGCCAGTGACAGCTTTACCCTGAAATCCATCACCGCCCATCGCGACTGGGATTCGGGAACAACCGAAAACGAATACGGCAGCTTCCCTTCCGACGGAGTGAATGTGCTGGATGGAAGGGGCGGCGTCATTCCGGCAGGGGACTTCGTGCCCCTGTTCATTGCCAGCCGCGACAGCAGACAGGACCAGTTCACCCAGGAGTTCCAGATGCTGGGCACGGCGCTGAATGACCGCCTGCAGTACACCCTGGGCCTGTATTACTTCGAGGAGGAAACCTACGAGGACAACCCGCAGTCCTTCGTTCTGCCCGCCATTTTCGCCTACGGTGGACTGGATCAGGGAACCCAGTCCTTCCTCTGTCAGGACCCGACCTTCGCCAACCCGCTGGCCTGCTTTGGCAAGGATACCTTGCTCGGAACGCCGGTATTTATTTACGGCTCGGACAACGACTCGGTAGCGGCCTACAGCCAGTTGACCTACGCGGTCAACGAACAGGTGGATGTCACGGTGGGACTCCGTTATACCCGCGACAACAAGACCTCGTTCCTGCGCAATTCGAACATTCAGCGCAATGAGGGCATAGAGGAAGTCGTAGGCGATGACTCATGGTCCAATGTAACCCCGGCGTTCACCGTCCGCTACGCGCCGAGTGACACCCTGAATACCTATTTCACCCTCTCCCGCGGCTTCCGCTCGGGCGGCTTCAACGCCCGTGCTGCAAGCTCCAGCGCCTTCGCCACACCCTTTGACGAGGAGAACGTAACCTCCTACGAGTTGGGGGTGAAGTCTGACCTGTGGCAGCAAAAGCTGCGCCTCAACGCAGCCCTGTTTCACTACGTCTATGAGGACAAGCAGGTCACCCAGTTCGAGGCGGGCTCTGGCGGCGCCTCTTCCATCATTGCCAATGCCGGCAAAACAGAGGCTCTGGGAGTGGAGATCGAGGCGACCCTGATTCCCGTCACCGGGCTGCTGCTCAAGGCCAGTTACGGCTTCATAGACAATGACATCAAGGAGTTCGACACCACACCCAGCAACCCGGTTACCGGTGTCGGGAGTGGCACGGAAAACGTCGACATCTCCGACATTGCAGAGACGATTCATACACCGCGGCACAACGCCAGCCTGATCGCCGAATATACCTTCGAGCCTTTCTCTTTCGGTCAGCTGGTCGTGCAGGCGGATGCGTCCTATAACAGTGAGCGCTACTTTCACCCCATCAACAACCTGTACGACTCGGCTGGCAAGCAGACGCTGATCAATGCCCGGGCCAGTCTGACCAATATTGAGGTCGGAGCCGGTTCGCTGCGCGTTTCCGCCTGGGGCAAGAACCTGGCGGACAAGGGCTACCGGGAATGGGGGATTGATTTCGGAGCACTTGGCTTCGCCACCGACTCGTTCATTCTGCCGCGCATGTACGGGCTGGATGTCGTCTACGAGTTTTAACTACACAACCACGGAGTGCAGACATGCGGGTAAGCAACAACCCCATCAACACCGAACAACAGCGCCAGCATGAATTGCTGGCGCTGAGTTACTACCAACACCCGGAGGTTGTCGCCGCCCGCCAGCAAGTGAGGGAGTTCTGGCTCGAGCACGCAGCTCCCGGCGCAACCATGCGCAGCTGCTTCGACTGGGCCTTCGAGGAAGTGATGTTCGGCGCCACTGTCTGGGCGCTCAACCAGGACCCGCTGTATCCGAAGGTGATTACCATCAGCCGGCTGCCCCATCGCCTCGGGGGTCGGGACATTCCCGGCAGCCGCTGGGGTATCGACAATCCCGACTCGATCTACCGGGTGATACCGGTGCACCATGAATACCGGTACCTGATTCGCGGCCGGGTCGCCGAGCAACGCCTGGTGGAAAACTACTTCACCCTCTGGGGGCCGGAAATGCAGACCCTCGGCCTGCTCAATGGCAAGGATCTGGTGGTCGACGCCGAGGGGCGCTTCGAGATCACTGTGGATGCCAGCGCCGCGGATGGGCGTCGCAACCATGTGCAAACGCCCCCCGGCAGCCACGAATTCTATATTCGCGACGTGATTGCCAATTGGGGTTCGGATCGGGCCAACGAGCTGTCGATTGAATTGCTGGACCC
Organism: uncultured Haliea sp.; assembly: GCA_963974125.1. Classification (GTDB taxonomy): domain Bacteria; phylum Pseudomonadota; class Gammaproteobacteria; order Pseudomonadales; family Halieaceae; genus Haliea. Next base: position 63,569 of record CAXBCH010000010.1, on the reverse strand, counting down.
CGTGCCGCCGCGCCAGCCTTTCAGCGAAGCGGAGAACCTGGACCGGATCAAGACCTACATGCAGCGCTGGGCGGAATCCACCACACGCTGGAACCGGCAGGCGATGGACGGGCCGGTCAATGCCTTCGAGTTCACCATCGACCGCGACAGCGACGGTGCCCTGCGCAACCAGATCTATATCATGGGCTATTTTCGCCTGCCGGATGCAGACACCACCATGGTGCTGGACGTCAATCTTGGTGGTGCGGATTACTTCATTGCACCCATCACCAACATCTGGGGCACCACCAACCAGATCACCGATCGCACTGGCTGCCTGAACCGGCACCAGTCCCGCGCCAATCCGGACGGGACCTACACCTTTGTTCTCAGCCTCCGGGACCCGGGTGTGCACAACTGGCTGGACCCGTCCGATCTCGACGAGGGTATCCTCACCCTGCGCTGGGCCGAGTTTACCGGCGGCACACCCGGCCCAGACCTTGGCGTGCGCCAGCGTCTGGTAGCCCACGACCAGTTGCAACAGGAACTGAGCGGAGACCATCATTGGCTGACACCTGCGGAACGCTACCGACAGCTGACCGACAGGGCGCAGAGTTACGCCTGGCGTCTGGAGGAATAACATGCCTGCTGTAAAGAACTCTGTCTGGCTGATCTCAGGGTGCTCCACGGGTTTTGGCCGCGAAATAGCGCTTGCTGCTCTGGAGGAAGGCGCGCTGGTCGCGGTGACTGCGCGCAATCCGGCCTCGGTCGCGGACATCTGCGAGCGCTTTCCCGAGCAGGCCATTGCGCTGCAGCTCGATGTCGGGTCTGCGGACGACATTGCAGCCTGTGTCGACGCCACGCTTGTCCGGTTTGGCCGCATTGATGCGCTGGTCAACAATGCCGGCTACGGCTATGTAGCAGCTATCGAAGAAGGCGAGGAAGATGCGGTGCGTGCCCTGTTCGATGTCAACTTCTTCGGCGCCCTGGCCTTGACCCGCGCGGTGCTGCCGGTCATGCGGCGGCAGGGCAGTGGTCACATCATCAACAATTCCTCCCAGGCCGGCATCATGGCCAACCCCGGCACAGGCTATTACAGCGCCTCCAAGTACGCGCTCGAAGGCTTGATGGAGGCCCTGCAGAAGGAAGTGGCCCCCTTGGGCATCCGGGTGACCTCGGTACAACCCGGCGCCTTCCGTACCGATTGGTCCGGCCGGTCCATGCAGCGCTCGGGCACAGTCATCGACGACTACCGGCATGTACACGAGCGTCTGGACATGATTGCCGCCATTGATGGCAAGCAGCCGGGTGACCCGGTGCGGGCAGCGCGCATTTTTGTCGACCTGTACACTATGGAAGAGCCACCGGTGCAGCTGGTGCTGGGTGCGGGAGCCCTGGCGACCTACCGGGTTAAACTGGCGGAGGTCAGCGCCGCGCTGGACAGGCTGGAAACGCTCACCACTGCCGCCGACTACCCCGCCGAGTAGGCCGTGGCCTTGCCAATAATAAGAGGAGTCACAATGCAATTGATCACCCGCCGCTTGGGTATACTCATTGCGGCCGCCGCACTCGCCGCCGCAAATACGGCTGCAGAGACACCCGCCGACAAGGCCAGCTATTCTCCCTGGCAGGATCAGGACTATCCCAACCAGGTATTCTGGGGCGACACCCACCTGCACACCTCCGTCTCCCTGGATGCCAACCTGTTTGGTGCCCGGGACCTGGGGCCGGAGCACGCCTACCGATTCGCCCGCGGCGAAACGGTAACCGCCAGCAACGGCATGCGGGCGAAAATCAACCGGCCGCTGGATTTCCTGGTGGTATCGGACCACGCGGAGTATCTGGGCATCATGCCCCTGATCCGTGCCGGCGAGCCCGCCATTCTCGAAAACGAGACCGCACGCAACTGGCGCGAGGTGCTCGCGGCCGGTGATGCGATAGGCTTCGGGCGCATGATGCTGGATATCGGCGCGTCCTACGCCTCCGGCAGACCCCTGGTGACGCTGCCCGGCTCCCTACCCTCCCCCTGGGCTGAAAACAACCGCATTGCCGACGAGGCCAACACCCCCGGTGTATTTACCGCCTTTGTCGGTTTCGAGTGGTCATCGATGCCCGACGGCAACAACCTGCACCGGGTGGTGGTACTCCGCGATGGTGCCGACCGGGCCGACCAGGTCACCCCCTTCTCGGCCTTCGACAGTGATGATCCAGAGGCACTCTGGCGCTACCTCTCGGATTACGAGGACAGCACCGGCGGCCAGGCCCTTGCCATCCCACATAACAGCAACCTGAGTGGCGGCTTGATGTTTGCACCGACCGACTCCAGCGGCGCAGCGATGAATGCCGACTATGCCCGCGAACGCCTCCGCTGGGAGCCGCTGATTGAAGTGACCCAGATCAAGGGCGACAGCGAGGCCCATCCGCTGCTGTCACCCACCGACGAATTCGCCGACTACGGCACCTGGGACCAGTTCAACATCGACATGAGCGAGGCCCAACAGGACAACATGCAGCGCTACCAGTACGCGCGCCCGGCCCTGCAACTGGGGCTGAAACTGGAGCAGCAGCTGGGCATCAATCCTTTCCAGTTCGGGATGATCGGCAGCAGCGACTCGCACACCGCGCTGGCCGCCGTGGAAGAAGACAATTACTGGGGCAAGATGGTGACCCATGAACCCTCACGGGACCGGGCCGGCAAACTCTGGGGCATCCCGGAAGCGGAGATGAACAGTGCCATGCAGCTGGCATCGGGCTATGCCGCGGTCTGGGCGACGGAAAACACGCGGGAAGCCCTGTTCGACGCCATGCGCCGGCGCGAGGTCTATGCCACCACGGGGCCGCGGATCCGGGTACGTTTCTTCGGCGGCTGGGAGTATTCGGCGGACGATCTCGCCGGCCCCCACCCTGCCCTGCGCGGCTACCGGAAAGGCGTCCCCATGGGCGGCGAACTGCCACCCGCCGCCGGCGGCAAGGCACCTGTATTCATGCTATCTGCGCTCAAGGAGCCGGATGGCGCCAACCTGGATCGGATCCAGGTGGTCAAGGGCTGGGTGGATCGCTGGGGCGAGCCACGGGAAAAAATATATGATGTGGTCTGGTCCGGTGAGCGCAACAGGAACGAGGCGGGCAAACTCGAAGCGGTCGGCAACACCGTCGATCGATCCAGCGCCAGCTACATCAACAGCATTGGCGATGCGGAATTGGCGACGGTCTGGACGGATCCCGACTTTGATCCCACGCAGCCGGCCGTGTACTACGCCCGGGTACTGGAGATTCCGACCCCGCGCTGGACGCTGCACGACCAGGTGAGGATGGATGCCGACATACCGCCGGGTACCGCGCTGGTACACCAGGAGCGCGCCTATACCTCACCGATCTGGTATCGGCCCGCAGCCGGAACAAACCCGCTCGAACCGGAGTGAATACCTTGTCCATTAGCAACCACGACTTGCCAGCGGACCTCCTGAACTGGCTTGAAACTCTCGGCGAGGGGCAGCTCAGCCGGCTGGAGCGCCATGTGGCACGGCGCGAGGCGTGGGTGGTGGACGTAACAGCAGCCGACGGCAGGGTCCTCGAAGGTTTTCTGCGCCTTGATCGACAGCCAGTCGCCGGCAGCAATGTGTCCCTTCGGCGCGAGGCGGGGATCTGCCGGGCGCTGATGCAGACCACCATTCCTGTTCCCGCCTTGCTGGGCTGGAACGAAGCGCACCATGCCGCCCTGTTCAGCCGGGTGCCCGGCAGCGCCGACCTACCCGGTGTCGCCGACAAGACGCAGCAACGCCAGGTCATGGAGGATTTCATCGACATTATCGCCCGGCTCCACCGCCTTGATCCCGACGAGCTTGCCCTGGACGACTTGCTGGGGCCCCGCCCCGGCAGTGCGGCCGAGGCTGCGCTCGGCGATCTCGACACGCAATTACAGCAGTTTGCCGGCTTCCTCGCAGATTATGAGGACCCGCTGCTCAGCTACGGCGTGGACTGGCTGCGCCGCTTCGTGCCGCAATCAGTGGCGCGTGTCTCCCTGGTGCAAGGCGATACCGGACCAGTAAATTTCATGTTCGCGGAGAACCGCGTCACCGCGGTGGTGGACTGGGAGTGGGGCCACTGGGGCGATCCCATGGAGGATCTGGGCAACATCTGCGTGCGCGAGTTCTGGAACCCCAGCGGTGGTCTGCAGGGGCTCTTCCACCGCTACGAAGCCGAATCCGGCATCCCCTATACCCGAGCCGCGGCCCAGTATTACCGCATCCAGCAGAACGTCCGCGGCATGATCCCGATTCACGCCGCCTGCGCCCAGCCCGGCCTGCGGGAGTCGATGGCCTGGTACCTGTGCTACCGCTACGTCGGCGACCGCTCCACCTGTGAGGCACTGGCCGCTGCGATGGGGATTGCGCTGGAGCGGCCGGCACTGCCGGACACTGAAGACCGCCCCAACTCGGCGCTGCTGCGCGCCGCCGCCACCAGTCTGCAGCGGGATGTATTGCCGGACCTCCAAACTCCGTTCGCACGCTCGCGACTGGGTGACGCCCAGGTCCTGATCGATTGCGCCGAGCGCGAGCACCGCTATGGCGATGCCATCCGCGCCGCCAATGCGGCGGACATTGCCCGACTGCTGGGGCAACAGCCCACCGACTACGCCCACGCAAGGACCCGGCTATTGGACGCCATGCACGAGCGGCGTATTGCCGACGAACCGCTGCTGCAGTACCTGGCGCGCAAGGCCTGGCGGGACGAATGGCTGTACCAGCCCGCGGCGTCCCTGTACCCGGCGCGCAATTGGTCGGCGCTGGACTGAGCCCGCGCCGAACCCCGGTACCGGTTCAGCTTTTGGCAGCGGCCTCGAGCTTGGCCAGCATATCGGCGTACACACCCTCCAGCATGGCCTGGCCATCGGCCTCCGGAATACCCTCGGGCCTGGCCTCGCAGCGCCAGTGGGCCAGGGTCCTGTCACCGTTGTCCAGTGACTTGAGTTCAACCGAGGCGCGGTATTCGCTGACCGGCATCGGCATCTTCGGAATGGTGTAGCTGAACGACCGGCTTGCAGGGTCCATGGTTTCCAGAATCTCGTCGATCGGGTCCATGCCGGTCATGTGGATGCGCCGGGTCATGCCAATGCCGCTGCCGATAACCTCGATCCTCTCCCAGCCGGGATACCAGTCCAGGTTGCCGAAATTTTCCAGCAATTCCCAAACCTTGCTCACCGGAGCGTCCAGCTCCTTTTCAATGTTGACCTTGATCATCAGACAGTTTCCTCGCTTGGATGGTTGGTTTTCAGGTTATCTGCTTTGGCGGGGCTCGCTTGCTGCCCGGCGCGGATCAGTCGCCCCGGCAGCGCCCCGGTGGGGACACCATCTGCCATGATGACCTCCCCGGAAACGATCGTGTAGCGGTAGCCGCTGGCACCCTGGAACACGCGGCGGCCCCCGGCCGGCAAATCGTAAATCACCCGGGGCGTATCGATCGCCAGCTGCTCCAGGTCGATGATGTTGATATCGGCCTTCATGCCCGGCTCCAGGGTGCCGCGGTCGGCGAAGCCCATGCAGCGCGCGGTATCCCGGGTATGCATGCTGACGGCCTCCTCGAGCCCGAAACAGGCGCCGCGCTTGCGGTCCCGCACCAGGTAGCTGAGCAGCCAGGTGGGGATGCTGGCGTCGGACAGCACACCGCAGTGGGCGCCGGTATCCGCCAGGCTGATCACCGCATTCTCGTCCGCCAGCATCTGCATCTGTCGGTCCAGGTTGCGGTTGTCATAGCCGAACAACGGGCAGTACAGCATGCGCTTGCCGTCGTTCTCGAGCAGCGCGTCGTAGGCAAACTCGGCGGGGGTAACGCCGGCCCGCTGCGCCCGGAAGGCAATGCTGTCCTCCAGGGCGGGCTCATAGTCGGGGTGATCGCCCAGCACGTAGAGGTTGTCGAAGCCGGTGGCGATCTTGTCCATGATGTCGTGGCCCAGGTGCGGCGGCGTCTCGCTGACGATGGCCTCACGCACCGCGGGGTCGCGCAGCTGCTGCAGACGCGCCTCCGGGTCCAGTCCGGCCAGTGGCGCCCATGCCTGGTGGAACATGAACGGATTGACCGTCCCCTCCCAGCCCATGAGGATGTTGACCGGACGGGCACCGACATGGGGGATCAGGCGGGCGCCTTCGGCGCGGGCGTCCTGCACGAACTGCAGCTGCTTGAGCACCCGCGGCCAGTCGGCCTCGGTACGGTAGAACAGGACAAAATTCACCTGGCAGTTGTTGTCGATGGAGAGGCGTTTCATCCACGCCATCTCCTCCTCCCAGTTGCCGAAATCCGACACCAGCCCGTAGATGCCCTGGCCGGTCTCGCCGATCACCTTGCCTATGCCCAGCAGTTCACCGGCGTCGGCATAGGTGCCGGGCATCACTTCGCCATTGCGCGTGGTGTGCAGCTGGGTGCGTGAGGTGGTAAAGCCCACCGCCCCGGCAACAAGGCCATCGCGGACGATCGCGGCCATCTGCGCGATGTCTTCCTCGGTGGCGGGCTCATTGTTCACACCCCGCTCGCCCATCACGTAGGTGCGCACCGCACAGTGTGGCACCTGGGCGCCGATATCGATGGCGCGGGGCATGCGATCCAGCGCATCCAGATATTCGGGGAAACTCTCCCACTCCCAGGTAATACCCTCCGCCAGGGCGGCGCCGGGGATATCCTCTACATCCTCCATCACCTCGATCATGCGCTGGCGCTCGGCATCATCCGCTTTGCAGGGCGCGAAGCCGACACCGCAGTTGCCCATCACCAGGGTGGTAATGCCGTGGTTGGAAGCCGGGCTGCAATACGGGTCCCAGGTAGCCTGGCCGTCCATGTGCGAATGGGTATCGACCCAGCCTGGCGCTACCAGCAGGCCGTCCGCATCAAGCACCCGGCGGGCCTCCCCGGACACCTCGCCGACAGCGACAATACGGCCATCGACGATGGCCACATTGCCGGCATAGACCGGCCGGCCAGTACCGTCAACAATTTTTCCGTTACAAATCAGCAGATCGTACAAAGGGCTATCCTCCGATATTTGCTTATCGTTCTTGTGCTCACCAGACTAGTGCAATCAATACCCGCTGGAAAGTTTCCCGCTCCGGGAATCACCTCAGAGGCTGCGGAATCAGCCACTGGTCCAGCCAGTTAGCCTTGCCACGGAGGACAATCCGAACATGCACCCGCTGCCATCCCCAGGCGCCCGCCTCCTGGCCCTGACCTGCGCCACCCTGCTCAGCGCCTGTGGCCAGGACACGCCCGCCACGCCGACGCCGACGCTGCCCGCCGCCCTGCTGGAAACCCACGGCGGCTGGCCGCACTACGGCGGCGATGCTGGCGGCACCCGTTTCTCGGCACGACAGCAGATCACGCCTGCCAACGTCGACCAGCTGGAAATTGCCTGGACCTACAACAGCGGCGACCTGGCGCCAGAGACCTTCCCGGACAGCTTCAACAGTCCTGCCATGCAGGTGACACCCATCCTCGCCCAGGACACGCTGTACCTGTGCTCGCCGCGCAACCGCATTATCGCCCTGGACCCGGCCACCGGCGCCGAGCGCTGGCACTACGCTGCCGACCCCGAGCTGCGCGGCCTCTACAGCGTCACCTGCCGCGGCGTGGCCTACCATGCCGATACGGACGCAGACCCCGGCCAGGCCTGTGCGGCACGCGTTGTCGCCGGCACCCTGGACGGGCGCCTGCTGGCCCTGGATGCCGGTACCGGCAAGCCCTGCGAGGAATTCGGCGACGGTGGCGAGGTGGACCTGAAGGCAGCACTGGGCGATGTAGGGCCCGCGGAATACGCCATGACCTCCCCGCCGCTGCTGGTCAACGACCGGATCGTCACCGGCGCCCATGTCGCCGACCTGCGCCGTGGCGGGGTCCCCAGCGGTGTGATTCGCGCTTTCGACGTACGCACCGGCGCCCTGCTCTGGGACTGGGAAGCGGTGCTGCCGGAAAAACGCCTGGCCGATGCCTATACACCGGGCAGCCCCAACGCCTGGGCGCCGCTCTCTGCCGACGCAGAAAGAGACCTGGTCTTCATCCCCACCGGCAATCCGGCGGGGGACTATTACGGTGGCGGGCGGGACGGGCTCGACGCCTTTGGCAGTTCGGTGGTGGCGCTGGACAGCAATACCGGGGAACGGGTGTGGCACTACCAGACTGTGCACAACGATATCTGGGACTACGATGTGCCCTCGCAGCCGGTGCTGTTCGACTTCCCGGGGCCGGAGGGTCCCATCCCGGCACTGGTTCAGGCGACCAAGATGGGCTTCCTGTTCGTGCTCAACCGCGAAACCGGCGAGCCCCTGTTCCCGGTCGAGGAGCGCGCCGCACCCCGGGGTGGACCGGCACCCGAAGCCGTGTCCCCGACCCAGCCCTGGCCGCTACTGCCCGAGCCCCTGCACCCGACCGAACTGACCGAGGAGGACATGTTCGGCTTTGCCTGGTTCGACAGGCGGGCCTGCATCAAGCAGTTCCGGGAGTTGAATTACGAGGGGCTGTACACCCCGATCAGCACCCGGCCAACCCTGGTGTACCCTGGCTTCATGGGCGGCAGCAACTGGGGCAGCGTCAGCTGGGACCCGGTGCGCAAGCTGCTGCTGGCCAATACCAGCCGGGTACCCGCGATCATCGAGCTGGTGCCCCGGGAGGTGGTTGAGTCGCCGGACTTTGCCGGGCGCGTGGAGCTGCAACTGGACACGCCCTATGCGGTGAAGCGGCGCCCGTTCCTGTCGCCGCTGGGCGCGCCCTGCAACCGGCCACCCTGGGGCGTCCTGACGGCAATCGACATGACCAGCGGCAAAAAAGCGTGGGAGGTCCCCCTGGGCAGCACCCGCGACCTGGCGCCCTTCCCCCTGTGGCTGGATCTCGGGGTGCCCAACAGCGGCGGCTCCCTGGTCACCGCCAGCGGCCTGACCTTTATCGGTGCTGCCACCGACAGCTATCTGCGCGCCTTTGCCACCGACACCGGTGCGGAACTGTGGAAAGCCCGGCTGCCCGCAGGCGGTCACGCCACGCCCATGACCTACACCGTCGCCGATGGCACCCAGTACGTCGTGATTGCGGCCGGCGGCAATCGCATGCTGGGCTCGAAGATGGGTGACGCCCTGGTGGCGTTTCGACTGCCGTCGCGGTAGCCCGCTACTTCTGGTCGAAGTCCACCACGATGCGGTCGCTGATCGGGTGCGCCTGGCAGGTCAGGATGAAACCCTGCTCGATCTCGCCGGGCTCCAGGCCATGGGTGATGTCCATGTCGACCTCGCCCTCCACCAGCTTCGCCTTGCAGGTCGAGCAGACACCGCCCTTGCAGGAAAACGGCAGATCCAGGCCCTGGTTGATGCCGGCATCGAGCACATTCTCGCCGTCAGTGGCGAGGCTGAACTGGCTGGATCGTCCGTCCATGACGATGGTGACGTCACTGGCCTTGCCGGCGTAGTCGCGCGCGCGGGCGTGATGCTTGGCGATGACGGCCTCGGCATCCTCCGCCGAGGACGCAAACAGCTCGTAGTGGATGTTTTCCTCACTCACGCCGACACTGCGCAAGCCGCGGGACACTTCTGAAATCATCGACTCGGGGCCGCAGATGAAGTATTCGTCGTAGCGCTTCAGGTCGATCAGGCGCCGGTTCAGTTCCCCGCCCTTGCGATTGTCCAGGCGTCCGTTGAGGATGTCCGCACCCTGGTCCTCCCGGCTGAGAATATTCACCCACTGCAGGCGGTCGAGATACCGGTTCTTGAGAAAGCTCAGTGCCTCCCGGAACATGATGGTGTTGGCGCGCTGGTTGCCGTACAGCAGAGTCACCCGGCTCTCGGGCTCCTCTGCCAGGATGGAGCGGATATTGGAGATGACCGGGGTGATGCCACTGCCGGAAGCAATGAACAGGTAGTTGCGCGCGCGGCTGGCATCCAGCGGCACGAAGAAGCTGCCCTGGGGCGGCATGACTTCAACTGTATCTCCGGCCTGCAGGGTGTCGTTGGCGTAATTGGAAAACAGGCCGCCTTCGACGCGCTTGATCGCCACCTGCGGCGCTTCATCGTGAATGCCGGCACAGATCGAGTAGGAGCGCCGCACCGGGACGCCGTCGAGGCTCTGCTGCAGGGTCAGGTACTGGCCGGGCTGGAAGCGAAAACGCTCGCGCAGTTCCTCGGGTACCGCAAAGCTCACCTTGATGGCGAGGTCGGTCTCGGGTTCGACACTGGCGACTTTCAGGGGAAAAAATTGCATGTCTGCCATGGGCTGTTCCTAAATGGGCTTGAAGTAGTCAAAGGGTTCGGCGCAGTTGTTGCACTGGTATAGCGCCTTGCAGGCCGTGGAGCCGAATTCGCTGAGTTTGCGCACATCTTCCGAGCCGCAGCGCGGGCAGTGGATGGCGCCGGCCACCCCGGCGCTGCCACAGCCCGGCGGGGCGATGCCCCAGTCCCGCAGCTTCTCCTGGGCGGCATTAGTCATCCAGCTGGTGGACCAGGCCGGGGACAGCCGGGTTTCCACCACCACCTGGTCGTGGCCAGCGGCCTGCAATGCGGCAACGATATCCTCCGCCATCACCGTCATGGCGGGACAGCCGGAGTAAGTCGGGGTAATGGTGACCACCACCGTCTCGCCACGCTGTTCAATATCCTGCAGCACCCCGAGTTCCCACAGGCTGATGACGGGGATTTCCGGGTCCTTGACCTCGTCCAGCAGGTCCCAGAGCGCTGGCAGCGTCGAGCGCGAGCGCCGCTGCCGGCGTTCATGCTCCTCGGCCGGTAATACCGGTATGCGGTCCGCAGCCGTCACCATCCCGGCCTCACCATTCCAGGCCGGGGTAGGCGCGCTGCATGAACTGCAGCTCGCTGAGCAGATGGCCCAGGGATTCCGTATGGATCCCCTGGCGCCCGCCCCGAACCGACCAGTCTCCCGCCGGCAGCTCAATGGTGGCCTCCGCCAGGGTGTCGCGCACCGCGGCGTCCCAGGCGGGCCTGAGCGCAGGGCTGTCGACGGCAATACCTGCCGCGACCAGAGAGGTCTCCAGGGCGTCGAGCTCGAACAGTTCATCGGTGTAGCCCCAGAGATCGTCCACCGCGGTCTGCAGGCGACGCCGGCTCTCCCCGGTGCCATCACCGAGGCGCAGCATCCAGTCGCGACTGCGGCGCAAATGGTATTTGCACTCTTTGACGGCCTTGGCGGCAATGTCCGCCAGCTGCTGGTCCGCTGATTCCAGCAGCGCCTGCATGAAGGCCAGGGCGTACTCGTCGACCAGGTACTGTCGCGCCATGGTGAAGGCGAAGTCACCCCGGGGCAGTTCGTGCAGCAGCAGGTTGCTGAACTCGCGGCAGTCGCGCAGGTAGGCAAAACTGTCCTCGCTGCGACCGTCTCCGCTGAGTTCGGCGGCATAGCTGTAGAACATGCGCGCACGGCCGATATAGTCCAGTGCGACATTGGTCAGCGCCAGATCCTCTTCCAGGAACGGTGCATTGCTGCACCACTCCGAGAGGCGGTGGCCCAGCACCAGGGCGTCGTCGCCCAGCCGCACCGCATATTGCAGGACGGCTTCTTGCGTATTGGCAGCAGTCATGTCACCACCTCACATGTTGTTGACTTCGTCGGGCAACTGGTAGTGCGTTGCATGACGATAGGGTTTGTCGTCCAGGGGATCGTAGAAGCTCTCGCAATCCCCTTCCTGGGAGGCAACGATATCCGAGGAGTTGACCACCCAGATGCTGACGCCCTCGCTGCGTCGGGTATAGACGTCGCGCGCATATTCCAGTGCCTGGGCGGGATCTTCCGCGTGCAGGCTGCCAACGTGCTTGTGATCAAGACCGCGACGGGACCGGATAAAGACTTCATACAGTTTCATGTGTTCGGACATTGTGCTAACCCCTATGCCGCCTGACGGTCATTGCGTTGACGTTTTTTGGCCTCGTAGGCTGTGATCGCGTCGCGCACCCACTGGCCCTCTTCGTGGGCCCTGACATGATGGGCGAGACGCTGCCGGTTGCAGGGGCCGTCGCCGCTGATCACGCGGTTGAACTCCTCCCAGTCGATTTCCCCGAAATCGTAGTGGCCCCGCTCCTCGTTCCATTTCAGGTCCGGGTCGGGCATGGTCAGGCCGATAACCTCGGCCTGCTTCACCGTCTGGTCGACAAACTTCTGCCGCAACTCGTCGTTGCTCTGGCGCTTGATCTTCCATTTCATGGACTGGGCGGAGTGCGCGGACTCGGCATCGTGGGGGCCGAACATCATCAGCGAAGGCCACCAGAAGCGGTTCAGCGAATCCTGGGCCATGGCTTTCTGCTCCTCCGTGCCACGGGCCAGCGTCATCATGATGTGATAGCCCTGGCGCTGGTGGAAACTCTCTTCCTTGCAGATCCGCACCATGCCGCGGGCATAGGGTCCATAGGAGGTACGCTGCAGGGACACCTGGTTGACGATGGCCGCGCCGTCCACCAGCCAGCCAATGGCGCCGATATCGGCCCAGGTCAGTGCCGGATAATTGAAGATGGAAGCGTACTTGGCGCGCCCGGCGTGCAGGGCGTCAATCATTTCTTCCCGGCTGGCGCCGAGGGTCTCCGCGGCGCTGTACAGGTAGAGGCCGTGGCCGCCCTCGTCCTGCACCTTGGCCAGCAGGATACACTTGCGATGCAGGCTCGGGGCCCGCGTGATCCAGTTGCCCTCGGGCTGCATGCCGATGACTTCCGAGTGCGCATGCTGGGAAATCTGCCGGATCAGGTTCTGCCGGTATTTTTCCGGCATCCAGTCCTTGGGCTCGATCTTTTCCTCGGCGTCAATGCGGGTCTGGAAGCGCTCTTCCAGACCCGCAACATTCTGCTCTGTATGCTCTGTCGTCATAACCGCTCTCCTGTAAAGTGCCGTCAAACCCGTTCAATAACCATTGCAATACCCTGCCCGACGCCAATGCACATCGTGCACAGCGCATAGCGACCTCCGCGGCGATGCAGCTCGTACAGGGCCGTAGTCACCAGCCGCGCGCCACTCATGCCCAGAGGATGCCCGAGGGCAATCGCGCCGCCATTCGGGTTGACCTGGGGGGCATCGTCCGCCAACCCCAGGCCCCGCAACACGGCAAGTCCCTGCGCTGCAAAGGCCTCGTTCAATTCGATCACATCCATCGCCGCGAGTTCGAGCCCTGCGAGCCGCAGCACCTTGTGCGTAGCCTCCACCGGGCCGTAACCCATGATGCGCGGCTCCAGGCCACTGCTGGCCATGGCCAGCACGCGGGCGCGCGGGGTCAGGCCCTGACTGCGCGCAGCCTCCGCAGAAGCCAGGATCAGCGCGCAGGCGCCATCGTTGACGCCGGAGGCATTGCCGGCTGTCACCGTGCCGTTGTCCCGGAACGGTGTCGGCAGCTTTGCCAGCGCTTCCAGCGTGGTGTCGCGGGGATGCTCGTCCGTGGTCACCTGCACGGGATCACCCTTGCGCTGGGGAATGTTCACCGGAGTGATTTCCTGCTCGAATACGCCCGCGGCCTGCGCCGCCGCCGTGCGCTGCTGGCTGCGCAGGGCGAAGGCATCCTGCGCCGCCCGCTCAATGCCGAACTGCTCGGCAACGTTCTCCGCAGTCTCGGGCATGGAGTCGATGCCGTACTGTTTCTGCATCAGGCGATTGACGAAACGCCAGCCGATAGTCGTGTCGTACATCTGCGCATCGCGGCTGTAGGCAGCGTTGGCCTTGCCCATGACAAACGGCGCCCGGGACATGGATTCGACACCGCCGGCAATGGCCAGCCGGGCTTCGCCGCACTTGATGGCCCGGGCAGCACTGCCGATGGCATCCATGCCGGAGCCGCAGAGCCGGTTTACCGTCACTCCGGGCACGGTCACCGGGAGGCCGGCCAGCAGGCTGCTCATCCGCGCCACGTTGCGGTTGTCTTCGCCAGCCTGGTTGGCGCAACCGAACCAGACATCGTCAACCTGGGCCCAGTCCACACCCGGATTGCGTGCCATCAGGGCGCGCAGGGGGATGGCACCCAGGTCATCGGTACGCACCGGCGCCAGGGCGCCGCCGTAACGGCCAATGGGGGTGCGCAGGGCATCACAGATGAAAGCGTCTTGCATTAGTCAATCTCTCCGGTTCCAGTGTCGACAAGGTGGCCACCAATGCGGTGGGAATTGCCCCGAAACAGGGCGATGGTCTGCTGCGCCTGGTTGCTGACAGTGACATCGTAGACGCCACTGCGACGGCCCTGCTGAACCTGCCTGGCGCTTGCGGTCAATTCATCGCCCAGCCGGGCCGGCGCCAGGAATTCGATACGGGCGCCGGCGGCGACGGTGTTGAAGTTCTCACTGTTGCAGGCGTAGGCAAAGCAGCTGTCCGCCAGGGTAAATATGAGGCCGCCGTGACAGAGGTCGTGACCGTTGACCATGTCGGCCCGCACGCGCATGGTCATGGTAGCGGTGCCCGGTGCAATCGCCACCAGGGTCACGCCCAGCGCCCTGCAGGCGTGGTCACCCACCCAGAGGGCCTCACCACAGTCACGGGCCAGTTGTTCCGGGTTGTTCACTATTCACCCCGATACTGCGGTGGGCGTTTTTCCAGGAACGCGGCGACACCTTCACGGTAATCCGCGGTCTGGCCCGCGGCCCGCATCAATTCCTTTTCCAGTTCGAGCTGCTGGTCAAGCGTGTTGGCCGCCGAGGCCGCGAACGCCTGCTTGGTGAACGCGAAACCGCGTGTGGGCTGGGTGGCCATGGTTTCCGCCAGCTCCAATGCGGTTGCCTGCAGTTCGTCATCCTCGACCACCTGCCAGATCATGCCCCATGCCAGGGCCTGCTCCGCGGACACCTTGGGCCCCAGCATGGCAAGACCCTTGGCCCGGGCCATGCCGACCAGGCGGGGCAGGGTCCAGGTGCCGCCGGAATCCGGAATCAGGCCCAGTTTGGCGAAGGACTCGATGAAACTGGCAGACCGACCCGCAATGACGATGTCGCAGGCCAGGGCGATATTGGCACCGGCACCGGCAGCCACACCGTTTACGGCACAAATCACCGGCTTTTCCATCCCGGTCAGCAGCCGTATCAGCGGGTTGTAGTATTTTTCCACCGAGTCGCCCAGGTCCGGCGGCGCATCGCCCGCGGACACGGCGCGATCGTTGAGATCCTGGCCGGCGCAGAAGCCGCGGCCAGCGCCGGTCAGCAGCACCGCCCGCACCTGCGGATCCCCGGCGGCGCGGGTCAGTACTTCCCGCACCTCCGCGTGCATTGCCGCGGTAAAGCTGTTGAGCGCTGCGGGCCGGTTCAACACCAGCCTTGCCACGCCCTTGTCAATAGTGAACTCGATATGTTCCCAGGCCATGAGCAGCTGCCCTCCTCAGTCTTCGCGGCGTTCTACCAACGTCAGGATGTCGTAGATGGCCACCGGCTCGTCGGCCTGGTTGGTCACCTCGATGGCCCACACGACAACACCATTGGGTTTTTCATCACCACGCCGGGCCTTCTTGATTTTCTTCTTCACCGTGAGCCGGGTGCGGATGGTGTCGCCCGGCGCCACCGGTTCCACGAAGCGCAGGTTCTCGAGACCGTAGTTGGCAATGACCGGACCGGGAGCGGGATGCACAAACATCCCCGCCGCGGCGGAAATCACGAAATAGCCGTGGGCGACACGCTTGCCAAAGAAGGAGTCCTTCGCGGCAATTTCGTCGAAGTGGGCGTAGAAATGGTCACCGCTGATGCAGCCGAAGTTGACAATGTCCGCTTCCGTCACCGTGCGCCGGTGCGTCAGCAGGGACTCGCCCACCTGCAGGTCCTCGAAATACTTTTTGAAGGGATGCACGTCATCGGAGTAGGACCGGGCCCCGGCATGGTACTCGGAGGTAATGGCCATCAACGTGGTCGGTGAACCCTGCAGCGCGGTGCGTTGCATGTAGTGTTTGACGGCACGCAGGCCACCGAGCTCTTCGCCACCACCGGCGCGCCCGGGACCACCGTGTACCAGCGGCGCCAGCGGCGAGCCGTGGCCGGTTGACTCACCGGCGCAATCGCGATTGATGATCAGCATGCGACCGTGCCATGGCGCTGTACCCAGTATCACCTGCCGTGCCTCGGCATCGTCGAAGGTGAACAGGGAGCCAACCAGACTGCCCTTGCCGAGACGGGTGATGGCAATCGCATCGTCGATGTCCTGGTAAGGGATGAGCGTGCTGACCGGGCCAAAAGCCTCCACTTCATGGACCAGCGTCTTGCCATGCGGGTCGTCACAGCGCAACAGGGTAGGCGGAAAGAATGCGCCGCTGCTGTTGTCGGTACCGGTGAGCGGAAATGTTTCCCCGCCCCCGTAGATCACTTCGCATTCGCTCGCCAGCTGCTCGACGCTGGCGCGCACATCCCGGGCCTGGTCGCGGCCCACCAGCGGCCCCATGCGCACGCCTTCCGCGCCGGGATCGCCGACCGTGGTCTTTTCCAGCCGCGCCTGCAGCGCCCCGGCAACGGCGTCCAGTTGCGCGGCGGGCACGATGATGCGGCGGATGGCGGTGCACTTCTGCCCCGCCTTGACCGTCATCTCCCGCACCACTTCCTTGATGAACAATTCGAATTCCGGATCGTCAGCCGCAACAGTGGCGCCGAGGACGGCGCAGTTCAGCGAATCGGCCTCCATGGTGAAGGGCACCGAATTGGCCACCAGGTTGGGGTGGGTACGCAGCTTGCGCCCGGTGCTCGCGGAGCCGGTGAAGGTGACCACATCCTGCTCGGACAGGTGCTCCAGCAGATCGCCGACAGAACCACAGATGAGCTGGATCGAACCTTCGGGGAAGAAGCCGCCCGCAATCATTTCCCGTACCATGGCCTCGGTGAGATAGGCCGTTGGCGTCGCCGGCTTGATGATGACCGGTACCCCGGCCGCGAGGCTGGGGGCAATCTTCTCCAGCATGCCCCAGCAGGGAAAATTGAAGGCATTGATGTGTACCGACACGCCGGGCTTGGAGGTGAGGACATGGCGACCGAGAAAGCTGCCGCCCTTTGACAGGCGCTCGACATCCCCTTCCACCATGATGACATCGTTGGGCATTTCCCGGCTGACCAGGCTGGCATAGGTGAACACCGTGCCAATGCCGCCCTCGATGTCGACCCAGCCATCGGCGCGGGTCGCGCCGGTACGCGCCGACAGGGCGTAGAAATCTTCCTTGCGCTCCATCAGGTGCTTGGCCATGGCCTTGAGGGCTGCCGCGCGCTCATGGAAAGTCATCGCACGCAGGGCGGGCCCGCCGATGTCGCGGCCGTGGTGCACCATCGCCGCAAAGTCCACGCCCTCGCTGCTGACGTCGCAGACCGGCTCGCCGGTAACCGCGTCGCGTACGGTAACACCGCTACCCGTACCTTCCTGCCACTGGCCGCTGACATAACTTTGCAACTTCATGAAGCGCGTCTCCTGTATTATGCGTTGTGGGATTTACCCGACCCGGGTCACCGCCCGAGGCCGCCAATTATGATACACAATGATTACCTTCTGTAAAGCTTTATGTAATACTTCGAGGCTGTCACAAACAGCCCCGGACCACGACCGCAACAAGGAGAAAACATGACGGACAGCGCCGTACACTACGAACTGAATGCAAGCCTGGGGATCATCCGCATCGACAATCCGCCCGTGAATGCGCTGTCGCAAAGCGTGCGCGCGGGCATCATGCAATCACTGGAGCAGGCCCGCACCGACGACAGCCAGCTGCTGCTGATTCTCTGCGCAGGCAGGACCTTTATTGCCGGCGCCGACATTACCGAGTTCGGCAAGCCGCCCCAAGCGCCCAGCCTGCCCGATGTCATCACCGCCCTGGAAAACTTTTCCAAACCGGTGGCGGTGGCTCTGCACGGCACCGCTTTGGGTGGCGGCCTCGAGCTGGCGATGGCCTGCCACTACCGCGCAGCCCTCCCCGGCACCCGGCTGGGGCTGCCGGAAGTCAAGCTGGGCCTCCTGCCCGGTGCCGGCGGCACCCAGCGCCTGCCGCGGCTGGTCGGCCCCGAGCTGGCGCTGGAGATGATCAGCGGCGGCGCGCCGATCAGTGCCAAAAAAGCCCTGGAGTCGGGCCTGGTTGACCAGGTTCTGGAAGGCGAACTGGAGCCGGCGGCAATCCGCTGGACCCAAACCCTGCTGGCGGAAGCGGCACCGGTGCGACCCACGGGCGAACGTCCTGTCCCCGCCCCTGCCCAGGCCGATTTCCTGGACCGCCATCTACAACAAACCGCGCGCAAACACCGCGGCCAGCCGGCGCCGGGCTATATCGCCGAACTGGTGGAACTGGCCCTGAGCGCCAGCCTGGAAGACGGTCTCAAGCGCGAGCGGGAGTGCTTCCTGGCCTGCAAGGCATCGCCACAGTCCGCGGCCCTGCGCCACGTATTCTTTGCCGAGCGCGCGACCGGCAAGCTGCCCGACATCCCGGCGGACACCCCCCTGCGCCCGATCCGGCGCGTGGCAGTGATCGGTGCCGGTACCATGGGCGGCGGGATCGCCATGTGTTTCGCCAGCGCGGGCATTCCCGTGACCCTGGTGGAAACAACCCGGGACTACCTGGACAAGGGGCTGGAAAAAATTCGCCAGAACTACGCCAATTCAGTGAAGCGCGGTCGCTTCACGGCGGAGGCCGTGGCGGGCTGGCTGGACAACATCCAGGGTACGCTGGAGTACGAGGATCTCGCGGATGTGGACCTGGTGATCGAGGCGGTATTCGAAAACATGGCGGTAAAGCAGGAAGTATTCGGCAAGCTTGACGCCGCCTGCAAGCCGGGCTGCATCCTCGCAACCAACACCTCCTATCTCGATGTCAACGCCATTGCCGCCGCCACCAGTCGCCCCGCGGACGTTATCGGCGCGCACTTTTTCAGTCCCGCCAATGTCATGAAACTGCTGGAAGTCGTGCGTGCGGAAAAAACCGCTGCCGATGTGGTGCAGACGTTCATGAAGCTGGCTCGCACCATTGGCAAGATCCCGGTTGCGGTGGGGGTCTGCCATGGCTTCGTCGGCAATCGCATGCTGCGGGCCTATGCACGGCAGGCGCAGTTGCTGCTGCTGGAGGGTGCGACGCCGACACAGATAGATCAGGCCATGGAAAACTGGGGCATGGCCATGGGCCCGCTGGCGGTTGGCGACCTGGCCGGGCTCGACATCGGCTACCGCTCGCGCCGCGACCAGGGCATCGAGTCGCGCTCGGTGCTGGAGTCCGCACTCGCGGACACCCTGGTGGAGATGGACCGCCTGGGGCAAAAGTCCGGCGCCGGCTACTACCGCTACGACCCCGACACCCGGGCCCGCCAGGCCGACCCGGAAGTCGAACAGCTGCTGCGTGACATCGCAGCCGAGTGGCAAGTGCCGCAGCGGGAAATCGGTGACGAGGAGATTGTCGACCGGCTGATTCTCGCCCTGGTCAATGAGGGCGCCGCCATTCTCCAGGAGGGCATCGCGGCCCGGCCGAGCGATGTGGATATTGTCTATATCAACGGCTACGGCTTTCCCAGCTGGCGCGGTGGACCCATGTTCCATGCCGACAGCCTCGGCCTGGACGCCGTGATTGCGCGGCTGCGGGAATTGCGCGAACTCACCGGGGACGAGAGCTGGGAGCCGGCGCCGCTGCTGCAGGAACTGCTGGCCGCGGGCGACAGCCTGGGCTCGCTCAACAGCCGCGGCTGAGCCCCGGCGCCGCGCATCAGCGGCGCTTGTCGAACACGCGTTTGGCCTTGCCCTCGGAACGGGGAATCACGCCGGGGGCATGCGGCTTCACCGCGGTGGAAATCCCGATCATGGACTTGATGCGATGCTGCAGGGCCTGGGCCGCGCGCTGCATGTCACCCGCGGAGGATTCGCTGGCCATTTCCACGTGCACCTCCATCGCGTCCAGGTGCCCTTCCTTGGTGACTTCGATGAAGTAGTGCGGCGCGAGCCCTTCCACCGCCAGCAGCTGCTCCTCGATCTGGGTCGGGAAGACGTTGACGCCGCGGATAATCAGCATGTCATCGCTGCGCCCGGTAATCCTGGCCATGCGCCGCATGGTGCGGGCGGTACCGGGCAGCAGGCGGGTGAGGTCCCGGGTGCGATAGCGAATGACCGGCATGGCCTCCTTGGTGAGACTGGTGAACACCAGTTCCCCCTCCTCGCCGTCCGGCAGGACTTCACCGGTCTCCGGATTGATGATCTCGGGGTAGAAATGATCCTCCC
Organism: uncultured Haliea sp.; assembly: GCA_963974125.1. Lineage (GTDB taxonomy): Bacteria > Pseudomonadota > Gammaproteobacteria > Pseudomonadales > Halieaceae > Haliea. The sequence continues at coordinate 43,454 of CAXBCH010000010.1, read as the reverse complement.
AGATCGTTGGTCCATCCTTGCTTTCCAGGCACTCCTGGGCAACCCCGGGACCCATCACCTCGGACAGGCCATAGATGTCGACAGCGTCGAGGTTGAGCCGCTGCTCCATTTCCCGGCGCATGGCATCGGTCCAGGGCTCGGCGCCAAAAATGCCCGCGCGCAGTGACAACTTGCGGGTATCCACATTCTGCCGATCCATCTCGTCGGCGATATTCATCATGTAACTCGGGGTGACCATGATGATGTCCGGGTCGAAGTCGACAATCAGCTGGACCTGCTTCTCGGTCTGGCCACCGGACATCGGTATCACGGTGCAGCCGAGCCGCTCGGCACCGTAGTGGGCACCCAGACCTCCGGTAAACAGGCCATAGCCGTAGGAGACATGGACCTTGTCCGCGGCACGGCCGCCGGCGGCACGAATGGAGCGGGCCACGACATCTGCCCAGACGTCAATATCCCCCTGGGTGTAACCCACCACCGTCGGCTTGCCGGTGGTACCGCTGGAGGCATGCACTCGCACCACCTTGTCCATGGGTACGGCGAACATGCCGAACGGGTAGTTGTCGCGCAGGTCACTCTTGCCGGTAAAGGGAAATTTCGCCAGATCTTCCAGTGCCTGCAGGTCGTCGGGGTGAACACCGTGCTCGTCGAACTTCGCCCGGTACACCGGGGAGTGCTCGTAGGCGTGCTGGAGCGACTGGCGCAGGCGCTGCAGTTGCAGGCCGCGCAGCTCGTCGAGACTCGCTTTTTCAATGGGATGCAGTGGATCGAGACAGGGACTTTGACTCATGGGGACTCCGTGGTGGCAGGTCACGCGGATTATTGTGGCCGCAAATATAATACGTATTTGGCTGCCTCATCAATATTTATGTATCATTTTTGTCCACGCGCCGGTGCTGGGTTATCCGTGACAGGCGCTGTATCATGCCGCCTCCGGCTGCCGGGCCTGGGCGGCCGGTTCCGCAATTGAAGCTGAGAGGTAGACCCGTGGCACACCCGCCGGCCGTCAGGCGCCTGCTGGACACGTTCAGGACTCGCAAACCGATGCGCAGCACATCGCTGATCATCACCCTGTTTGGCGATACCGTATCCCAGCACGGGCACACCCTCTGGCTGGGAAGCCTGGTGCATGCGCTGGCGCCCCTGGGCGTGAACGAGCGGCTGGTGCGGACGTCCGTGTTTCGCCTGGTCAGGGAGGGCTGGCTGGAGGCCGAGCGGGTCGGGCGTCGCAGCTATTATCGCTTCACTGCCCATGGCAACGCCGAATACGAACGTGCCGCCCGGCGCATCTACGCGACCGAGGACACCAGCTGGGAGGGACACTGGCAAATCCTCATTCCCCTCGCCATTGCCGAATCCGATCGCGACGATTTTCGCCGCAGCCTGAACTGGCAGGGTTTCCGCGCGATAGCACCCGGCACCCTGGCCAAGCCCGGCAGCCCGGGCCAGGCCCTGCGGGAAACCCTCGAGGAATTCGACGCCAGTGACAAGGTGCTGCTGTTCGACGCCACCAGTTCCACCCTGGGCTCGGCCAGGCGCCTGCGACAACTGGTCCACGAAAGCTGGCAACTCGATGCCACCGCGGCAGCCTACCGTGCTTTCCTGGACAACTTCAGGCCCCTGCAACGCTGGGCGTCGCGACAACGGCGACTGGATCCCGAAGCGGCTTTCATCGTGCGTACCTTGCTGATTCACGACTTTCGCCGGGTCCTGCTGCACGACACCCCACTGCCGGAGGAACTGTTGCCGCCAGGCTGGCCCGGGGCCGAAGCCCTGGCCCTCACCGGCAGCTTGTATCAGGACCTGGCCGCGGCTTCCAGCGAATACATTACCGACAACCTGGAGGGCGGGAACGGACCGTTGCCCGCGGCTGGCGCCGGTTTCAGCGCCCGCTTCCCCAACCTCAGGCGCGGCTGACCCAAATCGCTCACAGGGTGAGCTCCTTCAATGGCCGGGTAGGAGCGCAGTCCCTGCGCGATCGCCCGCTGACGAGGTGAATGGCCGCGCAGCGGACAGAGAAGGTGGCCTGGGCCAGCGGGCTCCCACAAATCGCTCACAGAGTGGGTTTCCACAGGGGTGCCAGCAAGCGGCGCTTGCCATCGTGACTGAGTGCGATACCGGGCTCATCCAGATCCTTGCGGTCCCAGAGTTCGCAGGTGACCTGCTTGTGTTTCTGGTCCAGGCCCTCGCAGTAATTGCTGTAGCGGCAGACGATGACCTCGGCACCGCAGCCGGTCCGCACCTTTTCGAACCAGTCCGGATCCGCCAGGGCCTGCCGTGCCAGGCCGATAATATCCGCCTGGCCACGCTGCAGGATCTCTTCCGCGGCCTTGAAACCGAAAATCCCCCCGGCCACCACCAGTGGCGTCGCCAGGCCGGACTCGCGCAGGTGCTGGCGAATGCTCTCGACCGGGCCGATATTGCGGCCGAAGGGCCCCTGCTGGTCGGAAATATACCCCGGCATGCACTCGTAGCCGCTCTTGCCGGTGTAGGGATAGGCGGCCCACCCCACTTTCGGTTGCTTGGCGTCATCGAACTTGCCCCCCCGCGACAGCGACAGGAAGTCCATGCCCGCTGCCGCAAATTGATGGGCAAAGTAGCGGGCATCGGCCAGATCGCTGCCGCCGCTGACAATCTCGTCACTGAGGAAGCGGCAGCCCACCGCGAAGTCGGGGCCGGTTGCCTCGCGCACGGACTCATAGACTTCCAGCGGCAGCCTGACACGCTGCTCCCGGCTGCCACCGTAGCCATCATTGCGGGTATTGGTGGCGGAGAGGAATGAGGCCATGGTGTAGGCGTGAGCGTAGTGCAGCTCGACGCCGTCGAATCCCGCCTGCTGTGCTCTCGACGCGGCGCGGGCAAACAGACCGGGCAGCGTCTGCGGCAATTCCGCGATGGCCGGCACCTGGGTATCGGTGACCCGCTCCCGGTAGCCGTACTGCATGTCCTCCCACTCCTTGGCACTGAGCACCGCCTGCAGGGCCTCCGGGTCGAGCTCATGCAGGCGCTCGCGCACGCTTGCCTCAGGTGCATCCACGAGGTCGAGCGCCCGACGATGTGCCGGCGTGATCTGCAGAAAGCGGTCGAGAAATTTCCCGGGCTCCGGACGCCGCCGGATACTCAGGAAGTCGATCAGCTGGATCAGCAGCCGGGTCTCGCCACCGCTGGCCCTGCGCACGGTCTCGGCCAGCTTCGCCAGCCCGGGGATATAGCGATCGTCGCCGATGCGCAACAGGGGTCCGCTGGGGACATCCCGAATGCCGGTGGCCTCCACAACAATGACACCGGGCTTGCCCCGGGCAAAGCGCTCATACCATTGCAGGACATCGTCGGTCACCTCCCCTGCCTCGTTCGAGCGCCAGGGCACCATGGCCGGCACCCAGGTCCGCTGTGCCAGGCTCAGGGGACCCACCCGCAGGGGCGAGAACAGCAGGCTGGCTGCCGCCTCGGCCCGGTCCGGCCAGTCATCTTCAACGGCGGTATACTTGATTCTCTCGGGGGGCTTCCACATGGGTCAGGCTCCTGTTCACGACTGCAAAACATTTTAGGTCTAAAATGTTTTGCGCGCAAGCCAACCGGATAGGGCGCTTACTGCAGCCCCTGTTTCACCCGGTCCAGCAGCACCATGAGCTGCTCCACCTCCTTCGATTCGAGATGTCCCAACAGGCCAATCACCCACTGTTCGTGGCGCTGCGCCATGCGATTGAAAGCTTTGCGGCCCTTCGGCGTCAGCTTGACCATGAAGGTACGGCGGTTGTCCGGCAACGGGCTGCGATCCACCAGTCCTTCACTCACCAGTTGCGCGGCTATCCCGGAAACATTGCCACCGGAGACCATGAGCCGGCGCGACAATTCCCCCATGGTCAGGCCCTCCGGTACGCGCTGCAACTGGGCCAGGAAATCGAAACGCGGCAAGGTGGTGTCGAACTCCTCGCGCAGGGCGCCCCGCAGGCGCGACTCAATGAGGCTGGAACAGGTCAGCAAGCGCAACCAGAGCTTGATCGAATGATGATCATCCTCATGCAGCCGGGTTTCGTGATCCAGGTGCTCGGCAGTGGAAGATTCACTGGCCACCGGACACTCCATATATTTTAAGCATAAAATGTTTGCGCTATACTGGGGATTCGCTTTAAGCTTAAACTATTGTTATCAATCTGGCGAGCAGTCGCCGTGCCCCAATGGGCCTGTTGGAGAGTCGTATGAAGATAGTCTGTCTCGGTGGTGGCCCATCCGGGCTGTATCTGGCAATTTGCATGAAGCTGCACAACCCGTCCCACGAGGTCGCGGTCTATGAGCGCAACCGGCCCGACGACACTTTTGGCTGGGGGGTGGTTTTCTCCGACCAGACCGTCGACAACCTGCTGCAGACCGACCCGGTCAGCGGCCAGCGCATGGTCGACGAATTCATCCATTGGGACATGATCGACTGTCACTTCAAGGGTGAGGTCCAGCGTTCCGACGGCCACGGCTTTATCGGCCTGGGGCGCAAGCGCATGCTGCAGATGCTGCACGAGCGCTGCCGCGAACTGGGCGTGGAGCTGCACTTCGAAACCGAGTTTTCTCCCGAGGACGTCGACACCCGCTTCGCCGATGCCGATGTGATTGTGGCTTCCGACGGCCTCAACTCGAAAATCCGCAACAGCGACCTCGAGACCTTCGACTGCAACATTGATGTGCGCAGCAACAAGTTTGTCTGGCTGGGCACCAAGCAGACATTCAGGGATGCCTTTACCTTTATCTTCGAAGAAACCGAGCACGGCTGGATCTGGGCCCACGCCTACCAGTTTGACCAGGACACTTCGACCTTCATTGTCGAATGCAATCCCGATGTCTACGACGCCTTCGGCTTCGAGCACATGAGCCACGAGGAGAGCGCGGAAACCTGCCGGCGGATCTTTGCCGACTATCTCGATGGCCACGAACTGCTCACCAACTCCGCCCATATCCGCGGCTCGGCCTGGATCAACTTCCCCGCCGTTCTCTGCCGCAACTGGGTCAAGGACGACCGCATCGTGCTCATCGGCGACGCCGCCCACACCGCCCACTTCTCCATTGGCTCCGGCACCAAGCTGGGGCTGGAAGACGCCATTTCGCTGGCGCAGCACCTGAACTCCGGGGCGCCGGTGCCGGAGGCATTGCGCGCCTATCAGGAAGAGCGTGAAATCGATGCCCTGCGGCTGCAGAACAGTGCCCGCAATGCCATGGTCTGGTTTGAAAACGTACCGCGCTATGCCCGTGCGCTGGATCCGATGCAGTTCAACTACTCCATGCTCACCCGCAGCCAGCGCGTCAGCCACGAAAACCTGCGCCTGCGCGACAAGGCCTGGCTCGAAAGCATGGAGAAGCACCTGGCCCGCCAGGTTCTGGGAGAGCAATGTAACGAGGCCATTCCGCCGATGTTCCTGCCCTGGAAGCTGCGCGACATGTCCCTGATCAACCGGGTGGTGGTCTCGCCCATGTCCATGTACAGCGCTGTCGACGGCCTGCCGGACGACTGGCATCTGGTGCACTACGGCAGCCTCGCCAAGGGCGGTGCCGGTCTCGTCTACACCGAGATGACCGATGTCTCCCCCGAAGGCCGCATCACCCCCGGCTGCGCCGGCATCTGGAATGATGAACAGGAAGCTGCCTGGACCCGGATCGTGAACTTTGTACATCAACACAGCCAGGCCAGGTTCGCCCTGCAGCTGGGCCACGCCGGCCCCAAGGGCGCCACCAAGGAGCCCTGGAAGTGGGATCCGGCGATCCTCGACGAACCGCTGCCAAAGGAAGAGCAGTGGCCGCTGCTCTCGGCCAGCGCCCTGCCCTACGACAGCTACAGTCCCGTGCCCGCCGCCATCAACCGGCAGCAGATGGACGAGGTCAGGGATCAGTTTGTCGAGGCCACCCGCCGCGGCGCCCGCGCAGGCTTTGACATGCTGGAACTGCACGCCGCCCACGGCTACCTGATTTCCGCGTTCATTACGCCGGTCCTGAACAAGCGCGAGGACGAGTACGGCGGCAGCCTGGAAAACCGTCTGCGCTATCCGCTGGAAGTGTTCCGCGCCATGCGCGAGGCGTGGCCCGCCGACAAGCCCATGTCGGTGCGCATTTCCGCCCATGACTGGATGGGAGCGGACGGCAACACGGAGGATGATGCGGTCGCCATTGCCCGCGCCTTCCGCGATGCCGGCGCCGACATCATCGATGTCTCCAGCGGCCAGGTGTCCCACGCTGCCAAACCACTGCCCGGGCGCATGTTCCAGACTCCCCTCTCCGACCGCATCCGCAACGAGGGCGGCATGGCCACCATGGCCGTGGGCAACATCTACGAGCTCGACCACGTCAACAGCATCATCGCCGCCGGCCGCGCGGACCTGGTCTGCCTGGCGCGGCCGCACCTGGCGGACCACAGCTGGACCCTGCGCGCCGCGGCGGAACTGGGCTATCGCGGTATCGGCGTAGCGGAACCGCACCAGTACTTCCTCGGCTTTCGCCAACTGCACACCAACCTGCAGCGAGCGCAGGAAATGGCGGCCCCGCTGTGAAGCATGCGCTGGTAACCGGGGCGGGCAGCGGCATCGGTGCCGCCATCGCCCGCAGCCTGCTGGACCAGGGTTACCGCGTCAGCCTGCTGGGCCGCCGCCTGCAGGCCCTGCAGGCGACCGTGGCGGACTACCCCGAACGGCACCACTGCGCCACCTGCGATATCACCGACCCGGAGCAGGTCAGCAGCGCCTTCAGCACCGCGACCGACGCCCTGGGCCCCATCGACATCCTGGTGAACTGCGCCGGCGCGGCACCCACCAATCCCTTCCACAAGATGCCCGCCACGCAATGGCAGCAGGTCATCGACGTCAACCTGAACGCCGTTTACCACTGCTGTGCCCAGGTGGTCGGCGACATGCGCAGCCGCGGCTGGGGACGGATCATCAACATTGCCAGTACGGCCTCGCTGAAGGGCTACGCCTACGTCAGCGCCTACTGTGCGGCCAAGCACGGTGTGCTGGGCCTGACCCGCGCCCTGGCGCTGGAACTGGCGCAGAAAGGCGTCACCGTGAATGCCGTTTGCCCCGGCTACACCGATACTGACATCATCCGCACTGCCGTCGCCGGGATTGTCGACAAGACCGGGCGCACGGAGACCGAGGCGCTGCGCACGTTTACCGACACCAATCCCCAGGGTCGCCTGATCGAGCCGCAGGAGATCGCCGATACGGTACTCTGGCTGTGCACCGACTCCACACGCTCGATCACCGGCCAGGCGCTGTCGATCAGCGGCGGCGAAACCGGCTGAGGCCGCAGAATTTAACAAGCAGACAGGACTCGACATGCAAACCACGCAATTCGCTGACTACACCGCCACTCACTTCCTGTGGGAGGCCACCGACGGCGTCGCCACCATTACCCTGAACCGGCCGGAGCGCAAGAATCCGCTGACCTTCGACTCCTACGCCGAACTGCGCGACCTGTTCCGCGGCCTGGTCTATGCCCAGGACATTCACGCGGTGGTGATCCGCGGCGCCGGTGGCAACTTCTGCTCCGGGGGCGATGTCCACGAAATCATCGGGCCGCTGACCAAGATGAACATGCAGCAATTGCTGGCCTTTACCCGCATGACCGGGGACCTGGTCAAGGCGATGCGCGCCTGCCGGCAGCCGGTCATCAGCGCCGTCGAGGGTATCTGTGCCGGCGCCGGCGCCATCATCGCCATGAGCAGCGACCTGCGCTACGCCGCCGCGGATGCCAAGGTGGCCTTTCTGTTCAACCGGGTCGGTCTCGCCGGCTGCGACATGGGCGCCTGTGCCATTCTGCCGCGTATCATCGGCCAGGGTCGGGCCAGTGAGCTGCTCTACTCCGGGCGTTCCCTGAAAGCCGACGAAGGCGAGCGCTGGGGCTTTTTCAACAGCGTCAGCGACGACCCCTACGGCGCCGCCATGACCATGGCCCAGGCCATCACCCGCGGCCCGACCTTTGCCAATGGCATTACCAAGACCCAGCTGCAGCAGGAATGGAACATGTCCGTGGACCAGGCCATCGAGGCCGAGGCCCAGGCCCAGGCCCTGTGCATGCAGACCGGGGATTTCGTCCGCGCCTACAACGCCTTCGTGGAAAAAAAGAGCCCGGTGTTCGAGGGCAACTGAGGAGAACCACCATGAGTGACAGCAGCTATCTGCAGTGGCCGTTCCTGGAACCGGCGCACCGTGAACTGGCGGCGGCGATCGATGCCTGGGCCAGCGCCCATATTCCGGCGCTGGTGGCGCGGGAGCACGAGGACCTCGACGGCACCTGCATCGGCCTGGTCCGCGCTCTGGGCGAAGCCGGCTTTACCCGCTACGCGGTGCCCGCCAGCGGTGGCGGCAAGCTGGACAAGCTCGACGTCCGCAGCCTCTGCCTGATCCGCGAGACCCTCGGCCGCCACCACGCGCTGGCGGATTTCGCCTTCGCCATGCAGGGCCTGGGCAGTGGCCCGGTATCCCTGTTCGGCACCCCGGCCCAGCAGCAGCGCTTCCTGCAGCCGGTGGCGGCCGGCCAGGCCCTGGCGGCCTTCGCCCTGTCCGAAGCCGAGGCCGGCTCCGACGTCGCCGCCATGAGCTGCAGCGCCCGCCAGGACGGCGACAGCTATGTACTCAACGGCGAGAAAACCTGGATCTCGAACGGCGGCATCGCCGATTTCTATACCGTGTTTGCCCGCACTGGCGAAGCCCCGGGCGCCAAGGGCATCAGCTGCTTCGTGGTCCCGGCGGACACCCCCGGCTTCGAAGTGGTGGAACGGATTGACCTGGTCGCCCCCCACCCCCTCGCTACCCTGCGCTTCAGCGACTGCCGGGTGCCCGCGGAGAACCGGGTCGGCGAGCCCGGCCGCGGCTTCGGCATCGCCATGGCGACCCTGGACGTGTTCCGCTCCACGGTGGCTGCCGCCGCCCTCGGCATGGCGCGCCGGGCCCTGGATGAAACCCTGGCCCATGTCACCACCCGCAAGCTGTTTGGCGGCACCCTGAGCGAACTGCAGCTGGTGCAGGGCAAACTCTCGGACATGGCCCTGGCCATCGACAGCAGCGCCCTGCTGGTCTACCGCTCGGCTTGGACCAAGGACTGTGTCGCCGACCGGGTTACCCGGGAAGCGGCCATGGCCAAGCTGCACGCCACCGAGTCGGCCCAGCTGGTCATCGATGCCGCGGTACAGCTGCACGGCGGCAAGGGGGTGACCAGGGGCAATATCGTCGAGTCGCTGTATCGGGACATTCGCGCCCTGCGCATCTACGAGGGCGCCTCCGAGGTCCAGCAGACCATCATCGCGCGCCAGGCGCTGGCCGCGTTTGCGGATGCCTGAGCCGCGGTCACAGGGAACATGGACGACCGCTACCGGGATGGTTTAAGGTAGCGCCGCCGGATCCTGCACTGCCGCCTCGCGGGGCCCGTTCCCGCAGTCGCACAGGAAGCCGACCACATGACCCGATACTGGCAGGACATCCAGCCCGGCGAGCAGTTCGAGACCGGGCAACTCAGCCTGGGCAAGCAGGATATCCTGGACTTCGCCGCCGAATTCGACCCGCAGCCCTACCACCTTGACAGCGAAGCCGCCGCCGACTCCATTTTTGGCGGCCTGTGCGCCAGTGGCTGGCAGGTAGCCGCGCTGATGATGCGGCTGTTGACCGACGCCCTGCACCGACAGGCGGTGCCGGTGCAGGGTGTCGCTGCCGTCCCCGCGATGCGCTGGAAAATGCCGGTATTCGTCGATGACACACTTTCGGCCCGGGTCACGGTCACGGGCCGCGAGGCGACCTCCCGGCTCGGCGGCGCCGGCAGTGTGGATCTGGATGTGGTGGTAGTGAACCAGCACGGCAAGCCGGTGATCGAGCTCAGCACCCGCCTGCTGGTCGCCATGGAGGAGCCCGTCAATGCAGAATAGACCCTATATTCGCAGCCGCTGGTTCGAGGACATTCCCCTGGGCGAATTCCACGTCTTTGGCTCGCACACTTTCAGCGAACTGGAAATCATCGAATTCGGGCGCAAATACAGTCCGGAGGCCTACCACACCGATCCGGTGGCGGCACTGGATACGCCCTGGCGCGGCCTGGTCGCTCCCGGCTGGCAGCTCACCGCCATGTGGATGAAGATGATGGTCGGCTACATGGAGAGCTTTGCCCGCGGCGTGCAGGACGGAAGACGCAACGGCGCCGGCATGGGCCTGCAGGACCTGGAGTGGTTCCTGCCGGTGCGGCCGGGGCACACGATCACCTATACCTACGAGGTCATCGACAAGCCCGACCGCGTCATCCGCGACCGCTGGGGCATCATCAAGAGCCGCAACGAAGCCTTCAACCAGTACAACGAGCGGGTCATGCGCTTCACCATCGACATCCTCGCGGAGCGCAACCCGGAAAGCCTGAAGTAATCGCGCCTAAGCGGCCAGGGCCCGGGTAAAGGCCCGGCCCTCGTCGTCTGCCAGTGCCGCTTCGCGCAGGGCCGCAATACTGTCCGCAGACACGGTGCCACCTGCCGCATGGGCCAGTATGGCCTGCATTTGCGCGGTGGTGCGTGCCCGGGTGTCACCGTAACCCTTCACCAGGCGGCCACATTCCACCAGCTCCAGTGCCAGGGCCCGATCGCGACCGGCGGCATCCCGCACCGCCTGCAGCCAGCCCTGGATCAGGGCGTGCTCGTGGCTGTAGCCCAGGGTCGACCGGCGCCAGCGACGCAGGCCCGCCAGCGTGCGCAGCATCAGAAACACCGGGATGGTGTCGGTGCGCAGGCGCTTGCCGCCGGTGAACCAGCCCAGTACCCGCCGGCAACCCGGGGAAGCCTGTACCCGCTGCCCCAGCGCCCTCGGCATCAGCGCGCACATTTCCTCCACCCGGGGACGGAAGAATTCGGTGACCGCGAACAGCTGATCCGGCTCGGCCTGAACCTCCGTCCTGATCTTCGCCATGCGCTCGGACCGGGTCTTGAGCTGGGCCACCCGCGGAATGTCCTCGTAGCACATCCACAGGGCCAGGTAGCGACCGCACTCCCGCACCAGGGCGTGGTCGTCATCGCCGGCATCCAGTGCCAGCACTGTTTCGAGCTCGTCCAGGTACTGGTGGGCATAGGCGTAGTCCTGGTAGTCCACCAGCTTCTGCAATCCCAGGTAGAGAATTTCGTGGCAGGCCGCCGGAAACGCCCGCAGTCGTTGCAGCAGGGCCTCTCCCCTGGCGGTAGTCGCCGCGGGCAACTGGAACCTGTCCGCTGCGGGCGCCGCCGCTGGCGGTGGCTGGAACTGCTCCACGCCCCGCGACCGGGCGCGCTCGTAGCTGGCCTCGAAGGCGGCCAGATTGCTCGCTACCGCTTTGCCGGTGGCGCTGATGACAGCGCGGTAACTGTCCTTGGCAAAGGGCAGCACACCGGCGCCGGCCAGGGCGCCGAGCAGCACTGAGGAAATGACGGTGCCGTGGGCATTGGCCAGGGCCAGCATGTCGTAATGGATGTAATCCCGGGCGTACTGCCCGGCCACGGCCTGCAGCACACTGGCATCGACGATGCCATCACCGAGATGCTCCTTTTCAGTTATACCGTAGACCCTGTGGTCGGAAGCAATCAGGGTGGTGCGCCCGGGGGTGACGAAACCGCGTTGCACCATGCGCCCGGCCTCGGCGATTTCCGAGGCGATGGCGATATCGATGTCGCCCTGGGCGGGAAACAGTGACATCACTGGCAGGGCATCCCCCGGCAGGGCATCCCGGGGGAACAGTTCCAGATAGTAGATGGTGGCACCGGTACGCTGGGCGACCCCCGCCAGCGAGGTCGACTGACAGAGCCAGCCCTCGCGGTCGGCGACGTCGATGACCCAGTTGGTCAGTACCCCGCCGCCCTCGCCCCCCAGCGCGGCGAGAATCATGTTGATGGTTCCGGAGGTGTTGGTCACAGCGCGGTCTCCAGTTGCCGGCGGGCGGTGCGGGCCTGCAGCCAGCCAATCACCGCGCGGCGCACCCTCGCTACAGTCCTTTCCAGCCGGCCGGGGTTGTAGACCAGGTCGACGCGGGCAAAGGACGGACACAGGATCGCGGCGTGGGCGTTGCTGCCACAGACGCCACAGCCGACACAGCTGTTGTCGACATAGGTGACCGGGTCCCGGCGCAGGGGGTCGGGATTGGGCTTGATGGTCAGTGAAGGACAGCCGGAAATGCGAATACAGGCGTGGTCGCCGGTGCAGGTGTCACTGTCGACCACAAAGCGCGCTCGCAGCGTGCGCTTGCCGTCGTTGATGGACTGCTTCATCAGCGGCTTGATGCGCCGCTGCCGGTTCAGCATGCACTCGCCTTCCGCCACAATCACCTTCAGGCCCGGTTCCCGGGTGGTCAGCGCTTCGCGCAGGGTGTCCATCATGGTGTCGACGCTGTAGGTGCTGACCGTGCGCAGCCAGCGCACGCCGGCGCCACGGCAGGCCGCCTCGATGGACTGGGCGTCGGTGCGGCTGGCGGAAGCGGCGTCCAGGGTGGTGGCAATGATCTGGTTCGGCTCCACCATGGAGGGTATGTCCTGGCCACCGGTGGCAGCGGAGTAGCCGTTGTCGACAATCACCAGGATGCCGTCGTGCTTGTTGAAGACCGCGCTGGTCACCCCGCTGGTGAGGCCGTTGTGCCAGAAACCGCCGTCGCCCATGATGCTGATGGACTTGTGCGGCAGGCTGTGGCGAATACCGGAGGAGCTCGCCAGTGACAGGCCGTAGCCCATGATGGTGTTGCCCAGGTTGAAAGGCGCCAGGGTAGCGAAGGAATGACAACCGATGTCGGAGCTGATGTGGAACGGGCCGAGTTCCTTCTGCACCTGCTTGATTGCCGAGAACAGGGGTCGCTCGGGGCAGCCGGTGCACAGACCCGACGGTCGCGGCGGCACATTGGCCAGCAGTGCCTGCTGGTCTTCCTCGGTCAGTGGATTGCGCAGGGCCTCGACTTCGGTTGCCGACAGCGCCAGGGTGATGGCAGGCGCTGCCTGCTCGAGAAAACGGGTAATCCCCTCCAGGGTAACCTGGCCTGTGTATTCGCCGGCCATGGGCATGATGCCCTTGCCGCAAATCCGGGTATCGATTTCCGCCCGCCGCAATACCGTGTGGATACCCTGCTCCACATACTCCGGCTGTCCTTCCTCCAGCACCAGCACCTGGTCCTTGTCGCGACAGAATTCGACCAGTTCGTCCGGAACCAGCGGGTAGGCCACATTCATTACATAGAGCGGAATGTCGGTGTTGCCAAAGGGATCCGCGAGACCCTGGCGCTGGAGCGCACGAATAACCGTGTTGTAGGTGCCGCCCTGGAGAATGATCCCGACCTGCTGGTGCTGGCCGGGGAAGACTTCATTGAGCTTGTGTTCACGGATGTAATCCAGCGCCGCGGGCAGGCGCAGATCGATCTTCTCCCGCTCCTGGGCGTAGACATGTGGCGGCAGGATGATCTTTTCCGGCTCCCGCCTCGGTGCCACCGGATTGCGGTCGCTGAAACCCGGCGCGACATTGTCGCGGGCCACAAACTCCCCGGTCACGTGGCAGCCGCGGATCCGCATCATGTAGAAAATCGGCGTATTGCTGGCCTCGGACAGGCCAAAGCCGTGCTCCACCATGTCGACGATGCTGGGCAGGTTGGGCCGCGGGTCCAGCAGCCACATCTGCGCCTTCATCGCAAAGGCATAGGTGCGTTCCTGCATGATGCTGGAACCTTCACCATAGTCCTCGCCGACGATCACCATGGCGCCGCCGACCACACCCGAGGAGGCCAGGTTGGACAGGGCATCGGAGGCCACGTTGGTGCCCACCGTGGACTTCCAGGTCACGGCGCCGCGCAACGGGTAGTTGACCGAGGCGCTGAGCATGGCTGCGGCCGTGGCCTCGCTGCCACTGGCCTCGAAGTGAACGCCCAACTCGCCCAGGATCTCGCGGGCATCGTTGAGCACATCCATCAGGTGGGAAATCGGTGAGCCCTGGTAGCCACCGACATAGGAGACACCGGATTGCAGCAGCGCCTTGGTAATGGCGAGGATACCCTCGCCGCGAAACACCTCACCGTCACCGGCGCGCAGCTTCAGGACTTCCTCGGCAAACGAACGTTCGGCCATGGCGCGATCAGCTCCCGGGAACCAGGGCGAGCACCCTGACCGGACTGCCGGATCCTTCGCGGATCTTCAGTGGCGCGGCGATCAGGATGGCGCCAGTGGCAGGCAGCAGGTCGAGATTGCACAGGCTCGCCAGGCCACACTTGTTGGCCCCGTGCATGAGATTGTGGCAGGGGAAGATGGGCTCCTGGGCCGAGGCCTGGCCACAGTCGGTGCCCACGGTCTCGACCCCGACGCCGATAACATCGCGCTCCTCGGCGAGAAACGCCACCGTCGCCGGATCCCAGCCCGGTGTGTGACAACCGTCCCCGTGCTGGTTGAGATAGCCGTCGGTACCCACCTTCTTCGACCAGTCAGTGCGATAGAGAACCCAGGCACCTGCCGGGATCTCGCCGTGACGCGCTTCCCAGTCGCGGATAAAATCCACCGTCATGAGAAAGTCGGGGTTCGCCTCCGCCTCCGCAACCGCGTCAATCACCACTGCGGGGGCGACGAAACGCTCCGGAGGCAAGGTATCGGTGGCGTGGTTCTCGTGGTCCTTGCCCGTCACCCAGTGAATGGGCGCGTCAAAGTGGGTGCCGGTGTGCTCGCCGCAGCGCAGGTTGTTCCAGTACCAGGCCGGACCCTTTTCATCGTAGCGGGAGATGGTCTCCATGCTGAAGGGCCAGGACTCGCCCCAGCCAAACTCGGTGGGCAATGGCAGGGTAGGCGTTTCCGGTGACAGTGTCGCGGTCAGGTCCACGATCCTGACACCTCCGGTGAGCAGTGCCGATGCCAGATCCTTGAGCAGGTCTGTGGTCATGTGTCTTCTCCCTGTTGATTCCGCCCGGGCAAAAAAGATACTTGCGCTTGATGCTGGATTATATTTTAGGCTTAAAATATAATCCAGCGCAACGCGGAAATATTATGGAGCACAGGATATGAACACTACTCTACTGCCCGAGGGCTGGCCAAGACCCCGAGGCTATGCCAATGGCATACTGGCCAAGGGCACGGAAACCATCTACGTGGGTGGTCAGATCGGCTGGAATGCGCAGTGCGTGTTCGAAACCCATGACTTCATTGGCCAGGTGAAGCAGACATTGCTGAATATCTGTGCGGTGCTGGAAGCCGCGGGCGCCGGTCCCGAGCACATCACCCGCATGACCTGGTTCATTACCGACAAGCAGGCCTATGTCAGCCGCCTCGCCGAGCTCGGCCCGGTGTACCGGGAGGTCATCGGCAAGCACTTCCCGGCGATGAGCGTGGTTGCAGTGACAGCGCTGATTGAAGACGAAGCACAGGTGGAAATCGAGGTGACAGCGGTCAAGTGAACCAGGGACAGGAACAGCGTGTGAACAGCGTCTACCAGGTATTTGCGGATACTGCCGCGAGAGCAGGTGGCAATCCTTTCCTGCACATCCCGCTGCAGGCATCCAGGGCCTATAGCGACGGGCCCGTGGATCTCACTTACCGGCAGGCACTGGATGCAATAGACAGGCTCGCAGTGCACTACCGAACTGCCGGCTATGGCTATCCGCTGCGGGTCGCGCTGATGCTGGACAACCGCGCCGAATTCTTCCTCCACTGGCTGGCCCTCAACAGTCTCGGCTGCAGCGTGATCCCGGTAAGCAGGGACATGCAGGACGAGGAGATCGCCTACTTCCTGAGCCACGGCGAGGCCGCCCTGCTGGTGGCCCTGCCGGATCTGCTGCCGCGGCTGGCAACGCTGTGCGCGAACCTGGAAGCACCCATCCCCGTTGGCGATTGCAACCGCACCGAGGCGCTTGCCGCGGTTACCGGCGCCACGGCCGCTGGCGACCCTCCCGGTGACGTGGAGTGCGCCCTGCTGTATACCTCGGGCAGCACCGGCAAGCCCAAGGCCTGCATTCTCGACAACAGCTACTTCCTCTATGCCGGCGAGTGGTACAACGCCCTCGATGGCCTGGCTGCCTTGCGCCAGGGCCAGGAGCGCCTGCTGACACCCCTGCCCCTCACCCACATGAATGCCATGGCAGTGTCGAGCATGGCGATGATCATGAGCGCGGGCTGCATCGTGCAGCTGGATCGCTTCCACCCCCGGGAGTGGTGGCAGACCGTGCGCGAGAGCCGCGCCACCATTGTCCACTATCTCGGGGTGCTGCCCGCGATACTGCTGGAGCTGCCGCCGGCTGCAGATGACAACTGCGGCGACCAGATCCGGTTCGGGTTCGGTGCCGGCGTCAATCCGCGCCACCACGCCGTGTTCGAGGAGCGCTTCGGCTTCCCTTTGCTGGAAGCCTGGGCGATGACGGAATCCGGCGTCGGCGGCAGCATCATTGCCAACCATGAGCCGCGCCATGTCGGCAGCTGCTGCTTTGGCAGGGCACCAGACAGCCTGGAATACCAGCTGGTGGACGAGAACAGGCATCCCGTGCCCACCGGCGAACCGGGGGAGCTGCGGGTGCGGGCCGCGGGTCCTGATCCGCGCCGGGGCTTCTTCTCCGGCTACCTGAAAAACCCGGAAGCCACCGCGGAAATCTGGCAGGATGGCTGGCTCAATACCGGCGATGTGGTACGCGAGGGCCCCGATGGCAGCCTGTTTTTCGTTGACCGACGCAAGAACGTGATCCGCCGCTCCGGGGAAAACATCTCGGCGCTGGAAGTCGAAGCGGCCCTGCTGTCGCACCCGGCCATCAGCCAGGTGGTGGTGACCGCAGTGCCCGATGAACTGCGTGGCGACGAGGTCGCCGCGGCCGTGATCGCGAGTGCACCGACGGCAGACAGGGCAACCCTGGCCGCGGACATCGTGCGTCACTGCCTGGAGCAGCTGGCTTACTACAAGGCACCGGGCTATGTGCTGTTCTGCGACGAGCTGCCGGTTACCGCCTCCAACAAGCCGCGCCGGGGCGAGGTCAAGACCCTGGCAAGGGAACGGGTGGCCGCGGGCGACTGCGTCGATACCTGCGCACTGAAGAAACGCCGGGGGGCCTCATGAAAGACTATGCCGGCGTTGCGCTGACCACACCGGTCAGTTTCGGCTATGCCCGGCAGAGTCCGCGCGGGGCGGCCTGGTTCATCGGCAGTACCCTGCGCCGGATGCTGGCGGCGTCGGGCCTGGGCCCGGATGACATTGACGGCCTGGCGGTGTCGAGCTTTTCCCTGGGTGCCGACTCCGCCATCACCCTGACCCAGCATTTCCAGCTGAGCCCGCGCTGGATCGAGCAAATGCCCTACGGCGGCGCCTCCGGCATCCTCGCCCTGCGCCGCGCCGCCCGCGCCATCCAGGCCGGCGACGCCGAGATCATCGCCTGCATCGGTGGCGACGGTGCCGCCCACCGCTCTTTCGAGGCCACCGCCGCCAACTTCAGCAATTTCACCATCGACGCCTCCTTTCCCTACGGCGGCGGCGGCCCCAACGCCGCCTTTGCCATGATTACCCGGCGCTACATGGACGACTTCGGTGCCCGCCGCGAGGATTTCGGCGCCATCTCGGTAGCCCAGCGCTACAACGCCAATCACTACCCCGACGCCCTGCTGGGCCACAAGACCCTGAGCCTGGAACAGTATCTGGCGGCGCGCCCCATCGCCGCGCCCCTGCATCTGCTGGACTGTGTCATGCCCTGCGCCGGCGGCGAGGGATTCCTGATGATGTCCGAGGAACGGGCCCGGTCCCTGGGACTGGGCTGGTGCCGGATCCTGGCCGCGGATGAGCTCCACAACGCCCATCGCGATGACGACATCCAGCTGCGCGGTGGCTGGACCGAATATGCCGAGCGACTCTGGAACCGGGCGGGCTTCGGGCCGGATGAGGTCGACATGCTGCAGACCTACGACGACTACCCGGTGATCAGCATGCTGCAGATGGAAGACCTCGGCTTCTGTACCAAGGGCGAGGCGCCGGGCTGGGTACAGGACACGGACCTGCGGTTTGACGGCAGCGGCCCGCAAGCCCGCAAGCTGCCCCACAATACTTCGGGGGGCCAGCTCTCCGTGGGCCAGGCGGGCGCCGCCGCAGGCTACCTCGGCGTGGTGGAGAGCCTGCGCCAGCTCACCGACAGCGCTGGCCGCAACCAGGTGCCACAGGCGCGCCACGCCATGGTCAGCGGTTTCGGCATGATCAACTACGACCGCGGGCTGTGCTCCGCCGCGGCCATCCTGGCAAGGAGTGAGCGATGAGTACCACGCCCACCATGCGGAGCCGGCTGAAGCTGAACCGGCCCTCGCTGCGCAAGCTGGCGCGCCCGCCCAAGCAACGCACGCCGCTGGGCACTGATTTCAATGCCGCCAACCTGCCGGTGGCACTGGCCCTGCAGCACTGTCGCGACTGTGGCAGCGTGCAGTATCCCTCCCGGGAACTGTGCCAGCGGTGTCTCGGCGACGCCCTGGTGTGGCGCCCCACGCCCGGCAGCGGGCGCCTGGTCAGCAGGATCGAGCTGCATCACAGCCTCTGGGAATACTTCAAGCGGCGCCTGGTGGAAAAACCCTGGCCGGTGGCCAGTGTGCGCCTGGATTGCGGGGCTATCGTCTTTGCCCATCTGGCACTGGAAACCTTTGCTGCCGACACGCCGGCGACCCTGGCCGCGGATACCGCGGTGCAGGTCTTCACCCATACCGACTGTTCGCTCAATGCGGTCATGATCGCGGTGGCAGCGGATACCCCCATCGCCAGCCGCAGCCAGCGCCATGCAATCGCCGCCGGGCTCGGCCTGCTCGAACCCGCCATCAACCCCGAGGGCATCTGACATGCAAGCTGCGCACAAAACGATAGTCGTCACCGGTGGCAGCACCGGTATCGGCGCCGCCATCTGCCGCGCGTTTCTCGACGCCGGCCACGAGGTGGTCAACCTGGCCCGGCGGCCGCTGGAACTGGATCACGCCCGCCTGCGCAATATCGAACTGGATCTCAGTGATCGCGCCGCCACGGCAGCGATCGCACAACAGCTGGCACAGGAGCACGAGGTCACCAGCCTGGTGCACAATGCCGGCCTGATCCGCCCCAACCTGCTGCCGGAGGTAAAACTGGAGGACTACGACTACCTGTCCCAGGTGCATATTGGCGCGGCCATAACCCTGAGCCAGGCGTTCCTGCCCGGCATGCAGGCCCGGCACTTTGGCCGCATCATCCTCATCACCTCGCGCGCCGCCCTCGGTCTGCAGACCCGCACCAGCTATTCCGCGACCAAATCCGGGATGATGGGCATGGCGCGCACCTGGGCCCTGGAGCTGGGGGAATACGGCATCACCGTCAACACGGTGGCGCCGGGCCCCATCAGCGCCACCGAGATGTTCCACGAAGTCATTCCCGAAGACAGCCCGAAACTGGACAGCATGGCCCGCAGCATTCCGGTCCGGCGCCTGGGCCTGCCGGCGGATGTCGCCCGGGCCGTCAGCTTTTTCAATGATCCGGACAACGGTTTCGTGACCGGGCAGACCCTGATGGTCTGCGGCGGCGCCAGCCTGGGTTCACTGTCCCTGTAAACGGAGGCATATCATGACGAAAGATGTGAGCAAGGAAGAACTCGCCGGCCTGGTGCAGCCAACCCGGCTGCACAAGCGCCTGTACCTGGACCCGGACATCTTCGAACTGGAGATGGAGCGGATCTGGGGCCAGGCCTGGATCTTCATCGGCCACGAGTCCCAGGTTCCCAACCCCGGTGACTTCTTCACTACCAATATCAATCACAAGATCCCGGTGGTGATGGTGCGCGACAAGACGGGCAGCGTACATGTGCTGCACAACCGCTGCGGCCACAAGGGCGCCAAGCTGGTGGAGAGTCGCCAGGGCAACGTCCGCGGCGCCTTCCGCTGCCCCTATCACGGCTGGACCTTCCGCCACGACGGCGGCCTGCTGAAGATCCCCAACGAGAGTGGCTACGACGGCACCGGCTTCGACAGCAGCGATCCCTGCTACAGCATGCAGTCCGTGACCCAGGTCGAAAGCTACCGGGGCTTTGTCTTCGCCACCCTGTCCAGTGCTGCGCCGGACCTGAAGACCTGGCTCGGCGGCGCGGTCGACTGCCTGGACAACCTCTGCGACCGCGCCCCGGAGGGTGAAGTGGAAGTGGCCGGCGGCGTGTTGCGCTACGAACACCAGTGCAACTGGAAGTTCATTCTGGAAAACCTGAACGACACCATGCACCCGATGGTGGTGCACCAGTCCGTGGTGCAGGCGGCGGAAGACTTTATCGCCACGCTGCCGGCGTCGGCGGTCAAGCAGCGCAGCGAGGCGGAAATCATTCCGCCGTTCGGTTCCTCCTATGAAAAGTTCGAGGATTCAGGTATCACCGGGTTCCGCTACGGCCATCACTACGACGGTGGCAAGACCAGTATTCACGCCGACTACACCGTGTTGCCCGCCTATCACGAGGCCATGGTCAAGGCCTACGGCGAGGAACGGACGCGCGAGATCTATTCCTTCAACACCCACAACACCCTCTACTACCCCTCGCTGACGATCAAGAGCGCGGTACAGAATATCCGCGTCGTGCGCCCCATTGCGGTGGATCGCTTCGTGGTCGAGACCTGGTCCTTCCGCCTCAAGGGCGCGCCCGACGAGATGCTGCAGCGTACCCTGCTCTATTCCCGCCTGATCAACTCCTCCTTCGGCATGGTCGGCCCCGACGACCAGGAAGTCTACCGGCGGGCGCAGGAGGGACTGGAGTCCAGCGCCAGCGAGTGGGTAGAGTTCCACCGTCAGTACGGGAAAGACGAGCAGCTGGAGGATCGCGTCATCGGTGGCGGCACCAGCGACCTCGACATGCGCACCCAGTACAAGGCCTGGAGCGAGTACATGACCGGGGAGGTATTCCAGTGAGCAACGCAGACATCAAGGCGATCGAAGATTTTCTCTACCGCGAGGCGTCCCTGCTGGACCGGCCCGACCTGGACCGGTGGATGGAGCTGTTTACCGAGGACGGCAGCTACTGGATCCCGGGCACAGAGGGACAGTCCGATCCCTTGAACCATATCTCGCACATCTACGATGACCGGGTGATGATGGAGATCCGGCGGCGCAACTTTGTCCACCCCCGCTCTGCCTCGAAGGAGTGGCCGGTTCGCTGCTCACACTTGCTGGGCAATATCCAGATGCAGGGCCAGACCGACAGCGGGGAGCTGGTGGTGACCTCCAGTTTTCACGTCATTGTCTGGTATCGCGAGGAGCAGCGCATTTATGCGGGCACCTGCGAGCACCATCTGCTGGCCGAGGGTGATGATTATCGCATTCGCCGCAAGCGCGTGGACCTGATCAACCCGGAGGCAGCCCAGCAGTCGATGGTCATCTACCTGTAGCAGTGCGCCTCAATCCGGCAGCAGCATATAGGTAGAGGTACCGTTGGCGACCACACGCTGGTCGCCAGCAGCGCGCAACGTCACTTCACCGAAGATCAACTGCCGGCCCGGCTTCAGCACACGGCCGCTGGCTATGATGTCCTGGTCAATCACCGGGCGCATGAAACTGGTATTCTGGGACACCGTGGTACAGTTGCCGAAACGGCCCTGTGCCGCGTAGCAGACAAAGACCATGCAGGTATCGATCAGGGCCATCATCGCCTGGCCACAGACCATGTTGTGGGAACGGCACAGCTGCTCCGACCAGGGCATGCGCATGACCACTGATTCCGCGTCGATGCTCTCCACCCGCGGCTGCAACCCCGCGACCCAGGGGGCGAATACCCTGGCCAGCTGCGCGTTGGCGGCTTCCAGCGTGATTGCCGAGGTATCTGTCATTGGCTTGCCCGCCCTGTTGCGTTATTGCCTGACCTGCCAGCGCACCGGCAGCGTCTTCACCCCGCGCTGGAAATTGGAGCGCAGGAACGTCGGGGTACCCACCAGTTCGAAGCGATCGAATCTGCGCCCGAGTTCGGTAAACAGGGCCCGCATCTGTGCCACCGCCAGCTGGGCGCCGATACAGAAGTGGGGGCCGTGACCGAAACTCAGGTGCGGGTTGGGGGCGCGGCGGATGTCAAACACGGCGGGGTCACTGAATACCCGTTCATCGTGATTGGCCGACAGGAAGGACAGCAACACCTTGTCGCCCGAGCGGATGTCGACGCCACCGAGTGCGGTGTCCTCGGCCGCGGTGCGGCGGAAGTTCATGACCGGCGTCCACCAGCGTAGCATCTCCTCCACCGCGCCCGGCATCAGGTCGGGGGCGTCCTGCAGATCGCGCCAGGCCGCCGGGTGTTGCAGCAGCGCCAGCATGCCACCGGGAATGGCGTTGCGCAGGGTCTCGTTGCCCGCCACCGCGAACAGCCAGAACATGTTCTCGAACTCGGCGATGGTGAGCTTGCCGCCCTCCTCGTCGATCTGTGCCAGCAGGATGGACATCACATCATCCCCCGGATGCTCGCGCTTGTATTCCGCCAGCAGGTGCGCATAGCGGTAGAGATCGTCCATGCCATGGCGGGAACGGGGGTCGGGCAGCTTGCCATCGGCATCGGGTAGCGGCCGCAGCTTGAGGGCTTCCCGGGCCATGGGAGTGCCGCGGGAGACATCAAATCTCGAGGAGCCGGCGTACTCCGGATCCTGGTAGCCGATCACCCGGTTCGCCCAGTCGAACATCAGGTACCGATCCTCGCTGGGCAGGCCGAAGATGTCCGCCAGGCACAGCAGGGGCATGTCGGCAGCGATATCCTTGACGAAGTCGCACTCGCCGGACTGCGCGCCCGCCGTGACCCGGTCGACAATGTCGGCGGCATGCTGGCGGATTCTGTCCTCGAGCTGCCTGATCGCCCGCGAGGTAAAGGCATTGATCAGCATGCGCCGCAGCCGGGTATGATCCGGCGGGTCCATGTTCAGCATCATCTGCTGGACATAGGCGAGATCGTCGGGCGTGGCAGGGTCCCGCAACTGGGTGCCGCCCACCTGCGAGGAAAAGATTTTGGCGCTCTTCAATGCCCGCTGAACCTCCGCGTGGCGGGTGACAAACCAGAATCCCTTGCCACCCGGCCACTGGGGCAGTTGATGCTCTTCCACCCACACTACCGGCCCCTGCGCACGCAGGGCGGCCAGCGATTCAAAGGGTATCGCCTGCTCGTAGACCAGAGGATCGTAGATGAATTCCAGCTGTGACTGGTCCATTGCCGTCATCCGGGTGACTCCTGTGCCATTATTGTTGCCCGCTGACGCAACTTGCCCAGCAGATACATGAAATCGCGGTATTCACTCACCGACAGGCAGTCCAGCAGTTCCCCTTCCCAGGCCAGGGCGTGTGGCACCAGATCGCCATACAGCGCCAGGCCCGCCGCCGTCAGGGCGAGGTCCCGCGCCCGGTTGTCGGCTTCCTTGCGGCGCTGGACGATCAGGCCGCGCGTGGTGAGGTTCTTCACCGCCCGGGAGACCTTGCTCTTTTCCATGCCGGTGGTACTGACAATCTGCTTGGCATTGAGCACACCGTGCTCCGCCAGATTGGCCAGCACGCGCCACTCGGGAACACTCAGGCCGTACTCGCCAGCGTAGATGCGTGAAAGGCCGGTACTGATCCGGTCTGCCAGATTGTTGACCAGATAGGGCAGGAAGCTCTCGAGTTGCAGTTCCCGCCGCGCCGGCTCAGTCACCTGCCCCTTCGCCATGCCCGCAGCATCAGTCCTGCAGCTGGTCCCAGACTTCCTGGTCGCGCTCGGCAGTCCAGATCCGCGGCCAGTCGATGCCGTCGAACTCGTCCCAGAGGCGCTGCACATCAAAAGGCAGGCAGTGCTCGAAAATGGGCCAGCGGCCGAATTTGGGCTCGAGGTGGGCGTGGGTGGCCTCGAAGGCCTCCTTCAGGGTACCGCCGGCGCGGTGTACTTCGCCGACCTTGGCGATCATGCCCTCGAGGAAGCCGCGTGTCTGCTCGATCGCGGCATCCACTGCCGCCCGCCCTTTCGCGGTGGCACCGCGACCACCGATCAGGGTCTCGGCGCCGAAGGCCTTGACCTGGTCCAGGGTGCCCGTGGACCAGTCGAAGTGGAACGCGTCGCCGGTATACAGCGCCGCTTCCGCCTCAACCAGATCGCCGGCAAACAGGATCTTGTGCTTCGGCAGCCAGGCGCAGATATCGCCCGCGGTGTGGCCGCGGCCACAGTACTGCAGCACCAGGTCGCCGCAGTCGCCGCCCAGGGGGATCTCCAGGCGATCATTGAACACGATATCCGGATGCGTGAGACCCGGAATGCCCTCGGGCTCGCGGAACAGCCGCGGCATGCGCCCGAACTCGCTGTCCCAGTCCTGCTGCCCGCGCTCGTTGATCAGGAAACGGGTCTGTTCGTGGGCAATGATCGACTCCGCCTCGAAGGCGGATGCCCCGAGCACGCGCACCGCGTGGTAGTGGGACAACACCAGGTACTTGACCGGCTTGTCGGTGTGCTCGCGCAGCTTGGACAGCCAGTCGCGGGCGGCCCGGGGGGTGGCCCGCGCCTCGAACGCGACCACGAAATCCTCGCCCTCGATGGCGCCGATATTGGGGTCGCCTTCCGCGGTCAGTGCGTAGACGCCCTCGGCGAGGACCTCCAGGGTTTCCACTTTTTCGCCGAGGTCGGCGGAGGATGCAAACGGTTTCTTGGCCATGGATCTGCTCGTCCTGTCAGTCAAATGATGCGTGAAACATATCACAGACTAGTTGCATAGCCAACTTTAATCATGGGGCGATGATCGCCTGAAATGGGGGCCCATATTATATTTAACGCGTTTGCAGCGGTTGTAACCGGACCACCTATCCGCTATATTTATTCTCGTTTGCAACTATAAGCACGGCCCAGCCCCCGGAGGATGCGCGACATGGCAAGCACCTACACCAACCCCGAGTATCCTTACCAGCGAAGCCCCGACCAGGATGCTGCCGAGCCGGTACACCACCGGGTAATCATTGTCGGTGGCGGCCCCGCGGGCCTCGCTGCTGCCATGGATCTTGCCCTCCAGGGCATAGATTCGGTGGTTCTGGATGACAACAACACGGTCAGTGTCGGCTCCCGGGCGATCTGCATCGCCAAGCGCACCCTGGAAATCTGCGATCGCTACGGCTGCGCCCGGCCGATGATCGACAAGGGCGTCATCTGGAAGCACGGCCGGGTGTATTTCGGCGAGGAGCAGATCTACGAGTTCGACCTGCTGCCCGAGGAGCACCACAAGATCCCGGCCTTTATCAACCTGCAGCAGTACTACTTCGAGGAGTACATGGTGGACCGCTGCCTGGAAATGCCGCAGATCGACCTGCGCTGGCTGCACAAGGTGACCGGGGTGACCGCCGGCACCGATCGAACCGATATCGTGGTCGACACCCAGGAGGGGCCCTATCGCCTCAGCTGCGATTACCTGCTGGTCGCCGACGGCGCCAACAGCCCGATCCGCGAGTCCCTCGGCCTGGAGAGCAAGGGGCAGATATTCGAGGATCGCTTCCTCATTGCCGACATCGTCATGGAAGCGGATTTCCCCGCGGAGCGCCGGTTCTGGTTTGACGCGCCCTTCCACCCCAACCAGTCGACCCTGCTGCACAAGCAGGCAGACAACGTCTGGCGGATCGATTTCCAGCTGGGCTGGGATGCAGACCCGGAGGAAGAAAAAAAGATCGAAAACATCCGGCCGCGGGTCGAAGCCATGCTGGGCAAGGAACAGAAGTGGGAACTGGAGTGGGCCAGTGTCTACACCTTCCGCTGCCGGAAGATGGACTCCTTCATTCACCGGCGGGTTATCTTCATGGGCGACGCCGCGCATCAGGTCTCGCCGTTTGGCGCCCGCGGTGCCAATGGCGCCCTGCAGAGCGTGGAGAACCTGTGCTGGAAGCTGGCGGCCATTCTCCAGGGGCGCGCGCCGGCATCGCTGCTGGCGACCCACGATACCGAGCGCCAGCACGGGGCCCGGGAAAACATCCTCCACTCCACCCGGGCGACCGACTTCATGACCCCAAAGAATGCGGCGACCCGCCTGTTCCGGGACACCGTGCTGGATCTCGCCCGCGATTACCCCTTTGCCCGCAGCCTGGTAAACAGTGGCCGGCTGTCGACACCCTGCACCTACGACGATACCCCGCTCAACACACCTGACCAGGCAGACTTTGCCGAGCGCATGCGCCCGGGGTCACCCTGCCTGGATGCACCGGTCGTGGGCGCCGGTGGCCAACAGGAGTGGCTGCTGGAACGTCTGGGCAACCGCTTCACGCTGCTACTGTACGGTGACTTCACGACAAGTGCGCGCCAGCAGCTGGAGGCCGCCCTCGCCAGCCTCGAAGGCGAGGGCAACCACATCGGTGCGCTGTGGGTTCTGCCCCAGGGTCAGCAGGCCGGGGACGACAATGAGATCGCGGATAGCCAGGGAATTCTGGCCCAGCGCTATGACCTGCGCCAGGGCGCCATCTACCTGATACGCCCCGACCAGCATGTCTGTGCGCGCTGGCGCACGCTGGACCCGGATGCCGTGGTCCGGGCCGTGCACCGGGCCCTGGGACGAAACCTGGCAGAGGAGCAGGCCGCATGAGCACACTGATCACCGACAGCAATTTTAGCAACGCCGATGCCTTCTACGCTGCACTGGCCGAGATCCATCGGGACCGCAGCGATGCCGAAAGCGCGGCCATCAATGCCCGCCTGATTCTGCTCCTGGCGAACCAGGTCGGCGACCAACACATCCTGGAGCAGGCGCTGGCAATCGCCGGCCAGGTCCACCTTGAAGAGTGATGCCCCGATGACAGCAAACACACAGACCTCCGAACTCAGCTACCTCACCGGTTTTGGCAACGAACACGAAACCGAGGCTCTCGCCGGCGCCCTGCCGATCGGGCGCTTCAGTCCACAGCGCGTCAACCACGGCTTGTATGCGGAGCAGTTCAGCAGCACCGCATTCACTGCGCCCCGCGCCGCCAATCGCCGCACCTGGCTGTACCGGATACGCCCCTCGGTGGTGCAGGGTGACTACGAGCCCTGCACCGGCACTGGCCAGAGAATCCAGACGGGGCCGCTGGCGGGGCCGACACCACCGAACATGCTGCGCTGGGATCCGCTGCCCCTGCCCGCTGCCGGCGTCGACCTGCTGGACGGCATGACGACCATTGCCACCTGCGGCGATGCGCTGGCACAGACGGGCATCGGCATTCACCTGTACGCAGCCAGCGAGTCGATGGGCCAGCGCTATTTCTATTCAGCGGATGGCGAGTGGCTGTTCATCCCGCAACAGGGTGAGCTGCTGCTGCGCACCGAGTGCGGGCGCCTGCACCTGCAACCCGGCGACATCGCCGTGGTGCCCCGGGGCATGAAGTTCGCGGTCGACCTGCCGGCCGGCCCCGTCAGGGGCTACATCTGCGAGAACTACGGGGCCTCTCTTACGTTGCCCGAGCGCGGCCCGGTCGGCGCCAACGGCTTCGCCAATGACCGCGATTTCCAGTACCCGGTGGCGGCCTATGAGGATATCGAGGGCGACTTTGAACTGCTGTGCAAGTTCGGCGGCCACCTGTACCGTGCCGCCATCGGCCACTCGCCGCTGGACGTGGTGGCCTGGACCGGCAACTCGGCCCCCTACAAGTACACGCTGTCACGCTTCAACGTCATGGGGTCGGTGAGCTACGATCACCCCGATCCCAGTATTTACACGGTGCTGACTTCGCCCTCCGACACGGCCGGCGTAGCCAACCTCGACTTCGTGATCTTCCCGCCGCGCTGGATGGTGGCGGAAGACACCTTCCGCCCGCCCTGGTACCACCGCAACATCATGAGCGAATACATGGGGCTCATTGAAGGGGTCTACGATGCCAAGGAGGAAGGCTTCGTGCCCGGCGGCAGCAGCCTGCACAACTGCATGTCGCCACACGGCCCGGAAGCAGCGGTATTCGAGAAGGCGAGCTCGGTGGAACTGGTGCCGGACCGCTACCAGAATACCCTCGCCTTCATGCTGGAGTCGCGCTACCTGTTCCAGCCCACGCCCTGGGCCCTGGACACGGAACTGCGCCAGCGGGATTACATCCGCTGCTGGGACGGAATCGGCAAACAGTTCAAGTCCTGAGCGCCGCGGCGATAGCCTCCCGGATGCAATCCACATCCGGGACCTGCCGGGCCAGCAGCAGCGCCAGCTTCGCCAGGAACACGGCCTCCTGCTCGGGCCCGGCTTCGTCAATGGCTTCCGCCAGCAGGTCGTAGACCTGTTCCAGTTCGGCGAATTCAAGCGTCTGCTTCATGCGACTCTCCCAGGGCCCGGTGCAGGGCAGCGGTGACGGTGCTTTCGTCCGGGTGCCGCCAGCGCCCGGCGACATGGCGGTCGGGGCGCACCAGGTACAGGGTACCGGGCTCCGCACCATAGACGCCCGCGAGGTGCCGCGACGGGTCGGGCAGGCACTGCTCCCCCGCCACTCCCCCGCCACTCTCCTCCCGCGTCGCCACCAGCACGCGCAAGTCAGGATCCATCATTCGCAGGCCGGGCATCAGGCCGGCGACCTCGGCATCGCACTCGACTGAACCGGCGAAATAGAGCACGGTAAAACCCGGGCCGATGTGGTCCAGCAGGAAATCGTTCTCTCCCAGGCGGACATTCTGCAGGGGCGCACCGGGTGGCGGGCCGGCGTCGAAGTCCTCGTCCGCTGTGTCGGCGCTGGTCAGCGGGCTGTCATCGTAGATCCAGGGCTGTACCTGGCGCGGATCAACAAACGGCTTCGCGAAGTCCTCGGTCAGCGCCAGCTCCAGTACCGCCTTGCGCATGAGGCTGTAACCCCGGCTGGGCGGCGTCATGAAACGGGAGCTCTTGCCGGCATTGCGGAACACATCCAGGGTCGCGCCCCGCCGCTCGGGCGTGAAACTGTCCAGCAGGCCCGTACCGGCCCGGCCCTGCAACGCGTAGGCCAGCTTCCAGGCCGCATTGACCGCATCGGCGATGCCATTGTTGAGCCCCCGAACCCCAAAAATCGGCACAATATGGCCGGAGTCGCCAATAAACAGCACCCGCTGGTGGCGATAGTCATCCAGGCACAGGGTATTGGCGGTATAGATGCTCCACCACTCCAGTTCCCACTCGCCCCGGTGACCGATCATGGCGAGGATGGCCGCTACCCGCTCCCGTACGGTGGCTTCCGCTACCGCATCCTCCAGATCCGCGTCCGCGGGTACCTGCCAGTCCACCCGCCAGATATTGTCCGGCTGCCGGTGAATGAGAATCGTGGCCTCGGGGTTGGCGGAAGACTCGAAAAAGGACCGGCGCTCGGTGGGAAAGTCGTGATCCATGCGCACATCCGCGATCACGTAGTTGCCCGGCAGATTGCGGCCATTGAGACGCAGCCCGAGCAGATTGCGCACGGTGCTGCGGGCGCCATCGGCCGCGAGCAGGTATTGCCCCCGCAGCGGATAGCTGCCCTGCGGCGTGACAATATCGAGTTCCACACCGGCTTCGTCCTGGCTGACGGCAGCCACCTCGGACAGCCAGCGAATATCGATCAGCCCGGGATAGTCGGCGGCCGCGTCGATGAGGAATTGCTCGATGTACTGTTGCTGGATGTTGTACATCGGCAGGAACCGCTCGTCTTCCGAGTGCGGCATCGAAAACTGGTAAATGAGCTGGTCACGGAAATAGCAGCGGCCGCTGGTCCAGCCCAGGCCCCTGGCCTCGAAGCGCGCGACCACACCGAGCTGTTGCAGGGTCTCGAAACTGTAGCGGGAAATGCAGATTGCGCGGCTGCCGTCGTTGACGGTGTTTTTCTTCTCCACCACCACCGAAGCCACGCCCAGTCGCGCCAGCGCCAGCGCCGCCGTCAAACCGACCGGTCCGGCACCGGCAATGATGACCGGGTGCCGGGGCCTGGCACCGTCGAGCTCTGCTGGCTTGCGGAAGGGATACTCGGGATACTCGAAATACAGCGATTCCAGCTCGCTCCGGCCGGCAGGTCTCATGGCAATGGCTACACCCGATTACAAGGACTCAAACAACTTGGCCACAATATGCCACTGGCCATCGATTTCCAGCAACTGGAAATGGTTGACGAAGTCCATGCCCAGGTACCCCGTCTCCCGCAGTACGGCCGTCGCGATGCGGCCATCGATATGCACAGTATCAATCCGGGCCTCGTAGCGCAAACCCGAGTCAACCGGCGCCGGATTGGCCCCTACCGCGGTGAAAAAGGGTTCCGGGCTGCCGGTGACGAGTTCTCCCGCCAGGTAGCCGCTCAATATCGCCGAGTGATGGAACAGGGCCCGCAGTGCCAGCACGTCGCCGCGGGCACAGGCATCGATGTAGGACTGGATCACGGCCTGCACCGCCGCCAGTGGCTCTGCGCGTGCCATCAGCGTGTCTCCGGCGGCGATGTGGCTCTCGGGCAGCTCAGTCCTGGCACGGCAGCGTCTCCAGCAGGGCTTCCGCCAAAGCGATGGCCTCGGCCTGGTGCGGCTGCAGGTCCTGGCCACCGAGCGCTGCATGCATCTCCAGAAAGGGGTCGACGGTACCAGTGACGACGCCACTGAGCTCCTCCATGACCGCCAGCCCGAAGAAGGGCACGGTCCAGGTGTTGTAACCGCCCTCGTGGCACATCAGCAGCCTGCCGTCACAGTGGCGATTCGCGGCGTCAAGCAGCTTGCGGGTCAGGCTGCGGTAGCCGTCGCTGTGCATCTGCATGCGCCCCAGCGGATCATAGGCGCCGGCATCGAAACCCGAGGGCACGACGATCAGCTGCGGCTTGAAGCGGTCGAGCGCAGGTATCACCACCCGATCCCAGGCCTCCTCGTAGGCACCGACGCCGCTACCGGGGGGCAGCGGCACGTTGATATTGAAGCCGGTTCCGGCGCCGGTGCCGTTTTCGTGCCGGTAGCCGGAATCGGGCGGGAAACAGTTGTCCTGGTGCACCGAGATGGTCAGCGCCCGCGGGTCATCGTAGAACGCGCTCTGGGTACCGTTGCCGTGGTGTACGTCCCAGTCGACAAAGGCAACGCGTTCAAGCCCGAACTGCTCGAAGGCGTGGAAGCCGGCAATGGCAGCATTGCCGAACAGGCAAAAGCCCATGCCCATGTCCGCCAGCGCATGGTGACCTGGAGGCCGTACCAGGGCATAGGCATTGTCGATCTCCCCTGCCATCAGGGCCTCCAGTGCCGCCAGCACTCCGCCCGCCGAGAGCATGGCGATCTCGTAGCTGCCCCGCCCCAGGGGAGTAAACGGACCGGCATCGCCCCCGACGTCCGCGCTCAGCGCCCTGACTTTCTCCAGGTGCTCGCGGGTATGAAAGCGCAGGATTTCCTCCTCCGTGGCCTCTCGCGGTGCGATGGCATGGAGCTGCGGGGTCAGGCCGGCCACCTCCAGCAGGTTGCGGAAGCGGCGCTTGGTTTCCGGGTTTTCTGCATGGGTATCCGGTTGCACCGGATTGCCATAGGGCATCGGCCCGGCGTAATTGCCAGTGTTGTGCCACATGTAGAGTTCGTGGGCGACGAAGCCCGTTCTGCGGGTAGCGGCCTGCATGGCGTTAGCTCCGGGTCTGGGTTGGGTGGATGGACTGGTCCGCGATCAGCGGCCAGGGCCGTGCCTGCTCCAGGCTTGCGGCCAGTGCCAGCAGCAGGTCTTCGCGACCGTGACTGGCGGCAAACTGAATACCGAACGGCAGGCCACTTTCGCTGCGCCCCAGGGGCAGGGAAATCGCCGGCTGTCCGGTGACGTTGAACACGGCGGTAAAGGGGGCTTCGCGGAAGACGTGATCGGTCCAGCTGCGAGCCGTGTAATTGCCTCCGGTAGACGCATGCTCGCCGATGGCCCAGGGCAGCTGGGCTACCGTCGGTGTCACCAGGATATCGTGGCGGGTAAAAAAGTGCCCGAAGTCGCGGCTGACCAGATTGAAATAGTCCTCCGCGTGCAGCAGATCCACGGCCGACAGGCGCAAGCCGTGCTCGTGAATCGCCAGTGTCGCCTGTTCCAGGCTGTCACTGTCGGCCTTGCGCCCGGTGGCGGCACAGATGTCCACCACCCAGTGTGCAATGTGGGCCGACCAGAGATCGGTGTTGGCCTCGGCAAAACGGTCCGGATCCAGTGCCGGCGCAGCTTCCTCCACCCGGTGCCCCATGCCGGCCAGCAGGCTTGCGATCGCCTCCAGGGCAGCGCGAATCGCGGGATCCACCGGCACCCCCGACCAGGCCTCGGCGGTAAACGCAATGCGCAGCCCGGCCGGCAGCTGCAGGGACTCTGCATAGGGTCGATCCGGTGGCGCAATAACATAGGGATCACCGATGCCCGGACCCTGCACCGCGTCCAGCATGGCTGCGCAGTCGCGCACCGTGCGGGTAAGCACAAATTCGATACCCAGGCCCCCGAGCCCGTCGGCGGCACCCGGGCCGATGGGAACCCGCCCACGACCCGGCTTCAGCCCCACCAGTCCGCAACAGGACGCCGGAATGCGGATGGAACCGCCACCATCGTTGGCGTGGGCGAGCGGCACGATCCCCGCGGCCACCGCAGCGGCACTGCCACCGCTGGAACCACCGGGACTGCGCGACACATCCCAGGGATTGCGGGTGGCGCCACAGGCCACGGTCTCGGTGGCAACGTTGTACCCCATCTCTGGCACCGTTGTCCGCCCCACAGTCACCAGCCCCGCCTGCCGAAAACGGGCCATGAGATCGGAGTCGGCAGGCGCAACCAGGCCTTCCCCGAGACGGGAACCCATCTCACAGCGCCGGCCCTCGGCCTGCAGCACCAGGTCCTTGATCAGGAACGGCACCCCGGTAAAAACGGCATCCGGCGGTGTTGCCGCCAGACTGGCAGCGGTATCGTCGAAGACCTCTACCAACGCGTTGATCCGTGGATTCCAGTCTGCGGCCAAAGCCAGCGCACAGTCCGCCAGTTCCGCCGCGGTGACCTCGCGGTCACGGACCAGCTGTGCCAGCCCCAGACCGTCGTATCGCAGGTATTCCGCTACATCCATGTTCCCGAATCCTATTGGCCGAAGTTGTAGTTCAGCGTCACCCCGTAGGTGCGGGGCATGCCATAACTGCGTACAAAGGGACCATTGCCCCCGGTGTAGGCAGCGGGATAATAGTCCTCGTCGGTGAGATTGCGCGTCCACAGCAGCGCGCGCCACTGGCCATCAGCGGAGCCGACTCCCAGGCGTGCATTGAACAGGGTGTAGTCCTCGGTCGCGTTCTCGGGAGAAACA
The DNA here is from genome assembly GCA_963974125.1 of uncultured Haliea sp. Classification (GTDB taxonomy): domain Bacteria; phylum Pseudomonadota; class Gammaproteobacteria; order Pseudomonadales; family Halieaceae; genus Haliea. The sequence continues at coordinate 10,356 of CAXBCH010000010.1, read as the reverse complement.
CCACCCGAGGTATCGTCGGTGAAGCTGACGTCACCGGCCACTTCCATTACCAGGCCGTTGGCCAGGGGCCACTCGTAGCTGACCAGACCGGCGTAGGACCACTCCGGCGCCTGCGCCAGCTCAATGCCCGAGACATCGCGACGCACCGTGACTGGCCAGCTGCTCTGGTCGGGATCCACCGCGTTCCACTTAGTAACTTCCGTATCCAGCCAGGCCACGCCCAGGCTGACGTTGAGGCCGGTCAGTGGCTGCCACTTGAGATCAATTTCGGCACCGGTGATCTCGGACTCGGGCACATTGGTGAGGCCGGAGATGTTGCCGACGAAAGTCACCGCAGTATCCTGTTCCTGCTTGTCTTCGTAGTCATAGAAGAAGGTGGCGGCATTAAGCTGCATCCGCCCTTCCAGCAATGTCGCTTTCATGCCCACTTCATAGGAAGTCAGCTTTTCCTCGTCATAGGGCACCAGCTGCTGAGTCGTATTGGAATTGGCGCCATTGAAGCCCCCGGACTTGAAGCCCACCGACACCATGCCATACATCAGGATGTCATCATTGATCGCGTAATCCAGCCCCACTTTGCCCATCCAGCGATCAGTGCTGATGGAATCCTCGTACACCTGAAAGGCATCGTTGACCCGGGGTGTACCGATGACCGCAAAGATGTAATCGGGCGAAGCCGGATCGTCATTGATGGTGCCGCAATCGCCCGGGCTCAGGCTGGAGCCGAAGTTGGCATTGAGGAAGTTCCCCAGGCTGCCGTCCTCGGCGACGAAGGTACAGCCGGCCCAGTCCCTGTCCTCTTCGGTATAGCGGGCGCCGACTGTGAGGCGCCAGGCATCGGTGAACTGCCACTCGACGTGACCGAACGCAGCGATCGACTCGGTTTCCTGGCTATACCTGGTATCAAGTTGCAGTATCGGCGTCGCCGCGAACAGATCTACACCCCAGGGAGCCGCGCCAAAACCGAACACTGAGTCAGACATGAAATAGTCATAGGACTCATCCATTTCGTCCTTGGCATAGTAGAGTCCCGCTACCCAGTTGATCGGGCCGGTGTCTCCCGAAAGACGCAGTTCCTGTGAAAATACCTCCAGATCCGTGGTATTGATGTTGCTGGAATCGTTGTAGAAACCGCCGTCCCAGTCATTGGCTTCCTCGCGCTCGAATTCGTTGTAGCCCGTGACCGAGGTCAGGGTCATGCTGCCGATATCCCACTCCAGGCGGGCCGCGAAGCCGGTCAGTTCGTTGTCGCGCTGGGGCCTGATGTCAAACGTCTTGCCGGTGATGGGGCTGGTATAACTGTTGGTCCAGTCGGCGACCTCGTTGTCACCGGTGGAATACCAGGGCGGGGTCTCGCCAAAATTGCTGCCGCTGGGCAGCAGGTACTCATTCAGGGGCCTGTAGGGATTAGTGAACTCGCCCAGGCCAAAAGGCGTGCCGCCATAGGCGGTGTTCGCCTTGTTTTCCGATTCATCCTTGACGTAATGGGCGCTCAGCATGAAACGCACGGTGTCACTGAGGTCGAAATTGACGATCCCGCGCAGCGCGGTTGCATCTTTCTCTCCCAGCTCATCGTCGCGGGTTGCGCTCTTCTGCCAGCCCTCGCTGGACTGGATGGTCTTGAACGCCAGCCGGCCCTGTGCCAGGTCGTTGCCGCCGGTAACAAAGCCCTCCAGGTCGAAGGTCGAGTAGCTGCCGTAGCTCGCGGTGACACCGGCACCGAACTCCCGGGTGGGCTTGTTGCTGATGAAATTGATCTGGCCCGCGGTGGTATTGCGACCATAGAGATCGCCCTGGGGACCCTTCAGCACCTCTACCCGCTCAGTGTCGAACACCAGGCCGCGGGTCATTACCGTGTAGGGCATCGCGACTTCATCAAAATAGATGCCGACCGTGGAGGATGCCGCTGTTGAGTAGTCCTGAAAGCCGACGCCGCGAATGGTATACAGGGGCACACCCGTCGCAGCGGTTTCATTCACTGTCAGCCCGGGTGTGAGCATGGCGATATCTTCCGCGGTCAGCACGCCGAAGTCCCGAAGCTGGTCGCCGGTGAAGGCATTGATGGTAATGCCCACGTCATTGGCGCTCTGGGCCCGTTTCTGGGCTGTTACCACCACTTCTTCAAGCTGGGCATTGGCAACCGTGCCAGCCGTTGTCAGCGTTGCCAGTACTACCGCGGTGCTGAGCCTGCGGCGCTGCAATTCTGTCGTCGGATGTCTCTCGTTCATGATCATTCCCCTCAAATGGTTTGTCATTTATGCGTGCGTTGCCTTGCGGCGCGGAACTAGTCGTCCGCGCCGCTTGTTGTGTAGACGGTGACCCCTGCAAACAGGGTACGCTGGATCCGAATGTCGCTGATGTCCTGTGGCTCGATGGCAAAAAGGTCCCGGTCCAGCACGATCATGTCCGCGGACTTGCCGACCTCGATAGTGCCGGTCATGTGTTCCAGGCGCATTGCCCTGGCCCCGTCCAGGGTCATGATCCGCAGCGCATCGCCGAGGCTGATGGCCTCTTGGGGCCAGAAGCTGCCGGGAAACTGCCCGCGCGGGTCCTGCCGGGTCACCAGCGCCTCGATGCCAAGCCAGGGGTCGATGGTTTCGACCGCTGCGGGCCAGTCCGAGCCCGCCAGTACCGGTGCGTTGGCCTCGAGCAGGCTCTTGACCGGAAAATACTGTTCGCCGCGCGGAGAGCCGACGGCACTCACCACGGAATCAATAATCGGGGAGGGATGCCAGAGATAGGGAGACAAATCTGCCACCGCGTCCAGTTCGGCAAATCGCGGCAGGTCCTCCGGGTCGATATAGCCGGCATGCGCCAGCTCGTGGCGGAGACCAGAGTCGCCGTTCGCCGCGCGCGCGGCAGCGATGGCATCCAGTGCCACGCGCACCGCGCGATCGCCGGCGGTGTGGATCTTGACCGTGTAGCCGCGCTTGTCCAGCTCGATCAGATCCCGTGTCAGCAAGGTGGGCTCCAGGTGCAGCATGCCGCGATGGGAATCGGCATCGACGTTCTCCGGCGTGTAGGGTTCCAGCATCGCGGCAGTGCGCGACGCGGTGGGAACACCGTCCATGAACACTTTTACAAATGCGGTGTGCAGGCGGTCGCTGGCGTAGCGGTCACGCTGTTCGTCTATCGCCGCGTAATCCAGCGGCCCGCTGCGGTGCCCGTAGGGCGTCTGGATACCCAGCGCCAGGTGAGCGGTAATATCGCCCGCTCGTTCAAGTGCCTGAAAAGCCGCCATCGCGCGAGGCTCGGAATAGGCTTCCTTGAGGCCGGTGATGCCGAAACTGTTGGCAATGCGCAGGGCTTCCCGGGCGCCCGCGCGCAATTCCTCGTCACTCCATTCCGGCAGCTGATCCGAGACACGCTGCTCTGCCCCTTCGAGCAGCAAACCATTGGGTTCACCGGTTTCCGGATCACGGACAATGGTGCCGTCCGCCGGGTCCGGAGTGTTCCGGTCGATGCCGGCAAGCGCGAGGGCGCGGCTGTTGACCCAGCCGTTGTGGTTGCTGTCATCGTTGAGCAACACCGCCTTGTCACCCGAGACGGCATCCAGAAACGCCCGGGGCGATTCGATCTCGTGCGTATCAAAAAAACCGCTGTCCCATTGTCCGCCGCGAATCCACACAGCGTCGGGGTTGTCGGCCACGCACTCCGCCACGCGCCGGGCAATCTGTTCCGGCGTGGACGAGAACGGGAAGTTGCATTCATAGAGGCTTTTTACGCCACCGCGCTGGGCATGGACATGGGCATCATTGATGCCCGGCATGACCATGGCGCCCTGCAGGTCGACCACTGAGGTGGTCGGCGCACGATAAGCCTCCGCGCCGGCGCGATCGCCCACGTGCACAAAGTGTCCATCCCTGATTGCGACGGCTTCGGCCCAGGGCTGGGCGGGATTTACGGTATAGATGCGCGCATTGAGATAGATGGTATCCGCAGCGGCACCCGCTGTGTCGGCGGCAGAGACTTGCGCGGCCACGACGGCCAGCAGACTTCCTGCAATCGCGCTCGCCCAGTTTCTTATCGATTGTTTCATCTCGGGCTCCGTTAACGTTTTCGGAGCCACTGATCTTAGTGCCGTTGCTTCCAGGCGGTATTGACAGATGTGGACAAAGGCTTGACCAAAGGCCACGTGGGAGCGCAGTCCCTGCGCGATTCAGTACGCAGCAAGATTCTATTCGCCGCTCAATGGCTCGCCCTGTTCGCGATACGCCTGAGGGGCCTGCCCCACCCAGGAGCGAAAGGCACGACTGAAGGCGCTGAGCTCGGAAAAACCCAGCTCATAGGCGATTTCGGCGATGGGCATGGTGGTGCGCCGGAGATAGTATTTGGCGCGTTTGGCCCGGGCCAGGTTCTTTACCTCCTGAAAACTGCGACCCTCGCTGGACAACCTGCGCCGCAAGGTGCGGGGAGAGATGGCCAGCCGTTCCGCGATCTTTTCCAGGGTGGCGGACTCGTCCGCGCCACAGCGAATGATTTCCCGGCAGAGAATGTCGACAAAACCGTTGCCCGACTGCTCCGACACGAAATAGGTCTTCATCGCGTTGACGAGAATATCGTGCAGCAGATTGTGACTGGTGTGGAAGCGCTCCTGCAGGTAGCTACGATCGAAAAACAGCCGGTTGTCCTGGCAGGAAAACTTCACAGGTGCCTTGAAGAACGCTTCCAGTGCAGCCGCATTCTGGTCGTCGTCGTGGCTGAAACAGACCTGCTTGATGGGTACCGGTATCCGTGTGGCGGTATTGAGCGCCTGCACCAGAAAGCCCTGCAGGTACTCATTGAGCTGCTTGACCGCCACGCCCTCGGGAATAATCACACGATAACTGAATTCGGCCAGTGACTTGCTGAAATCAAAATCGATTGCGATCGCGGTATCGACAAAGCGGTCATAGTGGCACAAACAGCGTATACCATCCCCTACAGAGGGCGCCGCCAACATGGCCAGGATCAGCAGGCTGGCGGATTCATAGTGATAGCGCTGGGCCATGTGCAGGCCCATGCAGGGGTCATCACTGTACTCCGCCGCCAGCTCCAGCAGGCTCGCGATCTGGCGCGCCGGCACCGCCGCATCCAACTCTTCACAGCGGCTGGACTCAATACCGCACTGGCGAAATACCGGTTCCGGAGCAATGCCGTGATCCAGCAGGTAATCGCGCACATAGGCGACAAAGCGAGGGGACAGGGATGGTTCAAGCTCGCGCTGCACCGGCTGGCGCAGCGCTTCCAGAGCGGCGACTTCAGCCCTCGGGCGATTCATTGCAAGCCGGTGCCACCACTCAGCGCTGCAATTGGCTGTAGTAGGCAGCCAGCGCTGCAAAGTCCTTTTCGGCTACATTCGCCACCGCAGCCTGCATGAAGGGATGAATACGCACATCGTGCTTGTAGGCCTGCAGCTGGGTCCGCAAATAGGCTGCGTGCTGCCCCGCGAGGATCGGCCATGCATCGGCGACCGGCTTGCCGGCGTAGCCGTGACAGGCGGTGCAGCCCCCGGATAGTTGCCTGCCCCGCTCCACCAGCCCGGCATCGCCATTGGCCGCGGTGGCCGGTTCCTGCGCCGCATACCAGGACGCGAGGACACGGATGTCATCATCGCTCAGATTCTGCACGAAAGGGTCCATCAGCGGGTTGCTGCGTTCACCGGCACGCATCGCCGTGAGCTGCTGTGCCAGATAGGTTTCGTGTTGCCCCGCCAGATTGGGCCAGGCAGGGGTGCCGGACACGCCGTTGGCTCCGTGACAGGCCACACAGGCCTGAACCTGTGTCGGCGGCGCCTCGGCCTGTGCCGCGCCAGTAACAAGAGCCGCAAGCAGCGCGGCGCCCACAATCAAATGCTTTTTCATAAGGTTTTACTCTCTCGCATCGGCGCCGGCGATAGCGCGCAAAACATGGCCCCGGTAGTCATCCACTTCATTCAACGGATTCTTGCGCAGCGGACCGACTTCCGCGGCGGTAAAGGGTGTAAACGGTGACTGCAGGCTGTCGCCCGCAAACTCGTATACGATCCAGTTCAGCACCGCCGCCAGGCGCTCGTCACTCAGCGCTGAGGTTGCCGAACCGGGTACCCGCACCAGATATTCGCGCCCTGCCTCACTCTGGAGAAACACACCAACGTGTCCTTTCATGGCCGGCACACTACCGGAACCGGACCCATCCGGTGTGTGGCAGCCCTGGCAGTTCATCTGGTAGTCGAATACCACCCGGCGACTGTCATCGGCCGCGGCCACAACCGCGGCGCACCAGAACAGAACCGGCAGCAGGATCAGCCTGGCCATCAGTCGTCGAACGCCACGCCGACCACGATGGCCGTTGAGCAGTGATAGGTCACACTGGCCGTCCCCAGACACCAGTTGATGTCATTGGTCTTGTCGGGCCGGTAGATCGGGCGATCACCCTCATCGCGCATGCACAGGCAGGCACCACAGGAGGATTTGCCGCAGCAATCGTTGTAGGAAATCACGTAATTGCGACCGTCCGCCGGATTGTGACAGGTCCCGATCCAGGTGACCGGCGACATTTCAGTACCGGGTGGACAGGTGTTGGCGCTGCCACCACAGCAATCACAGAGAAAACCGTCGATGGCACAGTAGCGCCAGTAGTCGCAGCTGCTGGGATCACCCTCCTCCACCGGTCGCCCCGTGCCCTCGTTACCGGCAGCACGGGCAACCGGCAACAGGGGAATGCTGGCACCACCGACCAGCATGGCGCCGAGTCCTTTCAGCAGCCCGCGGCGGGAACTGTGTTGCGCCAATTGCCTGCTGCGCTGCTCAAATACCCTGTCAAAGAAATTCATGCCTTGTCTGCCTCCACATAGTGCACGGCTTCGCGCTTGCTCATATAGTCCTGTATTGACGCGACCTTTCGTTCCTTGGCTTCAAACAGGCTGTCCAGGTGTTCACGTGAATTGATGATGCCCATGGAGGCGATCGTGCCCTGCTCGTCGATCAACACCCCATAGGGCAGCTTGGATACCCCGAAGGCCTTGCCCGCAATTTCCGATACCGCGTAGGGAAAGCCTGCCAACTCCTTGCGCTTTACATAGCCCGCGTGATCCTGCTCATCGCCATCACTGACCAGCACCACCTCCACCCAGTCTGCCTCTGCGCGTGCTGCAGACTTCAGGGCCGGCGTCAGTTCATTGCAGATGGGGCAGTCCGGTGACAGGAAAAACAGCAACTGGGACTTGGCCCTGCCCGCCCCACCGATCTGCTCGGAGCGACCGTCAAGCGTCGCCAGTGCAAGCTCGGGCGCAGGAGAACCCACCTTCAGCTTCTGGTTCAGCATCAGCGCCCCAGCCGGCGCCACCCGCTCATAGAGAACACCAATCTGGCGGGCAAGCGCCAGGTTGACCAGAACCATGGCGACGAAGCCCAGCCACAGGACAATGTTCGAGATTACCAACAACTCCATAGTCCTACCTGCTCCTGGCCATGTGCTGGCTATTGCTTATCAGTTGTTCGGCGCCGAGGTACAGGGCGACGAGAAATCCGGCCATGCACAGCGCCAGCAGAATACCAGCGCCCGACAGGGCCATGGGCTCGAGCGGCAACGCCAGCAGCAGGGCCACTCCCGCGGTCAGCAGATTGCGAACCACCAGTGCCGGGCTCACCAACACCTCCGACGCCGGGCCGGCACAGCCACAACGCAGGTCGCGGCGCCCCAGCGCCAGTTGCCAGGCCATCATCAGCGCGTAGGCGGCCAGCAGGACAGCGGCTGCGATCGCGGCGGCTCCCCGGGTCTGTGGTGGCAACAGCGCCAGCGCGATGGCAATTTCCACAACACCGACCGGGTAAACCAGTGCGTCCCGCCACAGAGGTCGCAGCGGCGCCGGCAGATACTGCGCCGCGAGTTCGCTGAACTGCGCCGGGTATCGAAGCTTGTGCAGGCCGGCAACCACGAACAGCCAGGCGACGAAGCCCGCCAGGGCAATGGCCACCACTTCCGGCAACAGCATGCTAGCGGGCACCATGCAACATCAGCGGCGTGTTCTGCCCCAGGCCGGTGATGGTCTTGAGAAACTCACCGCTCAGTGCATCATACAGTTCCAGGCTCATGTCCACGGGATTGGTGACCAGCAACTTCGGCTCCGAACCCCGGCTGACCGCCAGTGACAGGCCCCACTCCCGCAAGGCAATACGGGCCACCCGTGTCTGGCTGGCGGGATCATAGACCCATACCTCGGCGCCACCACCGTTGTGGCTGCCATCGTGGGCCTCGGGGTGCATCAGTACGTAGAAGCGACCCAGGTCGTCCTCCGCGGTGATGCCGATACCACCCGGAGCCCAGTCCTGTGCCCGCTCGGCTTCGGGCACCAGGTGCCAGGCTGCCCCCACCCCGGCCACCTTGCCACTGACATCGACGGGAATGACTTCGCCGGCGAACGTGGGGAAGTAGGCCATGTCGCCGATGATGGCAGGGCGCTCGAAAATCGGTGAATCATCTGAATCGAAGAAGCGCTCGGTACGCACCTGTGCCACGATACTGCCATCCGCGGCCAGTTCGGTGCTCAGGAAGCGACCATCGGCACAGAGTGAACTGAAACCGCGCTCGCCGGCGGGATAGGTCAGGACACAACCCGGAGTACCGATATCACCGATGATCCTGCGCTCCTCAAGATCCACCAGGGTTACCGAGGCGGCGGGACTGAAGTTGGCAATGGCCAGCCAGCGGTCCTCGTTCAGCAGCAACAGCGCATCGCGCTCGGGCAGTCCCATGAAACGCTTGCCCTGGGGCAGGACTACCTCCGCTACCGGGCTCAGGTTTTCCTGATCCCAGATGGTGAGAACATCGGTGCGCTCGCCGCGAGTACCACGGGTCTGGAAGGTTTCGGTGGCATAGATCTCGGCGCGACTGGCCGACTGTATGATATTGCCGATCATCGAGACGTTGAAACTGCCCTGGACCTGCTCCGCTACCGTGTCCTCCGCGCTATCCAGCACCCATATCTTGCCATCGGACATGTGATAGAACGCAGCATCGTGCACCAGGAACCAGCTCTCGGGATAATCCCGTGGCAGGGTCTCGACAATGCCAATGGGTTCCACCGGCAGTGGCGGTGGTTGGTCGCTGGCCGATGACTGTGTCGCTGCCACCAGACCACAGAGCACAGCGGCTAATGCGCGCATTTCAAGTCCTTTCCACATAGTCTGTTTTCCCGTCTCAGGTCTTGCTGATATAGACCGTCTGGATATTGGTGTACTCCTCCAGACCGTAACGCCCGAACTCCACCCCGATGCCGGACTCCTTCGAACCTCCAAAAGGTGCATCGGGCTGAATCATGGCATGGGTATTGACCCAGGCGGTACCACATTCCAGGCGACTGGCCAGCGCCGCCGCTTTCTGTGGATCGCCCGACCACACAGAACCGCCGAGCCCACTGGGGCTGTCATTGGCGCGGCGCAGGGCATCTTCCACGTCACTGAACTTCATGACCGGCAGAATCGGCCCGAAGGGCTCTTCCCGCACCAGCCGGGTATCATCGGCAATGTCCGCCACAATAGTAACCGGATAGAAGTACCCCGGACCCGGCATGGGCTCGCCGCCGGTGAGAAAACGGGCGCCACTCGCCCTGGCTTCGTCTGCCATGGCACAGACCTTGGCGAACTGGGCCTTGTTCTGGACCGGGCCAAAGTCGGGGTCGGTGCTGCCGTCCGCTGTCGTGACGCTGTTCGCCAGCGCCACCAGGGCATCGCACATCTCCTCGTAAATATCCTCGTGCACATACAGGCGCTTGAGAGCGGCGCAGGTCTGGCCATTGTTGAACATGGCAGTGGCAAAGACCTTGGGGGCAATCGCCGCCACATCGACATCCGGCAGCACAATGGCAGCGTCGTTGCCGCCCAGTTCCAGGGTCAGGCGCTTGAGGTTGCAGGAGGCATTTTGCATGATCTTCTTGCCGGTCGCGGTGGAGCCGGTAAAAACGATCTTGTTGATGTCGGGGTGGTTGGTCATGGCCGCCCCCAGACTGCCATCGCCGGTGACCACGTTGAATACGCCTGGAGGCAGCAGGTCATTGATGATTTCGGCAAACCGCAGAGTTGTCAGCGGAGTGTACTCGGAAGGCTTGAGCACCACGGTATTGCCGCTGCGCAACGCGGGCATGACATGCCAGATCGCGATCATGAGGGGGAAGTTCCAGGGCGTGATCGAACCCACCACGCCCAGCGGCTTGCGGTGCACCTCGATGCGCGCCTCGTCGTTGTCCTGGATCACGTCGACCGGCAGCTCCAGGTCCGCGGCGGCATGGCACCAGGCCAGGGTGCCACCGATCTCGAAGGCCGCACCCATGCCGGCAAAGCCGGTGCCGGGCTTGCCCTGCTCCAGGGTCAACAGGGACACCAATTCCGCCTGGTGCTC
>CAXBCH010000009.1:0-116953 GCA_963974125.1 uncultured Haliea sp. | reverse complement strand
AACTGACCCTCTGGCGGGCGGCGGGGGACGCTTCGCTGCCCGCCGTCGTGGCACAGAGGCATGTAACGCTGCCTGCCCGGTGGTTGACCCAAAGTTTGGCGCGGCACCCAAGTCAGGCTCGGTGTGGTGTTGGGGGATTTCGGGACTGTAGGAAACATGGATGTTTCCTCCAAGCCCCCATGGATGGGTTCACGGCGTGTCCCGAAATCCCCCAACACCATGCCGAGCCGATGCTACGGAGTACCACAGCCCACCAAACCAGCCCGCGTTACATCGCTGCCCGCAACACCTCCGCCTTGTCCGTCTTCTCCCAGGTAAAATCAGGATCCTCCCGCCCGAAATGCCCGTACGCCGCAGTTTTACGGTAGATGGGCCGCTTCAGATCCAGCATCTCGACGATACCCTTGGGCCGCAGGTCAAAATGCTCTCGCACCAGCTTGACGATGGTGGCGTCGGACAGCTTGCCGGTGCCGAAGGTGTTGATCGAGATCGAGGTGGGCTCGGCGACGCCGATGGCGTAGGAGACCTGGATCTCGCAGCGGTCGGCGAGGCCTGCGGCGACGATGTTCTTGGCCACGTAGCGGCCGGCGTAGGCGGCGGAGCGGTCGACCTTGGACGGGTCCTTGCCGGAGAAGGCGCCGCCGCCGTGGCGGGCCATGCCGCCGTAGGTGTCGACGATGATCTTGCGTCCGGTGAGGCCGCAGTCGCCCACGGGGCCGCCGATGATGAACTGGCCGGTGGGGTTGATATGGTAGCGGGTGTCCGGGCCCAGCCAGGCTTCGGGCAGGACTTCCTTGATGATCAGGTCCATCACTGCCAGGTGGATATCGGCCTGGCTGATGTTTTCATCGTGCTGGGTGGAGAGCACGACCGCATCGACCCCGACCGGAATGCCGTGTTCGTAGCGCAAGGTGACCTGGCTCTTGGCGTCGGGCCGCAGCCAGGGCAGGGTGCCGTGCTTGCGCAGCTCGGCCTGCCGCTCCACCAGGCGGTGGGCGTAGTAGATGGGCGCGGGCATCAGGGTATCGGTTTCATTGGTGGCGTAGCCGAACATGAGGCCCTGGTCGCCGGCGCCCTGTTCCTTTTCGGCACTTTCGTCCACACCCCGGGCGATATCGGGGCTCTGCTTGCCAATGGCGTTGAGCACCGCGCAGGAGGCGCCATCGAAGCCTACTCTGGAGCTGTTGTAGCCTATGTCCAGCACCACATTGCGCACGACGTCCTCGAGGTCGACGTAGGTGTTGGTGGTCACCTCGCCGGCGATCACGACCATGCCGGTTTTTACCAGGGTCTCCACGGCGACGCGGGCATCCCGGTCATCTTTCAGGATCTGGTCCAGGATGGCATCGGAAATCTGGTCGGCCATTTTGTCCGGGTGTCCCTCGGAGACCGATTCAGAAGTGAAAATGGCGTACTCGCTCATACCGCGTTCCTTGTTGCTGTATTTGGGTGGCCGAAAAGGCGCACCTGGATTTGAAAACCGTTGCGCTGTGCCAGGTAAACGCTGGCAATGTCTGCGAGGCCCGCTTCGTGCGCCCAGCCGGCAAGCTCTTCCGGGGCGAAGCCCAGCCAGAGGTCGCCGCAGTTCTCCCGCGCCCAGGCCTGGTCGTGGCGGCACAGGTCGGTGACCAGCACGACGCCGCCCGGCGCCAGGCAGCCGGCTACATCGCGCAGGATCTGCTGCGGGCTGGGGGTGTGATGCAGGACCATGTTGATCACTACGCAGTCGGCCTGCAGCCCGCTGAGGCTCGGGTGGCTGGTATCGCCGTGGACGAATTCAAGATTACCCAGCCCTGCCGCGGTGGCGGTCGCTCGGGCGCGTTCCAGCATTGATGCAGCATTGTCTAGGGCCACGACCCGCCGGAACCGGGGACTGAGTTCAGCCAGGAAGCTGCCATCGCCGGGGCCGACTTCGAGGACGGTGTCCAGGCGCGCGAGCGGGGCGTCCCGCAGGATCTGCGCCACGGTGTCGGCATACTGTTCGTAGCTGGCAATGAGGTCCTGCTGCTGGCGGAACTTGTGGGCATTGTCGCGGAAAAAGTGCCGCGAGTTTGCCTCCCGCTGTGCCTGCACCTCGGCCAGGTGCCGTGCCAGATCCCCGGGCAGGGGCAGCTCATCCAGGGTGTCGAAGATCTGTTGTTGCACCGCATCCAGGCCCGGCTGCTGCCCCAGCTCGCTGCGTCGGTAAAAAATGGAGTTGCCCTCCCGGCGGGTGGCGACCAGTCCGGCCCCGGCGAGCACTTTCAGGTGATGGCTGAGCGCGGGCTGGCGCATGCCGAACAAGGTGCACAGTTCAGAGACGCCGAACGAGTCCTTGCGCAGTACCCGCAGAATCTGCAGGCGCAGAGGGTCCGCGCTGGCCTTGCACAGGCTTGCGAGCGCATCAAAGCGCGAGTCCGGGCAGTCCCCGGCTGCGGGTTGTGGGCTGGTGGCAACTAACATGGGGCGGAAGTCTAGCAGGCCTTGCCATCTATATCAAAATATTTTGATATAGATGGCAAGGTCGCCGGCCGGGCTCCAGCAGATGGTAAATGTTTGGTGATTTGTTTGCCGTTAGCGCCTGCTTACGCGAAAATGGCGCCCCCTTTTTCCAAAGTCCTCGAACGTCTACCGCCATGGAGTTGCCGATGCCCGCCCGTAACGATCTTGCCAATGCGATCCGCGCCCTCAGTATGGATGCCGTGCAGCGGGCCAACAGCGGTCACCCGGGTGCGCCCATGGGCATGGCCGACATCGCCGAAGTACTGTGGAACGATTTCCTGCAGCACAACCCGGCCAACCCGCACTGGGCCAATCGCGACCGCTTCGTGCTCTCCAATGGCCACGGCTCCATGTTGATCTACTCGCTGCTGCACCTGAGCGGCTACGACCTGCCGATGCAGGAACTGCAGAACTTTCGCCAGTTGCACAGCCTCACTGCCGGTCATCCGGAATACGGTTATGCGCCCGGAATCGAGACCACCACCGGCCCGCTGGGTCAGGGCCTTGCCAACGCCGTCGGCATGGCGCTGGCGGAGCGGGTGCTGGCAGCCCAGTTCAACCGCCCGGGTCACGAAGTCATTGACCACTACACCTACGTTTTCGCCGGCGACGGTTGCCTGATGGAAGGGATTTCCCACGAGGCCAGTTCGCTGGCGGGCACCCTGGGTCTGGGCAAGTTGATCGCGTTCTACGACGACAACGGCATTTCCATTGATGGCGAGGTGGAGGGCTGGTTCACCGATGATACCCCCGCCCGCTTCCGCGCCTACGGCTGGCAGGTCATCTCCAGCGTGGATGGTCACGACCCGGTTGAAATCCGCCAGGCGATCGAGACCGCCCGGGCCGAGGGCAGCAAGCCGACCCTGATCTGCTGCAAGACCATCATCGGCAAGGGGGCGCCGAACAAGCAGGGCTCCGAGTCCTGTCACGGTGCGCCTCTCGGCGCCGAGGAGATTGCCGCTGCCCGCGAGGCCCTGGGCTGGCAGCACGCGCCCTTCGAGATCCCGGAAGACATCTATGGCGGCTGGGATGCGCGCCCTGCCGGTGCCACCCGCGAGCAACAATGGGACGATGCGATGGCGGCCTACGCCAGCGCCCATCCGGGCCTGGCCACCGAGCTGCGGCGCCGCCTGGCCGGTGATCTGCCGGAGGACTTTTCGGCGCAGGCCCAGGCCTGGGTGGAACAGTGCCAGGCCGACGGCAAGACCATTGCCTCCCGCAAGGCCTCGCAGAACTGCCTCAATGCCCTCGGGCCGCTGCTGCCGGAACTGCTGGGCGGCTCCGCCGACCTGGCCGGTTCCAACCTGACCCTGTGGGACGACGCCAGGGGGGTGAGCGCCGCCGACGCCAACGGCAATTACGTTTACTATGGCGTGCGTGAGTTCGGCATGACCGCCATCATGAACGGTATCGCCCTGCACGGTGGCTTCGTGCCCTACGGCGCCACCTTCCTGATCTTCATGGAGTACGCCCGCAACGCCGTGCGCATGGCGGCGCTGATGAAATTGCGCTCTATCCTGGTCTACACCCACGATTCCATTGGTCTGGGGGAAGATGGCCCCACCCACCAGCCGGTGGAGCAACTGACCTCCCTGCGCACGACGCCCAATCTGCATACCTGGCGCCCCTGTGACACGGTGGAATCCGCGGTGTCCTGGAAAGCGGCCCTGGAACGCAGCAAGGGCCCGACCGCGCTGGTATTCTCGCGCCAGAACCTCGCCCACCAGCCCCGGGAGCCGGAGCAGGTGGCCGCGATCGCCCGCGGCGCCTATACCCTGGTGGACTGTAACCAGCATCCGGAGCTGATCTTGATTGCCACCGGCTCGGAAGTGCAGCTGGCGGTGGACGCCGCGGCAAGCCTGGCGGCTGCGGGGCGGCAGGTGCGGGTGGTCTCCATGCCCTGTGCCGAGCTGTTCATGGAGCAGGATGCAGAATACCGTGAACAGGTCCTGCCCAGTGACGTGCTGGCCCGGGTCGCGGTGGAAGCCGGGCACACGGATTTCTGGTACAAGTTTGTCGGCCTCGACGGCCGGGTGGTGGGCATGACGACCTTTGGCGAGTCCGCGCCCGCGGCCGACCTGATGCCGCACTTCGGCTTCACCGTCGACAATGTAGTGGCGGTGGCTGAAGAGATCCTGCTCGAGGAATAGGGCCGTGCTGCGCCTCGCCATCAACGGTTATGGCCGCATCGGGCGCAGTATCCTGCGCGCCCTGTACGAGGGTCCATTGCGCGACCGGCTGCAGATTGTCGCCATCAATGAACTCGCCGACGCCCGCACGGTTCTGCACCTGACCCGCTATGACAGCACCCATGGGCGCTTCGGCCTGCCGCTGGAGGGGGATGTCGGGGAACTGCGGGTGGCGGCTGACCGCATTGTCCTGCTGAGCCAGCCCGAGGTAGCAAAACTGCCCTGGGCCGACCTCGGCGTCGATATGGTGCTGGAGTGCACCGGCGCCTTCAGCGACCGCGCCACCGCCGAGCTGCATCTGCGCGGCGGCGCCGGCAAGGTGCTGTTCTCGCAGCCTGCCCAGGGTGATGTGGATGCCACGGTGGTCTACGGCATCAACCACGACACCCTGCGCGCCGGGCACCAGATCGTGTCGGCCGCCTCCTGCACCACCAACGGGATTGTGCCGGTGATTCACGCCCTGGACGCATCTCTCGGTATCATCAGTGGCACCATCACCACCATTCACTCGGCCATGAACGACCAGCCGGTGCTCGACGCCTATCACCACACGGATCTGCGCAAGACCCGGGCCGCCGCACAGTCCATCATCCCGGTGGATACGGCCCTGGCCAAGGGCATCGAGCGCATCCTGCCGGCACTTCGCGGCCGCTTTACCGCGCAGGCCCTGCGGGTCCCGACCCTGAACGTCTCCGCCATGGACCTCACCGTGCAGGTCAGCCAGCCCACCAGCGAACAGGCGGTGAACCGTATTCTGCGCCAGGCCTCTGTGGCCGGCTATCACGGCGTGCTTGGCTTTACCATCGAACCACTGGCATCCTGTGACTTCAACCACGATCCGCGCTCAAGCATCGTCGATGCCAGCCAGACCCGGGTCAGTGGCGAGCAGCTGGTCAAAGTGCTCACCTGGTTTGACAATGAATGGGCCTATGCCAATCGCATGCTGGATGTGGCTGCCTGGTGGGGCAGTCTGTAGGCTGGACAACAGCGCAGGAGAGCACCGATGATACTGATGAACGATCTGGACCTCGCCGGCAAGCGGGTGCTGATTCGCGAGGACCTCAACGTGCCACTGCAGGATGGCGTGGTGAGCAGCGATGCGCGCATCCGCGCGGCTCTGCCGACCATCCGCCAGGCAGCCGCGGCGGGCGCCAGGGTGCTGCTGATGTCGCATCTGGGGCGGCCGGAGGAGGGCGTGTTTGCGGAGGAGTTTTCCCTGGCACCGGTCGCTACGCATCTGGCGGAGCTGCTGGGCCAGCCGGTGACCCTGCTGGCGGAATGGCGAGAGGGCGTCGACCTCGCCGATGGTGAGGTCGCGCTGCTGGAAAACGTGCGCTTCAACCCGGGCGAGAAAAAGGACGACGAGACCCTCGCCCGGGCCTATGCGGCACTCTGCGATATTTTTGTCATGGATGCCTTTGGCACCGCCCACCGGGCCCAGGCGTCTACCCACGGGGTGGCCCGCTTTGCGCCCGTGGCCTGTGCCGGTCCGCTGCTGGCTGCGGAACTGACGGCGCTGGAAAAGGCCCTGGCGCGGCCGGCGCGGCCGCTGGTGGCGATTGTCGGGGGGTCCAAGGTCTCCACCAAGCTGACCGTACTGGAGACCCTGGCGGACAAGGTCGACCAGCTGGTGGTCGGCGGCGGCATCGCCAACACCTTCCTGGCTGCCAGCGGCAAGCCGGTGGGCAAGTCCCTGTGTGAGCACGACCTGATTCCCGCGGCCACGGCACTGATGGCCAAGACCAGTATTCCGGTACCCGTGGATGTGGTCACCGGCAAGGAGGTGTCCGCCAGCGCCGTGGCGGAAACCAAGCCTGCGGACGCGGTAGCCGAGGACGACATGATTCTGGATATCGGCCCCCAGGCCGCCGCCGCCATTGCCGAAGTGCTCGCCACCGCCGGCACCATTCTCTGGAACGGCCCGGTCGGTGTGTTCGAATTTGACCAGTTCGGTGGCGGTACCGAAGCCCTGGCCCGGGCCATTGCCGACAGTCCCGCGTTCTCGCTGGCGGGCGGTGGCGACACCCTGGCGGCGATCGACAAGTACGGTATTGCCGACAGGGTGTCCTATATCTCGACCGGCGGCGGCGCCTTCCTGGAATATGTGGAAGGCAAGACCCTGCCCGCGGTCGCCATTCTCCAACAACGCGGAGAGGATGCCTGAGGGCAGCGCCTCCGCCAGCAATTCATCGAGGATTTATCCATGGCTCTTATCAGTATGCGTCAGTTGCTGGACCACGCCGCCGAACACGGCTACGGTGTGCCCGCCTTCAACGTCAACAACCTGGAACAGACCCGGGCCATCATGGAGGCGGCCGATGCCACCAATTCCCCGGTGATCATGCAGGCCAGCGCCGGCGCCCGCAAATACGCCGGCGCACCCTTCCTGCGCTACCTGATCCAGGCCGCGATCGAGGAGTTTCCGCACATTCCCGTGGTCATGCACCAGGATCACGGGGTCTCCCCGGCAGTGTGTCAGCGCTCCATCCAGCTGGGCTTCAGCTCGGTGATGATGGACGGCTCCCTGGGTGTGGACGGCAAGACGCCCATGGATTACGACTACAACGTGGGCGTTACCCGCCAGGTGGTGGAAATGGCGCACGCCTGCGGTGTTTCGGTTGAGGGTGAGCTGGGTTGCCTGGGTTCCCTGGAAACCGGCCAGGCGGGCGAGGAAGACGGTGTCGGCGCCGCGGGTACGCTGAGTCACGAGCAGATGCTGACGGACCCGGAGGAGGCCGCGGCCTTCGTCAAGGCGACCGGGGTTGATGCCCTGGCCATTGCCTGCGGCACCAGTCACGGCGCCTACAAGTTCAGCCGCCCGCCGACCGGCGATATCCTCGCCATCGACCGCATCAGGCAGATCCATGCCCGCATTCCCGACACGCACCTGGTAATGCACGGGTCTTCCTCCGTGCCCCAGGAGTGGCTCGCCATCATCAACGAGTTTGGCGGTGACATTCCGGAAACCTACGGCGTGCCGGTGGAGCAGATCCAAGAAGGCATCCGCCACGGGGTGCGCAAGATCAACATCGACACCGACCTGCGGCTGGCATCCACCGGCGCGGTACGCCGCTTCCTGGCCCAGCACCCCGCCGAGTTCGATCCGCGCAAGTTCCTCACCGCGACGACCGTGGCGATGAAGGACATCTGCATTGCCCGCTACGAGGCCTTTGGCACTGCCGGCAACGCCGACCGGATCAAGGTTCGCTCGCTGATTGCCATGCAGGAAGCCTACGATGCCGGCGAGCTGGATCCGAAGGTCAACTAGCGCCCCGGTTTACGTGGCGCCACCCGACCGCCAAAGCCTCCAGGCCCTGAGCGGCGCACTGCCGCCACTCGGCGAGGACCGTCCAACACCGGGACTGGCAGAGTACCTCGAGTTCTACGCTATCGACTTCGCCCGGCAACAGCCGGGCGTCAGCCACCGGATTGGCACTGTGCCAAGCGGCGACTGCCAGCTGGCTGTCCACTGCTGGCAGCAGGCGGACGCTCGCCACAACCTGCTGCTGGTACACGGCTACCTGGACCACGTCGGCCTCTACCGGCACCTCATCGGCCACGCCCTGGCGCGGGGCTGCAACGTGGTTGCCTTCGACCTGCCCGGCCACGGCCTGTCCACCGGCACCCCCGTCGCCATTGGCGATTTCCGCGAGTACGGTGACGCCATTGCTGACGTGCTCACTGCCCTGGAACTGCCGCGCCTGCCCTGGCAGGCCATGGCCCAGAGCACCGGCGCCGCCGCCCTGGTCGAGTTTGCCCGCCACCATCCACCCTGGCCCTTCACCGGCACCGTGCTGCTCGCCCCCCTGCTGCGCCCCGCCGGCTGGTGGCAAGTGCGCGCCGCCCACGCCCTGGTACACCGCTTCGCCGACACCGTACCCCGTGGCTTTGCCGACAATTCTTCCGACCGCGATTTTCTCGCCTTTGTCCGCAACGACCCGCTGCAGTCCCAGCGCATCCACGTCAGCTGGGTCGGCGCCCTCCGTCGCTGGCTGGCGGAGCTGCCACTGCAGGACCTGGGCGTGGGGCCGGCGCTGCTGGTTCAGGGCGATGCCGACACCACGGTGGACTGGCGCTACAACCTGCCGCGGTACGGGAAGCTCTTCCCGGGGTTGCGGATTGAGCTGGTGCACGGGGCGGGGCATCAGCTGGCCAATGAGTCCCGATCATTGCGGGAGAGGTACCTGAAGGTCGTTGATAGATACCTTGGGTGGTAAGACCGCGATTTTGTTGCCAGATCTTGATTCGGGACCTGGGTGACGCGAGTTCTAAATTCGGCTCCGGTACCCCTGGGGGCCTACATGGACACGCCGTGAACCCATCCATGGGAGCTTGTGTTCGACATCCATGTCTCACACAGTCCATGTAGGCCCCCAGAGGCACCGGAGCCTCGATTTGGCGCTGAGTCGACGTTTCCTGGTTCTTTTCACCGGGGATTCACAGTTTCGCTCTAAACACAGCTACAGAATTCCAGCTAAACAGTATCGCTAACGCAGTGCCGTGCATCTCGCTGGCAGAAAAGGAGGCGGCCGGTTCGGTGTGGGGGTTGCCGGACTGTATGAAACATGGATTTTCGGGGCCGCCCAGGCATCCAAGCCCCCATGGATGGGTTTACGGCGTGTCCGGCAACCCCCACACCGAACTGGCCGCCGGCTCAGAGCTCTGTCACCGCGACCCGCGACCCGCGACCCGCGAGCAGTCACACCGCCGCCAGGTTGAGAAACTTCTGCACCCCGTCAAAGAACATCTGCACCGAAATGATCACCAGGATCATCCCCATAAGCCGTTCCATGGCGATCAATCCCCGCGCGCCGAGCGCCCGCAGCAGCAGTGGCGAGGCCATCAGCAGCACCGCACAGACCCCCCAGGCGCCGACCACGGCCAGGGTCCAGTCCAGCATCCGCTCCGGGTCCTTGTGCACCAGCAGCATGGTGATCGCCAGTGCCGAGGGGCCGGCGACCATGGGGATGGCGAGGGGCACGATGAAGGGTTCGCCCTCGGGGGTGTCGCCCAGCATGCCCTGGGGGTTGGGGAAGATCATGCGCAGGGCGATCAGGAACAGGATGATGGCGCCGGCGATGCTGATGGACTCCTGGCGCAGGTTGAGCACGTTGAGCATGGCCGAACCCGCATACAGGAACAGCAGCAATACGCCCAGGGCAATCAGCATTTCGCGAAAGATGACCCACTGGCGGCGTTTTGCCTCCACGTCTTTCAGCACCGCAAGAAAGATCGGGATATTGCCCAGCGGGTCCATGACGAACAGCAGGGTGACGAAGGCGGATACAGTGTCCATGAATACTCCCAGGTAGCCGCTCCAGTTTAACCCGGGCAGCATCAACGCGGTAAGGGCTCCGGCGGTCTTCCACAGCCCAAAGTGCTATGCTGGGAACAGGTCAGGTGACGGTCATGCCAGTGAGGCCCGACATGAATTGGAAAAGACACACTTGCGGTCTGGCAGTGGCTGCCCTCGCGCTCACCCTGGTGGCCTGTGTCGCTCAGCCGCCGGGTTTGCAGACTGCAGCACTGGTGCCTGGCGACCTGCTTTCGGGTGAGCGGTTCGGGATAGGTCGCGATGCGGCACCACCGCCCGTGGCTTTGACGGCAGTCAATGAGGATATGCGAGCGTTTCTGCGGCAGCACGTGCCCGCTGGCCTCGGCCCTACGCGCACCATTGAGATGATTCTGCAGGCGCTGTTGGAGGACGGGCTGCAACTGCGTTATGACAATTTCAGGACCTTCACCGCGGAAGAGGCCTTCTATCAACGGGAAGGCAACTGCATGTCGTTTACCAACCTGTTTGTCGCCCTTGCCAGGGAGGCCGGTGTCCACGCCCGCTACCAGGAGGTGGAGATTCCACCCTCCTGGACCGCGGACGGCGAGACCTGGATGTACAACCTGCATATCAATGCCCTGGTCAAGTTGCCGGTCGGCGAGCAGGTGGTAGATTTCAACCTCGGCGACTACGACCGCGACTACAAGCGTCGCGTGTTGAGTGATGCAGAGGCCCTGGCGCGCTATCACAACAACATGGGAGTGCACTGGATGGAGCAGGGTGACCACGAGCGGGCGTTCCTGCATCTGCGCGCCGCGCTTGAACTGCGCCCGCGCACTGCCCATGTCTGGACCAATCTCGGTACCCTGTACCGGCGGCACGGGGACCTCGCGGCTGCGGAATCGGGCTACCTGCGGGCAGTTGAGCTGGGCGACGATGCCGCCGCCAACAGCAACCTGGCACGGCTGTATGCACAGCTGGGAGAGCAGGAGTTGAGCGCCTGGTACCGCGATCGGGTACAGCTGTTCCGACGCCGCAACCCCTATTACCTGTTTCACCTGGCGGAGGAGGCCTATGCCAGGGCGGAGTACGGGGCGGCGCGCCAGCTCCTGCTGACGGCCATTCGGCGGGAATCCGGGGAGCACGAGTTTTACCGCCTGCTCGGCTTGACCTATCTGCAGCAGGGTGACCTGGCAGCGGCGCAGTCGCAGTTCGAACTGGCGTCCCGTCACGCTGGCGAGGAGCATCAGGCCCGCTACCGCAACAAGCTGGACCTGCTGGCAACCCGCTGAGCGGCGTCCCGCGGGCCAATGCCACCCCGATTCTGGTACCATTGGCGGCACCGGTGACTGTCTTTCCAGGTGGATAATGAGATGCCGCATCAGCGACTGCTTCCTGTTTCTGTAGTCCTTCCCCGCAGCCTGCCGCGGGCACGCTGTTCATGAGCAACGCGATGACTCCGGGTCTGCAGGAGGCTTTGGCGGCGCTTCGTGCCGGCAGGGCCGCGGAGGCCGAACAGCGCCTGCAGCAGCTGGTTGCGAGCGGCCCCGCGGCAGCTACTACCTGGCTTGCACTCGCCTTTGCCCGGGTGAACCTGGACCAGGCCGAGGCCGCCCTGGCGGCGGTGGACCAGGCGCTGGCGCTGGAGCCGCGCAATATCCGCGCCCTGCTGTTCAAGGCGGATCATCTGGATCGCATGGGGCAGCCCCGGGTTGCGCTCGGTTTCTACCAGGCTGCGCTGCGGGTCGCCGCTGGCATGCCGCAGGTGCCGGCGGATGTCGCCCGCGGCATGGAGCGGGCGCAGGAGGTTTGTGATCGCTGGGCCGCGGAATACGAGGACTATCTGCTGGAAGCAATGGAGACTGCGGGCTTCACCCGCCGCGAGCAACCGCGCTTTGCAGAATCCCTGGATATCGCCTGCGGCAAGGTGCCGGTGCAGTTGCAGCAGCCAACCCGCTACTACTTCCCCGGCTTGCCGCAGCGGGCCTTCTACGAGCGTGGAGAGTTTGCCTGGGCGGCGGGGCTGGAAGCGCACACCGCTGCGATCCGTGCAGAGCTGCTCGGCCTGATGGCGGGGCCGGAGCTGTTCGAACCTTATCTGGAGTCTGATCCGGCCCGGCCCCGCCTCAACGACAGCCGCAACTTCGACAGCATGGACTGGAGCGCCTGTTACCTCTGGCGCGAGGGCACCCTGGTGGAGGAGGTCGCCAGTCGCTGCCCCCGCACCATGGCGGCGCTGGCCGCGGTGCCCCTGTGCATCATTCCCGGGCAAATGCCCTCAGTGCTGTTTTCCAGCCTGGCGCCCGGGGCGCGTATTGAGCCCCATCACGGTGCGGTCAACAGCCGCCTGATCTGTCATCTGCCACTGCTGGTGCCGCAGAACTGTGGCGAACTTCGCGTCGGCAACGACAGCAGGCCATGGCGTGAGGGCGAACTGCTGGTATTCGATGACAGCGTTGAACACGAAGCCTGGAACCAGAGTAATGAGACCCGAGTGGTGCTGCTGTTTGATATCTGGCGGCCGGAGCTCACCGCAGATGAGCGGTACTGGGTGTCGACCATGCTGCAGGCGGTAAAGGGGTATGAGGCCTCGTGAGCGAACCGGGTTCAGGGTCCGATTCCGCCGCGTTCTGGGATACCTACTGGCGTGGTACCCATGAGAATGCTGCGCACAGGGAGGGAGGGCCCCAGGAGCCGGTTCTGAGCGGTTTCTGGACTGACTTTTTCCGCCGTGAGCTGGCGCTGCGCGCAGACCCGGCAGTGCTGGATCTCGCCTGTGGCAACGGCGCTGTTACCGGCCACGCCCGGAGTGTGGCACCTGGACTGCAGGTATACTGCAGCGACTACTCCCTCAGTGCACTGCTGGAGCTTGAGCGTCGCCACCCGGGCTGCACCTGCCTGGTGGCGGATGCCGCGCGCCTGCCCCTCGCGACTGCGAGTTTCGACCTGGTGGTCAGTCAGTTCGGGCTTGAGTACGCCGGTGAGGCGGCGCTCGGGGAAGCAGCTGCGTTACTTGCACCGGGTGGTGTCCTGGCGCTGCTGATTCATGTCCATGAGGGCGGGATCTACCGCGAGTGCGAACTCAATCGGGATGTCCTGCGTGAGCTGCAGGCACTGGAGGTGCTGCCATTGGCACGGGCGGCATTTGCAGCCGGTTTCGCCCTGAACCGGGGCGAGTGTACTCCCGAGACCTTCAAGCAGGCGGAGCGGGCGTTCACGCCCGCGGTCAGGGGGCTGGAACAGCTACTGCGTGATCGCGGCCCGGCTGCAGCTGGTGGCCTGCCACAGCGTCTGTATCAGGACATCGCTCACATGTACCGCCGCATGTCGGCATACGAACCCGCTGACATCCTGCAGTGGCTGTCGGGAATGCAGGGGGAGTTGCAGGCCTACACCGGCCGCATGCAATCCATGCTCGATGCCGCCTGGCGCGAAGACCGGCTGGATGCCGCTACCGGGAAGCTGCTTGCGCGGGGCTTCAGGCTGCTGCAACGGGACCAGTTGACGGTGCCGGGCCACGCCCTGCCGGCGGCCTGGAGAATGGTACTGACCAGAGAGTAGGCGACGGTCTCACCCCCCTTTGCGGCACCGCGGTACTAGCCGCCCGACGGGCCCGCGCTCTGGGCACTGTTGCGCTGGATGTCATTGATCGCATCGCGGCTGTCGCCCGCTTCCCGGGCCCACACTTCGTCTTTCTTGCAGACGCGGGTACCAAGACGGGTGCCGGTCTTGATCACGGTTTTGCAGGTTACCCCTTCATTGCTGGCAACCTGTTGCGCATTGTTGCCGGCAGCTCCGGCCGCTGTGTCCGATCCCGTGGTTCCGGCGCAGCCCGCCAACAGGGTAAAAACTGCGCCCGCGCCGATTGCAAAAATTGAATGTCTCATACATTACTCCTTGCCTTGTGTTCAGTGTCCTCCGCCTTGGGGCAAAGGTCAAAGTCGATTGTGGTGGCCTGTCAAAAAAAAACCCGGCACGGGTGCCGGGTTATGCTTGAATCCCAGAGCGCAGCCCGCATGGCGGGCTGGCTGAGCCGGGATTAGAAGCTGACGCTGACCCCGACGAACATGTAACGACCGAGTGCATCGTACATGCCGGGGAACGTGTTGCCGTTACCGTTGATGGACGGTCCAGCAGCGTTGCCGGCGATCGGCGGCTCCTTGTCGAAGACGTTGTTCACACCCAGACGGATCGAGGCGCCGTCCATGACGTCCCAGGAACCCGCCAGGTCAAAGTAGTTGACCGAGGGCAGGTTCAGGTTGCCGTTGAGGTCCGTCACCGAGCTGATGTGGCGCCAGTAGCCGCTCACGGTGACGTCCCAGGGGGTCATCCAGGTGGCGCGCAGGTTGTTGCGGAAGTCGGGCGTGGGGTAGCCACACTCGCCGCCCCAGTTGCCTTTGCAGTCCACTACCGGTGCGCCTTCGAGCTCCTGCTGGTCCCAGGTATCGATGATCGACATGGTGTTGTTGAATACCAGGGTACCCATGTCACCAATGCTCAGGTCGTAGTCAGCGATGATGTCCCAGCCTTTGACTTCCTCAATGGCGAGGTTGTCGAGCAGGGCAGACACCCGGCCGCTGACGTTCACATCGGAACCGATCCACAGGTCACCCAGGGGGCCGCGGCGTATTTTCTCGCACTGAGAGTCGTTGCCGTCCAGGCACTGGTTGAGAGTGAACTCTGCACCCAGGTTGTCGATGCCCTTCTCGATTTCGATGGTGTAGTAGTCGACGCTCAGGACCAGGCCCTCAACAAATGCCGGCGACCAGATGAAGCCCACTGAGTAGGTATCGGACTCTTCCGGCTGCAGCTCGGTGTTGCCGCCTTCGAGTTGATTGTACTGACCTGCAAAGGAGTTGAGGATGTTGCCGTACTGTGCGGCGGTGACACCGGTACGAGCACAATCTTCAAAGCTGCGCTCCGGGGTCGGACCGCCACAGGGATCAGCATCCATGTCGAACAGGTTCAGGCCCTGGGGCCGGAACAGCTCGCGCAGGTTGGCTGCACGCACGGCACGCTGGAAGCTGGCGCGCAGCTTCACGTCCTGGTTGATGGCCCAGCCGCCGCGGATGCCGTAGGTATCGGTGGTCACGTCGGTGGAGTAGTCAGAGTAGCGGTAGCCGAGGTCCAGAGTCACTTCCTCGGCGAAGGCTGCGCCTTCCACCAGCGGGACGCTGGCCTCGAAGAAGAATTCATTGACGTCGTAGGCGCCCTGAACGGCAACGGTAGCGCCACCCTGGCCCGCACCCAGGCCGAGGCGGAAGCCTTCATCCGGGTTGAAGTCCAGCTCTTCCTTGCGGTATTCCGCACCGATAACAACCTCTACGCCGTTGTTGGCGGAAGGCAGCTTGACCCCGTAGTCACCGAGGCTACCGGCGATGAAGCCGTTGAACACCTTCTGGGTGGTGACACCGCGGGCGAACAGGGGCAATGACAGGTAGTCGGTTGCCGCTGAGCTGACGCCGCCCTCGGTCCAGATGTTCCAGGGCGCACAGTTGGGGTCGGTGCCGTCGAGGACCGACGCACAGACGATCTCGCCGGTGTCGGGGTCTTCGACCGCGTTCAGTGCCTTGAGTATCTTGGCATTGGACAGATCGTTGTTGTAGGTGTTTTCCATGCTCACTTCGGAATACAGGCCCGAAATGTCATAGCGCCAGGTTTCGTTGATGTCGCCGCGGAAGCCCAGTACGCCGCGGAAGGATGTATGCCGCAGGTCCTGGTTGCGGGGACCGCCTTCGACGTTACGACGGCCCACGGTGACGGTCTGGGTGTCGTCTGCGCCCAGGCCGTAGTCACCGCAGATGGCGCCGACCTGTTGGTCGGACAACAGCGGGTTGTCACAGGCGATGGGGACGCTCAGGAAGAAGGACCCGGACGGCGCGATCTGCGCGTTCGTCTGGTTGTCCATGAACATCAGTTCGGTATAGGTCTCCACGTGCTCGTTGATCTGGTAGCGAGCGAAGGCACCGGCAGTGTAGCGCTCGTCCGGGCGCTGGTAGTAGTTGAGCGGACCGTAGTTGTACACTTCGGTAGGCTCTACCAACTGGTTGCCGGAAACCCGGTATACGCCCTGGCTGCCATCACCGGGAATAAAGGTACCCGCGGCGCTGGTGCCGGAACCGAAACAGCCGTCGCCGGTGTTGTTGAGGGCGCAGGCACTGTAGTCACGCGCACTCTGCAGAACCGGATCAATTTCACGGTAGGTGGCGTAGGCGGTGGCATTACCGCGGCCGTTGTCGAAGTTGCCGCCCATGATCAGCGACCAGCTCTGGATGTCGCCGTCGCTCTTGCTGCCATCGGGGAAGGGGAACCCGGCGTCGCCGACGATTTGCTGCAGACCGCTGTTGTCGTTGTCGTGGTGGTACTGGCTGAACTGGTAGTCGAACTGTACGCCTTCGAAATCATCCACCATGATGAAGTTGACGACACCGGCCACCGCGTCGGAACCGTAGGTGGCGGACGCGCCACCGGTCAACACTTCAACGCGCTGGATCAGCGAGGCGGGGATCTGGTTGATGTCAGCGCCGGTGCCGCCCTGCAGCGGTGAGCCCGCGGGCAGGCGACGGCCGTTGACCAGCACCAGGGTGCGTTCGTCACCGAGGTTGCGCAGGTTCAGGGTCGCGGTGCCGGTGGCGCCGTTGGAGGTCGACGAGTTCTGGTTGGAGTAAACCTGGGGCAGGTTCTTCATCAGGTCTTCAACGCGGGTGGTGCCCTGGAACTTGAACTCCTCTGCATCCACCTGGGTGACCGGGCTGGCGGAGACCAGGTTGGCTTTCTGGATACGGGAACCGGTTACCACCACTTCCTCAATCAGCAGCTGCTCATCCTGGGCGGTGGCGACCTGCGGCAGAACTGCCGCTGCGCCCATGCCCAGAGCAGCCGAAACTGCCATGGTCAGACGATTTTTCCTCAACATATCAATACCCCTGTACGCTATGTAGTTGCTTTTCCTGTGGCGTGTGCCACTGGAGACGAACATTAAACGAATTGCGCGGGGTGTTCCTCAAAGTTCCTTACGGTTTTGTGACATATTCACGCAATCGCCGAGGAACGTGCCAAATTACCAGAAATCGCCTGAGTTTCTGCCGCCAGGACATTGATTGGAAAGCGGTTTTCTAGCGTACGCGGGTAACGCCAATGGACTTGCCGGAGGTCACAACGGTCATCTTGTAGAAGCCCAGCAGGTTCTTTTCGATCACCACGGCGGTGTCGTCCCCGCGGTGGAAGTAGCGGCCGCGCAGGCGCTGGCGCCAGACCTGGCCGTTGTCGAGGTAGAACAGGGTGTCCCCGGACCAGCCCTCGAAGGGCGGCTTGATGTTGGCCTCAATGCGGATCGACTCCTCCGCGGCGCGCACTTCCGGGTTGCTGCGCAGCATCTCCGGCGCCTCTTCGGCGGTATAGCTCACCAGCCAGCGGTCCAGGGCCTCCCGCTCCGCCGGTGTCAGCTTGTGCAGGCCCGCAGCCTCGAACTGTTCCGCGGACATCAGTTTTTCCACGCCGGGAAAGGCGTCTGCCGCCATAACCGGAGTCGTGGTGAAGGCGGCGCAGAGCAGGATCGAGGTGAGCAGTGGGTGGCGCATGATATGGCTCCGTGGGTCAGAAGCGCTGGCTGATACGGGTGTACCAGAAGCGGCCCTTGAGGTCGTGGGTGCGGGCATCGATGTTGTCGTTGAATGCGGATGCTGCCAAAGGGGCCGGCTCATCGAAGGCGTTGTCCACCCCCATGGTCAGTCGCAGCCCGGCGAATACGTCGAAGACATAGCTGAGCTGTAGATCGTGTACGGTCCAGTCGCTGATACTGCGCTGGAGATTGCTGCCGGGCAGCGTTTCCCGCATGGCACTGACATGGTGGATGTCGTAGCTGGCGGCCCAGCGCTGCCGCTTCCAATGCAGGCCGAGCTGGCCCTTCCACTCGGGGATGCCCCCGAGGCCCTCGGAGGCCTCGTCCAGGAACGTGCCCGCGAGATCAATGGTCTCCGCTCCCGGATCCTGCTGGGCCAGGTACTCCCGGATCCAGGCGCCGTTGCCGCTGATCGACAGCTGACCCCAGGGTTGATCGGGGAAGTGATAGGAGAATCCGAGATCGGCGCCGCGTATCCGGCGCCGGCCGATGTTGATGTTGTTGGCCTCGACCCGCACCAGGTTGCCGAGCGCGTCCCGGTGCACACTGGCGGCGAAACTGCCGTTGCGGGCGTTCTGGTCGACGATGAACTGGGCGCTGGAAGACACCACGTTGTCCTGCTTGATCTCCCAGTAATCCGCAGTTACCCGCAGGCCGGGGATACCTACCGGAATCCAGACCAGCCCCGCGCTGAGGGAGTCCGAGGTTTCCGCTTCGAGGTCGGGATTGCCGCCCTTGACAGTGAGGAACTGGTTGCGACTGGGATCCGCCTGCTGCGTGCATCCCGGCAGTAGCTCGGTGTTGACGGCCCGGGTGCAGGGGTCACTCAGGAAGGCCTGCTGTTCACTGCTGCCTTCGTACAGTTCGTTCAGGCTCGGGGCGCGGAAGCCGCGCGCATAGCCGCCGCGCAGGGTCAGGGAGGGCCCCAGCTGCAGCTTCAGCCCCAGTTTGGGATTGGTGCTGGCGCCGAAGTCACTGTAGGTGGAGTGCCGGATCGCCGCCTCCAGCTCCAGGCCGCGGCCGCCACTGGCGCTGTTCCAGATTGGAACCCTGGACTCGGCATACAGCTCGATGATCTTGCGGTCGCCGCGAGTGGCTTCAAAGTTGGTGGCGCCGATAGTGCCAATGCTGGCGAGGCGGGCGTCGGGCCGCTTCGCCGTCGCTTCCTGTCTGAACTCCAGGCCCAGCGCCAGGTCGCCCCGTCCCGCAGGTAGATTCAGCAGCGCATTGCTCAAGTTGATGGCGGCACTGGACAGGGATGAGTAACCGCTGGTCTCGCCGTCAACGCGCAGGTAGTCGACCTGCTGCGGCCCTATGCTGCCGGCGGGACCCATGATGTCCACGGGCACGCAGCCATCGACGTCCGCCCCGCGGCACTGGTCGGCAGGGCCCAGCGCCCGCCGCAGGCGCTCCGTATCCACCAGGTTGGTGACGGTTTCGGTGGCTTCGCTGCGGCTCCAGTTGATGCCTACATCCCAGTGCCAGTCGGAATACAGTCCCTCCACCATGGCGCTGACGCGGCTGACCCTCGACTCATTGCGCTGTGTCCGAGGGGGAAACTCCACCATTCTGCGACGAACGTCGTCGATATCCTCGCCAAATTCATTGAATGGGTTGTCCGCGGCGACGGTCAACGGGATCTGTTCGAAGCCGGTGAATATCGGGGTGGGGGCCAGGGTCGCACGGGCGTTGGTCTGCAGGTAGCCGGCTTCGACGGTGGTCGTGACCTGGGGGTTGATATCACGGTTGATGCTGGCATAGACACTGCTGCGCCGCAGCGGCACCACGGCGGTGGTGAAGGCCTGGAAGTCGAACAGATCGTCGGGGCCAGCCGGCCGATAGCCGCCTCCGCTCTCGGCGATCAGGCTCTGGCCGTCGGGCAGGACCACGCGGGCGTCCGCGGTGGCGCTGGAGCGCTGGTCGGTGCCCCCGAGGAAGCGTGTGTCGGCGCTGCGGGAGACCTCCCGGTCGCGGCTGAACAGGGGTTCCTGTTCGTAGTGGGAGGCGCTCAGGAACAGTCCGCCGTCGCGGAAGCTGGTGCCGTACTGCAGGGTCTGGGTGGTGGTCGTGAGATCGCCCCGAGAGCTCTCGCCGTAGTAGGTCTCGGCCAGTACGCCGTGGAATTCCCGCTTCATGATCACATTGACCACGCCGGCGATAGCGTCGGAACCGTAGATGGCCGAGGCGCTGTCCTTGAGAATCTCCACCCGCTCCACCGCCGCGGGTGAAATGCTGTTGAGATCCACGGATTCACCGGACAGGCCGTCGTTGGCGACCCGGCGGCCATTGATGAGGATCAGTGTGTTGCTGGCGGGGAGGCCACGCAGGGTGACGGTGGCGGTACCGTCGCCGCCATTGGATATCGCGGTACTGGTGGAGTTGCCGATGACCGCGGGCACGAACTTGAGCAGCTCACCCAGAGTCTGGGCCCCACTGCGCTCGATATCCGAGCGCGCAAATACCTCTACCGGGGCGCTGAAGCGGTTGGGATCGCGGCGGATCCGTGACCCGGTCAGGCTGCTGCCATAGACGTAGGTCTCCTCCATGCCAGGCTCGTAGACGGGGAAACGGGTGCTGGTCTGCTCCGGGTTGTCGCAGGGGCCGTCGCTGCAGTTGAGCGCGTAGATGGCGATAATGCGGTCGTCGATCAGCTCCCAGTTGAGACCGCTGTTGGCGAGCAGTTGTGCCAGGGCCGCGTCCCGCCCCAGGCTGCCAACCAGGTCCGGTGCGGGGAGATGCCGGGTGAGTCGGTCCGAGAATACGATGGGGGTGTTGCTCTGGCGGCTGAACTGGATCAGTGCCGAGGAGAGGGTGCTTTCACGGATATCGAAGGTATGGGAGGGCGCTCCGTTACGCTGCGCTTCCTGCGCCCAGCCGCAGGCTGCGGCTACCGTCAGCCATGCCGAAACGATACCCTGCGCGATGCACCTTGTCGCCCGGGACTCGGCAAGCATTCTCTGACCCTGCCTGTCTGCTTGTTGCAACCCACTGAAGATTCAGGAGAAATGGAGTCGGCCGCTGGGAGCGTGCCGGAAAAAAGTTGTTATATCCTACTGGCGGGGTTTGAGCAACTGCACGGTACTGTCATCCAGCCGCACCACCTGCAGTTGCAGGCTGCGCTCAACGGCCTGCAGCACACTGTCCGGATGGTCGAGGTTGAACACGCCGGAGACCGTCAATCTGGCCACATCCAGGTCCCTGATGACGATGCGGGTGTCGGTATAGCGTGCCAGTTCGCGGCTCAGTTCCAGCAGCGGCATTTCGTCGGCGATCATCTCGCCGCGCTGCCAGGCCGTCAGCGGCGCCGGGTCGACCGGGCGACTGTTGCCGAGGCCGCGTTCGGAGGCCTGCAGCTGTTCATTGGCCTCGAGCATCGCCGAGCGGGGACTGCGCCCGGCGCGGGCCCGTTCCGTGACCCGGACAATGCCTTCGGTTACCGTGATGTCGCTGGCATCCTCCCGGCGGTAGATGTTGAAGGCGGTGCCGACAGCGGTGACCGTCGCGGTGCCGGTTTCCACCTGGAACGGGCGCTCGGCATCGGGCTCCACATCGAAGTAGACCTCGCCCCGCAACAGTGCGACCTGGCGCAGGGAGTCGCTGAACTCGACCTCGACCCGGCTGCCGGTATTGAGGGTGATGCGGGACTGGTCGTCGAGGGTAAATGTTGCGCGCTCACCCTGGGCGGTCTGGAATTCCTGCGAGTGGACTTCATCGTTGCCGAGGGGCAACACGATGACCGCGAGGATCAGGCCGGCCGCCAGGGCTGCGGCCCCTGCGAGCCACTGCCGTCGGCTCCCGTTGCCGGTTGCGGGCAGGGGCTCCTCGAACGGCAGGTGGCGGACACTGCCGAGGTCATCCCACAGCTCCAGCATCAGGTCCATGGCCTGGCGGTGACTGGCGTCGGCGGCAAGCCACAGGGCGAAGTCGCGGTGGTCCTGCTCCGAAATATCGTCGCTGCGGAAGCGAGCAATCCAGCTTGTGGCCGCGTCGCAGTCCTGCTCGAACTGTCGTGTGAATGTCTGGTTCATCTCTTCCCCGGCCGACCGCTGTGTGCTTTTGCCATTGCAGTACTGGCAATCCGCAGCGGGCTCCTCCTTGTCTTATGGCTGTTAGTGTAACGAGAAACCTCGAAGTTCCCTCAAGTAAATATTTACGCTGGTCAGCCGCCATCTTCCGGCGGGTACAGGGCCGCCAGCCGTTTGCGGCAGTGCTGCAGGGCCTGGAGGATGTATTTCTCCACGCTGGACACGGAAACCTGCATGGCTGCGGCGATCTCCCCGTAGGAGAGTCCGTTGCGGCGGTGCAGCAGGAAGGCCTGGCGCACATTGCCCGGCAGCTCCTCCACGGCCTCGAAGATCAGCGCCAGCTTCTGCCTGGCGCCGAGGATGTGCTCCGGCGATGCGCCGCTGGCATTGAGGTCCCGGGTTTCGCCATCCGCGGCATGGTTGCGCTCGCCGTTGAGGAACTGCAGGTGCAGCTTGCGCCGTCGCAGCTGGTCCACGGCCAGGTTGGTGGCCACCTGGAACAGGAAGGCGCGGGCATTGTCGAGAGTCTCCGGGGACTCCAGCCGGTGCAGGCGCAAAAAGGCTTCCTGGGCGACCTCGGCGGCGTCCTCGGGACTGTCCAGCTTGCGCGCCAGGTAGCGCTCCAGGGCGGTGCCCTGGGTCGCAACCAGGTGCGCCAGAAACTGGTTCTTCTTGTTGGCTGCCAAGGTGATGGTTCAACCCCCCCATTGCGCCGGAATTGTCAGAATAGTACGCGACTGCGGATCGTACCGTCTATGCTCGCCAACTGCTCCAGGGCCACATCCGAGTACTCGGCGTCGACATCGATGACCACATAGCCGATGGCCTCGTTGGTCTGCAGAAACTGCGCGGCGACGTTGACGTCGTACTCGGAAAAGACCCGGTTGATGGCACTCAACACCCCCGGCACATTGTGGTGGATGTGCAGCAGGCGGTGGCTGCCCTCGTGTTCCGGCAGCGCCACCTCGGGGAAGTTGACCGAGGACGTGCTGGTGCCGTTGTCGCTGTAGCGGGCCAGCTTTTCCGCCACCTCCACCCCGATATTGGCCTGGGCCTCCACCGTGCTGCCGCCGATATGGGGGGTCAGGAAGGTGTTGTCGAATTCCCGCAGCGGGGAGATGAACTCATCGTCATTGGAGCGGGGCTCCACCGGGAACACGTCGATGGCGGCGCCGCCCAGATGGCCGCTGGCCAGGCTGGCGGCCAGGGCGTCGATGTCCACTACCGTGCCGCGGGAGGCATTGATGAGAATGCTGCCCCTGGGCATCTGTGCCAGCTGGCTCGCGCCGATCATGTTGCGGGTGGTCCGTGTTTCCGGTACGTGCAGGCTGACCACGTCGGACTGGGCCAGCAGCTGCTCAAGATTCGGCAGCTGGCGGGCATTGCCCAGCGGCAGCTTGCTGATGACATCGTAGAACTGTACCTGCATGCCCAGGCCCTCGGCGATGACACCCAGCTGCATGCCGATATTGCCGTAGCCGATGATGCCCAGGCGCTTGCCGCGAATTTCATAGGAGTCGACCGCGGTTTTCTGCCATTCGCCGCGATGGGCAGCGGCGTTCTTGGCGGCGACGCCGCGCAGTAGCAGGATGGCCTCGGCGATGACCAGTTCCGCCACGCTGCGGGTATTGCTGAACGGGGCATTGAATACGGCCACGCCGCGCCTGGTGGCGGCAGCCAGGTCGACCTGGTTGGTGCCGATGCAGAAGCAGCCCACCGCCACCAGCTTGCGCGCTGCCTCGAAAATGTCCTCGGTGAGCTGGGTGCGGGAGCGGATGCCGACGAAGTGGGCGCCGGCAAT
Organism: uncultured Haliea sp.; assembly: GCA_963974125.1. Classification (GTDB taxonomy): domain Bacteria; phylum Pseudomonadota; class Gammaproteobacteria; order Pseudomonadales; family Halieaceae; genus Haliea. The sequence continues at coordinate 93,561 of CAXBCH010000009.1, read as the reverse complement.
GGCCGTCTTCAGGTCCTCCGGCGCCAGGGCCTTCTGGTGCAGCTCGATATTGTCGTAGCCGGCGTTGCGCAGGGTCTCTACCGCGGAGGGGTGCACCCCCTCCAGCAGGAGGAACTTGATCTTGCTTTTCTCAAGCGACTTGGGCGCCATAAACGTGGTTGCTCCCGGAGCTGTTGCATTGTGGGCAGGTGTGAAAGAGGGCGCGTATGCTACCATAGGTCGCTCGTTTTTGAGTCCCCCTGACCCCGTCTGCCCAGGAGCCCCGAGTGACCCCGATCAGCCCTGATATCCTGTCTGCACTGCAGGCCTGTGTTGGCGCCGATCGCGTCCTCACCGACGCCGAGGCCCTGCTCCAGTACGGCCGCGACTGGACCCGGGTACACACCCCGGCGCCCGCGGCGGTGGTCCTGCCGGGGTCCATTGCAGAGGTGCAGGCGCTGGTGCGGCTGGCACTGGAGCACCAGCTGGCACTGGTGCCCTCTGGCGGCCGCACGGGCCTGAGTGCCGGCGCCGTAGCCTGCAATGGCGAAATCGTTGTCGCCCTGGACCGTCTCAACCGCATCACCGACTTCAACCCCATCGACCGCACCGTGCGCTGCGGCGCCGGGGTAATAACTGCCCAGCTGCAGGCCTTTGCGGAGGAGCAGGGCCTGTTCTACCCGGTGGATTTCGCCTCCAGCGGGTCCAGCCAGATTGGCGGCAACATTGCCACCAATGCCGGCGGTATCAAGGTCATCCGCCACGGCATGACCCGGGACTGGGTGGCAGGGCTCAAGCTGGTGACCGGCAGTGGCGAGTTGCTGGACCTGAACCGTGGTCTGGTCAAGAACAATGCCGGCTATGACCTGCGACAGCTGGTGATCGGTGCCGAGGGCACCCTCGGGATCGTGGTCGAGGCCACCATGCAGCTCACTCGGCCACCGCAAGATCTCGCGGTGCTGGTGCTGGGCGTGACCGATATGGCGGCGGTGATGCGAGTACTGGAAAGCTATCAGGGCGCCATGGACCTGCAGGCCTTCGAGTTTTTCTCCGAGCTGGCCCTGCAGAAAGTCGTCGCCCACCAGGGGCTGCAGCGGCCCTTCGAGACCCGGGCGGATTTCTACGCCCTGCTGGAGTTCGAGCAGAATACCGGGGCGGATATGGAGCAGGCCATGGCCCTGTTCGAGCATTGCATGGAGCAGGGCTGGGTGCTGGACGGGGTGGTGAGCCAGAGCGTGGCCCAGGCCCAGGCCCTGTGGCGTCTGCGGGAGGATATCTCCGAGACCATCTCCCGCTGGACCCCCTACAAGAACGACATCTCCACCACCATCGCCCGGGTCCCGGATTTCCTGGCCGAGGTGGAGGCTGTTGTCACCAGTGCCTACCCGGACTTCGAGATCATCTGGTTCGGCCACATCGGCGACGGCAATGTGCATCTCAATGTGCTCAAGCCCGACGCACTGCCCATGGCCGAGTTCCAGCAGCGCTGCGGCGAAGTCAGCCGCTGGGTGTTCGAGATCGTGCAGCGCTATGAGGGCAGCGTGTCAGCCGAGCACGGGGTGGGATTGTTGAAAAAGGATTACCTGCATTACAGCCGGTCCGCGGCCGAGATCGCCATCATGCAGCAGATCAAGCGGGTGTTTGATCCCCGGGGGATCATGAACCCGGGCAAGATCTTCGACCTCTAGTGCCGGTCCCGCTCAGGGCGCCCGCAGGGTTTTCACGCCCTGCGCGGTGCCCAGCAGCAGCACATCCGCCGGCCGCAGGGCAAACAGGCCGTTGCTGACCACACCGGCAATATTGTTGATCTTCGCCTCCATTGCCAGCGGCTGCGGGATGGAGAAGTTGTGTACATCGAGGATGACGTTGCCGTTGTCGGTGACCACGCCTTCGCGGTACACCGGGTCTCCCCCCAGCTTCACCAGCTCGCGCGCCACGTGGCTGCGGGCCATGGGGATGACCTCCACCGGCAGGGGAAACGCCCCCAGGGTGTGCACCAGCTTGCTGTCGTCGGCGATGCAGATGAAGCTGCGGGCGACCGCGGCGACGATTTTCTCCCGGGTCAGGGCGGCACCACCGCCCTTGATCAGCTGCAGGGACTCATTGGCCTCGTCGGCGCCGTCGATATAAAAGTCCACCTGGTTGACCGTATTCAGCTCGTAGACCGGGATGCCGTGCTGGCGCAGGCGCTCGGCGGAGGCATCCGAGCTGGCCACGGTGGCGTTGACCTGGCCGCGCAGGGTGGCGAGGCCGTCAATGAACAGGTTGGCGGTGGAGCCGGTGCCGATCCCGAGTACGGTGTTTTCCTCCAGATGCGGCCGGATGTAGTCCAGCGCCGCGGCTGCTACCGCCTGTTTCAGTTCGTCCTGTGTCATCGCCATGCTCCCGCTATTGCCGCTGTGGTCGGCAGTATAGGAGACGGGGAGCCCCGGTACACGAAAAATACCTGCTGTCGCCGGGCATCGGAGCTGAAAATAGCTGCGTGCTCCATTACCATGGTGCGCTGGTTTCACTCTGGATATCCATGCCCATGCCCAAGTCCTATATCAAGCGCATACTCGACGCCCGCGTCTATGACGTGGCGCGCGAGACACCGGTGGACGAAGCGATGCTGATGTCGCGGCGGCTGGGCAACCGCGTGCTGTTCAAGCGCGAGGACCTGCAGCCGGTATTCTCCTTCAAGCTGCGCGGCGCCTACAACAAGATGCAGAAACTCACCCCCGAGCAGCTGGCCTGCGGGGTGATTGCGGCCTCGGCGGGCAATCATGCCCAGGGGCTGGCGATGGCCGCCCATCACATGGGGGTAAAGGCCATTATCGTGATGCCCCGGACGACGCCGCAGATCAAGGTGGATGCTGTGCGCAACCGCGGTGCCCGGGTGGTGCTGCACGGCGATTCCTTCGACGAGGCCTCGGTGCACGCGCAGAAACTGGTGGCGGAGAAATCCATGGTCTATGTGCACCCGTTCGATGATCCCGACGTGATCGCCGGGCAGGGCACCGTGGGCATGGAGATCGTGCGCCAGCTCTCGCGACCGGCGGACGCCATTTTTGTGCCGGTGGGCGGCGGCGGCCTGCTGGCCGGAGTTGCCGCCTATATAAAGTACGTGTGGCCGGAAACGCGGCTGATCGGGGTGGAGCCGGAAGATGCGGCCTGCCTGCAGCTGGCGCTGCAGAAGGGCCGGCGCGCGACCCTGCCGGAGGTGGGCCTGTTCGCCGACGGCTGTGCGGTCGCCCAGATCGGCAAGGAAACCTTCCGGGTGATTCGCGAGACGGTGGATGAAGTCGTGACCGCCAGCACGGATGAAATATGCGCCGCGATCAAGGACATTTTCGAGGATACCCGCGGCATCGCCGAGCCCGCCGGTGCGCTGGCGCTGGCCGGCCTGAAGAAGTACGTCGAGCGCACCGGGGTCAGGGGCCAGGATCTGCTGGCTATTGTCAGCGGCGCCAATACCAATTTCGATCGCCTGCGCTACATCTCGGAGCGCACCGAGATCGGCGAGCATCGGGAGGCGGTTATCAGCGTGACCATTCCCGAGCGCCCCGGCAGCTTCCGTGCTTTCTGCAACGCCCTCGGGCGCCGCAACATCACCGAGTTCAACTACCGTTACTCGGATCCCGGCGGCGCCCTGGTGTTCCTCGGCCTGTCGATAGTACCGGGAGGAAACGACCTGACCGAACTGCTGGAGGATTTGCAGCAGCAGGGGTATGCCACGGAAGACATGACCGACAATGAGATGGCGAAGCTGCATATCCGCTATATGGTCGGTGGCCGGGCCCCGGCCCAGCTGAAGAATGAAGTGGTGTACCGGGTGGAGTTTCCGGAGCGTCCGGGTGCCCTGCTGAAGTTTCTTTCCGGGCTGGGTCAGCGCTGGAATATTTCCCTGTTTCACTACCGCAACCACGGCGCAGCTTACGGGCGCATCCTGCTCGGTGTGCAGGTGCCGCGGACCGAGCGCCGGGAATTTCGCGATGTCCTCGAGGCTGTGGGCTACCCGTATTGGGATGAAACCGGCAACCGGGCCTACCAGCTGTATCTGGGTCAGTCCCAAATTGGGGTAGTTGACGCCCCCGGAGCCGGCAAAAACGTGGATTGAATCAGATTAAGGGTTTCATTTGGGAAGTTGCTGGGCTAGACTCGGCGTTGTTTGTGAAATAATGCCAAAGAAAATATGAACATGACTATTGTGAGAGTGTTGCCGTGAAGAGTAAGCCGGATTTTATCCTTGTCCTCATCGCTGCCTTCGGCATTGGCGTGCTGGTCACCATGCTTTTACCCCTGTCGGCCTCTGACACCGTGGCTGCGCCGGCTTCCGAGCTCCAGGCTGGCCTGATCATCAACGAGTAAGCGACCGCGGTTCCAGCGGCGACTCAGGCAACCCCTGATCCTGCACATCGGTGCAGGGTCGTCTCCGTCAGCACATAATCCAGCGCGACATCCCACGGCTCTGCCGCCATGCCCTCGAGCTCCTGGCAGCTGAATCCCAGCCCCACCTTCAATGGTGCTTCCTGCCCGGCCAGGGTGCGGTCGTAAAACCCGCCCCCCATGCCCAGGCGATAACCGTCCCGCTGCCAGCCCACCAGCGGCACGAAGATGATGTCCAGCCCGGCAGCGGCGCGCTCAGGATTGCCGGATTCGGGCTCGGGGATGCCAAACGGGTTCACGGCGAACGCGGTGTCGGCATCCCAGCGGCGAAACAGCAGCTGGTTTGCGCCTGCCAGCACCGGCAGGTAGAGAGTGCATCGTTGTCGACAGGCGGCGGCCAGCGGCAGCGGATCAAGCTCACCGTCCGCAGGCCAGTAAAAGGCAACGTGCTGTGCCGTGTCCCAGCCGGGCAGGCCGGACGCCAATGCAGCGGCGGCGGCGGCCGCCTGTGACCTGAAAGCCGGGGCAAGTGCCTGCCTCTGGCGGCGCAACTGTGTGCGCAGGGCCGGCTTTGCTTGTTGCTCAAGGCTCATGAAGAGGATGGATTCCCGGCATAGCGTTGACAGAGTTGCCCTGAACCCGACGGTTCAAGGAGGAGGTTCCCGCACTGTTTCAGGCTTTCCGGTACAAGCCGGACCTGCACACCAACAGTGGCCAGGACCCTCCGGGTATAGACTTATCGGCTCGAGGACTGTCTGCCTGGCGCATATGCCAGGGATCCGGGGCCAGTATACACGATCCTGCACGCGGCTTGGGACTCAGTTGATCTCCAGCTGACGGAGTTGGTGCATGGCCTGGTCAATTTTACGCTGCAGACCCTGGACAGCCTGGTGGTCGATGCCCGCTGCCGCCCCGGCACCACCGCCCTGATCGGAGGCTTGCAGCAACTCGTGGCTGATGTTCAGCGCTGCCATCACGGCTATGCGCTCCAGGCCGATCACCTTGCCACTGTCGCGGATGGAGCGCATCTGCTTGTCGAGATAGCGGGCCGAGACAATCAACTCGGCCTGCTGCTCTTCCGGGCAGGCTACCTGGTATTCCTTGTCGAGAATGTGTACCGAGACCGTGTTGACCGGATTCACTGGCATTACTCCATTGACCGCAGGCGGGCTATCATGGATTCGACCTTGGACCGCGCCAGTTCGTTCTTGCTGATGAGATCCTGCCGTTCCCGCCGCCAGCCATTGTTCTCGTCTTGCAGGCGCTGGTTTTCACGATTGAGCTCCCGGCACAGGGCTATCAATTCGTCGATTTTGGACTCCAGTGCCTGAAGCGGGGTATCTGCCATGACGCTGTACTTGGGCTGTGTGAATATAGGGCTTACTATAGAGCCGGCTGTGGAACAGGTCAACGCAGCAAAAGTTATGGAATTTCAATAGCCTGCCAGCCTTTTTGCAGTTTTCAGTAGAGGTGCGGCAGGCGCTTCGGGAGTTTGCTGGATGTTTGACAGGTTACCGGGCGAGACCGGGCTGTTCGTTTTCGACGAAGTGGCTGACCAGTTGCTGGAGCAGGGAGTGGCGCTTTCCCCGTCGGAACTGCACGGCTGCCTGGTCGGTTTGCTGGCAGCGGGTCACAGCGCCGATCCGGGGGCCGGGCTCGCCGCAGTCAACCACGCGCTGGAGCTGGATTTGCACGGCGACCTGGCCGACGAGGTCATGCAGCTCTACACGCTCAGCGAGGAGGCCCTCGGCGAGGACCTGTTCGACTTCTGCCCGCTGTTGCCGGATGAGAGCCATGAGCTGGCGGTGCGCACCCAGTGTCTGGCGCACTGGTGTCAGGGCTTTCTGGCCGGCTTTGCCCGCGCCATTGCCGTGTCGGGTACCGGTGCCGAAACGCTGCCCGGTGACAGCACCGAGATCCTGCGCGATTTTGCCGCCCTGGCCCAGGCCGATGCGGACGCTCTTCCGGAGGACGACGACGAGGCCGAAACCAGTTATACCGAGCTGGTGGAGTACATGCGGGTGGCCGCGGTCAATGTGTTCCTCGACAGCCGCGCCCGGCGTGAAGACCGCGAGCAGGCGGCGCGGGGGTCCGATGTCCGGCACTAGGCGCAGGGGTACCAGGAAGCCCGCCGGACTGCGGGGCGGAAGCCGGTGAGTGTAGTGAAAATCAGCAAAAACGAATTCAGGCGCCGCCGCCAGCGTCTGATGGCGCTGATGGAGTCCAATAGTATTGCAATCATTCCCGCCGCCAGGGAGCAGCTGCGCAGCCGGGACACGGAGTACCCGTTCCGCCAGGACAGTGACTTTCATTACCTCTGCGGATTTCCCGAGCCCGACGCGGTACTGGTGCTGGTACCGGGTCGCGAACATGGCGAGTACGTAATCTTCTGCCACGAGCGCGACCCGAAGATGGAGCTCTGGCACGGTTACCGCGCCGGCCCCGAGGGAGCCTGCGCGGAATACGGCGCCGACGACGCTTTTCCCGTCGGCGACATCGACGACATCCTGCCGGGCCTGATCGAGGGCCGGGAGCGGGTCTACTACTCCATGGGACGCAGTACCGACTTCGATCGCCGGATCATGGCCTGGGTCAACCTGATCCGCAGCAAGGAATCCAGCGGTGCGGTGCCCCCGGGCGAATTTACCGATCTCGACCACATGCTGCACGATCTGCGGCTGAAAAAGAGCGCGGCCGAACTGCGCCTGCTGGACCATGCCGGTGAGATCACCGCCCGCGCCCATTGCCGGGCCATGCGCCATGCCCGCCCCGGAGTCTTCGAGTACCAGCTGGAGGCGGAGCTGTTGCACGAATTTGCCAGCGCTGGCGCTCGTTACCCCGCCTACCCCTGTATCGTTGGCAGTGGCCCCAACAGCTGTATCCTGCACTACACCGAAAATGCTCGCGCCCTGCGCAAGGGTGACCTGGTATTGATTGATGCGGGCTGCGAATACCAGGGCTATGCCGCGGATGTCACCCGCACCTTCCCGGTGGACGGGCGCTTCAGCCGTCAGCAGCGCGCCATCTACAACATTGTGCTGGAAGCGCAGCAGGCGGCGATGGCGGCGGTGCGTCCGGACAATCACTGGAACGCGCCGCACGAAGCAACTGTGGAGGTCATTACCCGGGGCCTGCGCGATCTCGGGCTGTTGCAGGGCGAGGTAGCGGAGTTGATCGCCGCCGAGGCGTACAAGGAGTTCTACATGCATCGTGCCGGGCACTGGCTGGGGCTGGATGTCCATGACGTCGGCGACTACCGGGTCGCCGGCGAATGGCGGCAGCTGGAGCCCGGCATGGTGCTGACAGTTGAACCGGGGATCTACATCGCTCCCGACAACACGCGGGTAGCGCCGCGCTGGCGCGGCATAGGGATCAGGATCGAGGACGATGTGGTGGTAACGGACTCGGGCTGCCGGGTGTTGACCGACGGGGTGCCGCGCCACCCCGATGCGATCGAAGCACTGATGACAGGCCCGTCCCCGTGACCGAACAGAGAGACATTGTCATAGCGGGCGGTGGCATGGTGGGTATCAGCCTGGCCCTGGAGCTGGGTCGGTTGCTGCCTGCGACGACCCGCATCACGCTGGTGGAGGGCTTCGCCCTGCCGCCGGCCAGTTCGACACCCGATTACCATCCCTCCTTTGATGCCCGCTCCACGGCCCTGAGTTACAGCTCGCAGTTGATTTACCAGGACATGGGCCTGTGGCCGGCATTGCAGCGCTGGCTGTGCCCCATCGCCACCATTCACGTGTCCAGCCGAGGGCATTTTGGCAGTACCCTGCTGCGGGCCGGGGACTATGGCTGGCAGGCGCTGGGACATGTGGTTGAGAACCCCTGGCTGGGCCAGACCCTGCTGCACGCGCTGCGGGGCCAGGGCCGGGTGGAGCTGTTGAATCCGGCGACAGTGGTCGCCGCCACGGCGTGCGCGGGCGGGGTTGATCTGGTGCTCGAGGGCGCCGCCCCTGCACACCTGCGCACGGCTTTGCTGGTGGTGGCCGACGGCGCCGATTCCGGGCTGCGCCAGCGCCTTGGCGTCAGCAGCAGCGAAAAGCCCTATCGCCAGCACGCGTTGATCTGCAATATCGCCACCGCGCAGCCGCACAACGGCTGCGCTTTCGAGCGCTTTACTGACGAGGGGCCGTTGGCACTGCTGCCGCTGCTGCCCGCCGCCGCTGCCCGCAACCGCAGTGCCCTGGTGTGGACGCTGCCCCCGGAGCGGGCTGAGAGCCTGCTCGCCGGTACCGATGAGGCGTTTCTGGGTGCCCTGCAACAGCGCTTTGGCTACCGTCTCGGACGCCTGCTGCAGGCGGGTGCGCGCCAGGCCTATCCGTTGTCCCTGCGGCACTGTGAAGAACAGGTGCGGGCCGGCGTGGTGATCATGGGCAACGCCGCCCACGCCCTGCACCCGGTAGCGGGACAGGGCTTTAACCTGGCCCTGCGCGATATTGCCGCCCTGGGCCGGGTGCTGGCGCCGGCAGTGGCGGCGGGGGAGAGCCCCGGCGCACTGGCGGTGTTGCAGCGCTACCGGGAGCGGCAGCGGCAGGATCAGCTGCGAACCATCCAGTTCAGTGACCGCCTGCCGGCCCTGTTCATGCACGCTGACCCGATGCTGGCGCTGGTCCGGGACCTGGCCCTCTCCGGCCTCGACTGGGTGGCGCCGCTGAAGCGCGCTTTCGTCGAGCACGCTGCCGGCCTGGAGGCCACACGTGGCTGAGCCGCTGCACTGCGATGTGGCGATTGTCGGTGCCGGTATTGCCGGCAGTGCACTGGCGCTGGCGTTATCGGGCCACGGTATGTCGATCGTGGTGATCGAGGCGCAGCCGCACGATGCCGCAGCGCTGCCCTCCGGGCTGGCGCTGGAGGATTTCGACCCGCGGGTGGTGGCCCTGAATCCGCGCTCGCAGGCCCTGTTGGCGCAGTGGGGCGCTTGGCAGGGTGTCGCAGACTACCGCAGCTGCGCCTATCGGCACATGACGGTGTGGGATGCGGACGGCACTGGCGCGATTGATTTTGACTGCAGCGATGTCGGTGCCGCCGCCCTCGGCCATATTGTCGAGAACCGGGCGCTGGTGCGGTCACTGGGCAGCCAGCTGCAGACCTGCGCAGATGTACGCATGCTGGCGCCGGAGCGGCTGCAGGTCTGTCGCCGCGATGTGGAGGGCGCCATGCTGCTGGAGCTGGAATCCGGGCGCCAGCTGCGGGCGGGACTGGCAGTGGCGGCCGATGGCGCCAACTCCAGGGTGCGGGAATTGCTTGATTTTCGCACCCGCGAGTGGGACTACGGCCACCATGCCATTGTCGCCACGGTGCAGGTAGAGCACGATCATGGAGCCACCGCCTGGCAGCGCTTCCTGCCCACGGGGCCGCTGGCGTTCCTGCCGCTGCCGGGGACCGACGGGGCGCATTACTGCTCGCTGGTCTGGTCCGTCGATTCGGCGCAGGTAGAGGGGCTCATGGCGCTGGCCGGGCCGGAGTTCTGCAGTGCTCTGGAACGGGCCTTTGAACAGCGGCTCGGCAGGGTCCTCGATTGCTCCCGGCGCCATTGCTTCCCGTTGCGCCAGCGCCATGCACTGGATTACGTGCAGCCCGGAGCGGCTCTGGTTGCCGATGCCGCGCACACGATTCACCCCCTGGCCGGACAGGGAATCAACCTCGGCCTGCAGGATGTTGCGGTGCTGGCGGAGGAGTTGTTGCGGGCCCGGCAGCGGGGCGAGGTGCCGGGTAGTCTGGCCGTGCTGAAGCGCTACCAGCGCCGCCGCAAGGGCGAGAACCTGGCGATGATGCTGGCCATGGAGGGTTTCAAGCGCCTGTTTGAGCAGCCCGCGCTGCCGTTGCGCTGGTTGCGCAACGCCGGCATGCGCGGGGCGGATCGTGCGCGCCCGCTGAAGCAGCGCCTCATGCAGCAGGCCATGGGCGTAGCGGACCGCGAGTAGCTGGCAGCCCCGGACCCTGCAGGAGCGCATTGTTTTTCATGGTCCTGCCGTTAGAATGTGCGGCTACGCCAGCCCCGGCGGCAGCCGAATCCCGAACGAGAGGATGCACCATGAGCCAGACCCCCAGTGAACTGAAATACGCCAGCAGCCACGAGTGGGCGCGCCTCGAGGAGGATGGCACAGTGACCATTGGTATCACCGATCACGCCCAGGAAGCCCTGGGCGACGTGGTCTTTGTCGAGCTCCCTGAAGTGGGCGACCGCCTGGCGGCGGGGGACGAGGCCGGGGTGGTGGAATCCGTCAAGGCCGCCTCCGATATCTACGCCCCGGTCAGCGGCGAAGTTATTGCGATCAACGATGCCCTGGAAGACGAGCCGGAAACCGTCAACGGGGATCCCTACAACGACGGCTGGTTCTATCGTATCCAGCCCGATGACACCGCTGAACTGGACAATCTGCTGAGTGCGGAGGATTACACCGAGCACTGTGCCGACGAGTGAGCGCCGATCTGTTCCTGCGCCCGGGGGCTGACCGCCGTCTCGGTGCGGGCCACCTCTGGGTCTATTCCAATGAAGTCGATGTCCAGCGCAGCCCCCTGCAGGCGTTTGCCGCCGGTGACAGGGTCGCTGTACGCAGGGCTGACGGCGAACTGCTGGGCTCGGCCTACATGGAGCCGCAGGCACTGATCTGCGCGCGAGTTTATGCGTCCGGCGAGGACCGGACCCTGGATGCCCCCTGGCTGCAGGCCCTGGCGGCCCGCGCCCTGGCCAGCCGCGAGGCGCTGTTGGCGGATGCCTGCTACCGGCTGATCTACGGCGACAGCGACGGCATCCCCGGGCTGGTGGTGGACCGCTTCGGCGACTACCTGGTGCTGCAGTTCCACAATGCCGGCATCGAACGCTACCAGGCGGAGATTGTGGCGGCCCTGGTGGCGCTGCTGCAGCCGCTGGGCATCCTGCTGCGCGCCGACAGCCGCAGCCGCCGGGAGCAGAATCTGGCAGAGCGGGTCGAGGTCGTCTACGGCGAGGTGCCGGAGACCGTGCCGCTGCGGGAAAATGGGGTCTCCTTCCAGGTCCCGGTCTTCCAGGGTCAGAAAACCGGCTGGTTCTACGATCATCGCATGGCCCGGGCACGGCTCGCCAGCTACGCGCCGGGCAGGCGGGTGCTGGATGTTTACAGCTATATCGGTGGCTGGGGTATCCAGGCCGCCGCCTTCGGCGCCAGCGAGGTGCACTTTGTCGACAGCTCGGCGACTGCGCTGCAGGGCGTGCTGGACAATGCCGCCCTGAATGGCTTCGACGACCGGGTCCACGTGCGCCAGGGCCAGGCGGCGGAGACCCTGCAGGCGCTGCAGCGCGAGGGCGAAAGCTTCGACCTGGTGATTCTGGATCCGCCCGCGTTCATCCAGCGGCGCAAGGACATCAAGAAGGGCATCAAGGCCTACCAGCGGATCAATGAACTGGGGCTCAGGGTGCTGCGGCCCGGCGGGGTGCTGGTGTCGGGGTCCTGTTCCATGCATCTGGCCCGGGCGGATCTCATTGCCGCCATGCAGGGTGCGGCCCGGCGCAGCGCCTGCGAGCTGCGGATACTGGAGCAGGGCGGGCAGGGGCCGGACCACCCGGTACACCCCTTGATTCCGGAAACCGGGTACCTGAAATCGGTGTTTGCGCGCCGCCTCAGCCCCGCAGGGATATGATCGGCCAGTTGGCTTCCAGGGCCCGTGCTTTCAGGGTCGGATCCGGGTCCACCGCCACCGCGTAGTCCACCTGCTCCAGCAGCGGCAGGTCATTGTGGGAGTCACTGTAGAACCAGCTTCCGGCCAGGTCCAGCTGCTGCTGTTGCAGCCAGGCCCGCAGGCGCAGTACCTTGCCGCTGTGGTACGAGGGAATTCCAACAGGCTCCCCGGTGTAGCGGCCATCGCTGATTTCCGCTTCGCAGGCCAGCAGGTCGGCTATGCCGAGGGCGTCGACAATGGGGCGGGTGATGAAGTGGTTGGTCGCGGTGATGACCAGCAGCCGGTGCCCCTGGCGCCGGTGGCTGTCGATCAGGCGCAGCGCCTGTGGCAGCATGATGGGCTCGATTTTTTCCCGCATGAATTGTCGGTGCAACGGCGCCAGCTCTGCCGGCGAATGCCCTTTCAGCGGACCCAGGGCGAAGCGGAGGTAGGCATCGATGTCGAGGGTGCCGGCCTGGTAATCGCGGTAGAAGCGCTCGTTGTCACGGGCAAAGGAAGCGCTGTCCACCAGGGCCTGTTCACAGACGAACTGGCCCCAGAGGTTGTCGCTGTCGCCGCCGATCAGGGTGTTGTCGAGGTCAAAGATGGCAAGGGTCATGGTTCCTCCAGGCAGCCGCGCAGGATAGCGTGGCGAGGGTCCGGAGTAAATTTCCCGGCGGCGGGAAAGTGTGGAACAATAGCCCGCCTGAATAAGAAGGTAGTATCTGGTGATTGATTCGGATGGATTCAGGCCCAACGTCGGCATCATGCTGGCCAATGACGCCGGCCAGCTGCTGTGGGCGCGGCGCATTGGTGGCAGGGATGCCTGGCAGTTCCCGCAGGGCGGGATCAATGCGGGTGAATCGGCCGAGCAGGCCCTCTATCGTGAACTGGAAGAGGAAGTCGGTCTGGCCGAGAACGCGGTCCGGGTGATTGCGGCAACCCGCGGCTGGCTGCGCTACCGCTTGCCCCGGCGGTTTGTTCGCAAGGGGCAGGAGCCGCTCTGTATCGGCCAGAAGCAGAAATGGTTCCTGCTGCAGCTGCGGGTCGCCGATGACGCTGTCCGCCTGGACGCCAACAGCAAGCCTGAATTCGACCACTGGCAATGGGTCAGTTACTGGTACCCGCTGAACCAGGTGGTGGCCTTCAAGCGTGAAGTTTACCGCAGTGCTCTCAAGGAGCTGGCGCCGCCGCTGGCCCGTATCACCCGGGATCAAACCTGATGGCGGCAATGATGCTGGAGACGCTCCGCAACATTGTCCAGGAGGTCAACGCCGCCGAGGGGCTCAACGATGCCCTCAATATCATCGTCAAGCGGGTTCGCGATGCCATGGGCACCGAGGTCTGCAGCGTCTACATGCGCGACGAGCACAGCGGGCGCCTGGTATTTCGCGCTACCGAGGGCCTGAATCCGGAGCAGATCGGCGAGGCCAGCCTGGCGCCCGGCCAGGGCCTGGTCGGCCTGGTCGCCAGCCGCGAGGAACCGGTTAACCTCGAGGATGCCGAGCGCCACGCCAGCTTCCAGCTACTCGAGGGCCTGGGCGAGGAGTCCTTCCACGCCTTTCTCGGCGTACCGATAATCCATCAGCGCGACGTGCTGGGGGTTCTCGTCATCCAGCAGGCCAAGCGGCGCCGCTTCGATGAAAGCGAAGAGGCCTTCCTGGTGACCATGTCGGCCCAGCTCGCGGGTGTCATTGCCCACGCCAGGGTGACCGGCGCGGTGCAGGAGGAGCTGCACGCCGGCGCCGGCGGCCCCGCCCGGGTCAACGGTATTCCCGGGGCGCCGGGAATCGCCATCGGCACCGCCGTGGTGGTGTCTCCGGTGGCGGACCTGTACGCGGTACCTCGCAAGAAGGCCGCCAGCCGGCGTCAGGAGCTGCGCGCATTCAAGGTGGCGCTGGCGGCGGTGCGCAGTGATATCGAAGCGGTATCGGAGAACCTGCGCGGGGAAATGAGTCCGGAGGACCACGCCCTGTTCGATGTCTACCTGGGGATACTGGATGACTCCGCGATCGGCGGGGAGGTCGCCCGCCTGATCAAGGCGGGGCAGTGGGCGCAGGGGGCTCTCAGTGAAGTGATGATCAGGCACATCCGTCACTTTGAACGGATGGAGCACAGTTACCTGCGGGAACGCGCGGTAGACGTAAAGGATCTGGGTACGCGAGTGCTTGCTTACTTGCAGGACGAAGCGAAAAAAGAGCTCAAGACCTATCCCGAGCAGACCATTCTGGTTGGCGAGGAGCTGACTGCCTCGGCTCTGGGGGAAGTGCCGCGGGAGCGGCTCGCCGGCCTGATCTCGGTGCGCGGTTCCGGCAATTCGCACGTCGCCATCCTGGCGCGGGCCATGGGGGTGCCGACGGTCATGGGTGCCGTGGACCTGCCCTATACCCGGCTCCAGGACCGCGAGGTCGTGATCGACGGCTACAATGGCATCGTGCACCTGAACCCCCTGCCGGAAGTGCGGGCGCGGTTCCAGGAGCTGGCGGACCAGGACCAGGCCGTCTCCCGGGACCTCGAGTCCCTGCGGGATCTGCCCTGCGAGACCCTCGACGGCCATCGCCTGCCGCTGTGGGTGAACACGGGCCTGATGGCGGATGTCACCCGCTCGCTGGAGCAGGGTGCCGAGGGCGTTGGCCTGTACCGCACCGAAGTTCCGTTCCTGCTGCGCGACCGCTTTCCCAGTGAGGAGGAGCAGCGCCAGATCTACCGCGAGCAGCTGGAGGCGTTTGCCCCCCGGCCGGTCACCATGCGCACCCTCGACATCGGTGGCGACAAGGCGCTGCCCTACTTCCCGATAGCGGAAGACAACCCTTTCCTGGGCTGGCGCGGGATTCGCGTGACGCTCGATCACCCGGAAATATTTCTCGCCCAGGTCCGGGCCATGATCAAGGCCAACGCCGGCCTTGGCAATCTGCGCATCATGTTGCCCATGATCAGCAATATTGCCGAACTGGAAGAGGCCATGGGGCTGATTCACCGCGGTCACCGGGAGATCGTGCAGGAAGGCACGGAGGTGGCGCTGCCGCCCATCGGGGTGATGGTTGAAGTACCCTCCGCGGTTTACCAGGCCCGGGCCCTGGCGCGGCGGGCGGACTTCCTGTCGGTGGGCAGCAACGACCTCACCCAGTATCTGCTGGCGGTGGATCGGAACAACTCCAGGGTGGCGGATCTCTACCATTCCTTTCACCCCGCGGTACTGCAGGCGCTGTGTACCGTGGCTGAAGCCGGGCGCGCGGAGGGCAAGCCGGTCAGTATCTGCGGTGAGCTGGCCGGTGATCCGCTGGCCGCCGTGCTGCTGCTGGCGATGGGTTACGAGGTGCTGTCGATGAACGCCACTGCGCTTCCGAGGGTGAAGAAAACCCTGCGCAGTATTACCCGTACCGACGCCCTTGAGTTGCTGGAGGAAGTCATGCTGCTGGAACATTCCGCTGCGGTGCTCCAGCGCCTCCAGCGCCTGATGACCGAGCGCGGGCTGCAGCAGTTCATTCATGCACCGCCGGTCTGAGCCGCACTGGCGCAGCTGAACGCCAGGCTACTGCGGCCGATTTCACGCCCGGCCGGGTCAAAACTGAGTTCTTCCCAGCTGGCGGCCAGGCTACCGGTGTCGGAGCTTTGCTGCAGCCAGAAGCTGGTGGTCGAGCGGGTGCCGTATTCCGCGGTGACGATAAACTGGGCCGAGAGTTGCCGGTCCATGCCATTGCTCAGGCCCAGCGGATGCAGGTCCTCCTCTGCCGCGAGGCGGCGATCAGATACCGCCTGGCGCAACGCCTCGTGGCTCAGCGCGGGGGTGGCGAGCAACGGCGCGAGCCGCGATCTCGCCAGCTCCAGTTTGGGCCAGGGGGTATCGAGACGGGCATTGCTGAGCCCATAGAGTCCCGGCGCCAGCGCCCGCGGCCAATTCTCGCCGCTGCTGTTGCTGAAGTACCAGAGGTGCTCCCCGGAGCCCACCAGCAGGTTGAAGCCGGCATAGTCGCCGGCCCTGTCCGCCAGCTGCTGCAAAAACCTTTCCGGCGTGTCACTGCCGGTGAGAAATGCCAGCGGCAGCTCGCCCCGGGAGCGGGCCGCGGGCAGGCTGCGACTTGGGTCGCGGTAGTTGGTGATCGCCGCAAAGCGGCCCTGGCGGGTCACTCCCATCCAGGTTCCGCCCGCTTCCAGGTCGCGACCGGCAACGAGCTGCGGGTGCTCCGGCCAGAAACCGGAGGGCGCGGTGGGGCGGCGGTGGAACTCGTCGCGATTGGCGACCACCACCAGGGGAAAGTCGGGCCTCACCTGCCAGGCGAATACAATCAGGCACATCGCGGGGTCGCACTCCTTGGATCAGGACTGCATCCTGCCAGCTGTCGCCGCAATTGTGAATCGGGCTCGCGTACACGATAATGAGCGGCCGTGACTCGCGGCCGGTCGGGGAGCCCTTGCCGGCACTGCCCGTACTATGTGCCGAAGACTGGAGATTATGCTGCCTTACCCCGATATCGACCCCGTTGCCTTTTCCCTGGGCCCCGCCCAGGTGCACTGGTACGGACTCACTTACCTGGCAGGGCTGGGTTTTGCCTGGTGGCTGGGTGTCAGGCGCAGTGCCCGGCCCGATGTGCCGCTGCAGCGAGAGCACATCGATGACCTCGTTTTTTTCAGCGCCCTGGGAGTGGTGCTCGGTGGCCGTATCGGCTATGCCCTCTTCTACGGCGGTGAGCGCCTGCTGGAAGATCCTCTCTGGCTGCTGCAGGTCTGGCAGGGCGGGATGTCATTCCACGGTGGCCTGCTCGGGGTGATCATCGCCCTGTTCTGGTTTGCCCGCAGCCGCGGCCTCGCGCCAGGGGCGGTACTGGATCTCGCCGCCCTGCTGACGCCGATGGGACTGGCGCTGGGCAGGCTGGGAAATTTTATCGGCCAGGAGCTGTGGGGCCGACCCACGGATGTGCCCTGGGCAATGGTGTTCCCCAATGATCCGCTGCAGTTGGCGCGCCACCCATCCCAGCTGTATCAGTTCGCCCTCGAGGGCCTGCTGCTGTTCTTCATCATGCTCTGGTTCACTGCCCGGCCGCGCCCGACCTGGGCCGCCAGCGGACTGTTCTGTGTCGGCTACGGGATTTTGCGCTTTGGCGCCGAGTTTTTCCGCGAGCCGGATGCCCACGTCGGCTTCCAGGCCTTTGGCTGGCTCACCCGGGGCCAGCTGCTCTGCCTGCCGATGCTGGCGCTGGGCCTGTTCCTGCTGTGGTGGGCCTATCGTCGCCCGGGATTGACCGTGGGGGAGTCGCGTAAATGAGGCAATACCTTGACCTGCTGCAGGATATTCTCGATCACGGTACCGTCAAGGGTGACCGCACGGGTACTGGCACCCTGTCGGTGTTCGGGCGCCAGTTTCGCCACCACCTGGCGGACGGGTTTCCGCTGCTGACTACCAAGAAACTGCACCTGAAGAGCATCGTCAACGAGCTGATCTGGTTTCTCAGTGGCGACACCAACACCCGCTGGCTGAAAGAGAACGGGGTCAGCATCTGGGACGAGTGGGCTACCGAGACGGGTGATCTGGGGCCGATCTACGGCGCCCAGTGGACGGCCTGGCCAACCCGCGACGGCGGCAGCATCAATCAGATCGACTACGTAATGGATTGCCTGCGCAACAATCCCGACAGTCGCCGCATCCTGTTTCACGGCTGGAACGTCGAGTTCCTGCCGGACGAGAAAATGAGCCCGCAGGACAATGTCAGGGCGGGCCGGATGGCTTTGCCTCCCTGTCATCTCCTGTACCAGTTCTATGTGGCGGAGGGAAAGTTGTCGTCCCAGCTGCTGATTCGCTCCAGCGATTCCTTCCTGGGGTTGCCCTACAACACCGCCAGCCTGGCGCTGTTGACCCTGATGCTGGCCCAGCAGTGCGACCTGGAGCCAGGCGAGATCGTCATCTGTACCGGCGACTCGCACATATACAGTAATCATCTCCAGCAGGTGCGCGAGCAACTGTCTCGCGAGCCAAGGCCGTTGCCGCGGCTGGAAATCCTGCGCCGGCCGCCCTCGATTTACGACTACCGCTTCGAGGACTTCCGCCTGCACGACTACGATCCACACCCGCACATCGCAGCGCCGGTGGCGATCTAGCGGTGACTGCCAGGCTTGCCTTGATGGTCGCCATGGCTGCCAATGGGGTTATTGGCCGCGACAATGGCCTGCCCTGGCACCTGCCCGGGGATCTGCGCCATTTCAAGCGCACCACGCTCGGCAAGCCCGTCATCATGGGGCGCAAGACCTTCGAGTCCATTGGCAGGCCGCTGCCGGGCCGGCCCAATATCGTGATTTCGCGGCGCGGCAACTGGTCCGCTGAGGGCGTTGCGGTGGCCGCTTCCCTTGAGGCGGCATTGGACTCTGCCCAGGCGCTCGCGGCGGCGAGCGGTGCGGAAGAGCTCGTGGTTATCGGTGGCGCGCAGATCTATGCGGCAGCCCTGCCCCTGGTGAGCCGCCTCTATGTTACGGAAGTGCACGCGGAAGTTGCCGGCGATACCTGGTTTCCGCCGCTGAATCCCGCTGCCTGGCGGGAAATTGCCAGGGAAGAACACGCGGCGACGTCCGACAACCCATATCCCTATGCTTTTGTGGTTTATGAGCGGGCGGAGGCCTGAACATGCAGTTGCTTGACGCCAACAAGTGTTACTTTCGGCGATTGCGGGGAGTTTTGCTGTAACCTTTCTACACGTTTTCGGGAAATGACCAGAGCACTGCCTGTGATTGATTGAAAATGACGGTGTGATGGGTTTAAATTCTTCACCTCGGTTTACCGGCCCAGAATTTTCCACTATACAACGCAGTATCGTATAACCTAGTACCGAGTCACGCTGTCTCAGCTCTGAATCACTCTTGTTGGAAATAGGAAGCACAATTCCCATGACTATGCATCGATTGAAGAACGCATTGATCGCTGCGCTGGTAGCCACCGGCACCTTGTTTGGTGCCACGGCAGCAGTGCAAGCCAATAACCTCAACGCCATCCTCGAGGTCGGGGAGTCCCGCAACAAGGCTGCGCGTGAGTCACAGGTGAGGATCGACCGCCTGGCGGACGAGACCCGCGACCTGCTGACCGACTACAAGGCGGTCATGAAGCAGGTTGACGGCCTCAAGGTCTACAACGCGCGCCTGCAGCGGCAGATCGACAACCAGCTGCGGCGCATTGACGACATCGAGGAGTCCATCAACGAAGTCACGGTTATCCAGCGGCAGATGACGCCGCTGGTTATCCGCATGATTGACAGCCTTGAGCAGTTCATCAAGCTGGATGTTCCCTTCAATCTCGATGAGCGTCTTCAGCGCATTGCGTTCCTGCGCAACAACGTCGACCGGTCGGATCTGGCGGTAGCCGAGAAGTTCCGCCAGGTGCTGGAAGCCTACAACATCGAGCTTCAGTACGGCCGCGGCTTCGATACCTACAGTGATGCCATCGAAATCAACGGTACCACCCGCGACGTGGACTTCCTCCGCATCGGCCGGATTTCCCTGGTCTACCAGAGCACCGACGGCAATGAAAGCGGCGTCTGGAACAACGACACCAGGAGTTGGGAACCGCTGGATTCGGGCGACTATGCCGCCGAGATCCGCAAGGGGGTCCGGATAGCCAACAGACAGGCCACTATCGATCTTCTCAACATGCCCGTACATGCACCGGAGGCTGAATAATGAAAGCGCTGAACAAGATTTTTCCAGCCCTGGTTTTGGGCGGTGCGCTGGCCATTTCCGGAGCAGCCAATGCCCAGGAGGAGGCCGCGACTCTCGATGAACTGCTCGGCCTGGTAAAGCAGGGCCAGGCGACCGAGGCGCGCGAGAACGCCCAGCGTGAAAGGGAGTTCGCCGCTGCCAAGGCCGACCAGGCACGCTTGCTGCGGGAGGCTGAGGCCGAGCGCACCCGCCAGGAGGAGGAATCCACCCGGCTGGAAAACCAGTTCGAGGAAAACGAACTGCTGGTTGCGGCCAAGCAGGACCAGCTGCGTGAGCGCCTCGGCTCCCTCACCGAACTGTTCGGCCACCTGACCGCGGCCTCTGGTGACCTCGCGTCCACTTTTGAAGTATCACTGGTGTCTGCGCAGTATCCCGACCGGGGCGAATTTCTCCGCGAGTTGATCAACAAGATGAGCAACTCGGACAAGCTGCCGCGCATTGAGGAAATCGAGCGCGTCTGGTACGAGCTGCTGCGGGAAATCACCGAGACCGGCAACGTGTCGGAGTTCACCGCGGAAGTGGCCAGTGCCGCGGGCGAGCGCTCAGAGCGCGAAGTCGTGCGTATCGGTGCGTTCAACATCATCGACATGGAGGGCAACTACCTTGCCTACAACAATGATACCTTGAGCGTGCTTCCGCGCCAGCCAGCCGGCCGTTATACCGACTGGGCCGAGACTCTGGCCCACGCGGACAGCGGCATGCACACATTTGGAATCGACCCCACCGGTCCGACTGGCGGTTCCTTCCTGGCGGCCATCATTGACAGCCCGACGCTGGAAGAGCGCTGGCACCAGGGCGGCTACGTCGGCTACGCGATCACTGCGGTGGGCGTATTTGCCTTTATTCTGGCCATCTTCCGCCTGATCGTCCTGTCCGTGGTCGGCGCCAAGGTCAGCAGCCAGCTGAAGAGCAATACTGCCAACAGCAACAACCCGCTCGGCCGCGTGCTCAAGGTTCACGAGGACAACCCGGGCATGGATCCCGAGACCCTGGAGCTGAAGATGGCCGAGGGCGTCATGCGCGAAACTCCGCGGCTGGAATCCGGTCTTACCCTGTTGAAGATCATCGCTGCGGTGGCGCCATTGATGGGTCTGCTGGGTACTGTTACCGGCATGATCATTACCTTCCAGGCCATCACCATCTTTGGTGCAGGCGACCCGAAAGCAATGGCCGGCGGTATCTCCAGCGCCCTGGTGACTACCGTTCTGGGCCTGCTGGTTGCGATTCCCACCGTGCTGCTGCACACGATCGTGAATGGTCGCGCCCAGCGCATCATCCACGTACTGAATGAGCAGGCGACCGGCATCGTGGCAGAGCACTCCGAAGCCAACGCCAAGTAGACAGGGGTTCGACCATGGGAGGTATATTCGACGCCGTACTCGCCTTTATGGACAAGGGCGGGGATGTGCTCTGGCTCATCGCCATCCTGGTGTTCGTGATGTGGACGCTGATTTTTGAGCGCCTGTGGTATTTCACCTTTACCTGGCGCAAGGAAGTCTTCGAGGTGATCAAGGCCTGGGAAGCGCGCTCCGAGCGCAAGTCCTGGAACGCCAAGCAGGTGCGCATGCGCCTGCTGTCCCAGAGCCGCGAGGCGATCAACGCCAATTTGCCGGTGATCGCAACGCTGGTGGCCCTGTGCCCGCTACTCGGCCTGCTGGGTACAGTGACCGGGATGATCGAGGTGTTCAACGTCATGGCAGTGACCGGCGGTGGTGATGCCAAGTCAATGGCTGGCGGGGTGGAGCGTTCCACCATCCCCACCATGGCCGGCATGGTAGCCGCACTGTCCGGGCTCTTCGCCAACACCTACATCACTCGCATGGCGACGCGGGAACAGGAATATCTTCAGGATAACTTGACGTCCGATCACTGAACGGACGTCCAAAGGTAGCTATCAGATGCGCAGACTTGCAAGACATAATGAAGAGGAAGGAGCAGAGATCGACCTGACGCCAATGCTGGACGTCGTGTTTATCATGCTCATTTTCTTCATCGTAGTGGCGTCCTTTATCAAGGAGGCAGGGGTTGAGATCAACCGGCCGGACGCCTCCAAGTCCGACCCCAGCGACGCCACCAGCATCCTGGTCCAGATTCGCAGTGACGACCAGATCTGGATGGAGAATCGTCGGGTTGACACGCGCGCGGTGCGCGCCAATATCCAGCGCCTGCTGGCCAACGATCCGGAACAGGGCGTCACCATCAAGGTCGAGAAAGGTGCCCGGTCCGGTACTGTCGTTGACGTCGCCGATGCCGCTCGCGAGGCGGGCGCACCCTCGGTCAACTGGGCCAGCGGAGGGCAGCAGTAGCCATGAGCATGAGAGAAGGCGCCGCGCGCAAGCCCGCCGGCAATGAAAGCACCATCGACCTGACGCCTATGCTGGACGTCGTGTTCATCATGTTGATTTTCTTCATCGTGACGTCCTCGTTCGTCAAGGAACCGGGTGTCGAATTGATGAAGCCCCAGGCCACGACCACCGAAGCCTGCGAGCGCGGTACCATCATCTTCGCGGTCGACAGTCGTGGCGAGATTCACTATGACAAGAACCGCGTATCGCTGGATCGTGCCATGCGCCTGGCTGAAGCAGCCAAGAAAGAGGCACCACAGGCAAACGTGGTGGTCCAGGTTGACCGTGAGACGCCGGCATATGTCGTGGAACAACTGATTGATGAATTACGGCCCATGCTGACAGCTCCGCCGTGCATTTCAACGGATGACGAGGTTTAATAGTAATGGGCAGTAGCTTTGTGAGGGTGCTGGTCGGTGCACTGGTAGCGGTTCCCGTTGCGATCGGTCTGTTTTTCCTGATGCACAGCCTCATTGATACCGAGTATGAGCAGGAAGATGTCGAGGCGAGAAAGATCGCCGATATTATCGTGCCCGAAGATGAGATCGAAGTGAACGTCAAGCAGCCGAAGCCTGACAAGGTGGAAGATCCGGAAGAGCCGCCACCTGAATTGCCGACACCGGATATCGACATGGACATGGATCTGGATGTGGTGAACACTGCACCAAGGGCTCAGGTCGATGTGCAGATCAGTGCCACGGGAATCAGCGGCGATGGCGAGTATCTTCCGATTGTGAAGGTTGCTCCGGTCTACCCGCGCCGGGCCCAGACCCGCGGTATCTCTGGGTACTGTATCGTCGAATATACGGTAACCCGCACCGGCTCCATTCGTGATCCGCGCGCGGTTGACTGCCAGCCCTCGGGGGTCTTCGAGTCCGCTTCCATCAAGGCCGCGGAGAAATTCAAGTACCGGCCGCGGGTGGTGGACGGTGAGCCCATTGAGGTGGCCGGCGTGCAGAACTTGTTTACCTATGAGCTGGAAAACTAGGGTGGTGGTACGTATGAAACTCCATGATTCCGGTATCTGGCTGCGGGCAGCGCTGCTGGCGCTGCCGGTGGCGGTGGCCCAGGTCGCCGTGACCCAGGTCCAGTCTGAACTCGGTTTGCGGCCGTTTGCTGCGGCCGTGGCCCAGGAGGAAGGCGAGCAACGGGAGACGCGGCGCACGCCGGCGCTGCGCAACCAGGTTTATGAAAAGCTGGCCGAGGCCCAGGCCGCGGCCGAGGCCAACGATCTGGCGACCGCCTCGCGTGTTCTGGACGACATGCTGTCCGCGGGTGGCAAGAACGAACTGAACAGCTACGAGCTCGCCAACGTCTACAACCTGTACGCTTTCATACACTACACCCGGGAAGACTATAACGCTGCCCTGCAGGCCTATGAAAACGTGGTCAGGCAGCCGGATATCCCGCTGGCAATGGAGATCAACACCCGCTACACCATTGCCCAGCTGTACTTTGTACAGGAGCGCTGGCAGCAGGGTGTCAATGCACTGCTGGACTGGTTCAAGCTGAACGAGAACCCGAACGAGGAGGCCTATGTTCTGCTCGCTCAGGGTTATTACCAGCTCAATGACTACACCAAGGCCTTGACCAATGTGGAGAAGGCGATCTCCCTGTACCAGGAAAAGGACAAGACGCCCAAGGAGCAGTGGTACAACCTCGCGCGGTTCCTCTACTTCGAGAAAGGTGACATTACCAACACCGTGAGGGTGCTGGAAGAATTGCTCAAGCACTATCCCGACAAGCAGTACTGGGTCCAGCTGTCCCACATGTACGGCGAACAGAAGCGGGATAGCAAGCAGCTCGCCGCCATGGAAACCGCCTACGTGCAGGACATGCTCGACAAGGGGACGGAGCAGGTCACCATGGCCTATCTCTACCTGAACGCCGAGGTGCCCTACAAGGCCGCCAAGGTGATGGACAAGGGGCTCAAGAACAAATCGATCGAGGATAACTCGCGCAATTACGAGATTCTCGGCAATGCCCTGCGCCAGGCCCAGGAAGTGGAAGATGCCATCCCGGCGATGGAGAAGGCCGCGGCCAAGTCCGAAGACGGCGAGCTTTATGCCCGCCTGGGCAACATATATCTGGATGGCGACCGCAATGAGGAGGCCATCACCGCGATCACCCGGGGCCTGCAGCGCGGTGGCGTACGCCGTCCGGATTCCGCCAGGCTGGTGCTGGGCATGGCCTACTTCAATACCAAGCAGTATGAAAAGGCGCGGGAAGCGTTCCAGGCCGCCGGCCGTGACGAGCGGTCAGCGCAGTACGCCAGGCAATGGATTCAGTACATGGATTCGGAAATCGAACGCCAGAAGCAACTGGAAAGTGGCTGACAGCCCGAGCCTGTAAAAAAAAGGAGCACAATGTGCTCCTTTTTTTTTGCCCAAACTTGTCCCCCTCAGATAGGAGTTACGTTCTCGGCCTGGGGGCCTTTCTGGCCGTTGGTGACCGTGAACTGTACCTTCTGGCCATCGGTTAGCGTCTTGAACCCTTCGCCCTTGATGGCGCTGAAGTGAACAAATACATCGGGGCCGCCTTCGCGCTCGATAAAGCCGAATCCCTTGGTCTCGTTAAACCACTTAACGGTGCCGGTTTCTGTAGACATAAGTGTTACCTGTATTGCTTTGGAAAGCCCGTCCGGGCCCCAGGGGGTTAGTCATCTATTTATGTTCAACGTACCGAGGAACTTGAGGGAACTTCGAGGACGCGCATAAATACCACTGATTTCTCAGCTTCAGGGAGTGTAGCACCGCCTTCGGGCGCTGGGATTACAGCGAGAGTAAATTTTTTGGGCAATTTTACCCGTTTGTGACTGCAAGGGTTCAGCTCAGGGGGGCGTGTGCCGCGCCCAGCAGACCCGGTTGCGGATGGGTGATGACCCTCACCGGCATGCGCTGGAGATGACCCTGCATGGGGCCGCGATCGGTAAAGCGCTGGTAAAATTCGCTATCCTGCAGGAATCCCGGAAAGGAGGGCAGGATGCCGCCCGCCAGGTAGAGACCGCCAAAGGCGCCGCTGGCGAGAACGAAATCGGCGCTGGCCGTGCCCAGCAGCGCGCAAAACCGCCGCAACGTGGCGGCGCAAAGCGCGTCCGTGCCAGCCAGCGCACGGGCGCTGATCTCTTCGCCACACAGGGGTTCCGCGACCACACCATCGACGGTGGCCAGTGCCTGATAAAGGCGCTGCAGGCCCGGCCCTGACAGCAACAGTTCGCTGTAGATCCGGCTGTGCTCGTGCATGAGCACGCGCCACAGTTCCAGTTCCTGCAGGCCCTGAGGCGCCAGCGCCATGTGCCCCGGTTCGCAGGCGATGGCCCGGTGAGGCTCGGAGCCGGTATCCAGTACCGCACCACCGAGCCCGGTGCCCGGCCCCAGGGTGGCTAGGCGCGCATAGCGAGCCGTTCCGGGATGGATCTCGTACCAGTCCCCGGGCTGCAGCCACGGCAGGGCAAAGGCGTTGGCCTGGAAGTCGTTGATCAGGCCGACCCGATCCCAGTTGAAGCGCGCTGCCAGCTCGCTGCCGCGGAAGGACCAGTTGCAGTTGCTCATGTGCGCGCAATCGCCCTCGGGCGGCGCCGCGACCGCGATGCAGGCGTCCCGGGGCCTGGCTTCAGGGTGCTCATCCAGCCAGTGGCTGAGCACGACCTCCAGACCGTTGAAGTCGCGATTCCGATAGTGCTTTATGGCCCGCAGCCGGCCGTCAGTGAACTGGAACAGGGCTATGCGGGTATTGGTGCCACCGATGTCCGCTACCAGGCGTCCACTGCACTCTGGCCCCCGCTTCATGCGACCGGCAGGATCTTCATGATGTTGGTGGAGCCGGGCCTGCCCATGATGGCACCCTTGGTCAGCAGGACCGCGTCGCCCTTGTGCAGTTGCCCCTCGGCACAGAGGAACTCAATGGCACTGGCCTCGACGGTGTCCTGGTCAAACACACTGGCGTCGAAAAACAGGGGCACTACACCGCGGCACAGGCACAGCCGCTGCAGGGTTTCACTGCGGCTGCTCAGGGCAAAGATCGGCAATCCCGAGCTCAAGCGCGACATCAGCAGCGGCGTGGTGCCGGATTCGGTCAGGCAGGCAATGCCGCGCACGGTCTTGTAGTGATTGGCGGCGTAGATTGCCGACATGGCAATCGTTTCCTGGGCGCTGGCAAACTGCTTGTCGAGACGATAGCGGGAGGTTCTCGCCACCGGATGGCGCTCGGCCCCCAGCGCCGCGTCGGCCATGGCGGTGACCACTTCCACCGGATACTTGCCCACGGCGGTCTCCGCCGACAGCATTACCGCGTCAGTGCCGTCGAGAACGGCGTTGGCGACGTCGAAAACCTCTGCCCGGGTGGGCATGGGACTGCTGATCATCGACTCCATCATCTGGGTCGCGGTGATCACTACCCGGTCCATTTTGCGGGCGCGTGATATCAGGTCCTTCTGCAGGCCTATCAGCTCCGCGTCGCCCACCTCCACCCCGAGGTCACCCCTGGCGACCATAATGCCGAAGGCGGCGTCGATAATGCCGTTGAGAGTGTCGTTGTCGGCCACCACCTCGGCCCGTTCGATCTTGGCAATGATGGCTGGCTCGAGCTGGTGGGCCCGCAGCAGGTCGCGGGTCTGGAAAATGTCCTCGGCGCTGGAGACGAAGGAAACCGCGACAAAGTCCGGCCGCACTTCGGCCAGGCTGTCGATATCGGCGATGTCCTTGGTGGTCAGCGCCGGCGCTGCGAGGCCGCCGCCGAGGCGGTTGATGCCCTTGCGTGAGCCGAGGATACCGCCGACCAGGACGGTGCAGTCGACTGTGCTGGTCTGGACTTCGTCCACACGCAGCCGAAGGCGACCGTCATCGAGCAACAGGGTGTCACCGCGGAACACGCTGGTGGTCAGCTCGCGGTAGTCCAGGCCGACGCCGTGGGCGTCGCCCTCGTTTTCCCCCAGACCCAGGTCCAGCCGGAACCGGTCGCCATTCTCCAGCCGCACGGAGCCGTTGCGAAAACTGCCAATGCGGATCTTGGGACCCTGCAGGTCGGCGAGTATTCCCACATAGCGGCCGGCCACGGCCGCCTGCTTGCGGATGCGCCGGGCCACCCTGGCGTGCTGCTCCGCGGAGCCGTGGCTGAAGTTGAGCCTGAACACGTTGACGCCGGCGGTGATGAGCCGGGCTATCATGTCATCGGACTCGCTGCCGGGGCCGATGGTGGCAACAATCTTGGTACGCCGGTTGACTCTGGGTGTCACGGGGAGGTCCTGTTCACTGGGTGCTGAAGCAAATAGTCCCTGGCGAGGTCGGGGAAATCGGTAAACAGGCCGTCTACCCCGGCCTGGTGCAGGAAGATGTCGAGCAATTCCGCGAAGCTGTCGATACCTGCCGGCAACTGGTCGGCGCGGAATGTATACGGGTGTACTTGTAGCCCCCGCTCGTGCGCGAGTGCCACCAGACTGCTCAACTCCACGCTGCCGTCGGCCTGCTTGCCGCGGTAGATCTGCATCAGCCAGGGACCGATGCCATCGGCGTAGCTCGCCACCGCATCGAGGCCGGCGGCGGTTTGCAGGAAATCGTAGTCCACGTCGCTGTCCTCACCCCAGCTGTTGTCGGCGATCAACTGGATCAGTGGCAACGGCGTCTGCAGGGTGTCGCGCAGGTAGCGCAGGGTGGCGTCGTCAAAACACTGCAGGAAGACCTGGTCCCGACGCTGGTCATAGCCCTTCTCCACCAGCACGTCCAGTACCCGGCGGGCAATGTCGTG
Source organism: uncultured Haliea sp. (assembly GCA_963974125.1). Lineage (GTDB taxonomy): Bacteria > Pseudomonadota > Gammaproteobacteria > Pseudomonadales > Halieaceae > Haliea. The sequence goes on along the minus strand of CAXBCH010000009.1, from coordinate 65,782 downwards.
ACCCTCCCGGCGGTGAAAATTGGGCGCCTTGAATTCAATGTAGAGGCCGGTCCTGCGGCCCCGGCTGCGATCCATCCCACTGATAAAGTCGATTTCTTCCGCCAGGGTGGGGACAGTGAGCGGGCCCGGTCCCAGTGGAAAGCGGCCGGGAAAAGCGGCGTTGCCATCCGCCCCGGTGCGCTCGTGCGCGCGCAGGGTGCGGATTTCCGCGAGGGTGAAGTCGATCGCGTAAAAGCGACCGTCCCGCCGGGCGCGATCGGGAAAGCGTGCGGCAACGTCGGTGGTGGATTCCAGGTGGATGTCGTGGAGGACGATGGGGATGCCATCGCCGGTCAGTACCACATCCTGTTCAATGTAGTCGGCTCCCATGGCATGGGCCATGGCCTTGGCCGCCAAAGTGTGCTCCGGCACATAGCCGCTGGCGCCGCGGTGGGCAATAACAATCGGGGAACTGGCGGCTGCTGTCATAGCCGCCCATGGTAGCAGGACAGCGGCGATCAGGGCGAGATACTGCTGCCACAATCGCATCGCCGCCGTCCCCTGTGGTTACTTCTTGACCTGCATGCTGATGGTTTTCTCCGTGGCCTTGCCATAGGGCGGCAGCATGCCGCCCAGCTTGCCGACATTGATGCCCGCCTGCCGGTAGATGGACTTGGCGTGGCTGAAGGTGCGGAAGCCGGACTCGCCGTGGTAGGCGCCCATGCCGCTGGGTCCAACCCCGCCGAAGGGCAGCTCTTCCTGCATGACGTGCATGATGACATCGTTGATACAGGCGCCGCCGGAAGTGGTGCGCTTGAGTACGGCCTCCTCTTCGGCCTTGTCGCTGCCGAAGTAATACGCTGCCAGGGGGCGCGGGTTGGCATTGACGTAGTCGATGGTCTCGTTGAAATCCTTGTAGGTGCGGATCGGCAGCAGGGGGCCGAACAGCTCCTCCTGCATGACCTTGAGATCCTCCGCGGGCTGCGGGATCAGGGTCGGGGGAATCTTGCGGCTGCCCTGCTGGGCGCTGAAATCTTCCCCGGCCGGATTGATTGCTATGGTCCTGATGCCCCGCTCCTCGGCCTCGCGCAGGTAGCCGGTCAGGCGCTCGTAGTGGCGCTCGTTGACCACGGCGGTGTATTCGGGGTTGCCGAGGATGGTGGGGTACATGGCAGTGACCGCCTTTTCCGCCGCGGCGATCACGTCCTGCAGCTTTTCCTCCGGCACCATCAGGTAGTCCGGCGCCAGGCAGATCTGGCCGGCGTTCAGGGTCTTGCCCAGCATGATCCGCTCCAGGCTCTGCTCAAGGTTGGCGCTGCGGGAAACGATCACTGGCGATTTACCGCCCAGCTCCAGGGTCACCGGCACCAGGTTGCGGGCCGCCGCGGTCATGATGTGGCGGGCCACAGAGGTCGCGCCGGTAAACAGCAGGTGGTCGAAGGGCAGGGCGGAAAAGGCCTGGCCCACCTCCGGCCCGCCGGTAAAGATGGCAACTTCCTTTTCGTCCCAGGCCTCGGCGACCATTTCCGCCATCACTTCGGAGGTGGCCGGGGTGAATTCCGAGGGCTTGATCAGGGCCCGGTTACCGGCGGCGAGAATCCCGGCCAGCGGGCCGAAGGTCAGGTTCACCGGGAAGTTCCAGGGTGAGATCACGCCGACGACGCCCAGCGGCTGGTATTCGATGCGGGAGCGGCCGCCGAGCAGGTTGAGCGGGAACATGGTGGGCCGGCGCTGGGGCCGCATCCACTTGCGCAGGTGCTTGCGTGCGTGTTTCATCGGCGTGACCGAGGCGGCGACATCGGTCAGCAGGCTGACCTGGCGGGCCCTGCAGCTGAAATCCGCGTTCAACGCTTCAACAATCCTGTCCTGGTACTTGAGCACGACATCTATCCCGCGCTCAAGCCGGTCGATGCGCGTCTCAGCGGAGACATCCCCCTCGCGCAGATAGTCCTTGCGCTGGGCTTCCAGCGTCTGCAGCATGCGCTGCTCGATATCTTCTGCCGGGGTAACTGATTGCGGTGCATTCATGGCTATTATCCTCTTGTTGGCCGAAGTTCCGGAACTGCGATTGCACTCGCTTCAGTATAGTAGTGCTCCAAGTCTAAATTAACTGTTGCCACAGGTCCTTTGTGGCCAGCAGCCGTCGCTTTTGACTTGGCATTGGCCTTGGCTCCTGCTACAACAGCGCCATGAAAAATACGCCAACCGTAACCGACTCCCGCACGCCGTCGCCGCCCTATGGCTACTCGCGCCAGTGCAACTATAGCCGCGAGCAGCAGATCCACATTGTGGCCGAGTTTCACGCCCACAAGATCCGGCCCAGCCGCATTGCCTATCGGGTGGGCATAGACATCGCGTTTATTGAAGCATTGATCGCGGGCGAGCTGGAGGAGGAGCGGTTTCCGCGCCTGGTGGCGCAGTACCGGCGCCAGCGCTACCAGCAGCGCATGCAGTCCAGCAATCGTCACAATGGCGTCACCCGGTTTGAAATGCAGCAGCGGATAGAGCGGGACTTCCAGAGCGAGACAGACCTCTAGTAGGGAAGCGAGACTATTTCCGCGCACTCTTGCCGCAGACCTGCCTGAAGCCCGCGGCAACAAACGGGATCATGTGATTGTAGGCGGCCTCGAAATCTGCGGAACGACACTTGCCGCCGGACAGCTTGTCGATGCGACCGGTCTGCGCCAGGGTCAGGGTCAGCGCGCCGGACAGGTTGTGGTAGCACCAGTACAGGTCTTCGTCCCGGGCGTCCGGCAGCGCCTTGCGCAGGGCGGCGATGAACTCGCTCACCAGTTCGTCAAACAGCTTGGACATCATGCGCGGCCCCCAGTAGGGAGAGTTGTTGATGTAGGCGATGAGCGCCAGGTAGTGCTGCCAGCCCGGGTCCCCGGTTTCCTGGGCCAGTTCCAGCGGCCGCAGGAAGGCCTCAATAATCTGTTCCACGCTGGGTCCCCTGCTGGTCGCCGATTGCTGGCAGGCACGCAGTGCGTCCAGGCGGGCGCTGTTGAGCAGCTCCGCCCGGCGCTCGAAAACCGCGTTGAACAGGTCCAGCTTCTTGCCAAAGTGGTAGCTGGCCAGTGCCACATCGACCCCGGCGCCCTTGGCGATCTGGCGCAGGGTCACACCGTCGTAACCGTGCAGCGCAAACAGCTCCTCCGCGACATCCAGGATGCGTTCTCGTTTGGGCTGGCTGCGGGAGTTGCTCATGATCGGTGCGTGTCTTTTTTTGTCCGGCGAGACAATAGCATAATCTAAATTTCAACGCTTGTTGAAAGTTTCGCGGATTTTGTTCAGAATCCGCCCCGGACCGACACCATAACCATAACGGGCACCCCGCCATGACTCCCGAGCTGTTCAAGTACCTGATCACTGCAAGCTATGTTGTACTGGTTTTCTGGTTGTCCTGGGTGGGCATGCGCCGCACCCGCGACATCCGCGGCTTCTCCATCGGCAACAAGGACATGAGCCCCTACCTGATCGGCATTACCCTGGCGGCGTCGATCGCGTCCACGGCGACGTTCGTGATCAATCCCGGATTCGTCTACAGCCATGGCCTCAGCGCCTACCTGCACTACGGTCTCGCCGGGTCCCTGGGCATACTCACGGCGTTTCTGGTCCTGACCCGCGGGTTCCTGCGCCTGGGGGAGAGCAGCCAGGCCCTGACCATTCCCCAGTGGATCTTCTACCGCTACAACCACCGCGGCCTGAGCCTGTTCTTCGCCTTCATCAACCTGCTGTCGATTACCTTTGTGGTGCTGATCCTGGTGGGCTGCAGCCTGCTGGTGACAGGCCTGTTCCCCATCGACCAGAAAACCGCGTTGATCCTGGTGCTGGTGTTCGTGTTTTCCTATGTGTTGATGGGCGGGACCTACGCCCACGCCTACACCAACACCCTGCAGGGCCTGATGATGCTGGCGATCACGGTGATCCTGTTTGTGCAGGGCTGGAAATACTTTGGCGACGATCCGCTGGCGGCGCTGCGCGGAGTGGGCGCAGGCTACGCCGGCGCCTTCAACAGCACCAGCGAGCTGTACTTCGACTTCTTCTCGGTCTTTGTCAGCGGTTTCGTGGTGACGTTTGCGCTGATGTTGCAGCCGCATATCCTGACCAAGGTGCTCTACCTGCGCAGCGAGCGCGACATCGGCAAGTTCATCGGCACCACGGTGGTGGTCGGCACTGTTTTCTCCCTGATGCTGATGATCGGCTTTTACGCCCGCCTGGCCGGGCTCGAGGTGCCTGAGCAGGACACCGTGGTGCGGGAGTACCTGCTGTATGAATTCGGCAGTTCCCTGTGGGGGGAGTACGTGCTGGTATTCATCTTCCTGACTCTGCTGGCGGCGGGCATGAGTACCCTGGACGGCATCCTGGTGTCCCTGTCGGCGATGGTGGTCAGCGACATCGTCCAGCCCCTCTGGGGTGACCGCTACAACGCGTTGGCGCTGTCGCGCATTGTCCTGGTGCTGGTGGGTGTGGTCGGTGTGGTCCTGGCCTGGAACCCGCCGCCCCTGATCGGCCTGTTTGCGCAGAAAGGCGTGTATGGGCTGGCGGCGGCTTCCATCGTGCCGGTACTGTTCGGGGTGCTGGTGCGGCGCCACATTCCCCTCTGGGTGGTGCTGGGTGCGGCCCTGCTGGGCCTGTTTACCCACCTGGGGCTGACTTTTTCCGGGCTGGTGCAGAATCCGGCGGTATCCGCCAGCTACGCCATTTTTCTGGCCCTGACCTACGGGCTGTTGGGGCTGCTGTTGACCCGGCCCAAGCCTGAACTGCCGGTTCCTGCCGCAAGACCCACTTGACATTTCAACAAATGTTGAATATTTTGCTCCGGAATTCAACAATTGTTGAATCTGCGTCGCAAGCGCAGAGTCGACCAGACTACCCATAATGAAAAAGGTGATCATCATGCAAGCACTCGCACCGCGCTCCGCTATTGCCCTCGCAGTTTCCCTGGCAACGGCCACCCAGTTCAGCCCCGCTTTGGCCCAGACCGGCCCGGCCCTGGCGCTGGAGGAAGTGGTGGTTACCGCCCGGCGACGTTCGGAAAACCTGCAGGATGTGCCCATCGCCGTCACCGCCCTCTCCGGTGACGCCCTGCGCCTGCGCGGGGCCACCGATATCAGCGAGCTGGCGCAGATGATTCCCAGCGTGACCCTGGAACCCTCGCGGGCCACCAGCACTACCCTGACCGCCTTTATTCGTGGTGTCGGCCAGCAGGACCCCCTGGCCGGCTTCGAACAGGGCGTGGCACTGTATCTGGACGATGTCTATATCGCCCGGCCCCAGGCCGCCCTGCTGGACATCTATGACGTGGAGCGGGTGGAGGTACTGCGCGGCCCCCAGGGCACCCTGTACGGACGCAACGCGGTGGGCGGGGCGATCAAGTACGTGACCCGCCGGCTCAGCGATGACTTTGATGTGCGCCTGAAAGCCTCTGTCGGCAGCTATGACCAGATGGACCTGGTGGGCACGGTGTCAGCGCCGGTAACGGACACCTTCCGCGTCGGGGCGACCGTGGCGTCGCTGACCCGCGACGGCTACGGCAAGAACCTGACCACCGGGGACGAGCACTACGACAAGGATCTGTTCGCCTGGCGCACCAGCGCCGAGTGGCTGCCCAATGACGACTGGCTGGTGCGCATCGCCTACGACAAGCTCAAGGACAAGACCAATCCCGTTGCCGGCTTCCGGCCGTTTCCGGGCGCCGTGAGCGGGGTGCCGGTACTGGATAATCCCTATGACACCACCGCCGGTGCATCCGAATCGGTGTCCACTGCGGGCATCAACGGCAACAACGAGATTGATGCCGAAGGCCTGATGCTGTCGGTAGACTGGAACCTGAGCGAGACCACCACCCTGCGTTCGATCAGTGCCTGGCGCGAAGACTACACCGAATCCGTGATCGACTTCGACGGCCTCGCGGTCATGGATTTTGATGCCCCGGTTATCTACGACAACGAGCAGTTCAGCCAGGAATTCCAGCTGCTGTACAACGCCGACCGCTGGAACCTGGTCGCGGGTGTCTATTACCTCGATGCCACCGCTTCCAACGATTTCGACGTGGTGCTGGGACAGCTCGGCCCGGTGACCGCCTACACCGGCGGCACCGTGGATACGGAAGCCTGGTCGCTGTTCGCAGACGCGACCTACCGCCTGACCGATGCCCTGTCGCTGTCCGTCGGCGGGCGCTACACCGAGGACACGCGCGATGCCGATATCTTCCGCGGCAACTATCTCGGTTTCGGTTCGCCGTTCCTCGGCAATGACAGCGCCATCTTCCTGGGCGCCACCAGCGACTACGAAGCCAGCAAGACCTATACCGACTTCTCGCCGCGGATCAACCTCAGCTACGCCCTGAATGATGACACCACGGTCTACGCCAGCTACAGCCAGGGCTGGAAGGCGGGCAGTTTCGATCCCCGCGGCGCCAACTTCGCGACCCCTGAAGTCGAGCGCGGCTTTGATCCGGAAACCCTCGATTCCTGGGAGCTCGGTTACAAGACCACCTGGTGGGAGGGGCGCGCGGTCACCAACATCGCGCTGTTCTACAGTGACTACCAGGACATGCAGATCCCCGGCTCGGTAGGCACCGACAGTGACGGCGACGGCGTCAACGACGGCTTCGTGGGCACGGTGACCAATGCCGCCGAGGCGGAGATCTCGGGTATCGAGCTGGAAGGCAACATTCTGTTGGGGCAGGGTTTCAGCATCCAGCTCGCTCTCAGCTTCCTGGACGCCGAGATCAAGGACTGGCAGGTCAACGGCGTGGACGTGTCCGGCCAGCGAGCGGTGCAGAACACGCCGGAGGAAATGGTGTATGTCGGCCTGATCTACAGCACCGGGCTTGCCGGTGGTGACGTCACCGCGAACCTGAACTGGTCCTACAAGGGCGACATCACCCAGTTCGAGGCACCGGTGCCCATTATCGACCAGGAGAGCTACGACATCGTCAACGCCAGCATTGTCTGGCTCAGTGCCGACGAAGAGTGGCTGTTTGGCATCCACGGCAAGAACCTGACCGATGAGCTGATCAAGACTGCGGGTTACTGCTTTGGCTCCGGCGGCTGCCCCTCGACACTGGGGCTGGAAGACAACACCTCGGTGTTCTATGCGCCGCCGCGCACGGTCACCGCCACGGTGGAATACCGCTTCTAGGCTGGAGTCGGCAGCATGAGTGGATTTGAGGCGCCGGTGCCCCTGTTGCCGGAAATTCTGGCACTGCACGGCAAATGGCGCGCACACAAGCCGGCGCTGGTCTGTGGGGACACCCGCCTTGACTGGGCACAGTTCACCGCGGCCAACCACCGGTTTGCGCATGGGCTGCGGTCCCGCGGGGTGGTCGCCGGCGATCGCGTCGGCGTGGTGATGAGCAACGGTCTGGCGATGGTGCAGGCCCTGTTCGGCACCCTGGCCGCAGGTGCGGTATCGGTCCCGGTCAATCTGTCAGTCAGTGATGAAGCCCTGCGCTCCATGTTGCTGGATGCCGGCATCACCGCGCTGGTGGTCAGCGCGGACCAGCAGGCGCGCCTGCAGCCGCTGTTGCCGTCCCTGTCCCACTCCCTGCGCCTGTGTGTCACCGCAGGCGACGGCGACGACACCTGGACCGGCCTCGCTGAACTGTGCGACGGGCAACCCGCTGCATTGCCGGCGCTGACGCTGACGCCGGATGCGCCGCTCAATATCATTTACAGTTCGGGTACCACCGGTCAGCCCAAGGGTATCCTGCACAGTCACCGCACCCGCCGCGACTGGGCCTACGACCTGGCTATCGCCCTGCGTTACCACGGGGCCGCGCGCACACTGCTCACCCTGGGTCTGTACTCCAACATATCCTGGGTGGCGATGCTGTGTACGGTACTGGCGGGCGGTACGCTGGTGGTACACGCGCGGTTTGATCCGGCGGAATTTCTGGCAACCGTGGCGCGCGAGCGCATAACCCACACCGCGATGGTGCCGGTACAGTTCCAGCGGGTATGCGAGCAGATGGTCCAGGGCAGCTTCGACGTCAGCAGCATGCACGCCATGATGAGCTGCGGTTCGCCCCTGCGCGAGGGTCTCAAGCGGGAGATCTTCCGCCACTTCCCCTGCGGCATCATCGAGCTGTACGGGCTGACGGAGGGTATCATTACCACCCTTGAGCCGGAGGAGGCCGCAGGCCGCTGGGATTCGGTGGGCAAGCCGCTGATCGGCACCGACATTTGCATCGTCGATGACGATGATTCCGTGCTCGGCGCCAACAGCCCCGGGGAGATTGCCTCCCGGGGGCGGATCACCATGCCCGGCTATTGGCATCGCGACGACGCCAATCGCGAGTCCGAATTCGTCGATGGGCAGGGTGTGCAGTGGCTGCGCTCGGGCGATATCGGCTACGTAGATGAGGATGGTTTCCTGTTTATTGTCGACCGGAAAAAGGACATGATCCTGTCCGGTGGCCAGAACGTCTATCCCCAGGATATTGAGGCGGTGCTGGTGCAGCATCCGTCAGTCAACGACGTCGCCGTCATTGGCATAACCAGTGTCCGCTGGGGGGAAACGCCGCTGGCGGTGGTGGTACCGGAAGCGGATGCCGCGGAAGGTACGGAGGAGCTGCTGGCCTGGGCCAATGCGCGCCTCGGCAAGCAACAGCGGCTGGCGGCAGTCCGCTTTGCCGACAGCCTGCCGCGCAACCCCAACGGCAAGATCCTCAAGCGCGAGCTGCGCGCACAGTTTACGGAGCTGCAGCATGACTGAGTTTACGGACCTCTGGTACCACAGCAGCGATGGCCTGCGCCTGTATGCGCGCGATTATGCCGGCCCCGGGCCCGGTGCGCCGGTGGCCCTGTGCATGCACGGCCTGACCCGCAATGCCGCCGATTTTGCCGGCCTGGCGCCGCATCTGGCACAGCGCTACCGGGTACTGGTAGCCGAGCAGCGCGGCCGCGGCCGCTCGGACTACGACCCCAACCCCGCCAATTATCACCCCGGCACCTACGTGCAGGACATGTTTACCCTGCTGGACGGCCAGGGGGTACAGGAGGCCCTGCTGGTGGGGACCTCCATGGGAGGCCTGATGGCCATGCTGATGGCGGCCATGCAGCCGGCCCGGGTCAACGGCATTGTTCTCAACGATATTGGTCCCGAGGTGGATCCGGCGGGGCTGGAACGCATCAAGGGCTATGTCGGCAAGACCCAACCGGCTGCCGACTGGGAGCAAGCCGTGGCCCAGGTCCGTGCCATCAACGGGGATGTGTTCCCCGATTTTACCGCCGAGGATTGGCTGACCTTTACCCGCGCCCTGTATCGCGAGGTGGACGGCCAGCCAGTGCCGGCCTATGACCCGGCGATCGCCCAGCCGATGGCCGCCAGCGACGACAACGCGGTACCGCCGGACCTCTGGCCGGTATTCGAATCCATCCGCGAGCTGCCGATTCTGGTTCTGCGGGGCATCCACTCCGATATCCTGGCCACCAGCTGTGTGGCGGAGATGCGGCGGCGCAAGCCCGACCTGGTCAGCGCGGAGATTCCCCGCCGCGGCCATGCGCCCACCCTGGACGAGCCGGAGTCCCGGCGCGCGATCGACAGCTTCCTCGCTGCGCTACGCTGACTGCATGGACAAAGCAGGTTTGCAGTGGCATCTTTGCCGCTGGCAGCGAAGCGGGAGACACCATGTTGCAGGCACTGGCGGAGTGGCACGAGATCGTCAAATCAGGCGATCCATCGCGTTTGGACGGGTTGCTGGCGGAGGACTGCGTGTTCTGGTCTCCGGTCGTGCACCGGCCGCAGGAGGGGCGCGATCTCACCCGCATGTACCTGACCGGTGCCATGGCGGTGTTCAACGACAGCTTTCGCTACATCAAGGAGGTCGTTGCCGAGCCCCATGCGGTGCTGGAGTTTACCTGCGATATCGACGGTATCACCGTCAACGGGGTCGATATCATTACCTTCAATGAGGACGGGAAGATTGTCGAATTCAAGGTCATGGTGCGGCCGCTGAAGGGCATCAACCTGCTGCACGCAAAGATGGCAGCCATGCTGGAGCAGCTGTCGGCCTGACGTGCGGTAACGAAAAATTTGGCTGCTCGCCGGAGGAGCCGCTATACTCCGCCATCGTTCTGTTTGCCGTACTGTAAAATTCATGCCCTCACCATTCACCCTGAAAGCCCGCAGCCGCCGCCTGGCCCGCATTATCGCGGTGCTGGCTCTGCTGTGTCTCACGGGTGTCCAGGCGCTCGAAGCAAGCCACGCCCACGGGCTCGGTGACGCGCCAGCGGAATGTCTGCTGTGCAAGACCTCCGCGCCCGTGCCGCTGGCAAGCGTGCTGCCTCTGCTCTTGTTCCCCCTGCTGCTGGTACTGCTGTTGCCGGCACCGCATGCCGCTCGCGCCCGCAACCGCTACCTGCCGCGCCAGACCACAGGTCCCCCCGCCCACTCCTGAGAAAAAACTTTTTTCTTTTCTTCTATCAGGAGTAGACCATGAAACGTTTCATGCCTCTCGCGCTGGCAGTTGCCAGTGCGAACGCGGCAGCGCAATCGCTGCCCCTAGAACATGTGTTGGTTACCGCACCGTTGCAGAAGCAGGAGGCGGAGACCGCTCTGCCGGTCACCGTGCTGACCGGTGAGGACCTGCGCCGTGCCGCCCGCACCAGCATCGGCGATACCCTCGGCGATATCCCCGGCCTGGCCAATGCTTCCTTCGGCCCGGGGGTGGGCCAGCCGGTGATCCGGGGCCAGCAGGGCCCGCGCGTCACTGTGCTGCAGAACGGGACCAGCAGTGCCGATGCCTCGGCAGTCAGCGCCGACCACGCAGTCTCCGTCGAAACACTTCTGGCGGACAGTATCGAGGTCCTGCGCGGCCCCGCCACCATGCTCTACGGCGCCGGCGCCATCGGCGGAGTGGTGAACGTGATCGATAACCGGATCCCGCGGCAGCGTATTGATGGCGTCGAGGGCGGTGCGGAGATGCGTCATGATTCGGCCTCGGACATGGACACTACCGTGCTGCGGGTCGACGCCGGTAGCGGCAATATTGCCTTTCATATCGATGCCCTGTACCGGGACTGGAACAACCTCGACATTCCCGGACTGGCGGCCCGCGACCGCGACGACCACGATGACAACCACGATGACGACCACGATGACGAAGTGGAGACCACCGATGGCTTTATCGACAACACCGGTGGCCGCACCCGGGCCCTGACCCTGGGCTCCAGCTATCATTTCGATCGCGGCCTGCTCGGTTTTGCCGTCAGCCGGCTGGAGAACGAGTACGGTATTCCCGCCGGTGCACATGGTCATCATGACGAGCACGACGATGCGGATCACGACGAAGATCACGACGACGACCACGACGACCACGACGATGACCACGCTGAAGACGGAGAGGAAGGTGGTATTCGCCTCGATGTCGAGCAGACCCGCTATGACCTCGCTTTCGAGCTGGTCGAACCCCTGCCCGGTTTTGAGTCCCTGCGCAGTACCGTGACCTACACGGACTACGAGCACGCCGAGATCGAGGGTGATGGCGAGGTTGGCACCCTGTACAGCAACGAGACCTGGGAAACCCGGATCGAGTTGGTGCACGCCGAGGTTGCCGGGTTTCGCGGTGCCCTGGGCCTGCAGGCCAGGGTCGGTGAGTTCAGCGCCCTGGGCGAGGAGGCTTTCATCCCGGTGACCGACAGCCGTGACCTGGGTCTGTTCCTGATCGAGGACTGGCGCACCGACAACTGGATTTTCGAGGCCGGCCTGCGGCTGGATCGCGATCAGCGTGACCCGGACGCGGCCAGCGCGGGCAAGCAGGACTTCACCGCAGTGAGCCTGTCTGGCTCCGCCATCTGGAATGCCGGGGAAGACTGGCAGTTGCGCATGCAGTTGGCCCGCTCAGAGCGCGCGCCGTCCATTGAAGAGCTGTTTTCCAATGTCGATGGCAGCGGCCCGGAAGACTGGATTGAACATGCCGCAACCGCTGCAATCGAGCTGGGCGACCCCGACCTCGACACCGAGGTGTCGCGTAACGTCGATCTGTCGCTACACTGGCACAACGGCAACAAGGATCTGGAAGTCACCTTCTACTACAACGACTTTGCCGACTACATCACCCTGATGAACACCGGCCTGGAAGTCGATGAGCTGCCGGTACTCGCCTATACCCAGGAAGATGCCGAGTTCTATGGCGTGGAAGTCAACGGCCAGTTTGGCCTCGGCAGTTTTGCCGGGGGTGAATTCCGGCTCGGTGTATTTGGCGATGTCACCCGCGGCAAGCTGGACAGCGGCGACTTTGTGCCGCGCCTGCCTCCGCGACGCATCGGCGGGCGCCTGAGCTGGGGCAACGATGCCCTGGAGCTGTGGACCCGGGTCGTGGAAGCGTCCAGCCAGGACCGCGCCGGCGTCAACGAGGAGCCCACGGACGGTTACACACGCTGGGATCTGGGCGCCGACTACCGTCTGCCGCTGGGCGCCAGCGAGCTGACCCTGTTCCTCGCCGCGCGCAATCTGGGTGATGAGGAAATCCGCCTCAGTACCTCGTTCCTGCGCGATGTGGCGCCGGAGGCCGGGCGCTCGATCGAGGCCGGCCTACGCTACCGTTTCTGAGGCTTCCCAGCCGTACAGACAGAGGTTCTCGGCCTCGGGCGTGAGCTGCACCAGGCGCTCATGCCTGAAGCCCAGCGCTTCCAGCAGCGCCCGCGAGGGCGCGTTCCCCGGTGCCACAATAGCCACCAGCCGGGTCAGTCCCAAAGTCTCCCGCGCATAGTGCAACACCGCCTCTGCCGCCTCCCTGGCGAATCCCTTGCCGCGGGCCTGTGGCAGCAGGGCATAGCCGATATCCACGTCCGCAAGCGTCTCTCGCTGCAGCAGTCCGCAGATGCCAATCGCATCGCCGCCGCCGCGTGGACGCAGCGCCCAGAGTCCGAAGCCGTGCTCGCGATAACTGGCGAGCGGACCCTCCTCCAGGTAGCGCCGGGCCGCGGCCTCGTCGCGGATGCCGCGATCGGCGATCTGGGCGATGAAATCCGGATCGTTCAGCAGTGCCTGGATAAAGGAAGCATCGTCCAGGGTGAGGGGCTCGATGGTGAGGCGCGCTGTCTGCAGCATGGTTGTCCGGCTTCTGTCGTTGCCTGCCCGCAAGCTTACTACAGCAGAGCCCCGGTGACGCCTGTCGGGCAGTGAAATCCGGCCGTCGTGCTGGTAAAGTGCAGGGTCTTTTCGCGGGGCAGGGCAGGGCATGGCAGAGCGCATCATTGTCGGTATCAGCGGCGCCTCCATCGCCAGCGGCTCGTTCCTGACCGCCGGCTGATGCCGATCCTGTTCGGTGTTGTCCTGCTGGACCTGATCGGGTTCGGCATTGTCATTCCCATCCTGCCGTTTCTGTCCCCGCAGCTGGGGGCCGACAAGATCGACATCGCTCTCATTATCGTCACCTATGCCGCCTTTGCCGGGATATCCGGTCCTTTCTGGGGCCGGCTGTCCGACCGACTGGGGCGCAAGCCGGTGATCATGCTGTGCCTGGGGGGCGCGGCCGTATCCTATGTGATGCTGGGACTGGCGACGCAGTTGTGGATGATTTTTGCGGCGCGGGCCTTTGCCGGCGTCATGGCGGGCAACCTCGGCGTGGCATCCGCGATGATGAGCGACATCACCTCCCCCGAGAAACGTGCCAAAGGCATGGGCATGATTGGCGCGGCCTTTGGCCTGGGCCTGATACTGGGACCGCTGCTGGGAGGGCTGCTGGCCGGGGACAGCGGCAGCTTCACCCTGCCCTGCCTGGTGGCCGGCGGCATGTCGCTGTTGGCCATTGCCGCGGCGGCCCTGTTCCTGCCGGAGTCAGTCCCCGCCGAGCGGCGCGCCGCCAATCTGCGCCAGCAGCGCGACGGTTCTCGCGCTTCCACCTGGACCATGCTGCGACAGACCGAGAGCCGCATGCTGGTGCTGCAGTACGTGCTGCACGCAGCGGCGATCAGCTCCGTGACCTACCTGGCTCCGCTGTGGCTGGGGGATCTGCTGGGTTGGGGTGCGCGGCAGGTGGGGATCGTGTTCGGCGTCCAGGGTGCGATCATGGTGCTGCTGCAGGGCGGATTGCTGGGGCCGCTGGTGCGGCTGGCAGGGGAGTGGCGATTGTTGCGGATCTGCGTTGCCAGCCTGATGCTCGGCCTGTGGCTGGCGGTGTTCGCGGCCAGCATGCCGTGGATGCTGGCGGCACTGTATCTCGCCATGTCCGGTGCAACCCTGTGCATGCCCCTGCTCAACACCATTACCAGCCAGCGCACCTGCCACCAGCTGCGCGGGCAGATGCTCGGCACAACGGCCTCTGCCGCCTCCTGGGGCCGGGTCCTGGGGCCGCTGCTGGCGGGTGCCAATCTGACGCTGTTCGGCTATGTCGGGGCCTGGCTGGGGTGTATCGTGCTGGTGCTGTTTTATCTGGCCTGGACCCTGGGGCCGCCACCCACGCGGCTTCCCGCCGCACCTGCCACGTCGGCAGACACGCAGGAACGACACAAGGAGAACCCTGAGCATGACCACCAAATTGTTTGACCTGAATGGGCGCATCGCCCTGGTGAGCGGCGCCAGTCGCGGTATCGGCGAAGCCATTGCACGCCTGCTGGCGGAGCAGGGCGCGCATGTGATCGTATCCAGTCGCAAACTGGAGGGCTGTGAGCCGGTGGCGGATGCCATCCGTGCCAGTGGCGGCAGTGCCGAAGCGTGCGCCTGCAATGTCGGTGACATGGCTGCCATCCAGGCATTGTTCGAGCACATCCGCAGTGCTCATGGGCGGCTGGATATCTGCGTCAACAACGGCGCCGCCAACCCCTACTTCGGGCATGTGCTGGACACCGATCTCGCCGCCTTCCAGAAAACCGTGGACGTCAACATCCGCGGCTACTTCTTCATGTCGGTCGAAGCCGGCAAGCTGATGCGGGAGCAGGGCCGCGGTGCCATCGTCAACACCGCCTCGGTCAATGCGCTGCAGCCCGGTCCCATGCAGGGGATCTACTCGATTACCAAGGCCGCGGTAGTCAACATGACCAAGGTGTTTGCGAAAGAGTGCGGCGGCTTCGGTATCCGCTGCAATGCCTTGCTGCCGGGGCTTACCAAAACCAGGTTTGCCGGTGCCCTGTTCAGCAATGACGAGATCTACCAGGCTGCCATCGAGAAAATCCCCATGCAGCGCCACGCCGAGCCGGAGGAGATGGCCGGCGCGGTGCTGTACCTGGTCTCGGATGCGTCCAGCTACACCAACGGCGAGTGCATTGTCGTCGACGGTGGCCTGACCCTGTAGCCGGGTCAGGCCGCGCTGCGCAGGTAGCCGAAGCCGCCCTCCTTGATGTAGAGCTCGCAGTATTCGTTGCTGGTCGGGTGAATGGAGCCGCCGGCGGGGATGCGCAGCCAGCAGTGGGTGCGGTAGTGGCCCCGGTCGTCGCTGAAGCTGCCCTTCAGCACCAGAATCTCCGCCCCCTGGGGGAAGTTGATCTGGCCGATGGCGGCGGGCGTGTCCCAGCTTTCCAGGCGCATGAAGTCGGTGTAGGGCTCCTGGGCGTAGAGTTTTTTCCAGCTGGTATTCTTGCGCACCGACGACTGCCAGGGCCGGGCCGCGGTATCCACCACCACATGCTCCCGGTCCGCACCCGGGTACTGCCGCAGCTTCACGAACAGCAGGCAGCCATCGCGGGAAAACGGCGCGTGGCGAAATCCCTCCGGGTTGAGCAGGTAGGTGCCGGCCGGCCAGTCGCCGTGCTCGTCCGAGAAGATCCCTTCCAGGACCAGGATCTCCTCGCCCTGGGGGTGGTCGTGGGCGGGGAACTGCGCGCCCGGCTCGTAGCGTACCAGGGAGGTAACCTGGCCGGACTCCGCCTGTCCCACCCGGTGCAGGCGCTTGCGCAATACGTGGCCGCCGGGACTGGGCGTCCAGTCCATGGACTGTGTGTCCACGACCACATGCCGGGAAAGGTCGCCATTCAGTGCAACACTGCTGTCATTCATGTTCGGGCCTGTCAGGTAAAGTCGGATCTGCGGTGGCAGGAGGCTTCGACTGCCGGGAGGGGTGTGTGTTCCCCGGCACAGGCGCACATCTTAATCCGATTGCCGGTCCGCAGAAACCGCCGCTTGCCTGTTGCCGGTCACCGGGATTGCGGTATGCTCGACGCCATGAACAGAAAAGTGTTTGTTACCCACGAACTCCCCGGCCGCCGCATCCACGAGCTGTCGGAGCATTGCGCCGTGAACGTGTGGCTGGGTCCGGGCCTGCTGCCGGCGGCGTCCCTGCGCGAGGAACTTGCGGGCTGCGAGGGCCTGGTCTGCCTGCTGACGGACCGGATTGACCGCGAGTTGCTGGACGCGATGCCCGACCTGCAGTTCGTCTCCAGCATGTCGGCGGGTGTAGACCACGTCGATGTCGCTGCGCTCACCGCTCGCGGCATCCCCCTGGGGCACACCCCGGGGGTGCTGACGGATACCACCGCCGACACGGCCTTCGCCCTGCTGCTGGCCGCCGCCCGTCGTATCGTCGAGGCGGACCATTTTGTGCGCCGGGGAGAGTGGCGGCGGGAGAACCGCTGGTCGCCGGACTTCTTCACCGGCAAGGATGTCAGTGGCGCCACGCTCGGCGTGATCGGGCTCGGTGACATCGGCCAGGCCGTGGCCCGTCGCGCCGCGGCTTTCGGCATGGAGGTGGTGGGCTGGAACCGCAGTCCCAAGGACATCCCCGGGGTCGAGCAGCTCCCTCTGGAGGCGCTGCTGGCGCGCAGTGATTTCGTCAGCGTGCACCTCGCCCTGACCGCGGATACCCGGGGCTTGCTCGGGGCCGCGGAAATCGCCGCGATGAAGCCGGGAGCGGTGCTGGTGAATACCGCGCGCGGCGGCATTGTCGATGAACCGGCACTGGCGGCGGCGCTGGCCAGTGGCGCGCTGTATGCCGCCGGTGTCGATGTCTTTGCCGAGGAGCCGGTGCCGACGGACAATCCGCTGCTGGCACTGCCAAACGTGGTGCTGGCGCCGCACATCGGCAGCGCCACGACCCGGACCCGGGCGCGGATGGCGGATATCGCCGCCGCCAACGCGATCGCCGCCCTGCAGGGGCAGCCCATGCCCCACTGTGTGAATCCCGAGGTCTACGCGCGCTGACCACGGCCCGCCGCTGGGTGGCAGACTGTTATTTGCGCACCGAGCTGCGGTAGGCCCGCGGCGACAGCCCCAGGGTTTGCCGGAACAGGCGCGAGAAATAGAGCGCATCCCCGTAACCCACGGCAGCCGCGATGGCTTTCACACTCAGGTCCGTGCTGTCCAGGAGCTGGCAGGCGTACTCGATTTTCATGTGCAGGAAGTGCTTGATCGGCGAGTAGCCGGTCAGGGCCTTGTAGCGGCTGGCAAAGTGGTACTTGGACAGGTGTGCGATCGCGGCCAGTTCCTCCAGTTCCAGGCTGCCGTGGATGCGGTCCTGCATGATGCCCTGGATCGCCTCGAGATCGAGTCCCGCCGTGTGGGTGGCGCGCTGGCGGTTGGTTTCCAGCACGATCTGGGTAAACAGGTGCCGGCACTGGTTGGCGGCGTTGATGAAGGCGCTGCTGCTGTAGCCGGTGCGGTTGACCGCCAGCAGGGTGTGGAAGGCGGCGATGAGTCCGGGAGCGATGCCCGCGTGCACCACCGCCTTGCCCTCCCGGTAGCCGAGGTACTCCATGAAAATCCTGCTGCTGATCCCCTGGAAGTGGATCCAGTACAGGCTCCAGGGATGTTCCGGGTCAGCGCTGTAGCTGTGGCCCAGGCCCTGGGGCAGCAGGATCAGGTCGCCGGGCCCGATATCCTGGCGCTGGCCGTCGATGCGCAGTCGTCCCCGGCCGTCAACACAGTACAGCAGCAGGTTGTCGTCGTGGCGCGGCCGCCGCATGCGGTGCCCGGCAGCCTGCGGATAGTAGCCCATGGCCGTCGGATAGCAGTCCCGGGTGAGTGGGTGGCGGTGCAGCTGCTCCAGCATGAACGCCGGGGTCAGGAAGCGTATGCCCTGGGTCGGCAGCGGCCACTGCGAGGTGCTGCTCATGGCCTGCCGTTCAGCCGCGCCGGATCCAGTGTGTGCAGGCGGTCGAAATCGTAGGCACTGACGGTGAAAAACAGGTCGTGGCGCGGATCGTGGACAAAGTGCTCCCCCTCAAGCTGATAGAAGTCGAGGTTCCGCTTGTCCGCCGCCGCCACAGCGCGGACGTTGAAGGCCGGTTTCGCTGCAGCCAGGCTGCGCTGCTGGTCTTCGCTGGCGATCCCGTCCACCTGCAGGTTGGCCAGTGAGACCAGCAGTGCTTCCAGCTCCCGCGGCTCTGGCGTGGCGCCGTTGGCGGCGCGCCACTCGCCGCTGTCCGTTTGTGCCAGGGCAAAGCCGGCACCCTCAATGCGGCGCGGTGCCTGGACCTGCAGCAGGCGCCGGTCCAGCCAGCCCGCATCATGGGCCGGTGCCTCAAAGCTGTTGAAAGCGATGCTGTAGATCGCCTCATCGACATCACTGCGCGCGTGGATGCGGCGAAAGGCGGGCGCGGTACCCAGGTACACCGTGCCCAGTTGCGCGTCGTCGTCGCCGAGCAGGGTCACGCGGCGCTGGAAGCGGTAGCTGGCGACCTCAAAGCGCTGCCGGGCGGCAACACTGGTGGCGACCGGATAGCCGTGCCACTCTTCCGTGAGCACCCGCAGCAGGCGCTCGACCAGGGCTGTGTCCGCGGGCAGGTCCTGCCGGGCCGGCAGCTGCCAGCGTCCAGCGATGCGTTGCAACAAGGCCTCGTTGCCCTGGTCATCCGCCAGCTGGATACCGGCAACGGCGGCGCGGTCAATTGCCAGCAGGGGTTCCGCGGGGTTCGCCACAAGCTCCTCTTGCTGCGGCCAGTAGACCACGGCGGCCAGGAAAACCTGGATCATCAGTACCAGCAGCAGGACGCTGTTGAGGCGGTTCACAGCCCCAGGCTCCTGCGATAATGGCGCTTGCGCAGCAGGGTGCGCAGGCCGTGCACGGCCGCCAGCAGGAGCAGCCACGCAACCGCCAGGCCATAGTTCAGGTACTCAACGAATCGCTGCGCGTCCCGGCTCATGGGCGGCAGGGTGCGGTTGAAGTGGGCGCGGGAGCGGATTTGCAGCAGGGACTCATCCTGCAGCGACCACTCCAGGGTGTTCATGAACAGTTCCAGCGGCCCCAGATACTGGGTACCGGCGGCGGCGACCACGGCATTCAGCATCTGGTCATCCATGAAGTCATTGGCTGCAAACACGATCAGGCGCGCGGATTCCGGCGAGCGTTCCAGCACGGTCCGTACTTCGGCGGCTGCATCATGCGCCAGCGGTGGCGGCTTGCGTTCCGCGAACCAGGAGCGGAACCGGCCCTCCAGGGCCACACCCAGCTGCACCTGCCCGCGCTCCCCGGCCGGGGTGAACACGGGCCCGTCGCCGCCATCCCGGTGCGGCAGGATGTCGCGCCCGGTGGAGGTCCAGGCCGCCGCCGAGCTGCGCAGCAGGCTGGTCAGGCGCAATCCAGGGGGCGGATCGACGCGAAGCGGCGAGGCCCAGCCCATGGTCAGCTGGGGCAGATTGGCGGTCACCGGGTGCTCCGGGTTGAGGCCGGGCGGGCGCAGGTCGATGAAGTAGGGGTAGTCGATCATCTGCACATCGCGGAACTCGTACTCGCCGACCTTGCGCACTATCGGTGCCGGGAAGGCGGCGCTCTGCGGATCCAGCACCAGGCTTTGGTCGATGCTGACGCCGTGGGCCGCAAGCCAGTCGTCGAGGCCGCTGCGGTAGTCCAGCAGCCGCATCTCCCCGGCGGTCAGCTCGACGCTGAAGGGGGAGGTTGCCAGCACCACGGTGCCGCCGCGCATCAGGAACTGGTCGATGGCGAACAGTGCCGCGCTATCCAGCTCGTGGGGGGCGACCACCGCCAGGATATCGGCCCCCGGGTCTACCCGGCCGTCGGCCAGCTCCTCCAGGCGGATGCTGTAGTCGCGGGTGATGGCCTGCTCCAGATTGGTGAAGGTGGGTGCTCCGAGATGATAGCGGGCCATCTGCTCGTTGAGTTCCGGGGTGACCAGGGCAACAGTGCGGGTAAAGCCGCTGGCGAAGCGCTTGAGGCCCGCATCCAGCATTGGCGCGAAGTCCGCCGGATCGAACTCCTCGGTGGGCAGCTGCACCACCTGGTGGTCGTCCTCCAGGGTCAGGTAAAACCAGAACTCCTGCTCCTCGTCCAGCGCCGACAGCATCGGCCGGAAGCCCCAGTCCTCGCCGAGCCGGCGCGCAACCTCGCCATTATTGGCTTCCGGCTGCACGAAGCGGTAACTGAACATGCCCCCGGATTGGGCCACTTTCTCATCGAGCTGGCTGACGATGGCTTGTTTGTAGTTGCGCAGCAGGTCTGGCAGCAGCGCCTCGTCGGAGGCGTAGGCCACCAGCTCCACCGGCCGGTCCAGGGTCTGGAACAGATTGCCGCCGAGCTGGTAGCTGTGGAGCACATCCCGGATCGCGCGCGTCAGGTCGAATTCGGGATTGCGCAGGCGCACTTCGGCTTCGGTGTTGCCGGCGGTGCGAACATCGATCAGGTCGGTAAAGCCGAGGGTGGCAAACTCGTCGCCATAGCTGACCAGCACGTGGAACCAGGCATTTACCAGGGCGGACTGGTAGCGGTCGGCGACCTGCAGCGGTGTCGCGTGCATCTGGTAGCGCTCGTTGGCCTCCTGCTCCAGCTCCGGGTGCTCGGTGGGGTCGATAAACTCCACCCGTACCCGGTCACCGCCGGCGATGGCATATTCCTGGATCAGGTCTCGCAGCTGGGGTACCAGCGGTGCCAGCAGTGGATGGGTGCGGGCACTGAAGTAACCGCGAATCAGCAGCGGCTCCTGCAGCCGCCCCAGCAGGTCCCGGGTCGGTGCGGAGATGGAGTACAGGCGGCCCTCGGTGACGTCCAGGCGCAGGCCCGGCAGGCGCTGCAGCCAGACATTGGCCAGGACCAGGTTGGCGAGCAGCAGCACAATCCCTGTCCGCCAGCGCCGTTGCCGCGCACTGCGCACATCCCGGGCCCAGCGCTCGCGCTCCAGGCTGTAGACATTCAGCGCCAGAAAGCCGGCGACCAGTCCCAGGTACCAGGCCAGGTCCCGCAGATCCAGCACGCCGCGGCTGATGCTCTCGAAACGCGAACCGGTGCCCAGCAGCCGCAGAATCTCGCCGCTGCGGTCGTCGAAGAAGCCGGTCAGGGTGCTGCTGCCCAGCAGGTAGAACAGGCCGCAGACCGCGACGGTCCCGATCAGGCTGACGATCGGGTTGTCGGTACGGGAGGAGACGAACAGGCCAATGCTGAGATAGGCGGCGCCCAGCAGGGCAGTGGCCAGATAGCCCGCGCCTACCGGGCCCCAGTCCAGATCCGCCATCAGGCTGACCGTGATCGGCAGGGGCAGGGTGGCCAGCAGGGCCAGCAGCAGGCTGAAGCAGGCGCGGAACTTGCCGAGTACGAAGCGCCAGATACCGGCGGGCTGTATCAACACATGCTCCAGCGTGCCGGTGCGCCGCTCCTCGCTCCACATGCGCATGGTCAGGGCGGCGCTGAGCGGAATCAACAGCAGCGGCATCCACTCGAACAGCGGCCTGACATCGGCGATATTGCGCGCAAACCAGGACTCGACCCAGAAGAAAATGAACAGAGTGACCGCGGCAAATACCGCCAGGAACAGCCAGGCTACTGGCGAGCCAAAGAACAGGCGCATTTCCTTCTGTGCCACCCGGCGGCTGACGCTGCTGGTGCTCATGCCACGGCTCCGCCATGGGTGGCCCCACCTGACGCGGCCGCACCTGAGGCGGCCCCACCTGAGGCGGCCCGACCTGAGGCGGCCCCACCTAACGCGGCCCGACCTGAGGCGGCCCCACCTAACGCGGCCCGACGAAAAATGCTGTCCAGGTCCTGCACGACCGGTTGCAGCTGATAGAGGCCGGCGCCGGCGCCGGTGACGCACTTGGCGATGTTGTTGGCGGCGGTGTCGATGTCGGCGCTTGCCCGCAGCTGTAGCAGCCAGGTTCGTTGGTCGGCGTCACCGGGCTCGCTGCTGACTGTGACGCTGGCGATCTGCGGCAAGCGCCGCAGCCAGGTTTCCAGCTCCGGCTGTTCCAGCCCGGCGCGCAGTTTCAGGGTGCGGCTCTGGCGCAGGGCCTGCAGTGGCTGGTCCAGTACCAGGCGGCCCGCGGCCAGTACCAGCACCCGGTCACAGACTGCTTCCACCTCCTGCATGATGTGGGTGGAGAGAATCACGGTGGCACGCTCCGAGAGGCGTCGCAGCAGCGCTCGCATCTGTCCGGTCTGCTCCGGATCCAGGCCGTTGGTGGGCTCATCCAGGATCAGCAGGCGCGGTTGTCCGAGGATGGCCTGGGCCACACCCACCCGCTGGCGCAGGCCCCGGGACAGGCGGTTGATCGGATCCAGGGCCCGGGCGCCAAGGTCGGTGGCGGCGATGGCCTCGCGCAGGGCCAGGTGCCGCTCAGCCGCCGGAATGCCCTTGAGGGTGGCGACATACTCGAGATAATCCGCCACCATCATTTCCGGGTACACCGGCAGGTGCTCCGGCAGGTAGCCCAGCTGCATTTGCACCTCGCGCGCCTGTTCCGCCATGCTCACGCCGGCGATGGTGATGCTGCCCGCCGAAGGTTCCAGGAAGCCGCTGAGCATGCGCATGATGGTGGTCTTGCCGGCGCCGTTGTGGCCCAGCAGCCCGATCACCTCGTTGGCGCCGATAGCAAAGGAGACGTTGTCTACCGCCGGGGTGGACCCGTAGTTGCGCGACAGCGAATCGACCTCAATCATGGAGCGCGGCCCGGATGTCTCAGTCTTCCGTCCACGGCTCGCGCATGGTGACAAACTCCTCTGCCGCGGTCGGGTGGATGCCGATGGTGGAATCAAACACGGCCTTGGTGGCGCCGGCGCGCAGGGCAATGGCGATGCCCTGGATGATTTCTCCGGCATCGGGGCCCATCATGTGTACACCGACGACCCGGTCGCTGGCCTTGTCCACGATCAGCTTCATGAAGGTCTGCTCGTCGCGGCCGCTGATGGTGTGCTTCATGGGTCGGAAGTTGGCCTTGAACAGGCGTATATGGCCGAACTTTGCCCGCGCCTCCTCTTCAGTGAAGCCGACGGTGCCGATATTGGGCTGGCAGAAGACCGCGGTAGGGATGAAGTCGTAGTCGACTTCCTGGGCGGGATCGCCGAACTGGCGTCGGGCGAAGGCCATGCCCTCGGCCAGGGCCACCGGTGTCAGTTCCATGCCGCCGATAACGTCGCCGACCGCGAAAATGCTCGGTTCACTGGTGCGATAGTGCTCATCCACCGCGATGGTAGCGAACTCGGTCAGTTCAATATTGACGTTTTCCAGGCCCAGGCCGTCCAGGTGCGGTACCCGCCCGGTGGCGTAGAGCACGGCATCCGCGGTGATCTGCGTGCCGTCGGTCAGCTGCAGGTCGAGGCCATCCCGGCCGCGGCTGATGGACTCCACATTGACCTCAAACCGCAGGTCGACGCCGGTCTTGAGGAT
Organism: uncultured Haliea sp.; assembly: GCA_963974125.1. Lineage (GTDB taxonomy): Bacteria > Pseudomonadota > Gammaproteobacteria > Pseudomonadales > Halieaceae > Haliea. Next base: position 42,311 of record CAXBCH010000009.1, on the reverse strand, counting down.
TTCCCGGGCCGCGTGGGCGCGGATATCCGGGTCGAAGCCGCGCAGGAACAGGGGGCCGCGATACAGCTGGGTGACCTGCGCGCCGAGCCCGTTGAAAATGCCGGCAAACTCTACCGCGATATAACCGCCGCCCACGATGACCAGGCGTTCCGGAAAATACTCCAGATCGAACACTTCGTTGGACGTGATGGCCAGCTCGCTGCCCGGGAACTCGGGAATATGGGGCCAGCCACCGGTGGCGATCAGGATCTTTTCGGCGCTGTACTGGCGGTCACCCACGGCGACGGTGTGGGCATCAACCAGCTGCGCCCGGCCGTCGATGATGTCGGCACTGGCCCCTGCCAGGAGCTTGCGGTAGATGGCGTTGAGCCGCGAGATCTCGGTTTTCTTGTTGTCGCGCAGGGTGGACCAGTCGAAGGCCGGCTTGCTGCTGTCCCAGCCAAAGCCGCGGGCGTCCTCGAAGGCCTTGCCGAATTCCGACGCATAGACATACAGCTTCTTGGGCACGCAGCCGACATTGACGCAGGTGCCGCCCATGTAGCGGTCCTCGGCGATTGCCACCCGGGCGCCGAAACCCGCGGCGATGCGCGCAGCGCGCACGCCGCCGGAACCGGCGCCGATGACAAAGAGATCGTAGTCCTTGTTGCTCACAGTTGTCTCCAGATGGGGGGAGCGAGCCAGTCTAACAGTGTTGGAGAGGCCGCAGAACCGGTTTGAATGCGGTATTATAGGTGCTCCCCCCTGTTTCAAGGAGCTCCAGCGAATGGCTTTCAATTTTCACCCTGTAGTCAGGCTGGCGGCGTCGCTGGCGGCACTGGTGGCGGGGCTTGCCGCCGCAGGCGCCGCCGCGGCCGCCGACGAACTGGTGCTCAAGAACGGATCCCGGATTCTCGGTACTGTCAAAGGCATACGCGATGGTGTGGTAACCGTGGAGACGGAGTTCGCCGGCAGCATCGCTATCCAGCAGGACCAGATAGTCAGCCTGCAGTCAGATGGTCCCGTGGTGCTCAAGCTGGCGGATGGAGAGGTGCTCACGGAGCCCGGCCTCACCGTTGCCGATGAGCAGCTGGTACTGACGTCCGGGGACGCGCCCGCAGGCAGCTACCCATTGCGCGACCTGGCGCTGAGCGATCCCGAGCCCTGGGAGCTGGGGCGCGGCTATCGCTGGACCGGCCAGGCCAGTGCGGCGCTTGGCTTGCAGCGTGGCAACACCGATACCGACGAATTCGACTACCGGGTCGACAGTGTCTGGCGCAGCCTGCAGGATCGCTACACCACCCGCCTGAACGGGGAAATCGACGAGGCCAATGGGGTCAAGAACGCCGAGAACTGGTCAGCGCTGGCCAAGTATGACCGGTTTCTGGACGGGCCGCTCTACTGGGGTGTGAACGCCTCCGCCGAGCAGGACAAGTTCGCTGATCTCGACCTGCGTTACTACCTTGGTCCCTACATGGGTCGGCAGTTCTATGAACAACCGGTTTTCACTCTCTCCGGCGAGGCAGGCCTGGTCTTTGTCGACGAGGACTTCATTCTTGCCGAGGATCAGGATTACCTCGGTGCCAACTGGACTGTCGACGCCAGCAGCAACTACCTGAACGGAAAATCCCTGCTCTACCTGAAGCACACGGGGATCTGGAACCTGGACGAGACCGACAATGTCGTCCTCAACCTCACCATGGGGCTGTCGTTTCCGCTGCTGCTGAATATCGAAGGCGCGGCCGAAGTGCAATTGAAGTACGACAGTGCAGTGCCCGGTGAGCTGGACAAGCTGGACCAGAGCTACCGGTTCCGGATCGGTTACGCCTGGTAGCCAGGGTCAACCGTGCCGGCGCACTGTCGCCGCCAGCTGTTCCAGCAGGGGCAGGGTTTCCGCGAGCGACAGGCAGGCATCGGTGATGCTCTGGCCGTAGGTCAGCTGGTCGCGATCCGCCATCGGCTGGGTGCCGCCGGTCAGGTGGCTCTCCAGCATGACGCCGCGGATGGCTGCCTGCCCCTGCTCGATCTGGTCGCACAGTGACGACACAACGGTCGCTTGCTGCTGCGGATCCTTGTTGCTGTTGCCGTGGCTGCAGTCGACGATGAGGGACGCGGGCAGTTCCTTGGTCGCCAGCGCCATGGCCGCGGCTTGTATTGCCTCGGGATGGTAGTTGGGCCCGGAGTCTGCGCCTCCGCGCAGGATCAGGTAGCAGTGCGGGTTGCCGGTCGAGTGCAGGATCGCGGGGGTGCCCTCCTTGGTCAGGGACGGGAACCAGTGGCTGTGGCTGGCGGAGCGGATAGCGTCGATGGCGACGGTAATGTTGCCGTTGGTGCCGTTCTTGAAGCCCACCGGCATGGACAGTCCGGAGGCGAGTTCGCGGTGGATCTGGCTTTCCACGGTGCGCGCACCGATGGCGCCGAAGCTCACCAGGTCCGCGTAGTACTGGCCGAAGGTGGTGTCGAGAAACTCGCTGGCCGCCGGCAACCCAAGGGTGGCGACATCCAGCAGCACCTTGCGCGCCTGCCGCAGGCCCTTGTTGATATGGAAGCTGCCGTCCAGGTCCGGATCGTTGATCAGGCCCTTCCAGCCGACCACCGTACGCGGCTTTTCGAAATAGACCCGCAACACCGGCAGTATCGCATCCGCCAGCGGCGCACAGCCCTCCTGCAGGCGCGCGGCGAAGTCCAGCAGCGCGGCCGGGTCGTGCACCGAGCAGGGTCCGACAATGGCCAGAAGACGGCGGTCCTGGCCGCGCAGCACGGCCTCGATTTCGCGCCGCGCCCGGGCAATGTTGTGGCGCTGGGCATCGGGCAGCGGCAGTTCCTCCGCCAGCACCCAGGGCGTGATCAGCGGCTGGGCCCCGTGGATGCGGACATCATCGGTTCGGTCAGTCGCACTGCGGTCAGTCGCACTGTGGTCAGTCGGGCTGGGCTTGTTCATGGTGTTGCCTGTAGTGCCTGGGCGGGGCATTTTGACCCAGGGCCTGGATCCGGGCAACCCGGGCCGCTGGGTCCCGGGCCCGCAGGAAGCCATTCCAGGTTTACTCGCCCAGTGCGCGCCGGGCGGCGAGTTTTTCCTGCACCGCCTCCACCTGTGCCTGGCTGGTGCGGATGTGGGAAATGATCCAGAGGGCAACCAGCAGGGCCGGGATGACACCGAGCCCCAGCGCATAGACGAGTCCGTGCAGGGTCCCGAGGGGCACCTCGCCAGGGCGCATCCCGGTTTCCAGGCCAATGATATCCAGCGCCAGGCCGCCGTACAGGGGGCCGGCCACGGTCGCCAGCTTGTTGACAAAGTTGGTCATTGAGAAGAAGCCGGCTTCCTGGCGCACACCGTGGTCCAGTTCGTGTTCGTCGGTCAGGTCCGCGACGGGAGGTACTGTTGATGATCCGCAGCATGAACAGGTACATGAATATCAACATGAAGATGAAGTTCAGGGCGAAAATGAGACGGTCGCTGTCCGCGGGCAGAAGCTGGAACAACTGCAGGGGATATAGCCACAGGCAGTTGAGGATGAGCCCGAGCAGTGACAGCTGCACCAGCCGCTGCTTCGACAGGCGCCTGCCCAGGGGACCCAGGGTCACTGCGGCCAGCAGTACCGCCAGCAGCGTCGGCACTGACAAAATGATGGAAATCTGGGTAGCCGAGAACTCCCAGAAGAAAGTCCACACCAGCATGTTCAGGCTGCTGATGACGCCATAGGCAGAAGTGGCGGCAACATCGTAGGCAATCAGGAGGCGGAAATTGCGGTTGCCCAGGGTGCGCCAGAGGTCCCGGACCAGGGCGAAGAGCGTCGTGCGCTCGCCCTGGTCGCCGCCCGGCCGCGGCACTTCGGGCCGGATGTGGTGCCGCGTTCCCACCGTGCTGAGCGTCGCCATGACCCAGACCACGGCGCAGGACAGCATCCCGTACAGGGGGTAGCGCGACTGCTCGAAGCGCCCGTCGATGCCGTTTTGTTCCGGGAATACCAGCACCAGGGCCGCTGCGGGCAGCAGTACGGCAAACAGGAACATCAGGCCCATGCGCGCGCCCAGCACCTGGGTCCGGTCGTGGTAGTCGGTAGTGATCTCGGCCGACAGGGCCAGGTGGGGAATGGTAAAGGTGGTGACAAAGGTGCGCACCCACAGGGACCAGAACAGCAGCCAGGCCGCCAGCCAGATACTGTTGTCGATCACGGCCTGGGGTGGCGCGAACAGGCCGACGAAACCCAGGCCCAGGGGCAGGATGCTCAGCGCCATGAACGGATGGCGACGGCCAAAGCGGCTGCGCAGGCGGTCTGAAAGCGAGCCAACCAGGGGGTCGGAGACGCCGTCCCAGACAAGACTGATGGCGATGATGAGGCCGGTGATGGTGCCGCTCAAGCCCAGGACCTGGGTGTAGAACAGCAGGATGAACATGGTGTAGGCCGCTTCCTTGGCGGCCGCTACCGCGCCTCCTGCGCCATACAGGAGGCGGGTCTTGACGGTTATCACAGCGCCGGGATGATGCGGGGAACGCCCTGTGTATCCGGGCGGGTCAGCGCCCGCCCTTGATCAGACTGCGGAAACGGTCGACCAGGGTCTCGTGCTTGTAATCGGTAAACTCGCCGGCGTCCATGAACATGCCGTGTTCGCTGCAGGTCTCGTACCAGATGTGCTTCTGTTTCTTGTCCGAGGTTTTTTCCATGTCCTTGCCGCAGCGCGGGCAGGCGATGTCCGCCACCTGGTCCCATTTCTTGCCTTCGGCGGGGTTGCCCAGGTCCAGGGCGTCACCCATCCACTTGGACTTGAGGGCGTCTGCCTCCCCAGTGTCAAACCAGAGTCCCATGCAATTGGTACAGCGGTCGATGGTGACATCGCCGTAGGTGACTTCCTCCATACCGTGGCCGCACTTGGGGCATTTCAGGCTGTGTTGATCGGGGTTGTATTCCATCGGTCGTCCCTGTCAGGTCAGTTTATTCCGGTGCTTGCTGGTGCTCGCGCAGCAGGTCAGACGCGAGTCTAGCGCAGGGCCGCGAGTTTGTCCTCCCCCGCCGGTATCGCCACCTGCGGCCCGTATGCTGTTCGGGCTGCAACCGCAGCTGGCCGATACTCCGGCCGACGAAAAGCTGGTAAATTCCCGGGTTCACGGTTTTTGCCCGGGACACTACGATGCGTTTGGTCTTTTTGCCGCTGTTTTTGCTGCTTGCTGCTGCCTCCGCCGGGGCCACGGCTGCTGCCGATGCCACCCCGGCCGATCTCTACCGGCCCTGTGCCGCCTGCCATGGCGCCGACGCCGGGGGCAATGCCGCCCTGCAGGCGCCGCGCCTCAACCACCTGCGACCGGTATATATCCTGGCGCAGCTGGACAAGTTCCAGCGCGGCCTGCGCGGCGGCGAGGGCGCCACCGAGGCGGCACAGCAAATGGTTACGGGGGTTGCACTGCTGCCGCCGCGGGAACGCTGGCCGGATCTCGCGCTGTACATCAGCGAACTGGCAGCGGGCCCCTCGGCGGCCACCCTGGTCGGCGGCGATCCGGTCCTCGGTGGCGACTACTTCAACCAGTTCTGCGGCGCCTGCCACGGTCCCGCCGCCGGTGGCAATGTCGCGCTCAGCGCGCCCACCCTGGCGGGCGCCGACGACTGGTACCTGGCCGCACAGCTGCACGCGTTTCGCGACGGGCGCCGCGGCCAGCACCGGGAGGATCGCACTGGGCGGCAGATGCGCTCCATGGCGGCGGTCCTGCCCGGCGAACAGGCGATCCTCGATGTCATCGCGTTTATCCGCAGCCAGCCCGCAGAGTAGGCGCAGTGGGCCGGCCATCTGGCTGGCTGGCATGCTCCTGCTGTCGGTCTGGGGGCCGGGAGTAGCGGCTGACAGAGCGGCCGGGATCAATCTCAGCCAGGTGTGCCCTCCGGGGTTTGAACTTGAGGACCAGGGCTGCAGGCTCCGCAGCCTTTACCAGCGCTACGACTCACTGCAGGGCGCTGGCGTCGGCGGCCTCAAGACCGGCTTGCCGCCCTGGCGCGATGGCTTCACCCCGCAGCAGATCGATCTCGGCCGCTATCTGTTTTTTGATCCGCTGTTGTCGGCGGACCACACCCTGTCCTGCGCCAGCTGCCACCAGCCCGAGCGCGGCTTTGCCGACGGCATGGGGCGCAGTGTCGGCAGCGGCGGCCAGTTGAGCGCGCGCTCCGCGCCCAGCCTGTGGAATGTGGCCTTTCTGCAACGCCTGTTCTGGGATGCCCGCGCCGACAGCCTGGAACAGCAGATGCTGGAGCCGCTCTTCAGCGCCGCCGAAATGGCCAATTCACCCGCCGCCCTGCGCGCCAGCCTGCGCGACTCCGCGGCCTATCGCGCGCTGTTTGCCCAGGCATTTCCCGATCATTTCAGCCATCCCGGCGCCGCTATCGAGCTCGACCAGCTGTACACCGCGCTGGTCGCTTTCCAGACCTCGCTGATCTCCCTCAACAGCCGCTACGACCAGTACGCGCACGGCCATGGCGGTGCCTTGAGCGCGAGTGAAAAGGCGGGCCTGAACGTGTTCCGGTCCTTTGTCGCCCGCTGTGCCGAGTGCCATACGCCGCCCCTGTTCAGCAACCAGCAACTCGCGGTCATCGGCACGCCCGAGCCCGAAGGGCTGCCATTCGACCCCGGTGCCGGACCGGGCCTGGGCGAACCCAGTCTGCGGGGCGCCTTTCGTACGCCGGGCCTGCGCAATATCGCCCTCACCGCGCCCTACATGCACTCGGGCCGCTTTGCGACGCTGCGCGAAGCCGTGGCCTTCTATACCGGTGGTCGCGGCCATGCCGTACCCGCCAGCGAGGATCTCAGGATACACTGGCACATCTGGGAGCCGCGGCTGACGGACGAGGAACTGGACCAGCTGGTCGAATTCCTGCACACGCTGACCGATGAGAGCCTGAAGCCAGTGACCCCGGCGGCCGTTCCCTCCGGCCTGCCGCTGATGCACGGCCCCACGACACCAATAACAACAGGGAGCACGCCATGAAAAGAATCCTGGGAATTGCCACGGCCGCGATCGCGATGCTTGCGCTCGGGTTTTACCTCGGCCAGGCACGCCAGCCGCCGCCCACGGTGATCCAGGCGCCGGCGGCACCGAAGGCGGCTTTTGCACCAGCAGATATCGCGCCGCCGGCCTCGGGGCCGGTGCGCACCCTGGCTACGCCGGTCAGCGGTGAACTCATTCTGGTGCGGGATGGCGAGTCCATCCAGGCGGCCGTCAGCGAGGCCGCGCCGGGCGCGGTGATCAAGGTGCTGCCCGGCACCTATCGGGAGACCGTTTACATCGACAAGGACAACATCACCCTGTCCGGGGTGATCGAGCGCGGCGCCTACCCGGTGCTGGACGGCGAGGACTTCCGCAACGATGCGGTGCTGTACTCGGGCAACGGTGTCACCATCGAGAACCTGTATATCACCCGCTATAAAGGCAACGGCATTATGGGCCAGGCGGGCAACAACTACATCATTCGCAACAACATCATTGTCGATACCGGTGTCTACGGGATCTTTCCGCAGCTGGGAAAGAACGGCATCGTCGCCCACAATGTGGTTTCCGGGATCGAGGATGCGGCGATTTACGTGGGCATGTCGGACAATGTCGATGTGGTCTTCAACGAGGTATTCGAGAGCGTCGCCGGCATCGAGATCGAAAACAGCCGCGGCGCCCTGGTGGAAGGCAATTTCGTCTACAACAATACCGGCGGCATCCTCGCCTTCATCACCCCCGGGCTGCCGATCAAGACCTGCGGCGATGTGATCATCCGCAACAATTTCATTTCCGGCAACAACCACGAGAACTTCGCCATTCCCGGCTCGCTGGTGTCCAATATTCCCTCCGGCACCGGCGTGCTGGTGATGGCCTGCGACGATGTGGTGCTGGAGGGCAACATCATCACCAATAACGACTCCGTCGGCATCACCTTCACGGATTTCTCCCTGGCTTCCAATGCCGCGGTGGATCCGGAGTCGGACCCCTACCCGAACCGGCCGGTGATTCTCAACAACATCATGCTCAATAACGGCAGCAATCCGGCACCGGTAGTGCGGGCCATTCTCGCCGCCATGCTGGAGACCCGCGGCCCGGACATTATCGACACGGTGGGCATGGATGACGGCTGCATACTCAATCCGGAGCGCTTCCGCACGATCGGCCTCGGCCAGTACGGGGATTGTGCCTTCGAGACCACCGCCAATGTTGCAACCTACACGCTGCCGGAACCGGTACCCGCCCGCGACCTCGCCGATGTCGATACCGGGCGCCTGGTGTATTACGGCATCTGCGCCGGCTGCCACGCCTATAATTCCAGACTGATCGGCCCGCCGGTACAGATAGTGCAGGCGCTTTACATGGATGACCCCGAAGGCATCGCCGCCTATATTGCCGAGCCGGAGCGCAAGCGGCAGGATTATCCGGAGATGCCGCCGCAGGCGCATCTGGATGCGGCGACTCGTCTTGCCGCTGCCGAATTCATGTTGCAGCTGGAGAATTGAATCGAACTGCATTGTCTCTTGCGGCAGATCAAAAAATAGACATTGCGCCCGCTGTTATTCCGCCTACACTTAGGCAGCGGTACCCGTTTAACCATGAGAGTGATAACGCCCATGTTGGAAAAAGAAATGTCCCAGGCCGTGAAGATGGCAGAGCAGGCGAACAAGAAAGTCGTGCAGCTGCAAAAGAAGCTGTTGTCGGAAACCGAGAAGGCACACGCCAAGGTCAAGGCTGACCTGACGGCGGCGCGGAAGAAGCATACCGCCGCCAATACCCGCCTGAAGAAAGCGCGCAATTCCCTCCGCGGCAGGGCCAGCAGTGCCAACCAGAAACACGTCGAAGACCTGGTCAAGCAGGTTCAGGACCTGGCGGAATCGGTGGCCAAGATCGCCAAGACGGCCTATACGTCTTTCGAGAAGCTGCTGCCAATCCAGGCGGACCTGACCCTGGAGTCGCAGCGCGCCATTGCGGCTGACAAGGCCGCCACAATGGTCGAGAAGGCAGCTGAGCGCCGCACCAAGGCGAAGAGATCGGCAGCCGGCAAAAAGGGCGCCGAGGCGAAAAAGGCTTCCGTGAAGAAAGCGGCCGCGAAGAAGCCGGCGGCAAAGAAAGCGGCGCCGAAGAAAAAGGCCGCACCGAAGAAGAAGGCCGCACCGAAGAAAAAGGCCGCACCGAAGAAGGCCAAGGCCGCTTCGGCAAGTTCCAGCTGAGGCGCTGACAGCAAGCGTCGCTCCACCGCTGCAGCGGTGGTGGAGCGCTTCAGTCTGCGGGTCGCACCCGCAGCAGGGCGCCGTCCTCCGCATCGGTGAGCAGGTAGATGAAGCCATCTGCCCCGGTGCGGATATCGCGGATGCGAGCGTCCAGTTCAGTGAACAGCGCGCTCTCACCGGTTATCTGGCCATCCTGCAGGGTCAGCAGCCTCACCTCCTTGTCCACCAGGGCCCCGACCAGCAGTTTGCCGCGCCAGTCGGGGAACTGTTCGCCGTGATACCAGGCCATGCCCGAGGGGGCGATACTGGGTGACCAGACATGCAGGGGCGCCGTCATGCCCGGTAACTCACTGAATGGCGAGACATAGGCGCCGCTGTAGTCGACGCCGTGGGTCGCCAACGGCCAGCCGTAGTTTTCCCCCGCCCGCAGCAGATTGACCTCGTCTCCTCCCTTGGGACCATGCTCGTGCAGGTAGACGGTGCCGGACTCGCCCGCGAGAACCAGGCCCTGGGGGTTGCGATGGCCCAGCGTCCACACCCGCTCGCTGCCGGGCGCGCTGAAGGGGTTGTCCGGGGGAATACTACCGTCATCGTTGATCCGCAGCACCTTGCCCAGCTCGCTGCCAGGGTCCTGGGCCTGTTCGCGGAAATCGAAGCCATCACCGGTGGTGAGCAGCAGGGTGTTGTCCGGCAGGAACAGCAGGCGGCCGCCGTAGTGCTGGGCGGTGTTCTTCTTGTCCGCAACCCACAGAATATCAGCACCATCGCGGAGGACGTTGTCCTCCAGACGGGCGCGCCAGATGGCCGTGCCATTGGCGTCCTGGTCACCGCGGGCATAGGCGAGGTACACGAGCCGGTTGGTTGCAAACTGCGGGTGCAGCACAATGTCGAAAAAGCCGCCCTGGCCGGCCACCCAGGTAGAGGGTACGCCGCCGATTTCCTCGCGCCGGCTGCCGTCGGCACTGATCTGGAGCAGCTTGCCGCGTCGTTCGGTGACCAGCAGGCCGCCGTCGGGCAGCTGGGCAACCGACCACGGGTGATGCAGGCCGCTGGCGAGTGTTTCCAGCTGGTAATCTGCCGCCGACACAGCGCAAGCTGCCAGCCAGAGTGCCGTGGCCAGGACGCGGCGGACGATCGCTGATGCGTTCATGGGCTTTTCCTTTGCGGTTTGAGCGGTCATTATAAACAGTCACAGCGCCAGAGGTAGTCGTCCATGATTCGTGTGCTCAAGGCATTTTTCCCCGCGGTTATCGCCGCCTATATCATCGGCTGTCTGTTGGCGACCCAGGTGGTACTCGGCAATCTGGCTGACATGGGCGTCGACATTTCCCTGGCCACCCGCCTGCGGGCCAGTTTTCACGACCTGCTGGGCATGACCGCCTACCTGTTGTTGATCCTGGTGGCGTTTGTGATTGCCATGCCCGTAGCCGCCGGCCTGGTGCGCATTCACCTGGTGCCGGGGACCCGGGTGTTCTGGTTCACTCTCGCCGGCTTTGTCGCCCTCGTGGCGCTGCACCTGATCATGCGCCAGGTGCTGGGCGTGTATCCGGTGGCCGCAGCCAGGGACTTGGGTGGCTTGCTGCTGCAGGGTCTTGCGGGCGCGGTGGGCGGGTTTCTCTACAGCATCATCAGCAGCAGCAGCCGCTGAGATCAGATAATCCGCGAGAAGCGGTTGCCGGACAGTTGGCTGGAGTCAATGTAGGCGTCGAACTCCATGCAGATGCGTCGGACCAGCAGGCGGCCGGCCGGCAACACTGTGATACCCCCGGAAGACATTGCCAGCAGGCCATCGGCTGCCAGCACCGGCAAGCGCGTGAGCTCGGCGCTGAAGTAGTCGGCGAAGCGGATGCCAAACTGCTGTTCGATGACCCCGTAGTCGAGGGCGAAATTGCAGATCAGCTCGTTGATGACGGCCTTGCGTATGGCGTCGTCGCGGCTCAGCGTGATCCGCTTCGCCAGCGGCAGCCTGCCGGCCTTGATGGCGGCGGTGTAGGAGGGCTCATCCTTGAAATTCTGGAAGTGGTTGTTGCCCAGGGCATTGATGGCGGAAACCCCGAACGCCAGCAGGTCACAGTCCTTGTGGGTGGAGTAGCCCTGGAAGTTGCGGTGCAGGGTGCCCTGCATCTGTGCCAGCGCCAGCTCGTCACCGGGTCGGGCAAAGTGGTCCATGCCGATGTACTCGTAGCCCTCGTGCAGCAGCCGGTCTATGCTCTGTTGCAGGATTGCCATCTTGACCCCGGCTGCGGGCAGTTGCCGTTCGTCAATCTGGCGCTGGGTCTTGAACAGCTGCGGCATGTGCGCGTAGTTGAACAGCGACAACCGGTCTGGCTGCAGGCGGATGACCTGCTTGAGGGTGCGGGCGAAGGAGCGCTCGCTCTGCAGCGGCAGGCCGTAGATCAGGTCCATGCTCAGGGACTTGAAACCCGAAGCGCGGATTGCCGCCACCAGGGCCGCAACTTCTTCGGCACTGTTGAAGCGATTGACTGCCTGCTGCACGTCCGGATCGAAGTCCTGCACGCCCATGCTGAGGCGGTTGAAGCCCAGCTCGCGCAGGTGCCGGATGCGGTCGGTGGCCATGCCGCCGGGGTGGATTTCGATCGAGAATTCGCCCTCGTCATCTGGCGCCAGACGGAACTGCTCACGTATGGTGGTCATCAGCGCCTGCATCTCGCTGTCGCTGATGTAGGTCGGCGTACCCCCGCCCCAGTGCAGCTGGCGCACGATCCGCTCCGGGTTGACCGCGGCTGCCTGCAGTTCTATTTCACGCTGCAGGAATACCAGGTAGTCACTGGCGCGCTGGCGGTTGGCGGTAATGATCTTGTTGCAGGCGCAGTAGTAGCAAACCGTGTTGCAGAAGGGAATGTGGAAGTACAGCGACAGCGGGGCGCTGATTTCATTGCTGGCTGCCAGCGCTGCGCGCCACTGGGCCTCGCTGACATCGTCCTGGAACTGGGCCGCTGTCGGGTAGGAGGTGTAGCGCGGCCCGGCCAGATTGTAGCGGGCAATCAGGTCCGGGTCCCACAGTGACTCCGTGGTCAGTTCGCGGGTTGAGACTGCGCCAGGGGATGCCATGATAGTCTGCCTGTCCTGATGTCGGCGCCCAGTTTACCGCAGCGGCCACTGCGGGCCGTTGACCTGCGTCAAGCGGGTGTTTACTTGCTGCCCGGGGTGCAAATGTGACCTGTGCTATGGTCGATCAGAGAGCTGGAAATGCCGGCATGACTGCAACAAAACGGGAAGATGAAAAAGTGGATCTACCGAGCATGGTCAAGAAATTTCGTGAAGTTTGCAGCAAGGGAGCTTCGCTGTGAACGAAGTACTTGTGTTGTTGAACATGGCCTGGCCATCACTGTTGACCCTGGTTTTGGTGGTGATTGGGGTGTTTCTGGCGCGACTGGTGGCACTGCGGGGACCTCAGGGCACCAGCAGCATTCTGTTTCAGCTGGCCGTCTGGCTGATCGTCTCCGCCGGTATTATCGCTCTGGTCGTCGTGCTGCCAGTCAATGACGAGACCCAGGGCCAGGTGCTGAGCCTGCTGGGTGTGCTGCTCTCGGCCATCGTCGCCCTGGCTTCCACCACTTTTGTTGCCAATGCAATGGCGGGCATCATGTTGCAGATTACCCGGCCCTTTTATCCGGGGGATTATATCCGTATCAATGAACTGTTCGGTCGTGTCACCCGGCGAGCATTGCTCAACACCCAGATCCAGAGCGAGATGCGCGACCTGATCACCTTGCCCAACCTGATGCTGGTGAACCAGCCCTTCACGGTACTGCACCGTGAGGGCACGATTATTTCCGCGGACGTCTCCATTGGCTACGACGAGCCCTACACTCGCGTGCAGGAGTTGTTGCTGGTGGCCGGGGCCGAGGCTGGTCTCGCCGAGCCTTTCGTGCTGGTCCAGGAATTGCTGGATCACGCCGTGGTCTACCGGGCCTGCGGTTTTCTGGAGGACATGAAGCATCCGTTGACTGCGCGCTCCAACCTGCGCAAGAGGATACTCGAACAGCTGCATGGCAATGGTGTGGAGATCGTCTCCCCGGGTTTTGTCTATCAGCGCCGCGTCGATGGCGAGCAAAAGGTTATCCCCGAGCAACCCACACTGCACAACAGCGTCGCCGAAGACGAGAGCATGGCCCCCGAGGAAAAGATCTTCGACAAGGCCGAAGAAGCCGCGAGCCTGGAGGAGTTACGGCAGCACCGGGAGCAGATTCACGAGGACCTGAAGGCGGGACGCGAGCAGCTCAAGCAGGCTGCCCCCGAGGAAAAAGCCGCCCTGGAGAGTCAATTGGCTCAGCTGGAGCACCGGGAGGCCTGGCTGATCGAGCGCATCGAACGTCAGCGCGACTCTGGCTAGGGATTGCGTCGCGACGCTGGCAGTCTGTCTCAGTCCCGAAATTCATCCCCGGTGATTTGACGCGGCAGGCCCTGCCATAGGTTGCTCTCCGTACCAGCTGCGGCAGCATCAGGCAGGCTGATCAGGTACTCGGCCGGGAAATCGATGTTGTCCCGATCCCGGTCGAGGTTTATCACCGCCGGCTGGTCCGTGGTCAGCCAGGCGCCGCAGGCCTCGCCGGCATCGCAGATAAACAGGTCATTGTCCGCATCGGAGCCGGCGAACAGGAGGTAGCGACCGGCCGGCAGTGCAGGAAAGCTGAACTCGTAGCGGCCGTCGCGGGCCCGGGCTGCGGCCTGCTCCACCGCGTCGTCCAGTTCCGCATCGTATACCAGGATATACACGACCCCCACATCCGATACCGCTGCGTTGCCGACCGAGACCAGTGCCCGTACCTGCAGGCTGTTGGCGCTGGAGCGCGCTGTCACCGTGGTGGCGTGGATGCCTTCCCCCAGTTGAGCGCGGTCCACGGCCAGCCGGTAGCGGCCCAGGCCCTGGCTGTCGACCTGATCGGGACTGACCTGTAGCCAGGGCGCGTCACTGGCCACCCCGGTAACTCGCAGTTCGCCGCTGCCGGCGTTGCTCAGGAACAGGGTCAGGGTCTCCAGACTGTTGCCGAAATTCAGGTTGAGGCTGGAAGCCTGCAGCGACGCCGGCGCGGTAAATTCAGTGCCGATGCTGGCCAGCGCGGCCTCTACCGCCATGCGCGCATTGATCAGGCCGTGGCCGTAGAGGTCATCGCGGCCCGGCGCTCCGAGGTCGTCAGCAAGGCTGCCACTCTGCAACAGGGTTGCAAACTGTTGCGGCGTGAGGTCCGGGTTGATGCTTTTCATCAACGCGATGATGCCGGAGACGTGGGGTGCCGCCATTGAGGTACCGCTGAGGAATACATAGGCAAAATCGATACCGGATGCCGTGGCGGTGCCGCCGGTGCTGAGCACGCCGTCGGGATAACCGTCACCATTGATATCGCCGGCGCTGTCGCCGCCGGGCGCGGCGATGTCGATGGTGGTACCGCGGTTGCTGTAGCTGGTGATCTGACGCTGGATGTCGACAGCCGACACCGAGATCACACTGTCATAGGCAGCGGGATACCCGGGTGCTGTGCTGGCCTCGTTGCCGGCGGAGGCGACCACGAAGATGCCCGCCTGGCGCAGATCCCGGTACAGCTGCTGGCTGATCTGGCTGAAGCCCTCGCCCCCCAGGCTGAGGTTGATGATATCGGCGCGCCTGGCCGGCACGGTGCCGGAGTCGTTGGCCAGGCCCGCGGCGAAGCGCACCGCCTGGGCCACGTCATAGGAGGTGCCGCCACTGGCGCCGAGGGCACGCAGGGGCATGATCCGGGTACCCCAGGCGACGCCGGCCACGCCGATGCCGTTGTTGCCGCGGGCGGCGACGGTGCCGGCCACGTGGGTGCCGTGGAAGCTGCTGGCGGCCGGGTTGCTGCGGTCGCCGGGATCCTCGGGGTTGGGGTCGATGCCGTTGCCGTCACCGGCTGTCGCCGGGTCCCGGACAAAGTCGTAGCCGGCAACCAGCTGCCCCGCGAAATCGGGATGACCCGACAGAATGCCGGTGTCCACCACCGCGACAGTGACGCCCGGGTCGCCGGTGGTGATATCCCAGGCAGCCGGCAGGGAAACAAGCGGGTAGTGCCACTGCAGCCGGTAGGCGCTGTCGCTGGGTTGCAGGGATGCACGCATCCGGTAGTTGGGTTCCGCCCAGCGGACGCCCGGCGTGCGCCGCAGCGACTTGATGCTGACCAGGGTCTCCCAGCGCTGCTGCTGTGCCGGATCGCCGAACTGGTCCCGGCGGGCTGCCGCGCTACCGAGGCGGCGCTCTACTGCCTGGCCCGCCCGCAGG
The DNA here is from genome assembly GCA_963974125.1 of uncultured Haliea sp. Lineage (GTDB taxonomy): Bacteria > Pseudomonadota > Gammaproteobacteria > Pseudomonadales > Halieaceae > Haliea. The sequence continues at coordinate 26,896 of CAXBCH010000009.1, read as the reverse complement.
GCCAGCAGCCGTGCCCGGCCCCTGGCGCCGGCGCGCTGGTCCATGCCCATCTGGTGGGCCAGGTCCTCTGGCGGTTGTCCCGCCGCGGCGTCGCGGTACTCGACGACAATTTCTCCCGCGACGATATCCGGCTGCTGTCGGTTGCCCTCGAGGGCCTGGTTGCCGACCGCCAGGATGTAGTTGGTGGCGCCTGCAAAGGCGGAGACATTGGCGAACCAGGTGCCGCTGGCCGGTGCGGTCACGGTTTCGATTTCACCGGTTTCGATGGAGAAGTCGACGATCTCACCCTGCTCCGAATAAAGGTACAGGTCCGCATCCGCAGTCTCGAAATCGGCAACCAGCAGGGTGACGGACTGGCCCTCCAGCAGCTCCAGGCGGTAGTAGTCATCGACATCGCCGGCCACCTGCGAGCGCCCTTCGGCGCCAGTGCCGGGCAGATTGACATAGCCCCCAAGCGTGATCGGGTTGGCCAGGGGCTGGGCGCTCGCGAGCGTGTCATTGGCAAGATACATGTTGGCGGGGTCGTTGGTGTCGCCATCCACGGCCTGGTTGCTGGATGCCAGCACGCTGCCGCTGAGGCTGTAGGTCACCCCGCCGGCGCTGCCCTCGACGATGACACTGGCACTGCTGCTCGCTTCCGCGCCGCTGTTATCGGTAACGGTCAATGAGAACGCGAAAGTGGTGTCGCCATTGACGCCCGGGGCGGTGAAGCTGGCCTCGGCGCTGGCGCTGCCCGCCAGTTCGACCTCAGGTCCTTCGACCTGCTGCCATTGATAGCTGACGATGCTGCCATCACTGTCGCTGGAGCCGCTGCCATCGAGGACCACGGTGGCGCCAATGACGGCGGTGGCCGGTGCGCTGATGACCGCAACCGGGGGCTGGTTGGGTGGCGCTGGCGGTGGCGGAGCGCTGCCACCGCCGCCACCACCACCGCAGGCAGTCAGAGCAAGAGTCAGGAGCAGCAGAAGTGGGGTCAGGTCTCGCATTGTTGCATCGGCAGCCAAGGGGGGCAGATATCGCATTGTTGCATCAGAGAATGCATCAATGCGAGACCTGACCCCACTTTCACCAGGCTTTCAGTCCCTGCAGACAATGCCCTCAAACATGTCCCGCGCCTCTTCCAGCTTGGTAAAGATGGGGTAGCTGCTGTCCATGGCCCAGCATACGGTGAGTACGTTCAGGGTGCCGACGACCATGGAAGCCAGGATTTCCGGGCTGAAGGTGGTGCGGGCGTCGCCCTGGGCCTGGCCGGCGGTAAACAGGCGGGCAAAGCTGTCCAGGGCGGAGTTGTTGATCTCGCGCTGGGTTTCGGGGTCGTTCGCAAACACGGTCGGCGCTGCCAGGATCAGTTGCCGGTCGATTTCCCGATAGCCGGAGAAGGTGGCCTCGATAAAGTCGATCATGGCTGCCAGCCGCTCCCGGGTGCTGCTGTAATTGTTGATCAATACGTCCAGCATCGGGCCGGACTGGCTGTACAGGCGGGACACCCCCAGGCCGCCCAGCAGGGCGTGCTTGTTGGGGAAGTAGCTGTAGAACGTACGCCGGGCGACGTCGGCCTCGGCGCAGATCTGTTCGATGCTGGTCTCGTCGATCCCCTGGCGCTGGAACAGTTCATAGGCGGCATCTTCGATGCGCGCGCGGGTCTCCAGCTTGCGCTTCTCCCTGCGTCCCTGCGGTGCCTCGGCTATGCCCATGAAATTTCCGTAATCCGGTTGCTTTTCAGCGGCCATTAAACTAATTTGTAGACAAATGTGCAAGTTTGCACAGGTGTCTGTCTTCATAACAATGGTTCGTAACTGCCCGCAGAGAGTAAAGTCATGTCCGATCGTTTGCTAGTGGTGTCCTCGGACTGCCACGCCGGCCTGCACATCGCCGATTACAAGCCTTACGTTGAATCGAAGTATCACGAGATCATGGACATGGCGGTGCCGGTCCAGGTCGAGCTCACGCAGAAAGCCGAGCAGAGTTTCCTGATCAAGGAAATCAACGATGCCTGGCGCGCGCCGATCCAGAAGCAGCTGACCGGGGCCTGGGATTACCAGGAGCGGGTGAAAATGCTGGCCGAGGATGGCATCGCCGCCGAGATCATCTTTCCGGACGGCATCACCGAAATGAACACGCCGCCCTTCGGTGCCGGCCTCGGCCTGTCGCCCCGTGACCAGGTGCCCGAGCTGCAGTGGGCCGGGGCCATGGCGCACAATCGCTGGCTGGCCGAGTTCTGTGGCAACGACCCGGCCCGCCACATTGGCGTCGCTTCCATTCCCCTGCTGTGGGATGTGCAGCAGGCGGTGGATGCGGTGCGCTGGTGTGTCGACAACGGTCTCAGGGCGGTGATGATTCCGACCCTCTGGGGCGAACATGCCCCCTACCACGACACCAAATACGACCCGTTCTGGGAGGTGTGCCAGGATCTGGGAGTGATTATCCATTTCCACTCCGGTCCCGCCCCGCACCCGGAATACTTCGGCAAGCAGTGGCCGCAGGAAGATCGCAGCGAGGAACTGCCGGGGGCCATGGGGATCTACGTTTCCGAGGTCATGTGGTGGCTGTACCGGCCCCTGACCTTCATGATCTGGGGCGGCGTATTCGAGCGCTTCCCGCGCCTGAAAGTGGTGATGACCGAGGGTGGCACCGTGTTCATGCTGCCGCCCTGGTTGCGCCTGCTGGACCACAACTATACCGATGTGCAGTTCTCGGCCAAGCTCGGGGATTTCCGCAGTCACCTGTCGATGTCCCCGAGCCAGTACTTCCAGCGCAATATCGCGGTCGGCGCCTCCTGTGTGCCGCGGCAGGACATTGACCTGCGCACCGTGCTGGGAGTGGACAAGTTGATGTGGGGCAGCGACTTCCCGCATCCGGAAGGTACCTGGCCGCACACCGGCGAGTATTTCCGCGAGACCTTTGCCGGTGTGCCGGAAGCCGACGGGCGCAAGATCCTGGGCGAGAATGCCGTCGCCTGGTATGGCCTCGACCGCGCCCGCCTGCAGGCCGTTGCCGATGAGATCGGCCCCAGTTCCTCCATCTTTCATGCCAGGGGAGAAGCCGCATGACCACCAAGATTGTTGAAGCCTGTGAATCGAAAACCAACACCACCCCGGATTTTCCGATGGGATGGTACTCCGTCGCCCGCAGCCAGGAACTGCTGGTGGGCGAGGTCAAGCGCGTGCACGCCTTTGACCGCGAGTTCGCGCTGTACCGCACGCGCTCCGGCAAGGCGGTACTGCAGGATGCGTTCTGCCCCCACCTGGGTGCCCACCTCGGGGTCGAGGGGCGGGTGATTGGCGAGTCCCTGCGCTGCCCATTCCACGGCTGGCGTTTCGACACAACGGGACAGTGCGTGGAAATCCCCTACTGTGACGAGATTCCCGAGCGCGCCCGCATCCGCACCTGGCACACCGAGGAGCAGAACGGCGAGGTCTACATCTGGTTCCACCCGCAGAACCTGGCACCAAAATGGGAGCTGCCGGTTTTGACCGAACTCGACGACGACAACTGGACGGCACCGCGCTATGCCGAGTTTGAAGTGCCTGCCCACATCCAGGACATCGCGGAGAATTCCTGCGACCCGGTACATTTCCAGTATGTGCACCGGCAGCCGGATGTGCCGGCCTCGGAAGTGACCATTGACGACGATGGCCGCACCCTGCACCTGCGCGCGGATGCTGACCAGGCCGCGGTGCCACACAAGCTGCATGCCATGGTGCTGAACCCGGGCCTGGCGGTGGTGCGGACCTCCTACGGTCCCGGCGCGGAAATGCTGGTCTACAACAGCGCCCAGCCCATCGACAAGCACACCACCCTGCTGCGCTGGACCCTGTCGGTGCGGCGCGAAATCGAGGACCTGGCGGGTGATGACGTCATGAAGGGCATCATCGCCGGCATCCAGGACGATTACCCGATCTGGGCCAACAAGGTGCACAAGCACAAGCCGGTATTCTGTCGCGAGGACAAGACCCTGGTGCTGTACCGCAAGTGGGTACGCCAATTCTATATCGACGTAAGGGACATTGCCTGAGATGCGGGATTTCAAGGACAAGGTAGCAGTCATTACCGGTGGTGCCAGCGGCGTCGGTCGTTCCCTGGCTTTTGCCCTGGGGCGCCGCGGCGCCCGCATCGTCATCGGCGATGTCGACACCGCGGCCATGGAGGCCATTGACACGGATCTGGCGGCGGAGGGCATTGACGCCCGGGTGGCTGCCTGCGATGTCACCAACCTCGCCAGCCTGGAGAACCTGGCGGCCATTGCCACTGAGCACTTTGGCGGCGTCCAGCTGGTGTTTGCCAATGCCGGTATCGGCGCCGGCGAGTCCGGTGCCATGTGGGACTACTCCGACAAGGACTGGCAGTGGTGCTTCAACGTCAATATCTGGGGCGTGATCAACACCATCAAGGCCTTCATGCCGCGTCTGGTGGCGGCCAATGAGCCCGCCCACTTCGTGGTCACCGGTTCCGGCAACGGCGCCCTGCTGATCTACCCCGACGCTCCCATCTATACCGCCAGCAAGGCGGCAGTGCACGCGATCACCGAGAACCTGCACTACCAGGTGCAGGCCGCCCAGAGTCCGGTGGTGGTCAGCGCCCTGTTTCCGGGCCCCCACGTGGTGGAAACCGGCCTGTTCAACTCCGGCCGGGTGCGGCCCGAGGCCCTGAAGAAAGAGGTGGAGGGCAACGCGTCGGGCATCAGCTCGGTGGATGACATGAAGCGCATGGCCGCGGAATACGGTATTGAGCTGCAGACTACCCACCCGGATGAGGTCGCCGCCATGGCCCTGGAAGGGCTGGAGCGCGATGCCTTCTGGCTGCTGGCCACCACCCCGGAAACGGACCAGAAAATCCGTGCCCGGGCCGACATGATCCTCAATCGCGATAACCCGGTTGCCAACATGGTCGGCGGTTGATCCGGGGCGGGGCCAGGTCCCGCATTGTCTGTTCCACCCATATTCTACCAATAAGGAAGCTCCAGCATGTCCAACGCAGGAAACGCACCCCAGGGCAGCCCCGGTGATATCGGCAACTGGCCGATGCTCAAGATTGTCTACCGCACTGATCCCGACGCCATTGCCGCGGTGCTGCCCCCCGGCATCAGCCCCGGCGCCAAACCCCATGTCAACCTGACCATCTACAATGTGCCGGTACCGGATGAACCGGAATATGGCATCCTGCAGACGGTGGATGCGGACTACAACGGCACTGCCGGTGAGTACGCCCTGGGCTATGGCATTGACCAGGAGTCGGCGATCTTCATCAGCCGCGACCACAACGGCCAGCCCAAGTACCCCTGTACCACCGAATACTATCGGCAGGGCCCCAACGTCAGCGCCCGGTCCAGCCACCAGGGCTACACCTTCGTGGAATTCCGCGGCACCTCCAGCGGGGAAAACGATCCCCTGCCGGAATTCGACATGCACGAATGGTGGGTGAAGTTCTCCCTCGCGGTGGGTGTCATGCCGGACCCGGCCCGGGGCTACGACTTTCCGCCCCACGTGGTCCATGTGCGCAGCAGGTATGGCACCGCCTGGCGGGAAAAGGTCGAGGGTCAGCTGGTCCTGCGAGACAGCCCCTGGGATCCGCTGGCCAGCCGCCTGCCGCTGCGGGAACAGGTCTCCGCGCACTTGTGGTGGCCCACCTTTCTCGACCGGGAAGTGACCCTGGCAGGCAAGCTGGATCCCGACGGCTTCATGCCTTTCACCGATACCATTTCGGGATCCCGCTGGCAGGGAACCCGCGGCGGGCCACGCCGCGACTGAAAGGCGGTCTCGCGGTCGCACCGGCAGGGGCGCTTCGGCTCCTGCCGGCGCCATCATCTGATGACATAGAGTTCTTGATCGCCAGCCGCCGCTGGGCGATGATCGGACAATGCCTGCAGCCCTGACCACGCTTCCATGAATTTTGATGCCGTTGCCGCGCTGCAGCTGACGCTGGTGGTCGTCAGCGCGGTATTCGCCGGCGCCAACTATCTCGCCTGGCGTTTGTTCGGCCGTCCACGGCACGCGTTGATCTGGACCTTTGCCTACCTGCTGGCCATGGGTCAGTATCTGGTCAATCTGGTGCGCGATGCGCTGCCCTCCTACGAATTCTACTGGCTGTTCGCCAATCTGATGTCCACACTGCTGGTGATCACCGTGGTCTGGGGACATCGGCAGCGGCTGGGCAGGGCCAGTCCCTGGCCGTGGGCGGCGGGTCTGTTGCTGGCAATCATGCTGGCGCAGCTGGTCTTTACCCTGGTGCTGCCGCGGGCGGATGTGCGAGTTGCGCTGGCGCCGGCCTTTGCCTGTGTCGCCCTGCTGCACGTGGCCTGGCTGTTGCTGCGCCACGGCCCGGAGCCAGTGCTGGCGCAGCGGGTGGCCGCGGTAATCCACGGCCTGTTTGGCCTCGCCCAGGGGCTGGCGGCGGGGATTGCCCTGCAGTTTGGCGCAGTTGCCTCGCCGGCACAGGGGCAGGCCTACAACCTGGTCAACTTCGCCCTGATGCCAACCTTTTTCGTGGCCATGGGTGTCGCCGTGATCTTCCTGCTGGCGACGGATCTCTCCAACAAACTGCGCCTGCAGGCGATCACCGACCAGCTCACCGGCGTCAGCAACCGGCGCGGTTTCCTGCAGGCCGCCGATCTCCTGCTGGCCCGCGCCCGGCGCCATCAGCGCCCGCTGACAATGGTGCTCGCCGATATCGACCTCTTCAAGCGGGTCAACGACCGCTACGGTCACAGCATTGGCGATCGTGCCCTGGCCCATTTCGCCCAGATTCTCCGCGACAGCGTGCGGGCGGAGGACTGTATCGGCCGTATCGGTGGCGAGGAGTTTGCCATCGTCATGGGTGAGTCCAGTGTCGAGGACGCGGGCCGAATGGTAGCCCGCGTGCGCCGCACACTGAAACAGCATCCGCTGGTGGACAACGGCCAGGAGGTTGTCCTGACCGCAAGTTTCGGCATTGCGGCCTATGACCAGAGCGACAGCAGGGAAATACTGCTGATACGCGCCGATCAGGCCCTCTACCAGGCCAAGGAAGCCGGCCGCGATTCAGTGATTGTGGCAGCAGATGTTCACCCTGTGGGTATGGTTTCCCACGGTTGATTTGGCCATACTGTCCGGCGTCAATTATTCCATAACCATAAACGCCCCCACTGGAGTTCCCGATGTCCCTGCGCAAGTTCAAGCACGCCTTTACCCTGTTCCTGATGAAGTCCCTGGCCGGCCTGGGCGGCAGCCCGGCGTACATGGCCTATACCGGCAGCGGCAGCGCCGCGGAACTGTGTCGCCACATCACTCGCACCGGGGTGCGCAAACTGCTGCTGGTGACAGACAAGCCGCTGCGGGATCTCGGCATTGTCGACCAGGCTACCGCCGCACTTGCCGACACCGGGGTGGAGATCGTGATCTTTGACGGCGTCGAGCCCAACCCGACCTACGACCAGGTGGCGGCCGGTCGCAAGCTGATGGTGGAGCACGGCTGCGAGGCGGTACTGGCCATCGGCGGCGGCTCGTCCATCGACGCAGCGAAGATCATCGCCGCCTCCGCCAGCAGCGACGAGGACCCGAAAACCTGGGTGGGTTTTGGCAAGGTCAAGCACGAGGTGCCCAAGCTCTACGCGATCCCGACCACGTCTGGCACCGGTTCGGAAGCCACCATGGGCGCGGTGATCTCCGACAGCGAAAGCCGCGAGAAGGGTGTGATTTCCGGCTCCAGCCTGCTGCCGGCGGCAGTGGCACTGGATTCCGACCTGATGCTGGGAATGCCGGCGCCGATTACCGCCGCGACCGGCATCGATGCCCTGACCCACGCCATCGAGGCCTACATTTGTGTCTGGGACCGCGGCACCCGCAAGGAGCACACGGCCATGGCAACCCGGCTGATCTTCCGGCACCTGCGCGACGCGGTGGCCGATGGCGGCAATCGTGAGGCCCGCGACGCCATGGCCATGGCGGCCTATTACGCCGGTATCGCCATCAACCAGGTCAACGTCGGTAACGTGCACGCCATCGCCCACCAGATCGGCGGCAAGTACGGCATCCCCCACGGCCTGGCCAATGCCCTGGTGCTGCCGCATGTGCTGGAGTTCTGTCGGGCGGAGTCCGGCCAGGCGCTGGCGGAGCTGGCGCTGCTGGCGGAGGCGGGTAGCGCCGGCGAGCCGACCGATGTGCTGGCGGGCAAGTTCATTGCTGCGGTGGTGCAGCTGCGCGCCGACGTCGGCCTGCCGGAGACCTCCGACAAGATTCGCGCCGAAGACTACGATTACCTGGCCGGCCTGGCGTACAAGGAGTGCGAGGGCTACCCGGTGCCGAAGCTGCTGGAGCGGGACGCGATTCTGGATATCCTGCGCAAAATCACCGCCTGAGACCCCGCCCCGGCGCCTTCAGCCGCGGAAGACGGTGGCGCCGGCCTCCGCCTCGTTGACCGCGGCGCGCATGAAGCCGAACAGTTCGCGCCCGGTCCCGTACTCGCAGCTGGCATCACTGCGCTGGACGCACTGGCGCTCGCGCCACTCGTCCGCCGGCACCAGTGCCTGCAGCTCCCCGCTGTCGCAGTCCAGGCGGATAATGTCGCCGTCGCGAACCCGTGCCAGCGGGCCGTCGGCAATCGCCTCCGGGCTGACGTGGATGGCCGCCGGCACCTTGCCCGAGGCCCCGGACATGCGCCCGTCGGTGACCAGCGCCACCCGGAAGCCGCGATCCTGGAGAATGCCGAGGTAGGGCGTAAGCTTGTGCAGCTCGGGCATGCCGTTGGCCCGGGGGCCCTGGAACCGCACCACGGCGACCACATTGCACTCCAGCTCGCCGGCCTCAAAGGCCACCTTGAGCGCGTCCTGGCTTTCGAACACCCGCGCCGGCGCCTCGATGACGCGATGCTCCTCCGCCACAGCGGAGATCTTGATCACCGCGCGGCCGAGATTGCCCTCCAGCAGGCGCAGCCCGCCCTCGCTTGCGAAAGGCTCTGAGGCCGGCCGCAGCACGGCCAGATCGGCGCTGCTGGCGGTGCCTTCCACGTACGCCAGACCGCTGTCGTCCAGGCGCGGCTCGCGGGTGTAGTGGCGCAGGCCGGGGCCCCAGTTGGTGAGTACCTCCTCATGCAGCAGGCCATTGTCGAGCAGGGTGCGGATGACGAAGGCGGTGCCGCCGGCGGCGTGGAAATGGTTCACATCGGCGCTGCCGTTGGGATAGACCCGGCTCACCAGCGGGACGATCGCCGACAGCTCGGCGAAATCCTGCCAGTCGATGATGATGCCGGCGGCGCGGGCGATCGCGACCCAGTGGATGCTGTGGTTGGTGGAGCCGCCGGTCGCCAGCAGGGCGACGATGGCATTGACGATGGCTTTCTCGTCCACCACCTCCGCCAGCGGCGTGTACTCCCGGCCCAGGGCAGTGATCTTGCACAGGCGCTGGGCCGCGGCCTCGGTCAGGCGCTGCCGCAACTCCGTGTCCGGCGGCTCGAAGGCGGCCCCGGGGATATGCAGGCCCATCGCCTCCATCAGCATCTGGTTGCTGTTGGCGGTGCCGTAGAACGTGCAGGTGCCCTTGCCGTGGTAGGCCCCGGCCTCGGCCTCCAGCAGTTCTTCGCGACTGGCCTTGCCCTCGGCGAACAGCTGCCGGACGCGCGCTTTCTCGCTGTTTCTGAGGCCGCTGCTCATGGGGCCCGCCGGCGCAAACACCACCGGCAGATGGCCGAAGCTGAGGGCGCCGATCAGCAATCCCGGCACGATCTTGTCACAGACCCCGAGACAGAGCACACCATCGAACATGTTGTGGGACAGGGCGATGGCGGTGGCGCCGGCGATGATGTCGCGGCTGAACAGGGACAGCTCCATCCCCGCCGCGCCCTGGGTAACGCCGTCGCACATCGCCGGGACGCCGCCGGCAACCTGGGCGGTACAGCCCACGGCGTGGGCCGCGCGCTTGATGATTTCCGGGTAGTCGCCCAGTGGCTGGTGCGCGGAGAGCATGTCGTTGTAGGCGTTGACGATGCCGATATTGGCCGCTTCCACCAGCTTCAGCGCCTGCTTTTCTTCGGGCTCGCAGGCGGCAAAGCCGTGGGCCAGGTTGCTGCAGGACAGGCTGCCTCGCTGCGGGCCCTGGCGGCGCATGGCTTCTATCCGGTCAAGATAGGTGCGGCGGGAGTCGGCGCTGCGCTCGCCGATACGGTCGGTGATCTGCTGCAGTCGGGGATCAGTCATCGGGGGCCCACCAGATTGTCATGGGTGTCTGTGTCTGCGCCAGAACGCTGGCCACGGGCAAGCCCCGGGCGACGGCGGATTCCAGCACAGCGCGTTTGTCACTGCCGGTGATATGGAGGTGAATGTGGCGACTGTCCAGCACCGCCGCCAGGGTCAGGGTCATGCGCGGGTGCGGGGCGGTGACCGGGTCGGTGGCGGCCACCCGGGCCGGGTTCGCGGGGTCCAGCAGCTGCTGCAGATTGCGCGCCTGCGGAAACCAGGAAGCGGTATGGCCGTCGCCACCCATGCCCAGCACCACCGCGGCAAAGGGGCGCGGCAGGCTGCTCACCGCTGCTGTAACCTCGGCCACGGCGGCGGCGCAGTCCGTACCGGGCGTTTTCAGGCCGACAAAGCTCGCCGCCGCTGCCCGGTCCTGCAGCAGGCAGTCGCGCACCAGCGCTTCGTTGGAATCCGCGTCTGTGGCGTCTACCCAGCGCTCATCGACCAGGGTGATCGCCACCCGGGCCCAGTCCAGCTCGGTGGCAGCCAGCAGCTGGAACATGTGCCGGGGGGTGCTGCCGCCGGACACCGCCAGGCTGCTGCGGGCATGGACACCGAGGTCCGCCCGCAAGTCCGCCGCCAGCTGTGCCGCCAGCGCTGTATCCAGTTCGGCCCGGCTGCCGAATTCGCGCCACTCACTCATACCAGCTGCGGCCATCCACCGCGACCAGGGCGGTGGCGGCGCCGGGGCCCATGGTACCCGAGTTGTAGGGTTTGACCGGGGTGCCCGCTTCCTCCCAGGCGGCGATGATGGAGTCGATCCAGCGCCAGGCGGTCTCGACTTCGTCCCGGCGCATGAACAGGGTCTGGTCGCCATTGATGGCGTCCAGCAGCAGCCGCTCGTAGGCATCGTAGCTGACGCCTTTCTGGGCCGGGTCCTCGGTCAGGTGCAGCTCCACCGGCTGCAGGCGCAGCTTGCGGGTCAGGCCCGGCTTCTTGTTGAGCGTGTGCAGGCTGATGGTTTCCTCGGGCTGGATGCGGATCACCAGCTTGTTGGTCAGTTCGTTGGGATCGTTGGCGAACAGCGAGAACGACAGTTTCTTGAACTCGATGACGATCTCGGAGTAGCGCCGGCTCAGGCGCTTGCCGGTGCGCAGGTAGAAGGGCACCCCGGCCCAGCGCCAGTTGTTGATGCTGGCCTTGAGGGCGACAAAGGTCTCGGTGGCGCCGGCATCCTTGTACTCGGCCTCCTCCAGGAAGCCCTTCACCGCCTCGCCCTTGACCGCGCCGGCATCGTAGCGACCGCGCACCGTGCGCGCCCGGGCGTTGTCCGCCGTGATGGGCTCCAGGCAGCGCAGCACCTTCACCTTCTCGTCGCGGATGTCGGTGGGGTCGAGGCTGGTCGGCGGCTCCATCGCTACCAGCGACAGCACCTGCAGCAGATGGTTCTGCACCATGTCGCGCAGGGCGCCGGTCTTGGCGTAGTAGCCGCCGCGGCCCTCCACGCCGATCTCCTCGGCCACGGTAATCTGCACATTGTCGACAAAGGTATTGTTCCAGACCGGGTGCAGCAGCGGATTGCCGAAGCGCACCGCCATCACGTTCTGCACGGTTTCCTTGCCCAGGTAGTGGTCGATGCGGAAGGTATCTTCCTCGCTGAACACGCTGGCCACCTGCAGGTTGATCTCGTGACAGGAGGCGAGGTCGTGGCCAAGCGGTTTTTCCAGAACGACGCGGCTGCGTGCGTCCACCGCGCCGGCCTGCTGCAGATGACTGCAAATGGTGCCATAGAGGGCGGGCAGGGTGGCGAGATAGAACAGCCGGATGGGCGCGCCACCGGCGTCCAGCAGCCCGGTCAGTTTCTCGTAGTCGCCGCCATCGCTGGCATCGACACGGACATAGTGCAGGTTATGGCAATAGCTTTCCCACACCGCGGTATCCCAGTCTTTGGGGGCCACGAACTCCTGCAGGTTGGCATGCGCCTCGCTGCGGAAGGTCTCCGAGTCCATGTCGCGACGGCCGGTGGCGATGATGCGCTGCAGGCGCTCGGCGAGGCCGTGGCGGTGCAGCTGGTACAGGGCAGGCAGCAGCTTGCGGGTGGAGAGATCCCCGGTGCCACCGAAGATTACCAGGTCGACCTTGTCGCTCATCGCGGTGCCTCCTTGGCGGGTAGCTACAGTGTACGCAGCCAGCCTCTCGCCAGGGTCATGAAATGTTTGCAATCCGGGGTCGGGCCCTGGGAGCAGGCAAAACCGTGTTCTGCGTTACCGTAGTGCTCACTGGTGACAGTAATACCGGCGGCACGCAACTGTGCTGCGAATTGGACACCCTCGTCGCGCAATGGGTCCCGCTCGGCGGTAACCAGCAGGCAGGGCGGCAGGGTCGCCAGGTCCGTGCTGTGCATGGGCACGGCGCCCGCCGCGGTCGCGGCCTCTGGGCCCTCGCCGGCAAGCCAGGTATCCCAGAACCACCGCATCAGGTCGCTGGTCAGCGTCTGCCCCTTCGCCCGCTCGACGTAGGAAGCATAGGGCGTACTGTAGTGGTCCACAACCGGGTAGATCAGCAGGGCGCCGACAAGCCGGGCCCGGGCTTCCGGGTCCAGGGTCAGGGCGTTGCAGACCGCGAGGTGGCCGCCGGCACTGTCGCCGGCCAGCACAATACTGCCGTTGTTGGGGCCGCTGCTTTCCAGGTTCTGCACCAGCCAGCGGGTGGCATCGCGGCAGTCGTCCAGCGCGGCCGGGCAGGGGTGCTCGGGCGCCAGCCGGTAATCCACCGCCACCACCGTACAGCCGCCCTGCTCGCGCAATTGCTGGCAAAAGGCATGGTGCGACTCCAGGTCGCCAATGACCCAGCCGCCACCGTGGAAATAGATGACCAGGGGCAAGTCGCGCCCCGCCGGGCTACTGTATAGCCGCGCCGCCAGCGACCGGCCCGGCAGCGGCAGTTGCAGGGTGCTGTAGGGAGCGTCGGTGAAGTTGCCGCGCCAGGCACGGGCGCCGCTCCAGCGATAGTAATGCCGCAGCAGCCAGACCTTCAAGGATTGCAGCATCGCGACCGGTCTCTTGTCAGTCGAAGGCAATGGATTCCGGCAGCTGCCGATACCAGCGCACCCCCTGGGCATCGATATCGAAGTCGATCTGGCGCCGCCGCTGCAGGCAGTTGAGGTGCGCCAGCGTCTCGCCCGTCGCCAGGCTCAGGTGGTCGCCGGTGATCTCGCGCTTGAACAGGGCGGGAAAGCAGTCCACCACCCGCTTGGGTTCCGCCAGGTGCTCGTACAGCTGGTTCAGCTCGCGCTTGTGGGTTTCGATGAGCTGGGTCAGGCGCACATGCAGGCCGCGGAAGGGGGCCTCGTGAGCGGGCAGTACCAGCAGGTCGTCGGGCAGCAATTCGCGGATGCGGGCGCAGGACTGCAGCCACTCCTGCAGCGGGTCGCTCTCCGGCTCGGTCGGGAACACGCTGACGTTGGGGGTGATGCGGGGCAGCACCTGATCACCCGCAATCAGTATCTTCAGGGCCGGGCAGTAGAGGCAGGCGTGTTCGGGCGAGTGGCCGCTGCCCACGATAATCTGCCAGTAGCGGCCGCCGATGGTCAGGGTCTCGCGATCCTTGAGGCGGCGGAAACTGTCCGGCAGGCGATAGACGGCGCGGCCGAAGCCGCCGAAGGCCTTGCGATAGTTCTCTATCTGCGCCTCACTGTAACCGGCGGCCTGGTAGAAGCGAATGGCCACTTCGGGCGCGGGCCGGCCAGTGTCGCTGACCAGGGAGCGACACAGCAGGAATTCCTCCCGGGTCATCAGCAGCTGGCAGTCGAAACGCTCGGTCAGCCAGCCCGCGAGACCGACGTGGTCCGGGTGCATGTGGGTGCAGATCACCCGGGTGACCTGTTTATCCTTGAGGAAGCCAGCGAACAGCTGCTCCCATATTTCCCGGGAGCGGGGCAGGTCCAGGCAGGTGTCGACCACTACCCAGCCGTCGTCGTCCTCCAGCAGCCAGATGTTGATGTGGTCCAGCCCCATGGGCATGGGGAAGCGGACCCAGTAGACCCCCTCGGTGATCTGCTGCGGCACGCCGGGCTCGGGATTGATGGCCCGCGACCAGGGGTAGGTGAGGCCGGCGTAGATTTCCGGGTTGTCGACAAGCATGGGCAGTTCCGGGGCAGTGACAGAGCCCGCTATGTTCGGCGTTGGCAGGGGGAATGTCCAGCCTGCGCCCGAACCATTGAACGCGGTGTTGGCGCCCATTGCCTGTTTCCGCAGTGCTGGCTATTCTTCAGTAGCCTATGCTTTGCGCTCGCTTTGTCGGAGGGATACAACCGTGACAAGAACAACGCTCCTGATCGGCCTGCTGGGCCTGTTGTTGGTCCTGCCCCAGGGCTACACGCCTGCCTTTGCCCAGGATGACAAGGAATTGCGCGCCCAGCGCAGCGAGGCCCACAAGGCCCGCAGCGAGGAGCGCAAGCAGCGCAACCAGGACCTGTCCGATGCCGCCCGGGAGCTGCGCGACCATGCCCGCGAGCTGGAGGCGGCCTACAAGCCCGAGGCGCAGGCAATAGACACCGCCTACCGGCTGGAGGAAGTCAGGCTGCGGGCCGAGGGTGCGGAGCGCGTCGCCAGGGCCGAGACCGAATTCCAGAAAGAGTTTACCGGCGCCATGTTCACCCAGGGCGCCGAGCCGGATGCGCAGCGGCTGCAGGCGCTGGAGGCCAATGCCAGGGCCTACGGCGAACGGCTGTTTGCCCTCAAGCGCCAGGCCGCGGAAGAGGCTCACCGCGCCCGCATGCAGGCCGAGGCGGACAAGGATCGCCTGCGCGATTCCCTGGACCAGAAGGTCCTCGCCCGCGCTGCGGAGCTGGGCCTGACCCGCGACTACGCGCCCATCCTGGCCCGGCCCATCGGCGGCGAATTGACCCGGCAGGAAGAGCAGTGGAACCAGCGCGAGGAAAAAGAGGTGGCCAAGATCGCCGAGCGCAACGCCAAGCTGCTAGCCCCCTACCGTAATGGCCAGCGGCTGCGGGAGTGGGAGCGCACCAATGCGGAGGAGGACTTCCGCCTGCAGTGGGAAGAGGACGCCGAGCGCCAGGCCATCACTGCTCAGCACAGTGTCTACGGCATGCTGCTGCAGCCGGCGCAGGGTGAAGCGGCGGGACAGGCCTTTATGGAGCGCGCCGCGGAACTGGCCGAGCAGGAACGCCTGATCCAGATCCGGTACCAGCAGATCAGGCAGGAAAAAACCATCAAGCGGCGGGAAGAGAAAAAGCGGATTCTTGCATCGTAGCTGTCCAGGCGCTGGGGCGCGTCCGGCACCTCAATACCCCGCGCCCGCAGCCTCGTCGCAATGGTCTCCAGATCAGGGGTGCTTTCCATTGGATTAACCGTAGCACTCACTGGTGCTCCCCGTACACTTGGTCAGAAATCTGGTCTAATGTAATGTCGCGGCCCCGCTTGGGTGCCGCACAGGAGTAATGCATGGACTGGCGAGGAAGACGCAAGAGCAGCAACGTCGATGACCGGCGCGGGCAGCCGCTGCGCGCAGGTGCCGGCGGCGGGGCGGGCCTGCTGATGCTGGTGCGGATACTGCCCTGGCTCCTGCGCAGCAAGGGCGGGCGGGCGCTGCTGTTGGTGGGGGTGGTCGGTTTCTTCGGCGCCCAGATGCTGGGCATTGACCTGCTGCAGCTGACCACCGGGGCGGGGGCTCCTGCACAGCAGGTGCCGGTTTCCGCGGAAGACCAGGAACTGGCCGACTTCGTCGCTGTGGTGCTGGCGGACACCGAGCAGACCTGGCAGAAGATCTTCGCCGCCTCCGGCAGCCGCTATGAGGAACCGACGCTGGTGCTGTTCACCCAGCGTGTTGCCTCTGCCTGCGGGACCGCCAGTTCGGCGATTGGTCCATTCTATTGCCCCGCCGACCGCAAGGTGTACCTGGACCTGACATTCTTCCGCGACCTCGACCGCCAGCTGGGCGCGCCGGGCGACTTCGCCCAGGCCTATGTGATCGCCCATGAGGTCGGGCACCACATCCAGACCCTGCTGGGGATAAGCCAGCAGGTCCGCGCCAGCGGTCAGGGCAAGTCCGCAGCCGAGGTCAACAACCTGTCCGTGCGCCAGGAGTTGCAGGCCGACTGCTTTGCCGGCCTCTGGGGCCACTCAGCCAAGCACTACAGCGACATGCTGGAACCCGGTGACCTGGAAGAGGCGCTGCAAGCGGCCTCGGCAATTGGTGATGACCGCCTGCAGAAACGCGGCGGCGGTGAGGTAGTGCCGGACAGCTTCACCCACGGCACCTCGGCCCAGCGGGTCACCTGGTTCCGGCGCGGGTTCGACAGCGGAGACTTCCGCCAGTGCGATACCTTTGTGGCGGTGATCTAGGGACCGCATGACGGTTGTGGAGCTATTGACTGGCAGGTATAGAGCGATGCAAATGTAATGCAGAGGCGAGTTCCATGAAGTCAGCAACCATTCCATCCCTGAGAGTTACCCCCAGCCTTCGTCATGAAGCTGAAAGCGTGTTGAAAGAAGGCGAAACCCTGAGTGGCTTTGTCGAAGAGTCCCTGCGCAAGCATATCGAACGGCGCAAGTTCCAGCAGGAGTTCATTGCCCGTGGTCTCGCTGCGCGTGACCGAGCCAGAGCCACAGGTCGCTACGTCGCAAAGGATGAACTAATGGATTCCCTCCGCTCCATTCGTGACGAGGCCCCGAAAGGTCGGTGAGTTTTTCGGTCCGATTTACCGAAGATGCTGCAGAGGATCTGGTTCGCTTGTACACCTTCGCCGCCGAAAATGACCCGGCGGCGGACAGGGCACTTGAAATGCTTGGCAAGACATGGGAAATGCTGGAGGAATTCCCGCTCTCCTGTCGTAAAGCCGAAGGTAGTGATCCGTTTCTTCGAGAGGCTATCATTCCTTTTGGCGCCTCTGGCTACATTGCGCTCTTTGAGATTGAGGGTGATGACCTCGTGACTGTACTCGCGGAGCGGCATCAGCTTGAAGATGATTACCACTGAGAACAATGGGCATGAGCCGGGATTCCACACCTAACCTTTTCAAAGCCCTCAATCCGCCTGCTAAGGGCGAGCGCTTCGACACGCTCCTCTCCCACCGCAACCTGGTGATCGAGCGCATTGTCAGCGGCGCCGACATCCAGCCTGTTGAGTACGTACAGCCGCAGGATGAGTGGGTACTGCTGGTTCAGGGCGCTGCCGTTATGGACGTTGCCGGAATTCGCACTGTTCTCGGTGCTGGCGATTATCTTTTTCTTCCGGCGGGCACGCCGCACCGGGTTGAAAGCTGTGAACCCGGTACACTGTGGCTGGCCATACATCTGCACCCCGAATGATGGAGCGCTGCTCGAGAGCACTGCACGCCAGCTCGTGTGGCTGTAGCATGACGTGTTTGGAGTCTTGAGTGGCGCGTGGTATAAACAAAATAGACGCAGCAAAAAATAACGTTTAATCGCGGGTGGCCATATAAACCCCAATTCAAAAAACCTATCAGAAGTCGGCGGATGGATTGTGTTGAGCTCTGCACTATAGGGCAGCCAAAAACGAACTGTGCTAATGGCCGCTTTCGACCCAAAGCAGCCGTTTACTAAAATTGGTGAGTCGTGGTTGCTATTGACGTGCGGTTATCTGGATTGGATTTGGAGTGTCAAACGCTTATATGTTGATTGCACACTCGAAATATTTTTGCTGTTGGCTTCGACGTTCGAGTTAACGGGAATGGTGTTATTCAGATCGGTCTTGTTAATTCGCTGTTAGAGGTCTTGATGAGTTTTGACTTTGATTCGATGGACAGAGTGGAAAAAGACTTTTCTGGGCTTTTCGTCACCCTGTCTATGACGCAAAGAAGGATCAGGGAGCTTCTCGTTGCGCACTCAGATGGAAAAGTCCTGAAGGGTGACGAGCTTGTTGGCTGGCTTGGAGAGATTTATACAAAAATAGCTGTTGGTGGATACCTTGTAGACGATAGCTTTGAGCACGACGTTGAAACAACAACCGGTATGGCTATATCAGTTAAAACTCGCCGAGGCACCAACAACGGATGGACAAGAACCAGCGCTATCCCGAAGATTGAGGGTGAAGGCATCCCCAGTCATTTGATGTTTGTCCACCTGAACGAAGACTATGTTGTCTCGGAAATGTGGCTATACCCTTGGCAGGATTTGATCGATCAAGGTCGCTTCCGAAAGCACTTAGTGCGCGGGAATTTTCGCTCTTACTATATGTCGGTAAACCCGAGTAACGACCAGAGATACAAAGTATATGCCAGCAACCTCTAACAATCGCATGCACGGCGACGGCGTTTTCGTTGCGGCTTCGCCTTCACTACAAAGCCGCGCATGCTGCGGGCGTTAGCTCTTTCGTGCGAGAATCAAAATAAATACCAAGGGGACGGGAATGAGCCAAATTCAGCAGCTCACTATTCATCTTGAAGGCGTAGGCACTGTGCTCAAGAGCCGCCGCTTCAAAGTTCCGGCGTATCAGCGAAGTTACGCTTGGGAGGTTGAGCATATAGATGCTCTGCTCAATGACATTTCAGAAGCCATCGCTAACAAAGAGAAGGAATATTTTCTTGGCTCTATCGTGGTCACTTCGGCCGACAGCAATAGATTTGAAGTGGTTGATGGCCAGCAACGGCTGACAACGATTAGTCTGATAATTCTCGCCATAAAAGAGATCTTTCAGCGAGAAGATGATCATGAAGTCGTTGTTTCCGTTAAGAGCGACTTCCTAGCGAGTACAGATCGTCGCACAAAGGAACGTGAACCAAAACTCATTCTAAACGAAATTGACAACGAAGTTTTTCAGGATCTTATCGAAGATTTCGATCAAACCAAGTCCAAGAAGTTGAGAAGACCTTCACATAAGAGACTTGTGGCAGCTGCCACTCATTGTTTCAAATACCTTGATGAACTGTGTGCAAAATCCAAGGACTCCGAAGATGAGCTGCATACGTGGCTGGATTACATCGAAAAGAGTCTAAAAGTCATCGTGGTTGTGGCTCCTGATGATAGCAACGCGTTCATTATCTTTGAGACTCTAAATGATCGTGGGCTAGAGCTGGCCATTTCTGATCTGGTCAAAAATTATTTATTTCATCGTTCGGGCGAGAAAATCGAAGAAACAAAGAACCGTTGGCTTTCAATGGTTTCTGTTTTGGAGAGTGCCTCCGATGATCCGTTGATCGTTTCGTACATAAGACACTTCTCGATGGCTCGGTATGGCTTGATTCGTGAGAAAGAGCTTTTCTCAATGCTCAAGAAAAAAATCACCAGCAAACGGGGTGCGTTGAAGTTTTCTACAGAACTTGCCGACAGTGTCCGCACATATTCGGCGCTAATTAATACCGACCATGATTATTGGTCGACATTCCCACAGGGGATTCGGAAATCTGCTTCGACCCTTAATCTTCTTGGCATGACCCAGATCAGACCGCTTTTGCTAGCGGTATTAAATAACTTTAAGCCGAATTATGCTGCAGAGACATTTAATAAGCTTGTCTCCGTGGCAGTCAGGTATCAGCTTGTTGGCGGGGTTGGTGGCGGGACGCTTGAAGTACTCTATTCCGAGACGGCGAAGGCTATCTCTGAAGGCAAGATCAAAAGTCCGGCTGAGGTTGTTCAGGCCATGAAGTCTGTTCCTGGCGATAGTGCATTTGAGGCGGCTTTCCGAATCGCATCAATCTCCAAACAGAAGATCGCTAGGTACTTCCTGCGTGAGCTCGAAATCGCGAATTCGGGCAAAGATATAGAAAACACGCCGGATGCAGACCCGTCGAACGTCAATTTGGAGCACGTCCTACCTGTGACACCGACCGCGGGATGGGGAAAGGAGTTTAGTGAAGAGGAATGGCGCTCCTATCACAAACGGCTCGGGAATATGGCAATCATGGCTGCTAAGCCCAACAGTACAATCGGCAATGGATCTTTTGTCGAAAAGCAGAAGGCGTATGCAAAGTCCGGTTTTCATTTCACAAATACTATTGCGAAGTTTGGTAGTTGGACGAAGAGCGATATCGAAAGTCGCCAGAGTGAGATGGCCGCTTTGGCTGTTAAACATTGGAAGCCGTGAAGACCAGAGCTAACAAATCGTTGCAGCGGACATTTGACTCGCCGCCCATTTTTGCTGCCGCAAAAACAGGCGTAGCCTCAAATGCCGCTGGACTCAGGCGTTAACTGGACTCAAGAAGAGGTCATCATGGAGCGATACAGTGACATTGACAGAGATTCAGGCGTTGTAAGATACGAGACTGGGCCTGATTTCATTCGGGTTCAGTTTCGGGATGGGTCGCAGTATCTCTATACGTACAGCAGCGCTGGAAGCCATCACATCGAGAGCATGAAGCAGCTTGCTCAACGGGGTGATGGTCTAAATGCATACATCAATAAGCACGCCAAGAAGGCATATCAGAGGCAGGAGCGTTGAGTCCATTTAACAGGTGCCGGCATTACGCCCCTTCGGGGCCGGCCGTGATGGGAAGCGTAAAGCCATATAACAAGTTGCAGCAGTCGCTGCGCTCGGACGCCCTAGCGGCCACTTCGCGGCTGCCAAGCCGCCGCTGTGCAAGGCGTTATGGTGCGCCGAGACATTGAGCGAAAAATGAAGATTAAGAGCCTTTCAAAGATATTTTTCGCGTTCGCGTTCGCGTTCGCGTTCGCGTTCGCGTTCGCGGTCGTCTCGACGATGGAGGTGGCTGCGGAAGATGAACACCCGAGGGGGCTGTGGTCTCCCACGGCATGCAGAGACAATATTTTGGTGGCGGTGCGGCCTATATACCCGAGACACACAGTTCGTCCAGACTCTGGTTGTCGCGTATCCGTAGACGTCAAGGTAATGTCGAGTGGCAAAGTTCAGGTGCCTCACTACCCAAATGATGTGGATGATGAAGGCCTTAGAACAGTCGCTCAGATAGAACCAGAGGAATGTAGTAATAGGTACATCAGTTCCGTGCTACATTCGCTACAAAAAGCACAGTTTGCAGAATCGCATGACGGCTTTAGCTGCAAGTACACATATCACTGGCTCCTGGAGCCGTAATCTCATTTGGCTTCGATTAATGCGCACCCTAACAAGTAAAGCCACCCGGACCTCAAAACCACTGTGCGCTTTCGCCGCCGGTGCTTGAGGCGTTAGTATTTATCGAGATGGAGGTTAAGTGGAAGAATTTGTTGAGCTACTGGAATCAATTCCGTCATCAGCATGGATAGCATTTTTCACCGCATTGCTTACATCTACACTGACACTAATTGGTGTCAGTCTTACCAATAAGTCAAACAACGAGCGGTTATCAATTCAGCTAGAACATGAAAGAAAGCTGAAGCGAGAAGTGCTGCTTAGAGACCGATTGGAAGAGTTGTATGTTGAGTCAAGACGATATATGAATGCCGTAGTGACTCACTACTTGCCTTATCGCCAAGTGATGGAAGGAGAGCTAACATTCAACCAGGCATTGGAGCTCAGTATTGACACTGGATACACACATAACCCGGAACGAGTTCATCTAATAATGGATATGTACTATCCAGAGTTGAGAGATAGCTTCTGCGCTGTTGAGGAAATTCTGGAGAAGACAAATCATATCCTGCATGGCTATAAGCTACAGTATAAGCAAGGCGATTTCTCAGGAGAAAAATGGCTTCCGATATTTCAAGACTCGCTAGAGAGATTAAGTGAAGCTGCGAGCGATTTTGAGAAGCATGTTCAAGAAATTTCAAAGAAAACATAACAAGTGCAGGCATGGCGACGTTTATTCCGTTGTGCCCTTTGAGCTGCACTTCAAAAAACGTCTCTTGTGAAAGGGGAAGGTGTCAATCAGTGCAAGTCATCGAGCGTGAGTCTATCGGCCTAAGTATTTGTATCGAGGCGTTGAACAATATCGTCAACTATTCGCTGGTTGATTTGCGAGAAGTAAAGAAATATCCCGGAGAGTATGAGGTCTACTTTCATGACTACGCCCACAAGTACCTATTTCTTGTGCGCGCTTTAGATTTTGTTAAAGAAAAAGGAGATGCAGCTCTCACTGGGATTAATGGCTCTTGTCTAGATGTTTTGAGACTGGCGTGCGTAACAGCATCCTTCGATCGAGAAGGTAGTGTTAAACCCCTTTCAACCGCAGTCAACGCCGTAGAAAATTGGCTGAACTATAGGTCGCCGATGATATTCTGGCTTCCGGACTTGGACGTCAATGCTGAACTCACTGTCTCTCGTCTGGAGCTCCTCCATATCTCAGGCAACTACTCAAAGCACAATCTTTCTAGGCTAACCCGTGTATCCAGGGAGTTTCACAATATTTTAGAAAACAACGGCTACGCCGTTGAATTGGGATCCATCCCTTTTGCGCTAGACTATTTCTGTGAACATCTTAACGAAAACTACTTTATCTACTACTGCACTTGGATGACAGAACTTTTGAACAATCTACGGTGGGCTATCTACGATTATCTTCATCCAGTCTTTTTGGACACTTACATCAAGAAAAGCAATTTCCACTATACATATGATTATCCAACCGGGATCAACAGCGACGCTGGAAAGAAGTGGTTTTGGGGTATGATGAACGGCGTTTTGAGCAAACCATATTTCCCCCGGATCAAGGGAGCACACTATCTAAAAGATCAGAGCTCGCTTGAGTGGGTGGATAGGTAAAGATGACGTCTAACTAGGACATTATCGCGCCGCCTCATTAGCATAGCCCCGACTCACAGCCCGATATGGCGGCGTTGAACGTCGGCTTATGGCCGAAAGGTCGCGGTTGAGGATTCGAAAATCCATTCCAAATGCGGTACCTTCGTCCTAATAGGAAGGTGGCTTGCCTGCCTACGTTTATTTGCAAAGTACCTGAAGCCTATCAGCCTCGCATCGAACCTCGGTTTGAAACTTCAGCCCAACATCGTTGCAAGTTTTATACATTAACTGCACAAGCGTCCCAGTACCGCTGGAATCGCTCAACGACTTTTGCGCCATTGGAAGTATCGCTGCACAACTAGTGTCGGCGTCGAAGGGTTGTTCGCCGGCGCTGAGCGCATCACTTCGAATTTGCGCTTTATACGCTTGCTGTACATTTCCCGCATCGAACCATTTGCCTTCGCTATTTGCGGTAGGGTCCCCATTGCCGCAGCCAGTCATCACTGCGATGACGAACGCTGCCATTACCGGATAAATCAACTTGATTTGCTGATAGTTCATATCGTGGCTCCCGCGGTGTTACATTTCGCTTTGTATGGTGGAATCTCTCCCATCCACGGCACTGATAGAGGTGGCCCCAGTTCTTTGAACAGCAATACCCATTCTATAAGTGGATGCCTGCCCGAGGTTTAAGCTGCCATGGGTAGTGGCAGCGATTCAAAGTAAAACTGATCCGGTGTCTGCCGGTCAAGACTGCTGTGTGGGCGGCGGCTGTTATAGAACCGAAAGTAGCGATCCAGTCCTGCCTTGGCAGCTGACACAGTATCGTACGCATGTAGGTACACTTCTTCATATTTCACTGATCGCCACAAGCGCTCTACGAACACGTTGTCTCGCCAGGCCCCCTTGCCGTCCATGCTGATCTGGATACCATTGTCCTTGAGAAGGCCCGTGAATGCCTGGCTGGTGAACTGACTGCCCTGATCGGTGTTCATGATCTCTGGTTTGCCATGCCGCTCTATGGCCTCCTCAACAGCCTCCAGGCAAAAGTGGACGTCCATGGTGGTCGAGACCTTCCAGGCCATTACGCGGCGAGAGAACCAGTCCACCACAGCCGCAAGATAGATAAACCCGCGCGCCATGGGAATGTAGGTGATGTCCATCGCCCACGCTTGGTTGGGTCGTGTCACTGCGAGATTACGCAGTAAATACGGATAGACTTTGTTCTCCGGGTGTCGGCGCGTGGTCCTGGGTTTGCGGTACAGCGCCTCAATGCCCATGAGCCTCATCAAGCGGGAGACCTTTGAGCGGCCCGCCTTGTGGCCTTCCTGCCGCAGTAGATCCCGCAACATTCGAGCGCCGGCAAAAGGTAGCTCCAAGTGCAGCCGGTCGATGCGATTCATCAGCATCTGGTCGCGCGGGGAGATTGGCCTGGGCTGGTAGTACACCGTACCTCTGCTGATATCCAGCAGCCTGGCCTGACGCGAGATGGGGAGTTTGTGTTTGCAGTCGATCATCGTTTTGCGCTCAGCAATCCCGCTTTGGTGAGCGCGCCGCCTAAAAAATCGACTTCCAGGGTTAGCTCGCCGATCTTGGCGTGCAGTGCCTTCACATCAACAGGCGGCTCCCTGGATTCATCGCCCCCAAAGACGTCGGCAGAGCGCTCCAGCAGCTGCGTTTTCCACTGGGTGATTTGATTGGGATGCACATCGAAACGTTCCGCGAGCTCCGCCATCGTCTGTTCACCCTTGAGGGCCTCCAGCGCCACCTTGGCTTTGAACTGGGGTTTGTGATTACGGCGAGGTCTTCTGGCCATAGTGATTCTCCTGAATATGGGCAATACGATGCCCTATGTCAGGCAGGGAATCCACTTACAGCGCTGTTCAGATTTCAGGGGCCACCTCTGATGCTTTTGAAATTCAAACTACAACAGTAAACAAGAAGCATAGCCAAATAACAATATATCTCCATAGATCAGCTCTTATCAAGCAGTCGCGATTCAGGCCAGACTGAGGGAAAAATTTGTTTGGCGAGCATGCCGTAATGAAGAGCAAGCTGATCGCCACTTGAGATGCTGCCTACGCCCGCTTCTGGTCGAAAGGTCGCAGTTATGCATTCGAAAGTACATTCCAAATGTGGCAGCTTCGTCCTATTGGCGGACGAGCTATCAGTAACACAACATCCAACATTTTTCGACTAAGCTTATTTGTCA
This sequence comes from uncultured Haliea sp., assembly GCA_963974125.1. Lineage (GTDB taxonomy): Bacteria > Pseudomonadota > Gammaproteobacteria > Pseudomonadales > Halieaceae > Haliea. Next base: position 1,922 of record CAXBCH010000009.1, on the reverse strand, counting down.
GACAATGCCATAATCTCGCCGCTCGTAGAGTTGATTTACTTTAAGAAAGAAATGCGTTCAAACTGACAGTGCCAAGCTGCGTCTGCCCTCCAGTGCCCATGAATTGAGACGTTAAACGCAGTTTCGATCGTATAACCCCACACTTTAAGGGTTATATGTGTCAATTTCTTTTACAAGTTTTTGATATATGCTCGGTACATCGGCAAGGCAAGCTGTGCAAGACTCTGTATTTTCTTCAAATTTTTTTATTGGCGCGAAATTTGCTAATAAAGTGTGTGCGTAGCTTGGGCGCGCTTGGGCTAACTTGCGTGCAGCGGTGTCATCCAGCATTGCTACCTTTGGGTAATTAAGGACAATGAAATCTCATGAATCAAAAACGCAATAATTCTTATGCATATTCATTCTTGGTCGCATTGTGCATTGGCGTCTTTACGCCGACGCATGCTATGGCATCCGCTATTTTTCAAATTACTGCATCTGGTGCCGACCAAGCAAACCCTAACTTTTCTCTGACATTTGAGGATCTGGACGGTGACACATTGTTGAGTCTGGATGAGATTTTGACATTCTCAGGCTTTTCTCTTCCGAGCTTCCCCAACGAGTTTGACACAATATTACAGGTACCTATCATCACAAATATCGCAGATGGCTCTGGCTTATCATGGGAATTTGTCAACGGCGCATCCGTTGCGGCAGGTGGAGGCGCGGGAATAAGTAGAGATTCCGGACTTTACGATTATAGTATCGGCCCCTCTCCGAAAGCTGTCCCAGCGCCCGGCACTTTGGCCCTACTTGGCTTGGGCCTTGCTGGTTTGGGATGGTTAAGACGCAATAAAGCTGAATGACAGCCTTGTGGTGACTCCCGGCGTTTATTGGACTTGAGTTCACCGTCCGCTCCTGGCCGACTGTGTTCCCTCTCTCCCCTGACTACCGGTGAGAAAAAGTATGTTAGTGCCAATTGCTGGAATATTTATATTGGTGGGAGGCTGTTGAGATCTGAGGCGCCCAGATGGCCCGCCGTTACCAACTCGCCCGTTATGGCATCAAGAATGAAGAGGAAACCGTCAAAAAAGAAATCAGCGACGTAGCGATATTTTATCTCTTCGCTTGCGTCTTGTGCCAGGTATCTGAAAGTTGGTCCGTGTACTTGCTCAGATGAAACGGTTAGTGTCACTCCGAGCTTCTCAAAATAATCCGCAGCATAGTACTCAAAACTCCGCCTGAGCTCGGAGATCTGAAGCCTATTTGCCAAATAGTTTTGTGCTTTTTCTGGCGCCATTGAGTAAAGAGCGACTGACTGAATCTCACCGTTCTTGTTGACGAATATACTAGAGGATGGTAGTTTCTCACCTTCGACTATCTGGTGGAATCTAATCAACTTCTGCGCAGGCAAATCGATGACCTTTTCGATAATAAACACTCTTCCATCTAGGTCGCCTAGAAGTGGGGCGAGGGAGTCGAGTGTTTCCTTCAGGGCGCCACTGTGGTCTGTATCATCTATCGAAAATTCATTTGGGAGTTCCCCAATTGTAGCACCCCTTAGAAAGACGAGTTCGCCAGAGCCGATTCCGATTGAGTTTTCTCTTAGACGGTTCAGCTCCTTTTGATGCTGGGTTCTATCGTGTGCTTCTTGAGTGGATGGGCTGACGCGATCTTCGGATATGGCCAAGCCGCCTGACTGAGAAGCTGCGTTTTGCAGAAAAACCATGCTAACTCCAAATGCGAGTAACCTCCGAACTATTTTCATAAACATACCCTTCTTGTCGCTGTAAGCATTAGGTTAGAGGTTTCTTCTCGATAGGCTACGCGAAGCCAAGCAAGGGGCGTCCAGTGTTCGCTCGCAGGAAAGTCTAGCACTACCGTATGCCCTCTGCCTCTGCCTCTGCCTCTGCCTCTGCCTCTGCCTCTGCCTCTGCCTCTGC
>CAXBCH010000008.1:0-117535 GCA_963974125.1 uncultured Haliea sp. | reverse complement strand
AGAGGGAGGTGAGACACGACTGGATAACCTGGTGACGCTGTGTCGATTCCATCATAGGCAGTTGCACCGCGGCTGCTTTGATATTCGCCTCAATGACGGCTCCGCGGAAATTCTGGCGCCGGATGCTGGTTAGGGGCGATGGCTTCCGGGAGGAGAGAGCGCCCCCTTGAGATTCTGCCGCCAGAGGATTCTCAGCAGCAGTGGATTCGAGGGGGAAAGAACGCCCCCCTTGAGATTCTGCCGCCAGAGGATTCTCAGCGGCAGTGGATTCGAGGGGGGAAAGAGCGGCCCTTGATACCAATCAGGTGCGACGCTGTATCCATGGGTTATGCCGCACTACATCAGCGCAGCCGCGGCAACACTTTCTCCGCGATGTAGCGCAACCGGCTGTTGCCCGACTCCAGTGGCTCGCCGGGGAATTGCGCCCAGAAGTGGATGTCGCTGATCATCGGGTAGTCGCGCACCAGCTTGCTCAGATTGGCCACCGCCATGTCGGCATCCCACAATTCGTAGAGGCCGTTTTCGATCGCCGTGAAGACGTCGTCGAAAAGCGTCGCGTTCTCGGGTGGACCGAAGGCGCCCCACTTGATGTACTCATTGGTCTGGTAGAGGATGTGCTCGCCGATGCGGCGCGCTTCCGCTTCCGGGTCTTCGGCAATAATCGCCCAGCAGCCCAGCACCACGTTGCCCTGCTCCAGGGTCTTGCCCTGGTTCAGCAGCGCCTCGCAGTAGGTGTCGATGCCCAGGCCACCGGTGCAAAGGAAGCCATCCGCCACCCGCGCCGCCCGCTCGATTGCCGGTGGCGCCATCCCGCCCAGCAGGATTTTAGGCGCATGCACCGGGGCCGGGGTCACGCTCAGGTCTCCCACCGTGAAACGCTTGCCGCTGAAGTTCACCGGCTTGCCCGACCAGCTGCGGCGAATCACTTCGATGCCCTCTTCCACCAAGCTGGGGCGATGTGACAACTGGCGCCCGAACTGGTCGAACTCCAGCTGCCGATAGCCGATTCCAACGCCCAGATCGAAACGGCCGCCGCTGACCAGGGATACGGTGGCACAGTCCTCGGCCATGCGCACCGGATCGTGCAGCGGCAGCAACATGAGGTTGGTACCGATGTGCATGTTGCGGGTGCGCGCGGCAATGGCCGCGGCAACCACCAGCGGCGAGGGCGTGTAGCCGTCGTCACAGAAATGGTGCTCGGTGAGCCAGGTCGAATTGAAGCCCAGCTCCTCGGCGGCGGCGATCTGGTCGAGACGGCTGGCGTAGAACTCCTCGAAATCCTCGCGCCAGGGAGCCGGATTGCGGAAGTCGTACCACAGGCCGTAGTTTACAGATGATGTCATGCTTGAATTCTCCAGCGCTCAGGTGAGGTCGGCAAGAAAGGCGAGCAGGTCGCTATTGTAGCGTTCCGCCACTTCGACGAAGGGCGCGTGGCCCACCCCCTCGTACTCGACGACCCGCGCATTGGTATTGTTGTCCCCGACCCAGCGGCAAATTTCCGGGGCGACAAAGACATCCTCGCTGCCGACAAAGGAAATGATCGGCATCTCCAGGGCGGCGAGCTGCTGGCGCTGGTCCACCTGCGCCAGCTGGCCCAGGGTGACATGCGCCATCGGCGAAGCCTCGCAGAACACCTGCCACATCCAGTTGACCAGCGGCTCCCCGACATCCTTCGCACAGACCGCCTGCGACAGCCCGGCGAGGAAGCCGATCCGGTCCGCCTGCAGCGCCGCCACCGTGCCGGCCATGTCGGCGTCGGTACCGCCGGCCTCAAGGCCGGGCTTCTGGGTGTAGATCGGCGTGGCGCCACCGGTCAGGGCCAGACCGGTGCAGCGCTTGCCGAGCCGATCTGCCGCCTCCACCGCCACCGCGCCGCCCAGGGACCAGCCGTTCAGCACGACTGATTCGAGACCCAGCTTCGCCACCAGGGCCACGACATCACCCGCAATCGCCAGGATGCCCATGTCGGCAAAGTCCTTGTCTGAGCGCCCGCAGCCGCGGTGGTCTATCATCACCACCCGGTGGCCCGCGGCCAGCAGCGCCGGCAGGGTATTGTCCCAGGCGCGACAGCTGAAGCCCCAGCCATGGATCAGCAGGATCGCGCTGCTGCCGCTACCGTAGTCCTCGTAGTAGACGTTCTTGCCACAATCGGTCGTCAGGTAAGCCATGATGTTATTCCTTCTTGCTGAGAAGCCGTTTTATGTTGGCTTCGTAGTCATTGAAGATCGCCGGCAGATCCAGGGCATCGGCATTGACCAGCCACTGGTAGATGATGCCGAAAATAAAGGCGTTGAACTGTACCGAGAACTGCTCGGGGTTGATGATGGGATCGATCTCACCCGCCTCAATGCCGCCACGTACCCAGCGGGCTGCGTCTTCGCGATAGACCCGGTGGTGGTCGGCGAGCTTGCTGCGAATCCGGGAATCGTGCCCCAGGGACTCGTACCAGAGGATGTACATGGCGCGCATGTAGTTGGCTTCGGCAGTGAGGAAATCACGCAGGGCATCCAGCGCCGCCAGCACTGCCTCGATCCCGGTCTTGCCACCGACGTAGCTGGTAAGATGCTGCTTCCAGCGGCCATCAAAGCGCACGAACAGCTTGTTGAGGAAGCCTTCCTTGGACCCGAACCGCGAGTGTGCGAGGCCGCGGCTATAGCCCGCCAGCTCCCCTATCTCCTTCAGGGTCGTGCGCTCGGTGCCGCGCTCGATAATCAGCTGAATGGCAGCCTCGAACATGCGCTTGTCCGACAATGCCGTCCGTTCCGCCTGGGTCCTGCGCCGGGCGGACACCTCTGGCTGCTTGGCCTGTGGTCTCATCAACTGCTCTCCCCGATGGCAACCTTCAGGGCGAAGGCTGCTTTTATTTTATCGTTTCGATGTTGAACTCTCCGGCGGCATGCTGGAGACGCAACAGTTTCTTGTCTATTTTGCCGACACTGGTTTTCGGTATACCGGCGACAAACGCCCAGTGCTCGGGAATCCAGAATTTTGCGACCCGGTCGCGCAGAAACGCGCGCAGTTCCGCCGCGCCGATCTCGCTGTCGGTCACCAGAATCGCCAGGGGTCGCTCCTGCCAGCGCTCGTCATCCGTCGCGATGACGGCCACCTCTACCACCGAGGGGTGCGCCAACAGCGCATTTTCCAGGTCGACCGAGGAGATCCATTCCCCCCCGGACTTGATCACATCCTTGGTTCGGTCCGTCAACTGGACAAAGTGCCTGTCGTCAATGTGGCCGACATCACCCGTACGCAGCCAGCCATCCGCGGTAAAGGAGTCCGGCGCGCTGTCCTTGTGGTAGGCACCCGTCACCCAGGGCCCGCGCAGCTGCAGCTCGCCCACATCGCGGCCATTGTGCGGCAATTCCCGGCCCTCTGCATCCACCACCCGGACCTGGATGCCGGGCACCGGGCGCCCGCTCTTGGCCCGCCACGGGGTTTCCCCGCCCGCACCGGGGTCCCGTGGCGGGTGCGACAGGTGACACAGGGGACTGGTTTCGGTCATGCCCCAGCCCTGCAACACCGGCACACCCCAGCGCTCGCGGGCGGCATCGATCAGTGCCGGCGCCACCGCGGCGCCGCCGCAAACCAGCATGCGAAAGCTGCTCATGTCGAGATCGCTGTTTTGCGAGGCGCGCAGCAGGTCGCCCAGGATCGTGGGCACGGTAGCGGTAAACGTGGGCTGGTTGGCGCGGATCATGGCCTCGATGCCCGCCGCCTGCAGGTGTGGCCCGGGCATGATGAAGTCGCTGCCGCTGAGCCAGCCGCTGTAGGGCAGGCCCCAGGCATTGGCGTGGAACATCGGCGGCAGCAGCAGGATACGATCGCGCTCGTTGATGCCGAAGGTGTCTGTCGCCCGCGACGCCAGCGAGTGCACGAAGGTGGTCTTGTGGCTGTAGACCACGCCCTTGGGGTTGCCGGTGGTGCCGCTGGTGTAGCAGATTGCTGCCGCAGCCGTCTCGTCCAGCTCGGGCCAGTCAAAATGACCGTTTTGGGCAGCCAGCAACGCATCATAGTCAGAGGCCGGGATGTTGCCCAGGGCCGTGTCGGAGCCACCCACCAGCAGGATGTGCTCGACAGTTTCCAGCAGCGGTATCACCGGCAGGAACAGCTCCTGCAGGCTGGCATCCAGGATCAGCACACGGTTGCCGGCGTGGTTGATCACATAGGCGACCTGTTCGGGGGCCAGGCGGATGTTGACCGTATGCATCACCGCACCCATGGAGGGTACCGCCAGATAAGCCTCCATGTGTGCGAGGTTGTTCCAGCTAAAGGTGGCGACCCGGTCACCGGCTTCAACCCCCAGCGTCTGCAGGCCCTGGGCCAGGCGCTCTGCGCGCTCCGCCACCTGGCGGTAGGGAGTCCAGTGGGTTTCCTCGCCGTCGAACACGCCCACCCGGCTGTCGGGGAACACGGCGGCGCCGTGCTCCATAATCATCCGCACCGTCATCGGCAGGTGCATCATTGTCGCCATCATCGGGAACTGTCTCCTTACCAGCGGCCCCTGGCCGCCGCTTGCGCCTCTGCCAGCAGGGCTGGCACGTCATACTCAAGACCGCGGGCGTAGGCCGAGTCCACCTTGCCCTGGCGATACAGCGCATACGCTCCCTCGACAATCGCCGCGAGGCGCCAGAAGGCGAAACACAGATAGAAATCAAGGTTGCCCAGGGAATAGCCGGTCGCGTTACCCCAGCGCTCCGCCAGTGCCCGCCGGCTGATGATGCCGCTGCGGCGGCTCACCGCCTGGATGTGCCGGAACCCCGGCGGATCGAGGTCGCGGGGGCCCCAGAACATGAGGAACAGCCCGAGGTCAGCGAGAGGGTCGCCGATGGTTGCCAGCTCCCAGTCAATCACGGCGGCCAGTCCGGGCCGGTCCGGATGCGACAGGGTATTGTCGAGGTGGTAGTCGCCGTGCACCAGGCCTACCGGGCCATCCGCAGGCAGATTCCGCAGCAGCCAGTCGGCGAGCTCCTGCAACAGCGGCAGTTCGCGCACCGGCGCCTCCGCACGCACCGACTGCCAGCGAGTGATCTGGCGCCGCAGGAAATTCTCCGGGTTGCCGAATTTCTCCAGCCCGATGTCGCGCCAGGGTGCCCGGTGAATGGCAGCCAGCTCATCGACCAGGTCCTCGCCCAGGCGATTGACGCTGGCGGCTGTGTCGGGGTAGGCCGCCGGCAGGGTATCGGTAATGGCGATGCCATTGACGTGGGATACCAGCAGGAACGGCCGCCCGATAACTTCGGGGTCTTCACACCAGCCCATCACCTGCGGTGCCTTCACATGCCCCTGTATCGCCCTCAGCACCGTGGCTTCGCGCTCGATGCCGCGGTGCGATGTGGCCGAAATGGCGTTCTCCGGCGGGGTCCTCAGCACCAGGGGGCCGCTGTCGGTCTCCAGCAGCAGGGTCAGGTTGGCGTTGCCACCACTGAGCGCGCGCACGACCCTCGCGCCCGGCATGCCTGCCTCGGCGGCGATCCAGGCCGCCAGCGGCTGATCAAACGGGTGGCCGCTCATCCCGGCACCCCGAAGCTGCTCAGCAGTCCTCCATCCACGGGCACGAAGGCGCCGGTCATGTAGCGGGAACGTGCAACCCACTCCACCACCTGGGCAATTTCCCCGGGCTCGCCATAGCGCCCCAGGGGTATGGTCTTGCGCATGCCCTCCAGTGCCTTCTCCGACAGCCCGCCGGTCATCTCCGTCAGCACCAGCCCGGGGATCACCAGATTGACCGTGATGCCGCGGGCGGCGAATTCAATCGCCAGTGCCCGCGTCAGTCCGGCCAGGCCGGCCTTGGACGCCGCGTAGGCGGAGTCGCCCGGGAAGCCGCGGAAACCGACCACGGCGCCCACGTTGATGACGGCGCTGCCGGCTTCAAGGTGTGCATCTGCGGCGCGTATCACGTTCACCGCGCCGCGCAGGTTCACATCGACGACGCTGTCCCAGTCTGCCAGCGGAATACGGCCGATACGGCCACCGCGGTGCAGCCCGGCATTATTCACCACGACATCAATCCTGCCCCAGCGGGCGACCACCGCCGCCACTGCCGCGGTCACCGCTTCGGCGTCACTGACGTCGGCGCGACAGGCCATGCAGTCGGCACCCAGCTCCTCCGCCAGGGACTCCGCCTCGGCGCCGCGGGCCACAATTGCCACCTTGTCACCGGCGCCCAGCGCACATTCGGCGATCGCTCGACCAATGCCGCGCGACGCTCCGGTAACGAACCAGATTTTTTGGTCTACCATATATTACGTCAACCCGAGTGAGTTTATTATTTGCTTGTTTGCATCTAACAAGTCTAAACTAGGTCCCGCTCAAGTCAAGCAAAAGTAACGTTGCCGGAGACATTGACCCGGTTACAGCGCTGGCAACACACGCACGGCACAGCCGGTGGCCAGCAACCACGAACCCGCATTACAAGGACATCACCGTGAGTTGGAGCTTCGAAACTGACCCTGAATTCCAGCAGCAGCTGGACTGGATTGCAACCTTTACCCGGGAAGAGATAGAGCCTCTGGACCTGGTGTTCCGCGGCCCCGGCGACCCCTGGGACCCGGACTCGCCCGCAGCCAGGGCAATGGCGCCCCTGAAAGCCATCGTCAAGGAGAAGCGGCTCTGGGCCTGCCACATTGGCCCGGAACTGGGCGGAGAAGGCTATGGCCAGGTCAAACTGGGACTGATGAACGAGATCCTCGGTCGCAGCCGCTTTGGACCCAGCGTCTTCGGCTGTCAGGCACCGGATTCCGGCAACGCGGAAATTCTCGCCCACTTCGGCACCCCGGACCAGAAGAAGCGCTTCCTGCAGCCGCTGCTGGACGGCAACATCGCCTCCTGCTACTCCATGACCGAGCCCCAGGCGGGTGCGGACCCGGCGGAATTTACCTGCACCGCCACCCGCGACGGTGACGAGTGGGTCATCAATGGCGAGAAATGGTTTGCTTCCCACGCCCGCTTCTCCGAGTTCCTGCTGGTGATGGTGGTGACCAACACCGATGTCCCGATTCATGAGGGCGCCTCCATCATCCTGGTGGAAAAGGGCACCCCGGGCATGGAAATCCTGCGCAATTCCGCCGTGGGACCCTATGTCGAGCAGGGCGATGGCGTCCACGCCTACATCCGCTTCACGGACTGCCGGGTACCCGCGGACAACCTGCTGGGTGAAGAAGGCAAGGGCTTCCTGGTGGCCCAGACCCGCCTCGGCGGCGGCCGTGTGCACCACGCCATGCGCAGTGTCGCCGTTCTCAACAAGGCCATGGACATGATGTGCGAGCGGGTACTCAGCCGCACCACCAAGGGCGAGCCGCTGGCCAACAAGCAACTGACCCAGGAGAAGATCGCCGACTCCTATACCCAGATCCTGCAGTACCGCCTGCACGTCCTGTACACCGCCTGGCTGATCGACAAGTACAAGGAGTACAACCGCGAGGTACGCAAGGAAATCGCCGCGATCAAGGCCGCGACCCCGAAGGTGCTGCAGGAAGTGATCTATCGCGCCATGCACCTGCACGGCAGCCTGGGCATGTCCGATGAAGTGCCACTGATGACGATGTGGGCCAACATTCCGGAACTGGGCGTGGTCGACGGCCCCTCGGAAGTCCACAAGATTACCGTGGCGCGCACCGTGCTGCGGGACTACCAGCCGGCACCGGGCCTGTTCCCCACCTACCACACGCCCACCCAGCGCGAAGCGGCCATGAAGAAGTACGGCCACTTTCTCGACCAGGCCTGAAGACCACGGGGCCCAGCGAGCGATCTGTGGGAGCTCGCTCTGCTAGCGATCTGTGTGAGCTCGCTCTGCTAGCGATCTGTGGGAGCTCGCTCTGCGAGCGATAGGTATTTCGCCCACGGAGTGGGCTCCCACGGTAGCCGGCTGGCGGGCTCCTACCGCGGCACGCTGATCTCCAGCCGCGGCATCTCCTCGGGCATTCCACCCAGCGCCACGGCGCAACGCGAAGAACCATTGAACCAGGCCACCAGCAGTGACAGATGCAGCAACTCTGCTTCGCTGAAGGCAGCCAGCAGCGCCTGCTGCAGTTGCTGCGATATCCCGGAGGGATCAAGGTTGTACTGATCGACGAAGGCCACCAAGAGCTGCTCTCGCTCGCTGAGACCGGCCACAGGGTCATCCTGGCGAACAACCTGCACCTTGTCTTCGCTGAGGCCGTCCGCAATGGCGACATCGTAGCGCACCGCCTGGCACAGCACGCAGCCGGTGTGGCGGGCGTTGCGCAGCCGCGCCAGCTCGATCTCCGCGGCGCCGAGTGGCCCCGCGTCCCAGATCGCCGCATTGAGCGCCAGGTAGTGGTCCAGGGTCTCCGGCACAATACCCAGTGCCGAGTCCCTGATCACATTGCCGGTGCTGCCCGCCGGTGGACTCACCCTTGCCGCGTTACCCATGTAGCACGCCCTCCGCAGGCGCTGCCTGCCAGATCAAACCCAGACGAATAAACCCGTCGAAGACACCGAGCGCCTGCAGCAGTGCCACCAGCCCCGCCTCGCCAAAATGTTGCTTGACCGCGTCGGCCTGGGCGTCGGTGATGGCGCTGCAGTCCATCGCGTGCACCTCGGTGAGCTCCAGGCAGGCTCGCTCGGCCGCGGAAAACAGCGCGGCACGGTGCCAGTCCTGCAACTGCTCGCGCTTGTCGACGGCGACAGGATAGTCCTCGCGGGCGAAATCGGCGTCACTGCGGTGCAACTGCGCCAGGCGCAGGCGACACAGCTCCACCGTCTCCGGCGGCAGCTGCGACAGCTGGTAAAAGCTGGCATACAGGCGCTGGAAGTGTTCGCCGATGGCGGGCAACCGGTCCATGATCTGCTCGCGCGGAAGATTTCCTGCAATCCAGCTCATTGGCGGTACTCCCTGTTTGCCGCAAACACGCAATCCCGAGGTCTCGCCTGCGCCCCCCTGTCAACCACTGAAGCCTTCCCCCGCGCTCGCGTCCGCCATCCGGATCAGGCGGCTGTCGGCAACGGCCAGCTGGCGGTGGACCACGGCCTTGCGATAGTCCTCGTCGGTCACCATCGCCATGAAAGCTCCCGCGTTGGGGTAGCGGGCAATGAAGGCGATATCCCAGTGCTCGTCCGCGGGCCCGATCAGCACACATTCGGGCCGACCGCGCCAGGCGATGCTGCCCCCCAGACGCTGGAAGATGGGGCCACTGTGGCGACCATAGCGGGCGTAGGCCTCGGCGCCGGTCACCGCCTCCCCATCGGGGTAGGTCGCGGTGGGATTGAGCCGGATAAGGTTCAGCATCATGATCGGGGTGTCACGCGGCAACGCCTTGAACTGGTCAAACTGCTCGCGGGTGGGGTCGACGTTCTTGCTCATGGATTGCTCCCTGTCTTGTTATGTTGGTAGAAACCGTAACGGTCAGGCCAGCACATGCCGCAGTACCGCGCCATAGCCGCTGAAGGTGGGCACAGTAGCCAGCGCTCGCCGCGCCCGCAAGTGCTGCCGCAGCGCCGCCAGGCGGTAACAGGGCACGCTGGCCATGAAGTGGTGCTCGAGATGGTAGTTGACGCCGTTCGGCGCCAGCACCAGGCGCTGCCACCAGGGCGCATCCACGGTGCGGGTGTTGTAGCGCGGGTCCGGGTGATACAGGTCCGGCACCGCCGCATGCTCGGCAATCTGGCGCAGGCGGATGACCAGCATGTAGACGGTCAGGAAGGTGCCCAGCCACAGCAGGTAGACCCAGCCGATGCCGAAGGCCTCCAGTGCCAGCAACAGCAGCACCTGCACCAGCAGCTGGCTGACAAAGGGCCGCGCACTGGCCCGCTTCTCGCCGCTGGTGATGCCGGCGGCGCCGCGCAGGATTGCGGTCAGCAGCTTGACCCCGGTGCGGCCACTGAGGTCGCGCAGCACCTTGCGCCGGAAACTGGCGCGGGACACGGGGTAACTGGCGTAATTGGGAAGATCGGGGTCATCGCGGGTGCCGGCCAGGCGATGATGCCGCAGGTGGCCGCGGGCATAGGACGGCATGTCGTTGAACACCGGCAGCGCGCAGAGCCACTGTCCGACCAGGTCATTGAGCCAGGGGGTCCGAAACAGGGTGCGATGCCCGGCCTCGTGGGTGAGTACCGCCAGCCCCAGCTGGCGCCCGGCCAGCAGCGGCACTGCCACCAGGATCAGCAGCGGATGCGGGTACAGCCCCACCAGGGCGAAGATCGCAATGATCCCCAGCCAGTTGCCCAGCACCAGCCGCCAGGCGTGCAGGTCGCTCTTGGCGGTGAAGCGGGCGATGTCCTCGCGGCTGAGATAGTCGGTGACTTTCATGCCCTGATCCTACACCCGCAGGCCGAGCGAGTCCCGCGCCTCGCGGGCAAGCTGCTCGCGAAAATCCGGGTGCGCGATGCCGATGAGTGCCGCCGTGCGCTCGGTCAGGGAGCGGCCGCGCAGCTCGACCACACCGTACTCGGTGACCACGTAGTCGACCTGGGCGCGGGTAGTGACCACGCCGGCACCGCGTTCGACCGCGGACACCAGCCGCGACACGGTACCGTGACGGGCGGTGCTGGGCAGGGCGATGATCGATTTGCCCCCGTCCGAGTACATGGCGCCCTGCACAAAATCGACCTGCCCTCCCACCCCGGAGTAGATGCGATAGCCCATTGAGTCGGCACACACCTGACCGGTGAGATCAACCTGGATGGCGCTGTTGATGGACATGACCTTCCGGTTTTTCGCGATTATCACCGGATTGTTGACATACTCCACATCCAGGAAGGCCACTTCCGGATTGTCGTTGACATAATCGTACAGCCGCCGCGAACCCATGGCAAAGCTCGTCACCACGCGACCGCGGCCGATCTTCTTGCGGGCATTGGTGACCACCCCGCTCTCCAGCAGGTCCAGTACACCGTCGGAGAACATCTCCGTATGGACGCCCAGGTCCTTGCGGTCGCCGAGGCAGGCCAGGGCCGCGTCGGGAATGGCGCCTATCCCCATCTGCAGGCAGCTGCCGTCTTCCACCAGGCTGGCGACGTGTTCTCCCACCTGCCGGTCGACCTCGGAGATTTCCCGGCTCTCGTGCAGAATCAGCGGCGCGGCCTCGGCGTAGGCGTAGTCGATCCGCTTGAGGTTGATGAAGCTGTCGCCATGGGTACGCGGCATGTTGGGATTGATATGGGCGATGATGCGGCCGGCCATGTCGCAGGCGGCGGCGGTGGCCTCCACGGAAATGCCCAGCGAGCAGTTGCCGTGGTGATCCGGTTTCGACACCTGGATGATGGCCGTGTCCACCCGCTGTTCACCGCGGCGGAACAGCTTGGGAATTTCCGAGAGGAAGATCGGCACATAGTCGGCCCGGCCCTGGTTGATCAGCTCGCGGGTCACCTTGCCGGCGAAGAAACAGCGGTTGCGCAGATGCCCTTCCAGCGCCGGATCGGCCAGCGCTTCCGCGTGCTCCAGGTGCAGCTGCATGATGTTGACATCCTGCAACTCCTGCGCCCGGGCAGCGATCGCGTCCAGCAACACGGTCGGCGTTGCGGCCATGGAGTGGCTCCAGAGAAACTCTCCGGAACCGATCTCGGCGACGGCCTCGGCGGCACTGTTGACAAATCGGGTCACTGACGGCTCCGTGCTTGCTGAACCCTGGATCGGTTGCCGACATCATACCGGATTCCGGGCGCGGAGGGCTGAAAGCGACTATTCTTCAGACATGAAGAAGACCAGCGCCATCCTCTGGCAGGATGCCCAGCACCAGGTACTGTTCGAGATCCTGGACCTGATTGCCCAGCCGGACGCGGGCGATGAAGTCCTGCGTCACCTGTACGACTACAGCGAGCACCATTTTGCCCTGGAAGAGCATTACATGCTCGCCCTCGACTACCCCTGGACAGAAGACCACATCAAGGCCCACGACCAGTTCCGGGAAGAAATCGCCTCGCTGCTGGAACTGGGGGAGGCCGACCCGGCCTTCCGCGCCGCGGTCTCGACCTTTCTGACCGAATGGCTGAAGCGGCATGTCCTCGGTATCGACAAGGACCTGGAGGCGTTTATCCTCGCCTCCGACCTGAAGTAGCGGCTACAGACGCAGCTCGGCCAGCAACCAGGCCTTGTCGGTATCGCGGTAGCCGGAACCGGCAGCGGCGTCGAACAGGGCCAGCTTGAACTGCAGCGACAGCCGCGGACTCACTTTCCAGCCCAGCAGCAGGTCCATTTCCCGCCCCAGGTCGCGGCTGCGGCGATCGCTGCGGAAGTCGTGGTAGACGGCGGCCCAGTTGAGACGGCCACGGTCTCCCGACAGCCGCAGCCAGCGGTCGCGCAGGCCGTCGCCCGGGGTGACCAGAAACATGTCCGCCCAGCCCTGGAACTTGTGCAGGGTCGCCAGGGGGGTGCGAAAGCCGATGCCATTATCCGCGCCCAATACTTCGTGCCCGGCCCGCAGGTTCAACCCGGGCAAGGCCCATCCCGCCTCCAGGTTGTGATAGCGCGCCCGGTAGCTTGCGGGATTGTCACCAATATCCCCCTGGCTGGCCCAGGTGGCCGCCAGGCTCAGCGCCCGCCACTGGCCGCTGTACTCGAGGCCCACGGTCTCGTTGGCGTTGGCAACGGTCAGCGCAGTGCTGAAAGCGCGGCTGGGATCGATATCCAGGCGATAGGCGAAGGCTGCCAGAGTGTGGTCCGGATGTGGGTTCCAGCTACCGCGCAGCAGGGCGAAGTCACCGTCCCAGTCCGCGGGCTGGGCACCGTCGTCAGGGCCGAACACGCGCTGCACCCGGTACAGGTAGCTGCCGTCCAGGGTCGCAAAGTCGCCCTGCCACTGCAGGCGCAGGCCGTCATAGGTCTGCTCGTTCTGGCGCCAGCCAACATTGCCGACGAAGCGCTGGCTGCCGTGGAGGATGCGTTGTCGGCCCGCAGTGGCATGCAGCGCGCCGCGCCGGTAGTCCAGCTGCGCCCGATTGACCTCCGTGCCCTCGGGATCCGCCACCACCGGATAGCGGCCACGGCCGTTGACCGTGGAATTGTAGCGGTCATTGCCCAGCGCGGTGACGTCGTCCAGCTCCAGTTCGACGGCAAACCCCGCCAGCGGCGCGGAGACGAGAGTGAGCCGCGACCGCAGGGTGGATGCCAGCGCCGGGTCCGCCACCCCCTCCCGGTCGACATGTTCCAGGCGGTAGCGGAAATTCAGCGCCACCGAACCGTTGCGCACCATGTCCACCAGACCACTGCCACCGTTATCGTTACCGCTATCAGCCTGCACCCCGGCGGCTGAGACCGGGCTGGCGGCAAGGGCCATGAGCACCAGGTACCTGTTGATTTTCAGCATGCAATAACGCAGACAGGCCCTCCGCCGGAAGCGGAAAGCCTGTTTGCCGGTCCTCCTGTCAGTAGACGTCTTTACGCGTGTTGTGCACGTTGAACTTGCCCGTCGGTGTCACCAGGCGGGGATCCTTGATCACGTGCTTGAGGGTGCGGGTCCTGTCATCCACCACCACGATCGCGGAGACCTGCTCCATGCCGTTCCAGACCGAGAACCAGACCTCGTCACCGGCGGCGTTGAACTCGGGCTGCACCACCCGCGCCGGGCCATCGCCCACCTCGGCCCACTCGGCAATCGGCAGCACCTCGTAGCCGGCCCCGAGATCGTCGATGTTGTAGACCGCCACCGACTGGCTGACGCTCTCCTGCGGGTGCAGGGTGTTGTCGATCCACAGGTTGCGTGATTTGGGGTGGGTCTTCACAAACAGGGAGCCGCCCCCCTGGGCTGACAGGGTGCGCACGACTTTCCAGGCGTGCTCGGGGTGACCCGACGGATCGGTGCCGATGAAAGTCACGTTCTCATTGCCCAGCGCCGAGGTCACCCACACCGGGCCGAACTCGGGATCCTCCAGGTTGGCGCCGCGGCCGGGGTGCGGAATCTTGGTGACATCCACCAGGGCCTCGATCTTGCGCTCCTTCGAATCCACTACTGCAATCTTGTCGGACTGGTTGGCGGCGGTGAGGAAATAGCGGTGGCTGGAATCCCAGCCGCCATCGTGCAGGAAGCGGGCCGCCTCGAGGGTGGTCACCGACAGCGCGTCGAGATTGCTGTAGTCCACCAGCAGGATCTTGCCGGTTTCCTTGACGTTGACGATGAACTCGGGGTGCTCGTGGGAGGCGACGATGGCCGCCACCCGCGGCTCCGGGTGGTATTCCTGGGTGTCCACCGTCATCCCCCGGGTGGAGACGATCTTGCGCGGCTTCAGGTCGGCACCGTCCATCAGCACATACTGCGGCGGCCAGTAGGCGCCGGCGATGGCAATCTTGTCTTCATAGCCTTCGAATTTGGAGGTTTCAACCGAGCGCGCCTCCAGGCCGATTTTCACCGTGGCGACCTGCCGCGGCGGGTTCATCCACAGGTCGATCATGTCGATCTTGGCATCGCGGCCAATGGTGTAGACATAGCGCCCGGAATGCGACGCGCGCGAAATGTGCACCGCGTAGCCGGTCTGCAGCACGGCGATGATGTCCTTGCTGTCGCCGTCGATCAGGGCGATTTCGCCGGAATCGCGCAGGGTCACCGCAAAGATGTTGTCGGTATCGTAGTCGTGCTGTGGCTTGTCGGGGCGTTCGGCTTCCGGGACCAGCACTTCCCAGCTGTCCAGCATCTCGGCCATGCCCCACTCGGGCGGGGCCGGCGGCTCGTGTTGCAGGAAGCGCGCCATGATATCGATCTGCTCGTCGGTAAAATCACCGGAGGTACCCCAGTTGGGCATGCCCGCCGGGGAACCGTAGTTGATCAACACCTTGAGAAATTCGGTGCCGCGCTCCTGGGTGATGTCCGGCGTCAGCGGCTTGCCGGTGGCGCCCTTGCGCAGCACACCGTGGCAGCCGGCACAGCGCTCGAAATAGAGCTGGGTGGCGTGGTCGTACTCTTCCTGGGTCATGTCCGGCGCCCCGGGAGAAATCACCCGCTTGACGTCACCCATCGTTGTCGGCGCCCCCTTGTAGGCCATCTCACCGGGCGTGACACCCGGGTGATCGGTCTCCTCCTGCGCCACCGCGGCGGCCACTCCCAGCCCCAGCGCGGCGGACAGCAGGCAGGCACCCGCCCGTTGCTTCCAGTCGTTTCCGGACGTTCTCATTGTCAGCTCTCCTTTTCTGCAACGGCAAATCCGCCGCCATAAGATGCATTTTATAGTCCTGTTTTAGTTCAGGACATGATGCAGGTCAACCCGGAGGGCTTTCCGCGGTCGCATCCGAGGCAATCACCGTGTCGGCGCCGGCGCGGTTGACCTCGCGCTTCCTGCGCTTGCGCACCAGCGGTGGGCAGCGGTGTTCGTCCCAGTAAGTGACCTGGCATTCAAGGCAGTAGTGGCACTCGTTGTCGACGATCTCCCCCGTCGGCCGGATAGCCCCGATCTGGCACTCATTGGCACAGGTCTGGCAGGGGTGACCACACTCCACCCGCCGGCGCAGCCAGTCGAAGACCCGGAACCGGGTGACGAAGCTGAGCGCAGCGCCCAGCGGACACAGGTACTTGCAGTAGAACTTGCTGTTGAGCACAGTGACCGCCAGCAGCGCGAGGGCGAACAAGACATACAGGGGCGGACGCTCGAAGTGCATGACGAACACGGTCTTGAAGGGCTCGATCTCCGCCATGCGCGCGGCTTTGGCCATCGAATCCAGGGCCAGGCCACAGATCGCGATCAACAGCAGGTACTTGATGGCCCAGAGGCGCTCATGCAGGGCCTGGGGCAGCATGTAGCCGGCGAAACCGAGCCGCCGGGACAGCTTTGACAGCAGCTCCTGGGCCGCCCCGAAAGGGCACAGCCAGCCGCAGTACACCCCCCGCCCCCACAGCAGGATGCTGAGGGCGACAAAGGCCCAGAGCAGGAATACCACCGGGTCCAGCAGCAGGCTGTCCCAGGAGAATCCGCCCGCCAGGTTGCGGGCGAAGCCGAGCAGGTTCACTACCGACAGCTGGCCGTGCCAGAGCCAGCCGATGAACACCACGGTAAACAGCAGGTACCCCACCCGCAGGCGCTGGAAAAACGTCTTGTGCTGTACCAGCCAGTCCTGCAGAAACAGCACCAGCAGCAGCACCACCAGCGCTGCCGCCAGCACGATCACCCGCAGCCGATGCTGCTGCCAGCTCCAGTGCCAGTCCGGCACCGCGGCAGCCGCGGGGCCAGTGGCGGTAGCGGCCGCGGGATCCGACACCGGCGCGGCAGGGGTCTGCGGCAGTTGTTCCCGGTAGGCCGCCAGAGCGTTGGCGGCGGCCTGGGTCACGGTGCGGGTAATCACCATCGCGGTGATGGTGGCACCACTCAAGCCGTCGATACCGACGTAACCCGCGCGTCCCTGCGCCCCTACCCGGATACGGTCGTCCGCGCGCTTGCCCTCGAGCTGGGCGACAAAGGCCTGCAGATCGGCATCGGTGATGCCGATGACCAGGATCGGCTCCTGGTGCGATCGCACCCGGACACCCCGAATCAGGCCGTCCGCAGACACGCCGACCAACAGATTGACGGGGGATCCCGAGTAGGCGGGAATGTGGACAAAGTCGTCGGTCTGGAACAGCAGCGCAGGCGCGCCGCCGGCATCCGCCACCCGGTACAGACCGGGAACAGCGGCAACCGGCTCCAGCGCGGTCGCCTCCGGCAGCAGCTGGCGCGCATCGGCCAGCGTCAGCGCCGCCAGTGACCACGGTGACCCCAGCAGCAGCCACAGCAGGGCTGACCAACGCAGGCCGACACGCACACTTTGCCAATGATTTCGCATGCAACCTTCCATGAACAAGCTGTAGCCATCATAGACAGGCTCTTTTAAGATGCAAATGATGTGCATCATTTTATTACAGCAGAGTCTGGGGTTTACTGTGCGCATGAGGTTGTGGCTTGCATGCATGCTTTGCGCCCCCCTGACCACGGTGGCGAGCGATCTGGTAAACGAGCGCCTCACGGCATCGGTCGCGGCCAGGGAGGCGCACTGGGGTGTGGACTGCGGCGCAATGCTGTCGACGCTGCAAGATGGCACCGCCAACCGCGCAGAGATTGAGGAGGCACTGACAAAATGCCGGTTTATTCACCAACCTCCCGGGGTCGCGGACGTGGAGAACTGCCCGGATTACCGGGCGCTGCTCGCCGCTTACCGGAGCAATGACAGTGAAACGCTGCAACAGGCACTCCAAGGCGCACGGCACTGCCAGAACCCACAACCCGCAGGTGAGCACCAACATGACTGAGCCAGCAACCGGCGCGCATGCGCCCGGGCTACAGGCACTGACACTGGCCTCGGCGCTGCTGCTGGCACCGGAGCTGGGCGCTGCCGCCGCCACCGACAACCTGCTGGAAGAGGTGGTGGTAACCGCCAGCCGGGTCCAGGAGCGCCTGCTGGACAGCAGTGCCAGTATCAGCGTACTCACCAGCGAGGACCTCGCGCGCATGACCGGCACCGGCGTCGCCGACTTCCTGCGCGACGTGCCCGGGCTGCAGGTCACCGACTCCGGCCAGGCCGGCCTCAAGCGTATTCGCGTTCGCGGCGAGGCCTCCCGGCGCAGCGCCATCCTCATCGACAGCCAGGAACTGTCCGATCACAGCGAGGTCGGGACCCCGCTGACCATTCACCCGGACATGCTGGGACGCATCGAGGTGATCCGCGGCTCGGGTTCGGTCCTCTATGGCTCCAAGGCGCTCAGTGGGGTGACCAACCTGATGACGCTCAAGGGCGGCAGTGCCCCCCTGCAGGCGACGATCAAGGGCGGCTACGACGGCACCACCGGCGGCGACACCCTGTTTGCCAGCGTCCACGGCGCCCGTGACGGCTGGAGCTATCGCCTGGCCGCGGCCAACAGCGAGCACGGCCAGCGCCGCACTGCGGCGGGACGGGCCGAAAATACCGCTTTCGACCACCGCGGCTACTACGGCTTCCTGGAGAAGACCGCCGGCAGCCACAGCCTGGGACTGACCTGGGACCGCTTCGAATCCAGCTCCGAGGTATTCGTGGAAGAGGCTGCGCGAACCACCTTCCCGCTGACCGACTTTGCCCTCAGCACGCCGCAGCGGGACCGGGAACGTTTCAGCCTCGACTATCATTTCGAGCCAGGGCAGGGCCCGCTGGACCTGCTGACCCTGTCCGCATTTACCCAGGAAAGCCTGCGCACGTTCATCAGCAATACCGAAACCGTCTGGTACCAGCGCGACATCGACACCCGCGGCACGCTGCGCAGCGACGGTCTGCTGCTGCAGGCGGACTGGCAACCGCTGGGCGGGCACAGCCTGATCACCGGACTGCAGTACAGCGATGACAATGTCAGCCAGCAACGCGCGGTGGCAACCCGCTCCTGGGTGCCCGCGGTCGCGGCAAGCGGCAGCGAGCGGATTGACGACGCCGCCACCATTCGCACCGTGGCGGCCTTTGTCCAGGACCGCTGGGCCCTGGGCGACCACCTCACCGCCATCGTCGGCGCCCGCTACTACCGGGTCGACGGCAAGCTCGACTACAGCGACCGCCCCGAGCTGGTGGCGACGACACTGGACTCCGACCGCCACCTGGTCGCCTCCGCCGGCCTCAACTGGGCGCGGCAGCCGGACAGCGTCTGGCGCCTCAATATCTCCGAGGGCTACCTGTACCCGTCGCTGATGCAACTCGCCACCGGGGCCTATGCCGGCTCCAGCTTCGTCAACCCGGCGCGCACCCTGGAGCCGGAGACCAGCCTCAACTACGAACTTGGCTGGCGCCTGATGAGCGGCCCCTGGACCGTGGACACGGCCCTGTTCTACTCCGATTCCCGCGACTATATCGACCACCTGTTCTGTCGCCCGCAGGACCAGTGCCCGGGGGCGGGCGACAAGATCTACCGCAATATCGGCGCGTCCAGCGCCAGTGGACTGGAGCTGTATCTCAGCTGGCAGAGCCCCGACCGGCGGGCGCGCCCCTATCTCAACCTGACCTGGATGCAGCGCGAGAATGACTTTGGCGATTTCGCGACCCGGGACAGCGGCATCCCCGCCGTGGCCGGCCGCGCGGGGGTGGTGCTGGAACCCGGGCTGGGCGGCCCCTGGTCCTCCCTGTGGGCGGACCTGTACCTGCGCGGGGAAAGCGCTTCCCGGCTGGAAGAACCCGGCTCGCGCGGGATCGTGGTCAGCGAGCGCAGCGGCTGGGCCACGCTGAACGCGGCCCTGGGCATGAACCTGGGACCGGGAGATAACCTGCTGCTGGCGCTGGAACTGCACAACCTGCTGGACCGGCGCTACCGCGAGTCCAGCGAAAACCTGCTGGCCCCCGGCCGCGGGATCTCGCTCAAGGCCACCTGGCACATCAACTGACCGCGGGAACACAATCCGGCGGGCTACATCAACTGATACGGCTATAAAGGGGTGACATGACAGCAGAGGACAACAGCGGCGCAGGATTAGCGAGGCGCGACAAGGATGCGCCGGGCAGAGGCGCAGCCATCATCATCTACGGCCTCTATCTCGGCGCCATCATGGCGGTGGTCACGCTGCCGGTGGGTGCGCTGCTGGCGCACTACAAGCTGGGGCGGGGTGCCGCCTGGGTCGACTCCCATCTGCGCTTCCAGATCCTCACTTTCTGGCTGTTGCTGCTGGCATCCGCTGGCGCCGTGGTGATCTGGCAGCTGCTGGGGCAACTGGCGGTACCGCCGCTGACGGCGTGGACTTTTGGCTACCTGTATGTCACCGCCGCAGTCGCCTGGTACATCGGCCGCTGCGGCGTCGGCATTCACCGCCTCACCGGCAACGAACCCATCGCCAGACCCTATAGCCCGCTCTTCGGCTGAGGCCGCCCCGGGGCACAAACACGCACTCAGTGGGTCACCAGCTGCCGGTAGATGGCCGGCAGCGCGGTCGCCAGGTGCTCGGGCCGGAACACCACCGCGTAGCCACCGCGGCCGAAAATGCGCGGAAAATACCCCTGGGATTCGCGGTCGATGGTCACCGCGAATACCCGCACCCCCGCCCGGCGTGCCTCCAGCACCGCGCGCCGGGAGTCCTCCACCGCGTAGCGGCCCTCGTAGTAGTCCGTGTCATTGGGCTTGCCGTCGGTCAGCAGCAACAGCAGACGATGGCGGTTGCCGCAGTCGGCGAGGCCGCGGGTGAGGTGGCGGATTGCCGTGCCCATGCGGGTGTAGTGGCCCGGCCGCAGGGCGGCGATGCGCTGCTCTACCTCGCCCCCCATCGGTTCGCGGAAGTCCTTGAGGGTCGTCAGCCAGACCCGGTCGCGGCGCTTCGAGGTAAAACTGTGGATGCTGTACTCGTCGCCACAGGCGCTCAGGCCATGGGCCAGTACCAGCAGCGCCTCCTGTTCGATGTCGATCACCCGGCGGTCATCCACCCAGGCCTCGGTGGAGAGGGAGACATCCACCAGGATGGATACCGCCAGGTCGCGTTCCAGGGTGCGGGCATCGGCGAACAGACGGTCGCTGCTGCTGCCCGCGGCCCGCTGGTCGGCGTGGGCCCTGACCACGGCGTCGATATCCAGTTCGCTGCCGTCGAGCTGGCCGCGCAGCAATACCCGCCGCGGACGCAGGGCCTCGAACTGGCGCCGCACCCGGCGGATACGCTGCTGCATGGCCGCGTCCGGGTGCCAGGGTTCCGCGGCGGCTTCCTGCTGGCCGGTGAGCACGGTGCAATGGTGCGGCAGGTGGGCCTGCAGGCGATAATTCCACTCCGGGTAGGTCACTGCCGCCTGCGCGGGGGCACCGGTGACTTCCCCCGGCGGCAGGTCCAGCTCCATGCGCAGCCGCGCCGCCGCCTGCTGCTTGTGCGAGCTGAGGGTGATTTCCTCCAGCTGCTCGGCGGCCTTGCCCGCGTTCTCGTCCTCCTCGTCATCCACCAGGCGGTTGACGTTGACCATCTCGGCAAAGGACAGCATTTTTTCGAAGCGATTGAAAATCAGCGAGTCGTCGCGCTCCGCCTGGTCCTGGTGGCGGCGGCTGGCCTTGCGCTTGCCACCATTGCTGTCGCCGCTGGCGGGGGCCTGGTCCTGCTCCTCTTCCTCCCCCTCCTCCGCGATGGCGTGGGTACCGAGGCTGAAACTGGTGGCCCACAGGGGCACCGGCAGCGGCGGCCGGTAGCCCCTGGGCGCCTCTACACCCGCCACCGGTACCGACGGGCTGGACACCAGCATCACCAGCTGCGCTGCCAGCGCCGGCTGCTCGCCCCGGTCGCCCAGGGCATGGCGGATGACAAACTCCAGGGCCTGTTCCGTGACCGGCAGCGGGCGCCGCGGGCGAATTGCCAGCAGGGCCTCACAGAGACGCTGGTAGCGCGCGCGAAAACCGGGCAGCTCGCTGCAGACCCGCTCCGCCGCCAGCAAGGCCGCGCGCAGCGCCAGCAGGTCGGCCTGCAGGGGGTCGGTGGTGGCGTCGACCGGTTCCAGCGCCGCCGCATGGGCCGCCAGCCAGAAATAGAGTTCCCGGTTCAGGGCCCGCTCGGGAAACAGGCCGATGACGGGTGGCAGCAGCAGGGATTCCTCGTCGATACGGGCCTGGTCCAGCCGCTCCCGGTCGAACCCCAGGCGCTGCCGCAGGCGCAGGCGGTGGCCCGATTCGCGGGCCGCTATGGCGCCGAGCGCGGCACTGCCTTCACCGCCCACGGCGCGAAAAAAAACGGCCAGCACCGGGGCGATGTCCTCCAGGCTGACCGCGGCCGCGGCGTGGTGGGGCCAGGAACCGGCGGCGGACGCCCAGCGATGCCAGTAGCGCCCGACCAGCTCTTCCAGTTCGAGAAAGTGCAACATGGAATCCGCCCCCGGGGTTCGCCGGTTCAGTTGCCGCCAAAGGCCATGGTGACAAGCTCCAGCAGAGCCTCCTGCACATCCGGCTCGTCGGTCAGCGGCTCCACCAGGGTGGCGCGGGCAGCCTGCATGACCGGCAGCCCCGCCGCGATCAAGGTGGCACAGTAGATCAGCAGTCGCGTGGACACCCCCTCCTCGAGGTCCTGCCCCTTCAGCGCCCGCAGGCGGTGCGCCAGGCCCACCAGGGCACGGCAACGCGCCGCCGCCAGCCCACTCTCCCGGGACACGATCGCCACCTCCTGGTCCAGCGGCGGAAAATCGAAGGTGCTGGAAACGAAGCGCTGGCGGGTACTGGGCTTCAGGGACTTGAGGACATTCTGGTAGCCCGGGTTGTAGGACACCACCAGCATGAATTCCGGCGGCGCCTTCAACAGTTCACCGGTGCGCTCCAGCGGCAGCAGGCGGCGGTCATCGGTGAGCGGGTGCAGGATCACGGTCACGTCCTTGCGCGCCTCCACCACCTCGTCCAGGTAACAGATGCCACCTTCGCGGACCGCGCGGGTGAGCGGGCCATCGACCCAGCGGGTTTCCCCTTCCAGCAGCAGGAAACGGCCGGTGAGATCCGCGGCGGTAAGATCGTCGTGGCAGGAAATGGTAAACAGGGGCCGCCCCAGCCGCGCCGCCATGTGCGCCACGAAACGGGTCTTGCCACAGCCAGTCGGCCCCTTCAGCAGCAGCGGCAGACCGTGGCGCCAGGCGTGCTCGAACAGTGCGCATTCGTCGCCCACCGGCTCGTAATACGGCAACTCCCCCGCTTGCTCCGGCATCGCAGCGGCCTTCACTGTCACGCTGCCGTCAGCGCGGTATCGCCTTCGGGCAACTCTTCCCGCGCGGGTCCGAACACCGCATACAGGAACAGCACCGCGGCGATGGCCACCACCACACCGGCGCCAAGGCGCATGTAGTAGAACAGAACCAGCTGCTCCTGCACTTCCATGTAGTTCATCCCCAGCACCCGCTGCAGATGGGTCTGTACCACCCCGGCGAAGGTCAGGGTAAAGGTCATGAAACACATGGCCGAAGTCATCAACCAGAAACTCCACATGTTGAGAATCTGGTTGTAAGGCTGCAGCCGGCGCAGCTGGGGCATGGCGTAGGTAATGACCCCCAGCACCATCATCACATAGGCGCCGTAGAAGGCGAGGTGGCCGTGAGCCGCGGTGACCTGGGTACCGTGGGTGTAGTAGTTGACCCAGTGCAGGGTGTGCATGAAGCCCCAGACGCCGGCCCCGAAAAAGGCCACCGTGGCGCTGCCCAGGGTCCAGAGCATGGCGCTCTTGTTGGCATGATTACGACGGCCCTTCCAGAACATGTAGAAGGCAAACATCACCATGGCGAAGAACGGCGCCACTTCCAGGGTGGAAAAGAAACTGCCGACAGGCTGCCAGTACCCGGGCGCGCCGATCCAGTAGTAGTGGTGTCCGGTGCCCAGCAGGCCGGAAAACAGCGCCAGGCCGATAATGACGTACAGCCACTTCTCAATGATCTCGCGATCCACCCCGGTGAGCTTGATCAGCAGGTAGGCGAGCAGGGACGCCATGATCAGTTCCCACACGCCCTCGACCCAGACATGCACAATCCACCACCAGTACAACTTGTCCACCGCCAGGTTGGACGGGTTGTAGAAGGCGAAGAACCAGAAGATCGCAGCCAGCCACAGGCCCAGCATGAGGATGGTGTTGATCGCCGTCTTGCGTCCCCGGTACAGGGTAATGCTGGTGTTGTAGAGAAACATCAGAAAGGAAATCGTGATCAGGATCTTGGACCACAGGGGCTGCTCGAGAAACTCCCGGCCCTCGTGGATACCGAACTGGTAGCTGATGAGCGCGCCGGCGCCGGCCACGGCGAAGATCGCCAGCTGCACATAGGCGATCATCGGACTGTGAATGTCCCGCTCGGCCTCCTCGGGCAACAGGAAATAGGTGCAGCCCATGAAGCCCATCAGCAACCAGACGATGAGCAGGTTGGTATGGCTCATGCGCATGACATGAAACGGTACCAGGTCCACCATGAACTCGGGCAGGACATAGACCATGGCGGCGAGAATGCCGAAGATCACCTGCAGCGCGAACAGCGCCATGGCCACTGCGAAAAAGGGTAAAGCCACCCGCTGGGTTTCGTATTTCATTGTTGATTCCTCTGCCTGCTTGCCTGCCCGATCTGCCGGGTCATGTATTCAGCCCGCCGGGTGTGGCGGCCAGCCCTGGGTATCGATGGAGTCGGTCCAGCGGAAAAAGTCCACCAGGTCGTCCAGCTCTTTTTCGCTTATCTCGAAATAGGGCATCTGCCGGCGCCCGGGCACATTCAGGGGCTGCGCCTTGATCCAGCCCTTGATGCCGGCGCGGGCTGCAGCGGGATTGTCGCGCCCGCCGTAGCGGGTCCAGACGTTGCCCAGTTCGGGCGCAAAGTAGGCCCCCTCGCCGAGTATGGTGTGACAGTTGATGCAGCTGTGCTGCTCCCACACATGCTTGCCGGCCGCGACGGTATCCGTGAGCCCCTCCCTGTCGGTGGAGACATTCACCATGTACCAGTGGCTGTGTGCAGTGAGTGCAGCAAAGACCAGAAAGAAAAACAGCGAGCCGCCAAAAAAGATATTGCGCGCCGCCGAGCGTGTCAGCGAGTCCATCATGGTACCTTCCCCCTTCTCCCGCTGAACTTCCCGGAATGGGAGGTCGCTGCCAGAGCTGCTGTCCATAAACAGTATTCTATATGCATGTATTGGATTTTCACACCGATAACCGGCAGCGGTCAACCACTGCCCCCATGCAGCCAGCCGGTTTGGCAGGCCGCCAGCGCCTATCCGCCAAAAGCCTGATCCAGATCAACCCGTCACCGCCCCTACAGGCGCGATGATGCACAGTGGGGGTAGTATCACAGGGGAGTGGCGCGCTGTTATTGGTGAAATATTGCCGCTAGAATGCCGCTTCCCGGCGGTCGTGCCCGCGGGCATGACCGCAATCCCGCTCCCTTTCCAGCGGCCACAGTCACCGACGGTGGTGACCTGTTTCACGGCAAGGCTCACAGATGCGTTTGACCCAATACACCGACTTCGCCCTGCGCACCCTGATCTACCTGGCGGTGGACGCCGGCCGCCGCCACACCATCCGCGACGTGGCGGAGGCCTACGGCATTTCGCGGCACCACCTGACCAAGGTAGTGCAGCACCTGCACCACCACGGTTTCGTGGATGCCGCCCGCGGCAAGGGCGGTGGCCTGACCCTGGCGCGTCCCGCGGCTGACATTGGGGTGGGAGACGTATTCCGCAAGATGGAGACCCCAAGCCCACTGGTGGAATGCTTCGATCGCAATGGCAACTGCGCGATACAGGGCAACTGCGGGCTGGCCAGGGCCCTGCGCGAAGCCTTGCAGGCGTTCTTGGCGACACTGGACGGCTACACCCTGGAAGATCTTGTTGACAACCGGCAACGCCAGCTGCGGGAAATCCTCCGTATTCCCCTTGTGGAGCGCCCATGAACGACCGACACAGCAGACCCCCCCTGATCGCCACGTTGCTGGCAGAGCATGTGCACCTGACGCACATCACCGAACTGATGGCCGCGCAGCTGCAGGCCCTTGCCAGTGACGCGCCAGCCGACAGCCATGTGCTCTACGAAATCATGTCCTACATGGTCGACTGGGCCGATCGCTACCACCATCCCCGGGAGGACCTGATCTATGGCCGCGCCGCGGAACTGGACCGGCAGCTGGCGGATGACGTCGACAGCCTGCAGCGCCAGCACGACGCCATGGCCGACAGGGCGCTGGCCCTGCAGCAACTGATCGCCGACTGGCGCCGGGGTGCTGCCGACAGCGATGCAGTGGTCGCTGCCGGGCGCGCCTACATTGACCACAGCCTTGCCCACATGCGCAGCGAAGAGGAGCTGGTGTTCCCCCGGATCGAATCGGTCCTGACCGCAGCGGACTGGCTGGAACTGGAGCTGGATGATCGCCTGCGCCCGGCCAGCGACCCGGTGTTCGGGCCCAGAATCGACCGCGAGTTCAGGAACCTGAGACGCAAACTGCGCCGCGGGGCGCGTCGGCGAATCGAGCAGGGGGTGCTGGCGGAGTGGACTGGCCTGGAGGCCGTACTGGAATCACTGGAAGTGCTGGGTATCGCCAATCAGACCGCGGCGCAGGCAACCGCCGAGACGCTGCGCACATCGCTGAGCGACTCACTGCGCATTGTGCGCGAGACGCCGCTGACCGCCGCCCCCCGCTGCGCCATCAACAACACCCGCCTCGGCGGTCGCTGGCTGGGCACCGTGGCTGGCATCGCCGGTGACGCCGTGGCGGACCTGACGCGGATCAACCGCGAGCGACGCCGGCAGCTGGAAAAGCTGAAGTCAGCCTGAGGCAGCAGTCGCCGGGACCGCCAGCGCCGAGGATGACTGTCGCTCTGACACCTCCTCCGCCAGCACGATCTGGTTGCGGCCCCCACCCTTGGCCCGATACAGCGCACTGTCGGCCTGATGATAGAGGGCTTCTGCCGACATGTCGGCGGCGAACACCGCCACCCCGATACTGCAGCTGACCGTCAGGGACGGGTCCAGCTCCGGAAACTCGAGCGCGGCTATATGCTGACGCAAGCGCTCGGCGATCAGCGCCCCGGCACCCAGGCTGGTCATCGGCAGTTGCACGGCGAACTCTTCACCACCGAGACGCCCCACGCTGTCCGACCGCCGCAGCCGGGCCTGCAGGCTGTCGGCGATCTTCACCAGGACCTTGTCGCCCGCGGTGTGGCCGTAGGTGTCGTTGACCTCCTTGAAATGGTCGACATCCAGCACCGCCAGGCACAGCGGCTGCCCATGTCTCGACGCCATTGCAATGTTGCTGTCCAGCACTTCGAAGAAGTAGCGCCGGTTGGGAATATGGGTGAGGTGATCGGTGCGCGATTCCTGCCGCAACAGCGCCGTCAGAAGCCGCTGGCGGCGATACAGCACCAGGACGACAGCCAGGGTCAGAGCCATCATTGCCAACAGTACGGTCAAGGTCGTTTCAGTGACCGTGGCGCCCAGCAGCCTTTGCGCCGCCGCGGCCGGAGCGAACAGGAGCAGCGGCAGCGCCAACCACCCGCGCGCCGCAGGCGAGTGGCGCCACCGTCTCACTGTGTCTACTGCCCCGGGCACCACGGGCAGTCAGGCTGCTTCCAGCTCTGAGGTGCAGTGACTGCAGCGAGTGGCCCTGATCGATATGTTGGAAAAACAGTAGGGACATTCCTTCTCGCTGGGCGCCGCCGGCGGCGTCTCTTCCTCGCGTTTCAGGCGGTTGATACCGCGAATCAGCAGAAAGACGGCGAAGGCAACGATCAGGAAACTGATCACGGCGTTGATAAACAGGCCGTAGCTGATGGTGACAGCGCCCGCGGACTGGGCGCTGGCCAGGGTTGCATAGGGGCCCGCCTCTGTGCCCTGCTTCAGGGTAATGAACAGGTCGGAGAAATCCACGCCCCCCAGCAACAGGCCTATCGGCGGCATGATCACGTCGTTGACCAGGCTTTTTACTATGGTGCCAAAGGCGCCGCCAATAATGATGCCCACAGCCATGTCCACGACATTGCCGCGCATGGCGAATTCCTTGAATTCCTTGAACATTGCGACTTCCCCCGGGTTATTGTTGATGGCCGCAGCACTGGCTGCCAGGTACCCGATCCCGTTGCCGCGACTGCATGACCCTAATTTTGCATTGCCGCGCCGGAAACACAAGCACATTGTCAATACCTGCCTTCCCGGGGCGGCAAATCTGCTAGACTGGCGGCCAGATTTGAACAGGAATCCCGTTTTGCAGCGCCCCATTGACAGCAATCTCCGCATGGCCTCCACCACGGGACGGCTTGCAACCGCGGCGCTGTGCTCACTGTTGTTGCTCCCGGGCCCGATCCGGGCGCAGGTGGCCGAGCCCCCGGTCACGGAAGAGGTCGGCAGCCTGCCTGACACGGTCGCCATCGGCGTGGAGGAACAGGCGCCGGAATCCGGGGAAGCGGACGCAGAAGCAGCGGAGACAGAGACCGGCGCAACAGGCCGCGGCGAACTGCCCAAGGCGCGCAACATGCCCCTGGACGAGCCGATCACTCCCGTCACCGTTGTCGAACCGGCGACGGCGGAAGAACCGCAGACCGGTCGCAACCTGGTTTTGCTCGGCACTGAAGTGCCGCCGAGGACATCAACCCGGCTCGCCTGGGCTCCGACGCAGTCCTTCGAGGGCATCTACATCGCCACCCCGGTACTGGTGGTCAACGGCGTGGAACCCGGTCCGACCCTGTGCCTGACAGCGGCCCTGCATGGCGACGAACTCAACGGCATCGAAACCGTGCGCCGGGTGCTGTACAACCTCGATCCGGGCAAGCTCAAGGGCGCAGTGATCGGCGTACCCATCGTCAACCTGCAGGGATTTCACTCCGGCTCACGCTATCTCAGTGATCGCCGCGACCTCAACCGCTTCTTCCCGGGAGATCCCAATGGCAGCTCTGCCTCGCGCCTGGCCTACTCCTTTTTCAATGAACTGGTAGCGCACTGCAGCGCGCTGGTGGACCTGCACACAGGATCCTTCTTTCGCACCAACCTGCCACAGCTGCGCGGCGACCTCAGCAATCCCAGGGTGGTGGACCTGACCAAGGGCTTCGGTTCCACGGTAGTGGTACACAGCGAGGGCACTTCGGGTCCCCTGCGGCGCTCGGCGGTCGAAGCCGGCATTCCCGCCGTGACCCTGGAAGCGGGCGCGCCATCGGTGCTCGATGAGGAGAGCGTCAGCCACAGTGTCAAGGGTATCCGCACGCTGCTCAACCACCTGGGCATGACCACCCGCTTCAGCCTCTGGGGCGACCCGGAGCCGGTCTACTACAATTCGGTCTGGCAGCGGGCGCCTGTGGGCGGCATCGTCTTCAGCCGCGTCACCCTGGGGCAATCCGTCAGGAAGGGCGACCTGCTGGGCACCGTTACCAACCCCATCACCAACGTCCGCACCCGCATCGTCTCCAGCTACGACGGCCGTATCATTGGCATGGCCCTGAACCAGGTGGTTCAGCCCGGTTTTGCCACGCACCACATTGGCATTGCCGCCCCCAGGGGCCAGCTCAGCCCGACCGGCGCCACGCCCGCCGGGGAGGGCTCTGCTGCAGAGACAGCGGCGGGCAGCGACGATGGTGACAACGGCTCCAGGGTAATCGCCGCGCCGCCACCGCCAGCGGCGGTCCCAGTCGCACCAGAGGACAGCCATGCACAGACGCTGGGGCAGACCGAAGAGGAAGATGAGGAACTCGAGGAGGATTAGTGGCTGCGGGTCACGATGCGCCCGCCCTCATCCACATCCAGCAGTAGGCGTCGACCCGCCAGCAGCGCCAGGGCAATCGCCAGTGCAACCACTGCCGTCAAGGCCACCCAGATGACTGTCAGCGATGCCTGCAGCTGCAGCATGATGCCAACCCCGAGGGGGCCCAGTGCCGCCAGGCAGTAACCTATCCCCTGAGTCATTCCCGACAGTTGGCCGGCCACCGCCGGGGTGGCGCTGCGCAGCACCAGCAGTGTCAGGGCCAGACTGAAACTGCCGCCCTGGCCCAGGCCCAGCGCCACCACGCCGGGCCAACGCAGCACTGGCGGCCCCTGCAGCAAACAGTAGAAACCGATGCCGATAAGCAGCAGCAGGCACACCAGGGCCGGGCGCTGGTCGCGCCCGAGTCGCGCCAGCCAGGGAGCGCCCAGGGCGGCGAACAACTGCACGAACACCGAGGCACCGAGCAGCACACCGGCTTCGGCCTCACCCACGCCGCGACGCTGCAGCAACATCGGCAGCCAGCCAAATACGATGTAGGCCAGCGATGACTGGGAGCCCATCAGCAGGGTCACCTGCCAGGCCAGCGGCGAACGCAGCAGGCCGCGACCGGGCTTGACCTGCCGTCGGGCAACCCGGTCCGGGACCGGATGCGGAACGCTCAGGCGCCAACACGCCAGCGCCAGCAGGGCCAGCAGCGACCAGCTCGCCAGCGCCCGCTGCCAACTGCCCAGCCAGTCGGCGAGCGGTATGCTGAGGCCGGCGCCCAGGGCACCACCGAGACACAGCGCCATGGTATAGACGCCGGTCATCAGGTCTGCCCCCCGCGGCAGGTCGCGCTTCACCAGTACCGGCAGCACCGTGCCGGCAATGCCAATGGCCGCGCCCACCAGGGCGGTGCCGGCGAACAGGGGCCAGACACTGGCGCTGGCCCGCAGCGCCAGTGCCGCAACCAGCAACAACAGGGCCAGGGACAGGGTCCGTTCGATCCCGATACGGCGCGACAGCCAGGGCGCCAGCGGCGCGAACAGTCCCAGGCACAGTACCGGCAGCGTGGTCAGGGCACCGATGGCGGCCGCCGACAGCCCGGTTTCCGCCTGCACGCGGGCCAGCAGCGGGGCCAGGGACGACAGTGCCGGGCGCAGGTTCAGGCCCACCAGCACCAGCAAAACAATCAGCCCGGGCCGCACTGGTGTCGTCATGTCACTGGGTTCTCCGCGGGTTTCACCGCAGCCTACTCCTCGAGGAAAGAACGCGCGAACACGTTGCTGGCCGGCTGCAGCAGGTATTGCAGCAGGGTGCGGCTGCCGGTATTGATCAGCACCTCGGCGGGCATGCCCGGCAACAGGCGGACGTGGGGCATGCGTGCCAGGCTGGCTGGATCCACTTCCACTTGCGCCAGGTAGTAGGGGGCGCCGCCGGATTCCCGCAGCAGCCGGTCGGCGGAGATCGTGATGATGGTGCCCTCGGCGACCAGCGTGGTTGCCGACTTGAACGCACTGAAGCGGATCCGCGCGCGGTCGCCGGCCTGGATACGGTCGATATCCAGCGGTGACACTTCCGCCTCAATCACCAGCTGCAGCTGCTCCGGCACGATATCCATCAGCGCGGTCCCCGGGCGCACCACGCCGCCGACCGTATGCACGGCAAGTCCGAGCACGACCCCGCTGACCGGCGCCCGGATGATACCGCGGGCAAGGCGGTCCTCCAGCGCGCGCAAACGCTCACCGAGGTCGTAGAGCCTGGCCTGCACAGTCTCCAGCTCATTCACGATCTCGGTGTGGCGATGGCGGTCGAGCTGGATAATCTGCAGCCGGGTCTCGCCGATGCGGATCTCGTTGCCGGCAATCCGCGACAGCGCCTCGGCGTTCTCGCCCATCAGGCTGGCCCGCTCCCGCTCCAGCTCGGTCAGGCGCTGTTTGCCGGTGAAGCCCTGCTCCTGCAGGCGCCGCAGGTCGCGAATCTCGGTCTCGAAAGACTCCAGCAGGCGAGCATTGCTGGCGCGCACGGCGCGAATGCCGTCGCTCTGGGAGCTGAGCTGCTCTATGCGCTGCTCCAGCACTTCGCGCTCGCCGGCGGTGGCCTCGCGGCGGGCGTTGAACACCGCGTTCTGGCCGGCGATGGCCGCGTCCACGCGGGAATCCTGCAAGCCGGCAAACGCCACCGGATACACCACCGCATCCAGATTGTCCCGCTCCGCCAGCAGTCGCGCCTCCAGGGCCTGGAGACTGACATACTGGCCCCTCAGCTGGGAGCGCTCCGCTTCCAGTTGCGTGGTATCCAGCCGCACCAGCGGGTCACCGGCCTGTACCGCGCTGCCCTCGGCCACCAGGATTTCCTCGACGATGCCCCCCTCCAGATGCTGCAGGGTCTTGCGGGAGTCCTTGACCGTGACCACACCCGGTGCAAGCGCGGCACTCTGCAGCGGCGCGAGGCTGGCCCAGCCGCCAAAAACGACGAAGGTGACAAACACAGCCAGCAACCCGATCAGGCGATAGCGGCGATCGGAGCTGGCGGGGACACCGCTGTTCATGGCGCCGCTCCCGGTTCCGGTGACCGAGGTTTCGCCTGAGCTTGCCTGCGGCCCGCCTCCATCTGCTGCAGCACCTCGGCCTTGGGTCCATAAGCCAGAATCCCGCCCTCCCGCAACACCATCAACTTGTCCACTGCCGCCAGAATGGTATTGCGGTGGGAGATCACGACGATGGTTGCACCGCGCCGCTTTTCCGCCTGCAGGGCAGCGATGAGCGCACGCTCACCTTCGTCGTCCAGGTTGGAATTGGGTTCATCCAGCACCAGCAGCCGGGGGCTGCCGTAGAGTGCGCGCGCCAGGGCCAGGCGCTGGCGTTGACCCGCAGAAAGCGCACTGCCGGCATCGCCGATATCCGTGTCATAGCCCAGGGGTAGGCGCAGGATGGCCTCGTGCACACTGGCCAGCCTGGCCGCCGCCACCACGTGCGCCGGATCAACCTCGCCGAAACGGGCGATATTGGCGCTGACGGTGCCTTCAAACAGCTCCACATCCTGCGGCAGGTACCCCACATGCGGGCCCAGCTCGGCCCGGTCCCAGCTGAATACCTCCGCTCCGTCGAGGCGCATCTTGCCCGCAGTCGTGGGCCAGATCCCCAGCATGGCCCGGACCAGCGAGGTCTTGCCCGATGCGCTGGGGCCGATAATGGCGACGGCTTCGCCGCGCTCGATGCGGAAGTTTGCACTGCGCACCACCAGCATGCGCTTGCCGGGCGGGGCAATGGACACATTCTCCGCCACCACAACACCCTCTGGTGCCGGCAGCGACATGCGCTCGCGGCGCGGCGGAATACGCTCCAGCGCCGCCTGCAGGCGCCGGTACTGCAACCGCGCCTGGACCCACTGGCGCCAGCTTCCGATCAGCATGTCGACCGGCGCCAATGCGCGCCCGAGCAGAATCGAGCCCGCGATCATCACTCCGGGGGTGATGCGCTGCTCAATCACCAGCCAGGCACCCAGACCCAACACCAGCGACTGCACCGCGAGACGGAACACCCGGGATATCGACCCCAGCACGGCACCACGACCGGCGGCCCGGCCGTGGGCCGTGAGCAGCTGGTAATGGCGCTGCTGCCAGTGGCGGCGGATGTCACCGAGCATGCCCATGGACTCCACCACTTCGGCATTGCGCAGATTCCTGGTGACAAAGGCGTTGCTGTCTGCGGTCGCGTCGCTGACTTCCTGCAGGGGCTGGCGGCTGACGCGGGCATTGAGCAGCGCCAGAACGAGTAACACGACAGCGGATACCAGGCCCGCCAGTCCGAACAGCGGGTGCAGCAAGTACATCACGAACAGGTACACAGGCAACCAGGGGACATCAAACAGCGCATTGGGTGCCGGACTGGCCAGATACTGGCGCAGACCTGCGAGGTCCGCCAGGGCCTGTCCCTGGGTCGCCCGGCCACCGGTGTAGAGCGCCTCCCGGAAGGAGATATCGAACACCCGGTCCTCCAGCGCCAGCTCCAGGCGCAAGCCCAGCTTCAGCAGAATCTGCGAGCGGACCCACTCCAGCGCGCCGATGGCAACAAACAGGAACAGGACCACCAGGGTCAGCATCACCAGGGTCGGCACACTGCCACTGGTAATTACCCGGTCGTATACCTGCAGCATATAGATGGCGGGGGCCAACAGCAGCAGGTTGATACAGAGGCTGAACAGACCCAGCGCCCACAGGGAGGGTCGAAAGCTTGCCAGCGCCTGGTACAGCTCGGAGCCTGGGCGGGGAATACTCACATCAGGTGAACACCGGATTCAGTTCTGGCCGGGTGCCGGAGATCACGGCGCCGGCACCGGGAACTCATCGTTGAGCCAGAACTCGTACTGGCTCTCATTGAAGATGAAGATGCCAGTGCCACTGCCATCCGCAGCGGGGTCATTGAACAGATCGGCCGCAGTGAGCGACCCGGGCGAGTTGTTCCCGTCAATGCCCTCCACCCGGAACACCAGGTCGCTGGCGAGGGAGAAGTCCCCGTCGCCGTCGGCATCAATGTACACCACGATCTCGTCGAAAGAGCCACTGCTGCCATACTCGGCGTGCAGGGCCCGGTAGAGACCTGCGTCCGCGTCGAGAAAAAAGTCGGGAGCCACGAGTTCCTCTATCGGCGCTTCCTGGAACCGCAGTTCGTCCAGGGTGAAGCTCTCCTCCGCGAACAAGTCCACGAAACTGAACAGGATGTCGCTCACCTCCTGTCGCGCACCCGTCGCGGCCTCGAAGTCAGTCAGACCCAGTGCAGTGAGGTCAAACTTGTCCTGTCCGCCCAGGGGCGCCCCCTCGACCTGTGGCGCGAGAGCGAGGCCGAAGAAGCGGTCATGGTTCTGACCCAGTGACTGGCCCGCATCGCGATAGACAATTTCGAAAGATGCCGGTCTCGACGCCTCGCTCTGCGGGTCGGTAAAAATATCACCGGCGAGTTGCTGGCCGTCCACCACCAGGTAATCCGATTGCTCGACCCGCAGCAGCACATTGCTTTCGGTGATTGTCGCCTCGGCATCCTGGATGGTGAAGAACTCGCCGGGCCCTTCCTGGAACGGGAACATATCGAAGAACACCTGTTGCCCGCCGACCGGACTCTCGCCGAAACCGAGAAGGAAGTCAGTGGGGGACTCCTGGAAATCGAGCTGCACATCGCGTGCCCCGATCACCAGCAGGTCCTCGCCGGCGGCAAAGTCGACAATGACGTTGGTACCCACCTCACCGTCGGAGACGTTGAGCCCGGTATTGATGGTCAGGAAACCGCCCTCGCCTTCGACACGGCTCACGATGTCGTGATCATTGGCGAAGACAAACCGGTCGCTGTCGGCGCCGCCCGTCAGTTCGTGATTGCCGCGGCTGCCGTAGAGCCAGTCGGCGCCGTCCCCGCCCTCCAGCAGACTGTCGCTGGAACCAAAGCTTTCGCCACCAAACAGGATGTCATTGCCGGCTCCACCCTGCAGAATGTCCAGCCCCGGGCCGCCGAACAGCTCATCGTTGCCATCGCCCCCAAGCAGCAGGTTGGCACCCTCCTCGGCAAACAGGCTGTCGTCGCCACCACCTCCCTGCAGCACCGAGTCGCCGAATCCACCGAACATGACATCGCGGCCGGAGCCGCCGGTGACATTGGCGTTATCAAAACCGCCAAAGAAAACGTTCTCGCCCTCTCCCAGGAAGTAATCATTGCTGCCGAAATAGGTCTGATCCTGATTGCCAAACTGGAAGCCAAAAATGACGGTATCACCCTCATTGCCGATGATCCGGTAACCGCCGGGGGTTTCAACCGTATCCCCGGGCGCTATCGAGTCGAGGAATATTTCCAGGGCTCCCGCGCCAACGCCGGAGAAATCGAAAGTCGTTGTCCACTCATCGAAACGCAGCGCGTTCTCGGAAGCGGAGAGAATGTCGCCATCGCGAATCTCGAAAAACGCGCCATCCTCCGCCAGCACTGTCTGCTGGGTAAATGCCAGGGTAGTGAAGAAGGTGACGGCCGGGTTGGCGCCAAATGCGAAGTTGGCAAATCCACCAACCGTCAGCGTGCTGCCCGGGATCGGCAGGCCACCCGATTCTCTCCCCGAGGCCGTCAACTCCGTCAGGGTGACGTTCGACACGTCCAGATTGTCGAGGGCTATGCCGGCACCGAGCACTGCCGACAAGTCTGCCGAGATGGCCTGGAGATCGAGATTCTGATCTATGGTAAAGCCGACGGTACCGAAAGCGGAGTCAGAGAGTTTTAGCGATGCCATATACCGTTCCTGTCAATCCTGTTGTTGGTTGGGTGGCTGCCACGCACATCAGAACGCCATTTCCCAGCGCATGCCGAGCGAAACGATTTCCCCGCTCAGGTTCTCGTAGCTGCCCAGCGCCTGGTACGACACGAACGCGCTGACGCCAAAGGCAAACTGCGCGGCGACACCAGCGCCATAGATCAGGTAACTGCTGTCCGGGTCATCGACATCGATCAGCAGCGACTCCTCGGCGGCGGCAAAGGGGTCGTTGGCGAACCGGTAGCGCACACCGTCCGCGCTGTCTTCGAATTCCCGGGTGTACTCCAGGCGCACATAGGGTGTCACCACCCCCCAGGAGGGCAGGAAGGTATAACTGAGCTGACCGCTGGCGGTCAAACTCATGGACTCGAAACCCTGCTTGTCCACGCTGAGATCCAGCCCGCCGGCGCCGCTTTCAGTAAAACCGTCAAATTCGCCGTCCAGATAAAAGAACCGCACCAGCGGGTCGAACTTGATACCGCTGAGATCCAGGCTGTGGCCGAGGTTCAGGCTGATGTAGTACTCGTTGCCGTCGGTAGACGCTTTGGCGACGCGATCGACACTGCCGCCGAAGTCCTGGTAGGCGATCCTGCGTTCGGTATCGACATCGGACCAGCCATAGCTGAACACTGCGTCAACGTAGCTGGCGCCACGGTAGAGGCTGCCATAAAGAGCCAGTGCGTAATTGTCAGTGTCAGTGGTCGCCAGCTTGTCGGCAAAATCAACTTCCGTCTTGCCCACCGACAGGGAGGTCCCCACGAACAGGTTGTCATTGACCCTGTAGTCGAGACCACCGGTCAGGGTCTGGGCATCAAAATCGAAACCCGATTCCAGCGCAGTGCTGTCCTGATCGCCGAAACTGAGGTCGCCCCGTACCCACAGCCCAACCCGGCTGTCCGCCAGCATCTCGTCACCGCTGGCGCCCATGCCCAGCGCGTCGCGGGATTCATCCAGTGCCGCATTCAGCTGCTCGCCGGTCACCACCGTATTGCCGTACTTGAGATTGAGCCCCGCCAGACTCAGGCCCTTGGAGCCGCCCTCGCGCACGCGCGCCATGCGCCCGCCGATATTGCGGAAGCGCGCAAAGGACAGCACCCGCACCGACTTGCCCATGGCGGCAAGTTCTTCCGGGGTAATCACCTGCAGCGCCGCCAGCGCCTGTTTCGCGGTGGTGCCCTGCTGGCGCAGGCTGGTACAGAGATTGAGCAGATCCGCCTGCCCTTCAGTATCGGGCTGCAGACGGTTGCAGATAGCGTCGATACGGCGGGACACGCGCAGCTCGTTGACGCTGGCGTTCGCCAGTACGCTGGTACCATCCGCGTCCTGCTTGCCGGTCACCCCGTCCTCGCCCGCCGCATCGCCGTCGACGCTGAAGGCCACAGTGGCGACATTGGAATCGCGCCCCTGCTGGTCGCGGATGAGGTAAGTGAAGGAATCGCCGCCGCTAAAGCCGGCAAAGGGACGGTACACGTAGCTGCCGTCGGCATTCAGCTGCAGCACGCCGCCCACCGGCTCGGTTACCTTCACTACCGTGAGATTGTCACGATTGAAGAACAGGTCATTGTCGAGCACGTTGCCGGTATCGAAGTCATCGGCGAAATCGTCATCCACCGCGACCGGAGGCGAAGAGGCCTCGGGGCTGATCACGAAGCGGACACTGGCCACATTGCTCTGCAGGTCGCCGTCGGCTGCGCGGTAGCTGAAAATGACCTCGCCCACGAACCCAGGCGCCGGGCTGTAGCTGAAGGTGCCGTCGGCGTTGAGCGACAGGGTACCGTTGGCCGGAGCCTGCTCCAGTACCGCGCTCAAGGCATCGCCGTCGGGATCCGAGTCATTGGACAGGACATTGGCACTGGCAAAATCTGTCCCGAAGTCGTCGTCGGTGGCCACGGGAGCGTTGTTGGGCGGTTCCGGCACCAGCAAGGTTACGGTGGCGACATTGCTCAGCGACTCGAAATCGCCGGCCCGATAGGTGAAGCTGTCGGTGCCGAAAAAGCCCTCATTGGGAACGTAGACAAAGGTACCATCCTGGTTCAGGGACAGGCTGCCGTTCTGGGGGCCGGTGACCAGACTGGCGGTAATCGGGTCGCCATCGGTGTCGTTGTCGTTGGCGAGCACGTTGCGGCCGGCATAGTCGGCGCCGAAATTGTCATCGACGGCGACCGGTGGCGTGTTGGTAACCGGGATCGTGACCGGGCCGCAGCTGGCGTCGACCGTGTTGTGGTAGGCATTGGTAACATTGATGATGGGCAGGCCGAGAATATTGTCATTGGCATCGAAAAGCGCCAGGCGCACCTCCTGGTTGAGCGTGGCGGAGTCTTCGAAGACATAAACCAGACAGGCATTCTGGCCGCTGAACCCCACCACCAGGGCGCCCGGGTCGCCTGGGGACACATTCTCCGCCCCGAGCACCTCGACCCGGACGATGGCAGGATCCGCGAGCGCGAGGCTCTGATCGCGGCCCACAGCCACCGGCGCAGCGCTGGCGAGCGACGACAGCAGCAGGCCCACCAGCCCTGCAGCGAGTGACCTGACACAGTAACAAGTATCCATTCCCCGGTTTTCCCCCCAAGCACCTTCCCGCGCCCTGCCATGGACCCTTCGAGGTGTATATCTGCCAGACGTTATTGCTTTTGACCCGCTGCCGAAGACGCCGAAGCATCTGCTCGCCGCAGCGGCTTCGGCAGTATCGTGCCTGTCAGCGCAATCGTCAACGCATTCTGGGTGACGCTTCCCGGCTGCTAGATCTTCTCCAGCTGCATGTCGTCCATGCCGCCATCGTCGCCGCTTCTGTTGACCCGGATATGCAGGGACACATTGTTGCGCGAGTCGGCGAACTCCACCGCCACGTCGGCACTGATGGTGCCGGCCTCGTAGAGCGCAATCAGCGACTGGTCAAAGGTGTGCATGCCGTAGCTGTGCCCGGCCTTGATGGCCTCGTGGATGTCTCCGAACTCGTGGCGCTCTATCAGGTCCTTGACCCGCGGGGTATTGATCAGCACTTCCGTGGCGGCGGTCTTTTTCCCGTCCAGGGTCGGCACCAGCCGCTGGCAGACAATCGCCCGCAGGTTGTCGGCGATGCGCGGCAGTTCCTGGTTGTAGTTCTCTATGGCAAAAAAGCTGATCATGCGCTCGATCGCCGAGACCGAATTGTTCGAGTGCAGGGTGCTCAGGCACAGGTGGCCGGTGTTGGCGAACTTGAGGGCGTACTCCATGCTCTCGGTGTCGCGAATTTCCCCCACCAGAATCACGTTCGGGGCCTCGCGCATTGCCGAGCGCATGCCGGTGCTGAAGGATTCGGTATCTACCCCGATCTCGCGCTGTGCCACCACTGACTTCTTGTGCTTGTGCAGATACTCGATCGGCTCTTCCAGCGTCAGGATGTGTCCCGCAGCGTTGCTGTTGCGGTGGTCCACCATCGCCGCCAGGGTAGTGGACTTGCCGCTGCCGGTGGCCCCGACCACCAGCACCAGCCCGTTTTTCTGCATCACCAGGTCCTGCAGGATCTTCGGCAGGGACAGGCTTTCAATGGTGGGTATCTCACTGTGCACGTAGCGGAAAACCAGGGACACTTCGCCGCGCTGGCGAAAGGCATTGGCGCGGAAGCGGCCCACCTTCTGGATGCTGACGCCGAAATCGACCTCACCGTGTTCCTCGAAATCCCTGATCTTGGCGTCCGTCGCCAGGGAGCGGAATATCCGCTCCACGTGTCCCGGTTCCAGCTCATCTCCCATCCAGGCGAAACCGCCGGGACCCTTGAACAGGATCTTCGCACCCGTGTGCAGGTACATGTCCTCACCGCCCTTGGTCACCATGACCGACAGGTAGGGCGCTATTTCGAGATCGGTTACTGCCATCAATCACTTCTCCTGGAGCCGTTTGTTCGCATGCGGCGTGCGGCACCGAATGGCTACTGTATCACCAGTGGCCGCCGCGCATGACCTGGGAAAAGAGCCTGCGCGCCAGGGCCAGGCGCGACGAGGGCAGATCCGCCAGCTCCGCGGCGGCCTCTGCCTCGCTCAGCCCCCGGGCCGCCGGTGAGTCCGGAAACAGCTCGTAGGCCTGGCTGAGGAAGGCCTCGGTGAAACTGGGCATGGTCGCCTGGGCCAGGGCCCCCGCCACGCCCAGCGATGTCGATACCTTCTTGGTCCGGGTCACGATGGCCCGCATCACCAGGTCCCTCGCCTGCTCGGGAGAGAGGGTGGGGAAGGCCTTGTAGAGCCCGGTGGGGGCGATCATGGGCGTGCGCACCAACGGCATGTGGATGGTGGTGAACTCGATATTGCAGTGCCGGTACTCCGGCGCCGCACACAGGCTGAACGCATCCAGCGCCGCCTTGGAGGCCACATAGGCGGAGAAGCGCGGCGGGCTGGTGAGGACACCAATCGAGGAGATGTTGATGATCTGCCCTTCCTGACGCGCCTCCATGCCGGGCAGGAAGCCCGTAATCAACCTCAGCGCGCCAAAATAGTTGAGCTGCATGGTGCGCTCGAAGTCGTGAAAGCGATCATAGCTGTAGCGTACCGAGCGGCGGATGGAGCGGCCGGCGTTGTTGATCAGGATATCCGCACCGCCGAGGTCGGCGCTGACATCGCGCACCAGGCGGTCACAGGCCGCGAGATCGGCGACGTCACAGGCATAGGCCCTGGCCGTCCCGCCCGCCGCGGCGATCTCCGCCAGGGTGCTGTCCAGCTTTCCCACCGTGCGCGCCACCAGCACTACCTGGGCATCGGCCCGCGCCAGCCGCAGGGCACACTCGCGGCCTATACCCGAAGTGGCTCCGGTGACCACAACAACCTTGCCGCGCACACGCCGCCGCAGGGCCGCCAGGGTGGGACGGCCGACCAGCCGGTCGAACAGGCTGTCGACCTCGGCCACCACGGACGCCGAATCCTTGCGCAGGAAATGCTGCCAGTAGTCCCAGATCGGCTGGGCGTACTCTTCGAAGGGCGGGCAGATGATGCCGGCGGGTTCCAGCAGGGCGCGCGTGCGGCTGGAGTCAAAGCGCGTCGGATAGTTGATGTAGGCAACCACCTGGGGCGGTATGCCCATGCGTTGCAGCAGGCGCTCTCCCAGCTTCTTCACCGGTTGCATGCGGCCAATACCCTTGCCCGCCAGGCGCGTCGCGGCATCCACCAGGGAGGCGTTGACCGCGTGCAGGCGGGGGCCGTGGGAGACACGCATCAGCGTCTTGAGCACATCGCCGACCCGAATCCCGTCCGGGTCGGTGAGAAAGAAACACTCGCGATCGTGACCGGGCAGGTGGGCCAGATGGTCCATGGCCTTGACCACGTAGTCCACCGGCACGATATTGAGCAGGCCGGCCTTGTTCATCAGCAGCGGGAAGCCTTCCGGCACGACGCTGCTCAGGTTGTGCAGGGTCTCGAAGAAATAGTAGGGGCCGTCGACCTTGTCCATCTCGCCGGTGCGCGAGTGGCCGACAACCATGCCGGGGCGGTAGATGCGCCACTTCAGGCGCTTTTCCGCGCGCACGATGCCCTCGGACTCGTGCTTGGTCTGGAAGTAGGGATGATCCAGCGCCCCCGCTTCCTCGAACATGTCCTCGGTAAAGGTGCCCTCGTAGAGTCCGGCCGCCGCGATCGAACTGACCTGGTGGAAGCAGCCGGCCTTCAGCGCTTTCGCCAGCGCCACCGCCTGCCGGGTTCCCTCGACGTTGCTGCTGCGCTGGCTGGCGGCACTGGCCTTCATGTCATAGATGGCCGCAAGGTGGAAGAAGTGATCGATCTTGCCCGCATGCTGGCGCACCCAGGCGGGCTTCACCCCGAGTTTGGGCAGGCCGAGATCACCCTCCACCGCGACCACCTGTTGCCGGGTCGCCCCCCAGAGTTCCCGCAGTCCATCCACCTTGGCCACGGAGCCGGGGCGCACCAGCAGGTAGACACGCCCGCCCCGATCCAGCAGCCGGGGCACCAGGAAGCGGCCGATAAACCCGGTACCGCCGGTAACGAAGTAGTTCATGTTGTTATCTCCGCTGACTCAGTACCAGTCCACATTACTGGCAAAGAGCCCGCTTGTCACCGCCGCCAGGGCGACCGGCGGGGCACATCGCGGCCCGGGTGTCAGATGACCCAGTTGTGGGGCTGATCCCTGTGGGTCTCGTCCTCCACCGCGATCACGTGCTGGAACGCGTGGTGCTGGGACAGGAATACCTTGCCGGACAATTCCTCG
The DNA here is from genome assembly GCA_963974125.1 of uncultured Haliea sp. GTDB lineage: Bacteria > Pseudomonadota > Gammaproteobacteria > Pseudomonadales > Halieaceae > Haliea. The sequence goes on along the minus strand of CAXBCH010000008.1, from coordinate 76,080 downwards.
AGGAAATGGGTGTGGCGCAGCACGTCCATCACCGGCCCTTTCACCTCCGAGAGGTGCAGGGTGATGTTGCGGTCCCGCAACTGGCGGTTGATGGATTCCAGGGCTTCCAGCGCACTCAGGTCAATCTCGTTGACCGCGGTGCACATGAGGATCACGTGGCGCGCTTCCGGCCGCTCCTCCAGCAGGGCGTAGAGACGCGATTCGACAAAGCTGGCGTTGGCGAAGTACAGGCTTTCATCGATGCGCAGGGAGAGGATGTCGCTGCGGGTAATCACCTCGTGGCGGTCGACATTGCGGTAGTGCTCGGTACCCGGCACCTCGCCAACCACCGCCATGTGCGGCCGCGAGGTCTTGTACAGGTGCAGCGCCAGCGACGCCAGCACACCGCAGGCGACGCCGGTCTCCACCCCGAATCCCAGGGTGACGAAGATGGTGATCGCGACCGCCACGAAATCCGAGAGACCGTAGTCCCAGGTGCGCTTGAGAATGGAAAAGTCCACCAGCGACAGCACCGCAACGATGATGGTTGCGGCCAGGGTGGCATTGGGCAGGTAGGCCAGGTACGGGGTGAAAAATACGGCCGACAGGGCTATCCCCAGCGCGGTCAGGATACCGGACGCCGGAGTGGCGGCACCGGCATCAAAATTGACGATGGAGCGGGCAAAACCGCCAGTGACCGGATAGCCGCCAGAGAAGGCCGCGGCCATGTTGGAGGCGCCGAGACCGATCAGTTCCTGGTCCGGCACGATGCGCTGGCGGCGCCGGGCGGCCAGGGTATGCCCCACCGATACCGACTCGACAAAGCCGATGATGGAAATCAGCAGCGCCGATACCAGCAGCTCGCGCCAGGCCGGGTGCACCAGCACCGGCAGGGTAAACTCCGGCAGACCGGCGGGAATATGCCCCACCAGCGACACGCCCCGGGCGCCGAGGTCAAGATAATAAGCCGCGACGCTGGTGCCGATCACCGCAAACACCGGCCCGGTGCGGGTCAGCATGCCGGCCCAGTAGTCCGACATGCCCAGCCGCACCAGCACCGGTTTCAGGCCACTGCGCACCCAGAGCAGGAACAGCAGTGTCGCCCCCCCCGTGACCAGGGTGGGCAGGTGGGCAGTGGCAACGGTGCCTGCAAGGCTGGTCACCAGCTGCAGCAGGTTGTCCCCATGCGCCTCGATGCCGAGGATATGGCGCACCTGGCTGATCGCGATGATCACGCCGGAGGCGGTGATAAAGCCGGCGATCACGGGATGCGACAGAAAGCTGGCGAGAAAGCCCAGGCGGAAAAAGCCGAACAACAGCAGCATGCCCCCGGACATCAGGGACAGCAGGATCGCCGCTTCGACATAGGCGCCGGAACCCGCCTCGGCGATTTGCGCCACGGCCGAGGCCGTCATCAGCGACACCACGGCCACCGGGCCCACCGACAGCGTGGTGCTGGTGCCGAACAGGGCGTAGGCCACCAGCGGCAGCATGCTGGCGTACAGCCCCATCTCCGGCGGCAATCCCGCCAGCATGGCGTAGGCCAGGGACTGCGGGATCAGCATCACGGTAACGATCAGCGCCGCGAGGCCATCGTCCATGAACGCGCCGCGGTTGTAGCGACGACCCCAGTCCAGTATCGGCAGGTAGCGCCTCAGCGTGTGCAAATACTCAATCCTCGCCAATTACCGGGCTTGCCAGCCACTCCTTGCCCCGCAACATCGCTTTCCAGTAGATCGGTGGCAGCATCCGCTCCTTCAGAAACCAGGCCGCGCGACTGGGACGGGTACCGTCTATCAGCCAGCGCGGCATGCTCGGCAACAGCTTACCACCGTAGCCAAACTCTGCGAGTACGATTTTGCCCCGCTCTACGGTCAGCGGGCAGGAACCGTAGCCGTTGTAGTGAGCCACTCCCTGCACCCGGCCCATGTCGGCCAGCAGGTTGTTGGCCACCACCGGGGCCTGCATCCGCGCCGCCGCGGCGGTCTTGGCATTGGGCGCGTTCATGACATCACCCAGGGCCCAGATATTCTCGAAGCGCTTGTGGCGCAGGGTGGTCTGGTCCACGTCCACCCAGCCGTTGTCGTCCGCCAACGGACTGGCACGGATGAAATCGGGCGCTGTCTGCGGCGGCACCACGTGCAGCAGGTCGAAGTAGCGGGAGACACGCTCCACCTTGCCGTCGGCATCGGTATGCTCGAACCAGGCGGTGCGCTGCTCGCCGTCCACCCGGACCAGACGCTGGTTGAAATTGAGTTGCGCGCCGTAGGCCTCGACATACTCCATCAATGCCGGCACATAGTCCTGCACCCCGAACAGCACCGCGCCGGCGTTGTAGAACTCGATCTCGATACTGTCCAGGCATTTTTCCCGGCGCCAGTGATCAGCGGACAGATACATCGCCTTCTGTGGTGCGCCGGCACACTTGATCGGCATGGGGGGCTGGGTGAACAGCGCCCGGCCACCGCGCAGATTGCGCACCAGCTGCCAGGTATAGGGGGCGAGATCAAAGCGGTAGTTGGAGGTCACGCCATTGCGCCCCAGAGTCTCGGTCAGGCCCTCGACCCCGTCCCAGTTCAACTTCAGCCCGGCGGCCACCACCAGCCGGCGATAGCGCAGAATGCGACAGCCCTCCAGGATCACCGAGTGCCGGCCGGGATCAAACGCAGCCACCGCGGCCTTGACCCAGTCGACGCCCTTGGGGATCAGCGAGGCCATGGTCTTCGCGGTCTGCGCCGGCTTGAAAATCCCCGCGCCAACAAAGGTCCAGCCGGGCTGATAGTAGTGGATATCCGCCGGGTCAACGATGGCGACGCTCAGGTTCCTGTCGCGGGCCAACAGGCTGGACGCCACCGCGATACCGCCGGCACCGCCGCCCACGACCACCACATCGTATTCCGCCAGCACCATGCCGCCGTCCTTGACCCCGGTGCCGGCGATACGCGCGGCTACCCCGCTCATGTCGTAGCCGGCCTCGTGGGCGCGGCGGACAATCTCCGCCAGCCCCGGGCCCGATGCATTGCGCGACAGGGCCCAGAGGGTAGTCGAGCGCATGCCGGTGCGGCAGTAGGCGTGCACGGGCCCGGTGACCGCCGCCAGCAGACGGCCGAATTCCGCGGCTTCCTCGTCGCGCACATTGCCCGCACTCACCGGCAGGTAGTGCGCCTCGATACCCACGGCCTCGGCAGCGCGCTTGATCTCGGCAAACGCGGGCTGGTCCGCGCCCTCGCCATCGGGCCGGTTGCAGATGACATGCCGAACCCCCTGGGCGGCGAGTGCCGGCATGTCATCGCTGCCAATCTGGCCGGATACTGTCAGGCCGTCGTCCAAATCTCTTGTCTGCATGTTATTGCCCTCGCTGTAAAGACCGGGTCGAACGCTCCGCGGTTCAAAGTAGGTTGATCGGTACCCTCAGGTAAACGGTACCGTTACTGTCCGCTTCCGGGAGATGCCCGGCACGCATGTTGACCTGCAGGGACGGCAGGATAAGCCTGGGCATGTCCAGAGTGGCATCACGGGCTTCGCGCATGGCCACGAATTCGTCTTCGCTTATGCCTTCGTGAACATGAATGTTGGCCGCACGCTGCGCCGCCACCGTGGTTTCGTACTCCACCTCGCGGCCGTTGGGCATGTAGTCGTGACACATGAACAGCCGGGCCTCGCCCGGCAGGCTGAGGACGCGCTGAATGGAGCGGTACAGCACGCGGGCATCGCCGCCGGGGAAATCCGCCCGTGCGGTGCCGCCATCCGGCATGAACAGGGTATCGCCGACAAAGACCGCATCGCCCATGACATGGGTCATGCAGGCAGGAGTATGGCCGGGGGTGTGCATGGCGTGGCAGAGCATGCCGCCCACCTGGTAGCTGTCACCATCGGCGAACAGACGGTCAAACTGGGACCCGTCACGGGCGAAACGGGTATCGGCGTTGAACACCTTGCCAAACACTTCCTGCACGGTGGTGATCTGCTCGCCGATACCGATCCTGCCGCCCAGCTCTTCCTGCAGGTAGGGCGCCGCGGACAGGTGATCCGCGTGTACATGGGTCTCGATAATCCATTCCAGCTGCAGCTTCTGCTGGCGAATGTAGGCGATGATCTTGTCGGCGCCAGCGGTACTGAGGCGGCCGGCGGCATAGTCGATGTCCAGCACCGAGTCCACCACCGCACAGGCCGGGGAACCCGGGTCCTGCACGACATAGGAAAAGGTATTGGTGTCCTCGTCAAAGAACGGTACTACTTCGGGCTTGCAGCCGAGGTCCAGCTTCCAGGTCTCTCTTGCTTGCATCACAGTCACCTCATTCAGGGAAAGAAAATGGCAGTGGCGCGCTCAGTCATAGGACAGAGCGGTCGCCTTGCCGTGGAACACACGGTAGACATACACGGTGTAAAACAGGATCACGGGCAGCGTTATCACGATGCCGACCAGAGTGAACAGCAGTGAATCCACCGACGCCGACGCCTCCCAGATATCCATGCGACCGATGATCACGTCCGGAAACACGCTGTAGGCCAGGCCGAGCGTTGCCAATATGCAGATCAGCACCGTCGCCACAAACAGCGCCCAGCCAAATCCCTCCGCCAGCAGGCGCGGATGCCCCAGCAGGTAGGCAATGAGGGCCAGGCATGCAGCCGTGGCGAGCGGGATCGGCGCCAACAGGATCATGTTCGGCAGGGTGAACCAGCGCGCGGCGATGGCGTCACTGACCAGGGGAGTCGCAATGCTGACCAGCAGCAGTCCCGCAGCCATCGGCCAGACCGCCAGTTGCGCCCAACGGACCGCTTTCAACAACAAGGTTTCCTCGGCCTTCATCAATAGCCAGCCACAGCCCAGCAGCAGATACAGCGCCGGCAACGCCAGGGCAATGAGCGCGGCAAAGAACAGGCCGACGGCCCCGCCCTGCAGCCCGGTGACCCAGGCCCCCAGCATCCACCCCTGGCACAACGAGGCCAGCAGCGAGCCCGCAAAGAAAGCGTTGTTCCACAACCGCTTGCGGTGATCGCCGGCCTTCACTCGCAAGTCGAACGCAACCCCGCGCAGGATCAGCCCCATCAGCATGAGCGTGACCGGAATGTACAGGTGGCTGAGGATAATGCCATGGGCCAGCGGGAAGGCGATCAGCAGCACGCCGATTCCCAGCACAATCCAGGTCTCGTTGGCATCCCAGAAGGGCCCGATCGAGGCGACCATGGTGTCCTTCTCGCCCTCGTCTGCCAGCGGCAACAACATGCCGACACCCAGGTCATAGCCATCGAGGATCACGTAGACCAGCAACGCAAACCCCATGATCATCATGTAGACAACGGGCAACCAGTATTCCATGTTCATGCTCCCGGTGTGACGAGGCGGTTCGGGCCTGGCAACGATTGGCCCAGCGACGCGGCCGGCTTCAGCGCCAGATGACGGATGGCGCCGATGTAGGACGCCAGCAACAGCAGGTACAGCAGCAGGTAGCCGAACAGGGTGCTGGCCACCGTCCCGGGAGCGTGGTCCGCGGCGACATCCGCGACCCGCAGCAGCCCCTGCACGATCCACGGCTGGCGGCCGATCTCGGTGACGTACCAGCCGGCGAGCACCGCGACCCAGCCGGAAAAGGTCATCCACGACAGGGTCAACAACAGCATCGCCGAGGGCGCCCGCCCACGGCGGGTTTGCCAGCTACCCCACCACGCCACCAGCAACATCAGCGTGCCGAGACCCAGCATGATGCGGAAGGACCAGAAGACGGCGGCCACCGGCGGGTGCTCCCCGGCAAACTCGTTGAGACCGCGCACCTCGCCTTGGGCATCGTGGGTCAGAATCAGGCTGGCGGCGTAGGGAATCTCCAGCGCCAGGCGGTTGCGGCGCTGGTCTTCATCCGGCCACCCCAACAGGGTAAAGGGCGCCCCCCGCTGCGTCTCCCAGACCGCCTCCATCGCCGCCACTTTCGCCGGCTGGTGCTCAAGGGTGTTGAGGCCGTGCAGGTCGCCGGTGATCACCTGCAGGGGCGCCACCACGGCTGCCAGCAGCAGGCCGGTGCGCAGTACCCGCACCGTTCCGGGGCCGCCCACGCCCCCGCGCAGGCGCCATGCGCTGACCCCGGCGACGAGGAAGGCACAGGTCAGGAAGGACGCCAGCAACATGTGCACCAGACGGTAGGGGAAAGAGGGATTGAATATCACTGCCCACCAGCTTTCCACCATCACCACGCCGTTTTCCAGACGGTAGCCGGCGGGGGTTTGCATCCAGGAATTCAGGCTGAGGATCCAGAATGCCGACAGGGTGGTACCGACTGCGACCAGCAGCGTCGCCACAAAGTGCATGCGCTCGGACACACGATTGCGACCGAACAACATGATGCCGAGAAAGGAGGCCTCGAGGAAAAAGGCCGTCAGCACCTCGTACCCCAGCAGCGGCCCGGCGACATTGCCGGCCTTCTCCATGAATCCTGGCCAGTTGGTGCCGAACTGGAAACTCATGGTGATGCCGGACACCACGCCCATGGCGAAGGTCAGGGCGAAGATCTTCACCCAGTAGGCGTAGGCGTGATCCCAGACCCGATCGCCGCTACGCAGGCCGCGCCAGCGAAAGTACAGCAGCACCCACGCCAGGCCGATGGTAACGGCGGGGAACAGGATGTGGAAACTGATGTTGGCAGCGAACTGGATTCGCGCCAGCAACACAGGATCGTCGAGCATCGGCATCTCCCGGCAACAGGTCTGGTTGGGGTAGCCGCTGACAGAGGGGGCCACGCACAGGCAATTTTGCAAGGCGCATGCCAACTCGCTGACACCGTCATGAAATGCGTTATCGTATTGTTTTATAAGATATTTTTAGACGGGAATCGCCCGCACCACAAGCCCAGGCTGGTCGCGCCCGCCTGTTTGTGCCAATATTGACAAATAGTTTGCCGGATTTGACATGTCACAGATCATCGCCAGCGACACCGATCAGCGTCTGGCCCACATGCTGGAGGGCCACGACTGTCCAGCCATTCTGGTCGATGCCGACTACCGGATACTCGCGGCCAATGACGCCTATTGCGACAGCTTCGGCGCCATCCCCGCGGACCGCGATGCACACTGCTTCCAGGTATCCCATGGCTACAGCGTTCCCTGCGACCAGGCAGGCGAAAGCTGCCCCCTGGCCGAGGCCCGCAGCAGCGGCCACCGGGAGCGCGTGCTGCACGTGCACCTGACGGCGACCGGGCGCCAGCACGTGGATGTGGAAATGCTGCCCATTCACGACGACGACGGCGAGCTGCTCTACTTCGTCGAGCTGCTCAAACCCGTGCACATTGCCAGTGCCGAGCTGAGCACCCAGCAGATGGTCGGGCGCAGCCCGGCGTTCAATGCCTTGATCAACAATCTCAACCTGGTCGCCCCCCACGACACCTCGGTGCTGTTGCTGGGCGAGTCGGGCACCGGCAAGGAGCTCGCCGCCGAGGCTATCCATCGGGCCAGCCACCGCAGGGACCGGGCCCTGGTCACGGTTGAGTGCGCAGGTCTCACCGAAACCCTGTTTGAAAGCGAGCTGTTCGGGCACGCGAAAGGCGCCTTCACCGGCGCTTCCCAGAACAAGCCCGGCCTGCTCGAAGCGGCTCACCAGGGCACCCTGTTCCTGGATGAGATCGGCGATGTTCCCCTGGGCATGCAGGTCAAACTGTTGCGCCTGCTGGAGACCGGCAGCTACCGGGCGGTGGGCAGCACCCAGCTGCGCAGTGCCGAGTTCCGCCTCATTTGCGCCACCCACAAGGACCTGGCGGCGATGGTCGAAGGCGGCGAATTCCGCCGCGACCTGTACTACCGGATCAATGCCTTCCCGGTACATCTGCCCTCCCTGCGCGAACGGCATGATGACCTGCAACTGCTGGCGCGCTCCATACTCGGCAAGCTGGCGGGGGAAAAGCGCCTGCACCTTACCGACTCCGCCATCCGCCGGCTCGGCCGGGAGTCCTTTCCCGGCAATATCCGCGAACTGCGCAACATCCTCGAGCGCGCCATCATCTTCGCCGACAGCAATGTCATCGATGCCCGCGTTATCGAGCGCTGTCTCGCAGTACCGACGCCGGTCCTCGCTGCGGGCAGCAGCCCCGCACCCGGGCAACCAGGGGCATGGACAGACCTGAAAACCCGGGAGCGACGCTACTTGCGGGACCTGCTGCGCCACTGCAATGGCGACAAGGAACGCGCCGCGGCGATCGCCGGCATCAGCCTGAGATCGCTGTACCGCAAGCTCGAGACAGGGAATTCGAGCCCGTAACAGGCGCGAACGCGCAACTGGTGCTATGGTGAATTCTGCTCCCTGAAAACCACACCGGATACAGGGCAAGCCCACGCAAGGGAGACAGAGAATGAAAGCATCGGACCTGATGATCAAGGCACTCGAGGCCGAGGGAGTGGAGTACATTTTCGGCATTCCCGGGGAGGAAAACCTCGACCTGCTGGAGTCGCTGCGAGAGTCCTCCATAAAGCTCATACTGACCCGCCACGAGCAGGGCGCGGGATTCATGGCCGCCACCTACGGCCGCCTTACCGGCAAGGTGGGGGTGTGCCTGTCCACCCTCGGGCCCGGCGCCACCAACCTGGTCACCCCCGCAGCCTACGCCCAGCTCGGCGCCATGCCGATGCTGATGATCACCGGCCAGAAACCGATCAAGACCAGCAAGCAGGGCCGCTTCCAGGTCATCGATGCGGTGGACATGATGCGGCCGATCACCAAGTTCACTACCCAGATCGTCAGCGGCGACCGCATTCCCTCGGTGGTGCGCGAGGCATTCCGGCTGGCGTCGGAGGAGCGCCCGGGCGCGGTGCATATTGAACTGCCCGAGGACATTGCCGCAGAGGAAACCAGCGCCCCGCTGATTCCCGCCAGCACCGTGCGTCGCCCCATCGCCGAGTACAAGGCGATCAACGCCGCCGTGGCGATGATCGAGCAGGCAAAAAGCCCGGTGCTGGTGATCGGCGCCGGCGCCAACCGCAAACTGACCTGCAAGATGCTGCGGGAATTTGTCGACAAGACCGGCATCCCTTTCATCACCACCCAGATGGGCAAGGGCGTGCTGGACGAGCACGGCGAGCTGTTCCTGGGTAACACCGCCCTCTCGGACAACGACTTCATTCACCGGGCGCTGGCCAGGGCAGACCTGATCCTCAACGTGGGCCACGATGTGGTGGAGAAGCCCCCTTTCTTCATGCGTCCCGGTGGCGCCCAGGTCGTGCACATCAACTTCCAGTCAGCGGCGGTGGACCCGGTCTATTTCCCGCAACTGGAAGTGGTCGGCGACATCGCCAACAGCATCTGGCAGCTCAAGGAGCAGGTCACGGTACAGTCCCTGTGGGACTTCGACTTCTTCCGCGAGGTGCACGCGGCCTACCTGACCCACCGCCGCGAACTGGAGGACGACGACCGCTTCCCGATACTGCCCGAACGCTTCGTGAAAGATGTCCGCGGCGCCCTGCCCGGGGACGGTATCGTGACCCTGGACAACGGGGTCTACAAGATCTGGTTTGCGCGCAACTATCCGGCGGCCTTCCCCAACTCGCTGCTGCTGGACAACGCCCTCGCAACCATGGGCGCCGGCCTGCCGTCTGCCCTGGCCGCCAAGATGGTCTACCCGGAGCGCGCGGTGATCGCGGTCTGCGGCGACGGCGGTTTCATGATGAACAGCCAGGAGATGGAAACCGCCGTCCGCCTCAAGCTGCATGTCGTGGTCATCATCCTCCGCGACGACGCCTATGGCATGATCAAGTGGAAGCAGGCCAACATGCAATTTGCCAACTACGGCCTCGACTACGGCAACCCCGACTTTGTTGCCTATGCCGAATCCTACGGCGCCAAGGGCTGGCGCGTGGGTGCCACCGGGGAACTGCAGCCCCTGATCAAGGCCTGCCTCGAGGACCCAGCGGTGCACCTGATCGATGTGCCGGTGGACTACAGCCTCAACGACCAGACCCTGAACGTCACCATCCGCGAGCGCAGCAGGGCCATCTGAGCCAGAGGTGGGCACAATCGTGACAGTGGCGGTCCGGGCCCGATCCCGGACCGTAACCACAACGTGCATATCCTGTGCACCCTGAGTCCACTCTCACGAAAGGATCCAATCATGCCTACTGCAATACGTTTTCTGACGCTCTTTGCCTTCTGCGCCAGCCTCCTGGGCGCAGGTACCGCCAACGCCGGGCACCACAGCGACGGTGACATGAAGAAGTCCAACATCGTCGAGGTAGCGGCCGGCAATGAAGATTTCTCCACCCTGGTCGCTGCCCTCCAGGCCGCCGGCCTGGTTGATGTGCTGTCCGGCGAAGGCCCCTTCACCGTCTTTGCACCCACCAACGCCGCCTTCGCCAAGCTGCCCGCGGGCACTGTTGAGAGCCTGCTTGAGCCGGCCAACAAGCAACAGCTGGTCGACATCCTCACCTACCATGTCGTCGCGGGCACAGTGTATGCCAAGGACGTGGTCGAGCTGACCGAGGCTACCACGGTCAACGGCGCCGACATCAGCATCGCTGTGACCAACGACGGCGTCCAGATCAACAACGCCACCGTCGTCACCACGGACATCAAGGCCAGCAACGGCGTCATCCACGTCATCGACACCGTCATCCTGCCTGCCTCCTGAACTCTGCCCCGAGTTGACCACGGCGACCTCACGGTCGCCGTTTTTTTGTCAGAGACTCATGCCTGCGTAGGGATCCGGCCCACCCCCGGCTATCCACTGATCCAGCTGTTGCTCAAGCACCGGCAGCGGCACCGAGCGCAAACCCAGGATCACATCGTGGAAATAGCGCTTGTCGAAGGCCTCCCCGAGTGCCGCCTCGGCTTCCGCCCGCTTGCGCCGGATCAGCATCTCCCCGAGCTTGTAGGCCAGAGCCTGGCCCGGCCAGGAAATGTAGCGATCGATCTCCGTGGTCAGCTCGTGCTCGGACAGCGCGGTATTGTCCCGCAGGTACGCCTGGGCCTGCTCCCGGGTCCAGCCATAGTGATGCAGGCCGGTGTCGATGACCAGCCGGGCTGCGCGCCACATCTCGTAGGACAGGCGCCCGAAATGTTCATAGGGCGTATCGTAGACGCCCATCTCCACCCCCAGCCACTCCGTGTACAACCCCCAGCCCTCGCCGTAGCCCGAGAAGTAATTGTTGGCCCGGAATTCGGGAATATCACCCGGCGCCTCCCGGGCGATGGCTGCCTGCAGGGAATGGCCCGGCGCGCATTCGTGCAGGGTCAGTGCGGTCAGTGTATACAGCGGCCGGGACGGCAGGTCCCAGGTGTTGAACAGACAGCTGTCGAGTCCGCCGCGGCCACCGGTGTAGAATGGCGCAATCGCATCGGGCACTGGCAGGATGGTAAAGCGGCGCCGCGGCAGAAATCCCAGGTTCTGCGCCAGCTTGCCGTCCACCCGCTTGGCGACCCAGGCCGTGAACGACAGCAGTTCGCGCGGGGTTTTGGCATAGAACCGGGGATCGGTGCGCAGGAATTCGAGGAAGGCCGGCATGTCGCCCTCGAATCCCGCCGCCTCGCGGGTCGCCTCCATCTCGGCCCGAATCCGCGCCACTTCCTGCAGCCCCACGGCGTGGATCTCCTCCGCCGTGAGCTCGAGGGTGGTGAAGCCGCGAATCTGCGCAGCATAGAAGGCCGCCCCGTCGGGCAGGTCGCGGGCGGCCAGCGTCTCCCGGGTCCGTGGCAGATATTCCTCGCGCATGAACTGCAACAGGTCCGCGTAGGCCGGCACTACCGCTTCATCGATTACGGTGCGCAGGGCCGACCGCAACGCGTCCTGCCGGTCCGCGGGAATCGATGCCGGCAGCGAGTGCATGGGCGACCAGAACGGATTGTCCTCACCCGGCAGCAGATAGGGTTCGATCGAATTCTCACGCCCGAGCAGGGTGATACGCGGCACGCTGTAGCCGCGGGCCAGGCCCGCGCGCATGTTGGCCCGGTGTTCGGCAAAAAACCGGGGCAGGTCGCGCAAGCGGGCGAGGTAGTCGCGCCAGGCCGCTTCGCTGTCGAACCCGCCCAGCCGCGGGTACAAACCGGTCCAGAAGAAGGTGTCGGAATTCAGCGGCGCCTCGTAGGTCTGGTAGCGGACTTCATTGGCCAGGGTCGTTACGATCTGCCTGAATACCGCCGCATTGATGGTGGCCTCCGGGCTCAGCTCTGCTTCGGGGATTGCGGCCAGCTCCGCCAGGCTGCGCTCCCAGCGGGCGAGGCGTCGGGCCTGGCTGGCGGCGTCCACCCGCGGCAGGTACGCGCCGGCGCGCCAGCCGCCCTTGCCATCGCGTACCTGCCCCATTTCCTGCTGGCGCCACGCGTATTCGGCTTCGTAGAGCTGCTGCAGGCGCTGGTCTGCGTCTGCAGCTGGCGCCTGCGCGGCTGCGGCCTGCGCGGCTGCGGCCTGCGCGGCTGCGGACAATGCGTGAGTGTTGCCAACTGCCAGGCAAAAGGCAGTTACCAGAAGGATCGCACGGCTAATCTTCATCGGCAGACAGATACTCCAAAGGTCGCTGCAACAGCAAAGAGGAACGCAGCATAGTTTAATAGCGTGGCGAGATTGTCAACGCCACAGCAATGCCTGTTCGTGCTGCAGGCTCAACCCGGCGGGCGCAGCAGGGCCTGGGGAGAGTCAAGGCGGAAGTAGCCCGGATCCGGCTCCAGAGAACTGCCCGCCACCGGCTGGAAGAGCATCAGGGTGCCAGAGTCCCCGCCATGCTCCGGGTCCAGCCACAGTGCCCAGAACGCCTCCCGACTCAAGCGGTGGTTGCCCCAGGAGGGGTCCGCCAACTGCACCTGGCCGCCCTCACCGACACCTCTGAGAACACTGAAGTGCGGGACCCCGTGGACCTCCAGGCGCACAAGCGCGGGCACCCTGAGCGACTCCAGCAGCTCTGGCGTTACCGCCATACCCGCGCCCTGCAGGCCGTGATACCGCGCCAACTGCAGCAGCACGGCATAGGAGACACCCCGCTCGCGCCAGTCCGCGGGCAAGCCCCAGTCGTCGCCATGCTGATCCAGCAGGGTCAGCAGCTCTGCCTCGGTCACCGGACTGTGCAGATAGTAGGTAAGGTAGGTTGCCAGCGCCGCCACACCGCAGGAGAAATCACGCGCCTGGCGGACCACACCGGCATCGCGCAGCGTTACCCAATTGCGGAAACCGTCCTTCTCCGCCCCCACCGATGATGCTGGCACGACCAGAGCGGCAACAAGCAGCCAGCTCCCCAGCCTGATCCTGCCGGCTGAATCAGAATACTTCCCGTGGCGGCTCATAGGTCTCTCCCGGCGGCAATTCGCTGCGCAGCGTCTGCAGTGCCCGCCTGCGGCCCAGGCAATCCGCCGCAACACTTACCAGGGAGAGCCCAGCCGCTGTGAATACCAGGAATACCGCCGGTAGCACCTGCTCCTTGAACAGCGCCACCAGCAGCGCCATCACACTGACCAGGGCGATGAGCCCATGAAACCAGTAACGCAGCATATACCGCGTTTGCAGCTGCTCGAGGCGGTAAGTCCTCAGTTTGTGTTCCAGTGGTGGGTATTTCATGCGGCCTCCTTTCCGGTGAACTACCAAGAGTCTAGCCAAATACCCGGATTATGCCCTGCGGCTGATTCATCAATTTCAGCCGCAGGGCAGCTCCTGCGACCCTTAGTGCTGATTCAACATCGCGTCATTACAGCCGGAACAGGAGCCGCCGCCCCCGTAGTTGGGCACATAAACTCCCCAATACAGGCCCATAAGCGTCAGATCAAAAGTGGCGACCGCAAAGGCAAACGTCAACGGGGCAATGCGTCCGGTGGCGCTTTCCAACTCGGTGTCGGTCAGCATCTCGGCCCCGGAGGTGATCGGGCCGAGGCCGCCGAATGCGCTGTTGACCCATGCGCCTTCATCCGCTGCCGCCGGGGCCGCGCTGGCAACGAGCGGCTGGCTGACCAGGGCGGCAAGGGCAAGCCCTGCCGCAATTCCAGATAGTTTTTTCATGGTACATCTCCTTGTACGCAAGTTTTTTCCAAGGGCACGCCGACGTGGCGCACCGGTTACCACTCCCACATCAAAAACGGTATAACCACTCCAGCGACAGACTGGCGCCACCTTCGCCGCTGGTGAGCACATGACTATCAACAAACACTGTCGAGCGAGGGCTGGCCAGCAACCCAACGCCCACCGACAAGCCGGTCTGGTGTCGGCTGCCCGCCCGGGTGGTGCCGTCAAAGCGGTCACCCGCCCGGCGCTGCCAGGAGATACCTCCAGTAAGTGTCACCCGGTGATTGACGGCGAAATTAACCTGCGGCCGCAGGGTCAGTACATCGCCCGGGTCCAGCCTGCCGTCGGCAAAGTCCCGCGCCAGGCGCCATTCCTGGCTGACCGCAAGCGACAACACCACAGGATCGATGGCGCGGTAAATGTGCGCACCCAGCCGCGCCGTCCTGGCGTGGTGACGCACCCCGGGCTGCAACCAGCTGGTTTCCAGCACATCCACCGCGGCGGTCAGCATCAGAGCCGGCGTGTGATTGTCCGCCGACAGCAGCCAGTTAGCTCCCAGTCCGACGGAATACTGATCATCGCCGCCGGAGCCACCGGATCCGCGCCAGTCAATCTGCGCCTGGGTGACGGCGGCATTAAGCTCCAGGTTGCGGCGCCAGCCGTAGCGGATACGGCTGGTCACCGCGCTCACCCGCGTCTGCTGCTGCCAGGCCAGGGGCACAGCCTGGCCGGAGCCAGGTCCTGCCGGGTTGGAGCTGTCGCTGTTACTGTAGCTGAACGCCGTTTGCAGCTTGAGAGTGCGCTGCTCGACCAGCAACTCCTCAATGCTGAGCGGCAACTGTGCCTGCGCGGGGCCGGCGGCAACGGCTGCCCCCAGCAGAATCGCGCCGGCAATGTGGTGAACTGTGGCAGACATTCCCTGTCCTCCCGTGCCAGCCCTTTGCAAACTGCGAGCTGACAGGATCGCGCAAATCCGCTGGCGGGGGTACATCGGATCAAGCCGAAAGCCATCATCTGTGCGGCAAATCCTTCCGGTTGCCCCGGGCGAGCGGCATCGGGTCCAGCAGCCTGGCCAGCTCATCCCGCGACAGATCCGTATCCTCCAGTGCCACCTCCAGTACCGGGCGCCCCTCCCGATAGGCGCGCTTGGCAATCGCGGCGGCGGCCTCGTAGCCAATAATCGGGTTCAGCGCCGTCACCAGGATGGGGTTGCGGGCCACCGTATCGCCCGCGTGCCCGGTACAGGGCTCGAGACCCCCGATACAGTCCCCCATGGCAGCGCAGGCACCTGCCAGCAAGGCGACACTGCCGAGCAGCTTGTCCGCGATCAGCGGCAGCATGACGTTGAGCTGGAAGCTGCCCGACTGCCCGGCGAGCACGATGGTCGCGTCATTGCCCAGCACCTCGGTCGCCGCCATCAGCACCGCTTCGGGCACCACCGGGTTCACTTTGCCGGGCATGATGGAAGAGCCCGGCTGCAGCGCCTGCAGCTGGATCTCGCCCAGCCCCGCCAGCGGCCCGGAGCCCATCCAGCGCAGGTCATTGGCCATCTTGATCAGCACCAGGGCCACACTGCGCAGGCAGGCTGAACACTCGACGCTCACATCCTGCGCCGCCATCCGGGTAGAGGGCATGGCGGCGGCGGTAAAGGTGACGCCGGACTGTGCCCGCAACGCCTGCAGCAGCGCGTCGATGTAGCCCGCGGGCACATTGACCCCGGTGCCCACCGCGGAGCCGCCGATGGGCAGTGCCTGCAACCTGGAGTGCAGGTCCGCAAGCCGCTGCCGGCACTCCTGCAACTGCAGTTCCCAGGTGCGCAACTCAAAGCCCAGCGTCACCGGCATCGCGTCCATCAGGTGGGTGCGCCCGGTCTTGACCACGGCCTCCAGCTCCGGCACCCGCTGCTGCAAGGCACCCTCAAGGGCAGTGACAGCGGGCAGCAGCTGCGCCTCCAGTTCCAGCGTTGCCGCGACCTGGATCGCCGTGGGCACGACATCGTTGCTGCTCTGGCTACAGTTGACGTGGTCATTGGGATGCACCGTCTGCCCGCTTGCGCGGCCGGCAAGCGTCGCCAGCACCTCGTTCATGTTCATGTTGCTGCTGGTGCCGGAGCCGGTCTGGAACACCGAGACCGGGAATGCGTCCGGGTGCGCCCCCGCCGCGACAGTCTCTGCCGCCGACACAATGGCAGCCGCGATCGCCTCGTCCAGCACCCCCACTTGCGCATTGGCCGTGGCCGCGGCGGCTTTTACCAGCGCCAGGGCCCGCAGAAACGACGGCGGTAATTGCCGCTGCGGGGCAATGGCGATGTTGTCCAGGGCGCGCTGGGTCTGCGCGCCGTACAGGGCTGCCGCAGGCACGGCAATCTCCCCCATGGTGTCCTTTTCCATTCGCTGGGACATGATCCAACCTCCGGATTCCAGGGTCTGTCGAGAATTTCCGCTTTGCAGCGGGTATGCCCCAGTGTAATGCGCCGGCCGGGATTGTGCGCACGAATCCGGGGCGGCAACTGCCGGCCGGCAGGATTTTACCCTCCGCGACGCACCACCATCGCACAACTGCCCGAAACATCGGGTTACACAAAGTAACATTTTGGTGCACGCCCCTTTTGTGAACTTTATATTATTGATTTTAATGGTAAATAAATTTGGCAGCGGGCGGCTTTCGGGGTTGCGCTGACTCCCGTTTATGTGGATATTAGTAACACATTGGGTAACACCCAATGTCCCAGCCACAGTCACTCGAGGTCATTGTCATGAAAAAACTGCTCGTACTTCCCGCCCTGTTCCTGGCCGCCAACACCTGGGCCAGCTGCCCCGCGTCGATGCCGCAGGAAGCCCCGGCCGTCCCCAACGGCCAGACTGCCAGCATTGAGGAGATGCACGCGGCCCAGCAAGCGGTCAGCCACTATGTCGCCGGCGTCGAAGCCTACCTCGACTGCCGGTCTGCAAGCCTGCACCCTCTGGTGCACAATCGCGCGGTCTACCTGGCGGAAACCGCAGCCGAGTCCTGGAACACCGCCCTGCACAGTTTCCGCCAGCGGGAAAACATGCTGGCCACGAACTGAGACAGCCCATATGGGCTGAATGCAGCTACCAACCCTGACAGACCGCAGATAACCATAAGTGCGGTCTACAGCGCCTCCCCAACACCTTGCACCAGCAGCCAGCGGGTATACCGGCACCGGCAAATACCCTAGTATTGGTCGCGGATTACTGCCGTCCACAACAGGCAGCCATAATTCTCATAACAGCTGACAGTAAGGATTTTTCATGCGATTGAAGTTTCGCAAGGCACCCCTGGTAGCGGCGATTGCCGTACTCTCTGCAACCCCCCTGGCACATAGCCAGCAACTCGAAGAAGTGATTGTTACCGCGCAGAAGCGCGCCTAGAGCCTGCAGGATGTACCGATCTCGGTATCCGCCATGCAGGGCGAAAAACTGCAAAGTGCCGGCATCCCCAACATGCAGGCCCTGTCCGACTACGTGCCCAACCTGTACATCGCGGCAGCCTCCGTTAACACCAACATCTACATGCGCGGCGTCGGCTCCGGCAATAACCAGGGCTTTGAACAGTCCGTGGGCATGTATATCGACGGCATCTACATGGGCCGCGGCCGCCAGTACCGCGCCGGGTTCATGGACCTGGAACGGGTGGAGGTCCTGCGTGGCCCCCAGGGTACGCTGTTCGGCAAGAACACGGTCGCGGGCGCGATCAACATCATTACCGCCTCGCCTGATGTCGGCGAAGGACTGAGCGGCGAAATCGGCGTGTCCCTGGAATCCCACGATGGCCAGATCTACGAGGGTTTCGTGCAGGGCTCGCTCAGCGACACCTTTGCCGCCCGCCTGGGCTTCAAGCACCGGGTCACCGACGGCTATATGGACAACGAATTCCTCAACCGCTCCGAGGGCGAGATCGACGAGACCGGATTCCGGCTGACCACGGTCTGGCAACCCAGCGACAACCTCAACGTCAACTTCAAGTACAGCAACACCGAGTACGAGCGCATCGGTTCACCCTCCACCACCACGCTCTACCTGGACGACCCCGCCGAGCGGGACCGGCTGTTCCCCAACCGCTCCGCGTTCGCCAGCATCGGCTACGCGCTGATGGATTCCTTCTACCCGGACTTTGCGGAAATCGGCAACCGCGAATTCGTGGTCTACAAGGACAATGGCTACGGCAACAGCATTGCCGACGGCCAGGGTATCGGCCAGTATCCCGATGGCAGCGATGAAGACTACGACAACTTCGCCTTGACGGTGGACTACGAGCTGCCGGGCGGCACCCTGACCTCCGTCACCGGCTGGTCCGAGTACACTTTTATTGACGGTGTCGATGTGGACTGGCTGCCGCTACAGTTTATCCATCGCGACGATGTCCAGGATTTCGAGCAGTTCAGCCAGGAGTTCCGCTTCGCCTCTCCGGGCGGCGAGTTCTTCGATTACGTGGTCGGCGGCTACTTCGAGAAGAGCGACCTGGAGATCGACCGCCGGGTCACCATCGACCTCAATGCGGATGGCCTGGTACCGCAGCTGCTGGGCGTCAACAGCCTGTTCACCCTGCTGACCGGGGGCGCGTATCCCGCCAACCAGCTCGCCCGCAACCACTACCACCAGCAGGACTCGGAGTCCTGGGCGCTGTTCGGCCAGGGCACCTTCAACCTGCGGGACGACCTGCGCCTGACCCTGGGCCTGCGCTACACCGAGGAAAAGAAGGATGTGGTGAGCTCCCAATTCGTCAGCGATGACCTCACCGGGCTGGACAATCCTACAGAAAACTATTTCGCCCTGTTCATCGAAGCGACCAGCTTCAACACCTATCCCTTCGACTACCGTGAAAGCCGCAAGACCGACAAGTGGATCCCCTCGGCTACCCTGCAGTGGGACGCCACCGAGAACAGCATGCTGTATGCGAGCTTCTCCCAGGGCTTCAAGAGCGGCGGCTTCACCGACGCCGACGACCAGGAACCGGGGCAGCTGGATGCGGGCACCTTCCCCTGCGTACCGGGCGCACCGCTGGCCGAGTGCTACGATCCCACCGTCCCCAACGATGAGTTCGAGTTTGAGGACGAGGAGGTGGATGCCTTCGAGATAGGTGGCAAGCACACCCTCATGGACGGCAGCATGACCCTGAACTGGGCCGCGTTCTATACCGTCTACGACAACCTGCAGACCTCCATCTTCAAGGGCATCAGTTTTGGGGTAACCAATGCCGCCAAGTCGGAGATCATGGGGCTGGAGCTGGATGTGCTGTGGCAGGCCACCGACCGCCTGCGGCTGGGGGTCAATGCGGCCTGGCTCGACGCCACCTATGACAGCTTCGAGAACGCTCCCTGCACCGCGATCCAGCTGGATGTGGATCCCGCCTGCGGCACCGACCTGGGCTTTACCGACAACGACCTGTCGGGAGAGAGCACCATGTTCGCCCCCGAGTACACCGCCTCTTTGCTGGCGGATTACAACTACCCGCTCAACAATGGCCTGGAAGCCTTTGTCTCCGGTGAGGCGAACTACCGCGACGATTTCGAACCGGGTGGCGACAATGACCCGATCGACACCATGGATTCCTACTCCAAGGTCAATCTGCGCCTGGGTCTGCGCGGGGAGAACTGGGAGGTCATGGCCTACGGCCGCAACATTTTCGACAAGGAAGTGTTCGTGCAGAGCTTTGACACCCCGGTGCTGGCGGGAACCCACAGCCAGTTCATTGACGAGGGGCGCATCGTTGGCGTCCGCGCCAAGTACTCGTTCTGAGGAGACCCGGCTGGCTTCTGGCCAGCCGCAACCCGGCACCAAAGAAAGCCCGGCGCTGTGAGGCGCCGGGCTTTTTTCTGCTGCCTGGCAGCCGAATCAGTCGCCGTTACTGTCCAGCACCAGGTCAACCCGGCGATTGAGGCTGCGCCCCTCGGCGGTGTCATTGTCCGCGATCGGCATGCTCTGGCCGTGACCGACGGCGGTGATCTGGGACGCGCGCACGCCATGGTTGTCGATCAGCATCTTGCGCACGGCATTGGCCCGGCGATCCGACAGCCACTGGTTGTACTCTGCGGTGCCCGTGATGTCGGTATGGCCTTCAACGATTGCCACCACCGCAGGATTGTCTCGCAGAAAATCCGCGGCTCGGCCGATTTCCGCATCGTATTCGCTGGTGATCACCGACGAGTTGTGCGCGAACTGGACATTCAGTGATACCGCCACGCGATTCTCACTCACCTGGCGGTAGCGGCTGCTGTCTGCGCCGGAGTTCGCCAGGCGTGCGAGCAGGGCCTCCCGGTCGATGGTCATTGCCGCCGGCGCTTCCGGCGGGCACAGGGGCTGGCCATTCGGGTCATCGCCGCGCGCCAGCTCCAGATTGTACTCTTCGATCTGTTCTTCGTTGAGGTCGCTGACGTCCATTGCCGACAGCAGCAGGCCCATGTTGGCCAGGGTCCGGGCCTGGGCCTGGCGCAGGGCGGCTTGTGCGCTGACATGGGCGCGCTGGGTATCGAAATACTCGTTCTGGGAATCCAGCAGGTCCAACAAGGTGCGCTGGCCGATATCGAACTGGTCCTGGTAGGCGCGGCGGGTCTTGTCCTGGGCCAGGCGATTCCGGTCCAGCAGCTCGACCTGCTGCTCCAGCACCCCGATGTCATTGAAGGCAATCATGGTGTTCTGGCGCACGTTGAGACAGGCCTGCTTGCGCTCTTCCATGGCCGAGTTGTAGCGATTGTAGAACTCGCGCTTGCGGGCGCTGTCGGCGCCACCGCGAAACAGGTTGTAGTTGAGTACCAGTTCGACAGCCTCTTCATCGTAGCGCCCATCCAGGCCATCGGTATCATGCTCCACTTCATTGCGGTAGCGCAGGTCGACCCGCGGCATGAAGGGGGCGTTGCTGCGATTCAACTGGGCCTGGGTGGCGCGCAGGTTCTCAATCGCCGCGTTGATCTCGGGGCTGCGCTCATAGGCCACATTGAGGGCCGCAGTCCGCAGCTCGGGAATCATGCTGGCGGGCACCGTCGGCATGGTCAGGTCCGGTGCCGGCAGGTCACCGACCACCCGCTGAAAGCGCGCCTGCACATCATGCAAGTTGGTCAGCTCCGTCAGCAGGTTGGACTCCGCAAGCGCAACCCGCGCCGAGGCCTGGTCCAGGTCCACGCCCTGACTGACACCACCTTCAGTGCGCTCGGCGATCTTGTCAAACACCTGCCGGTGAAACACGTAATTGTCTTCAGCCAGCCTGACCAAATGCTGGTAACGCGCTGTATCCAGATAGGCCTGGGCCGCCTCCAAGGCAATCTCCTCGGAGGCCCGGCGCAGCTCGTAGTACTGGTTCAGCTTCTCGAAGCCGAGGGCCCGCACATCCTCGCGGGTGGCAAAACCGTCAAACAGCATCTGGGTGATGGTGAACCGGGTCGCGTCGCGGGTATAACTGCCGAGATCCACCAGCGGTGTCTCACGTTCCTCGCGGCCTATCTCGGCGCTGATATCAACGCTGGGAAAATAACCACCCCGGGCTGCGCGCTGGGCCTCCCGCGTCGCCTCGAAATTGTACCAGGCCGCGCTGACCCGGGGATTGGTCATCACCGCCTGGGTCACGGCCGCACGAAAGTCCCCCACCGGTTGCGCCTGTACGGCGCCACCCTGCAGAACGCAGGCAGCAACCACCGCGCCGATCACCCCCAATTTCCTTTTCATACGCTTTCTTCCCTTGTTGTCACGACAGCAGTCCCGCGCTGCCTGTAAACTTCGCTTGCGCCGGCGATTATAAGGCACACAGGGCTGAAATTTGCCGCGTGCAAACAGATTCCATGAACTGGGTCACAGAATTGCCCGCCCCGGCCGACAATTCTGTGGAAAGCCGACTTCGCGACCGTACACGCGAACAAAATACCGTAACATCCACCTTTGACACCGGCGTCAGGCTGGACCAATGATATCAGCAACAGCAGCGCGCAAGAGAATGACCGCGTTCACAGTGGCGATGCTCGTCGCCCTGCTCGGCTGTGCGCTGGTGCTTGCCCAGGCGGACCTGAACCGCATGGAGCGCCTCGCCCTCGCCCGCCACGGTCCCGAGACCGCCGCCACGGTTGCCCGCTGGCGCGCGCTCATCGACGAGATCACACCCCTGCCCGCAGAACAGAAGCTTGCCCGGGTCAACGACTTCTTCAACAACCTGGTGCGCTGGCGCACCGATATCGAGATCTGGCAGCAGCAGGACTACTGGGCGACGCCGCTGGAAACCATGGCCCGACGCGAGGGGGACTGCGAGGATTTCAGCATCGCCAAGTACATGACCCTGCTGCTCGCTGGCGTGGATATCGGCAAGATGCGCATCACCTACGTCAAGGCGCAGGTCGGGGGTGGCTACAGCAACGCCACGGAGGCACACATGATTCTGGCCTACTACGCGACCCCCTCCGCAGAGCCGCTGATTCTGGATAATATGGTGTCCGAGATCCGCCCCGCCTCGCGCCGCGCGGACCTGCAACCGGTTTTCGGCTTCAACAGCCAGGGCCTGTGGGTGGGCGGCGCCGCGACACCCGCTACCCGCGATCCCGGGGCCAGGCTCTCGCGCTGGCGCGACGTGCTGCAACGCATGGCGGCCGACGGGCTCGGCTGAACCAGGAATACTGAAGGAGTACCGGCATGTCACTTTTCAAACAACTCTGGCTGGCAATCATTCTCCTGCTGACCCTGGTATTTGGCAGTACCTTCGTGGTCAGCAGCCTGTCGGCAAAGCGCTACCTCGAGCAGCAGCTGTACATGAAGAACGTCGACAACGCCGCCGCACTGGCGCTGTCACTGACCCAGCAGGGGGCGGACCCGGTATTGCTGGAGCTCACGCTGGCGGCGCAGTTTGACACCGGCCACTACCAACTGATCGAACTCGTGGACCCGGACGGGGAGCTCATCATCCGTCGCGAGGACACCCAGGAAGTCAGCGACATTCCCGCCTGGTTCGTGGACCTGCTGCCCATAGAAGTGGAACCCGGCCATGCGCAGGTACAAAAGGGCTGGCAGCAAGTCGGCACCCTGACCCTGCGCAGCCACTCCCGCTTCGCCTACCGCGAGCTCTGGGACAGCGCCCGCGTGCTGATGCTGGTGTTTCTGGCGACCCTGCTCGCCGGCGGCATTCTCGGCAGCTATCTGCTGCGTACCATTCTGCGACCACTGAACGCGGTGGTGGAGCAGGCGGAGGCGATTGGCCAGCGCCGGTTCGTGGTAATCCCCGAGCCGCGCACCCTGGAATTCCGGCGCGTGGTCAGCGCCATGAACACCCTGTCACAGAGGATCAAGACACTCCTGCAGCGGGAGACCGCCAGGCTTGAGCAGATGCAGCGCGCCAGCCACAGGGACCCGGTAACAGGCCTGACCAACCGCGAGCCCTTCATGCACTCACTTGCCGCGACCCTCGAGAGTGACGACGTCAATGCCACCGGCTCCGTGGTGCTGATCCGCATCGGCGGGCTGGCATCGCTAAACCAGCGCTATGGCCACACAGTGGTCGACGGACTGTTGCGGGACATCGGCAAAACGCTGGACATTCACGCCAGCCAGCACAGCCGCTGGAGCGCCTCCCGTCTCAACGGCTCGGACTTCGCCCTGCTGGCACCCCGCAACATGGAGCCTGCACCACTGGCGCAACAGGTTCGAACGGCGATCGGGGAAGTGGTCGACAGCCGCAACATGCGAGGGGACTGCAGCCTGCCCTGTGCCGCCACGGTGTACAGCCATGGGGACACACTGTCGACCCTCTTGACCAGACTCGATGCGGCGCTGCTTGCCGCCCGCGGAGACGAGAGTGCAGAGGTCAGCATTACCTATGCGGGTGATATCCCGGCGCTGCCGGTGAGGGACCAGATGCTGCATTGGCAAACGCTGTTCACGCGCGCATTCGCCGAGCAGGGGTTCAGCCTCGCCAGCTATCCGGTCCAGGACATGGACAGGCGCCTCCTGCACTTCGAGGCGCCGGTACGCCTGCAGGAAGCAGACCGGCAATTGCCGGCGGGCGTCTTTCTGCCCTGGATCAACCGCCTGGAGCTGTCCAGCGAACTGGACAAATACGTGGTCGACCTGGCGCTGCGCATTACCGCGGTCCAGCAACAGCCACTGGCCATAAACCTGTCTGTCGGCGCACTGGTAGAGGCAAGCTTCCCCCTCTGGCTGAGCGATCGCCTGGCGGCGGCAGGCACGGCTGCCGGGAAATTGTGGCTGGAGCTACCCGAATCCATGGCCTTCCGCCACCTGCAGGCGTTCAAGCGACTGGCCGCCAGTGCGCGACGCTTCGGCTGCAAGGTCGGGATTGAACATGTCGGCCACCAGCTGGCGGACATTGGTCAGCTGCATGATGTGGGCCTGGACTACCTGAAAATAGATGCGTCGTTCGTGCGCGATGTGGAGGCCAATCCGGGCAATCAGGCCCTGCTGCGCACCTTGTGTACAGTCGGCCACGCCATCGGGGTCATCGTCATCGCGGAAGGGGTTCGCACCGCTGCCGAGCAGCAACAGCTGGCGCAACTGGGTTTCGATGGTGTCACCGGGCCCGGGGTACGAGCCGACGAGCAATAACAAGCCAAGCCACTGCCCGTGGGCGCAGCAGGAATGGCAGCGACAGGCTGGCGCTCAGTCGTCACCCAGCAGGTCAAGGCTTGTCGCCATGTGCTCCCGCAGCCGCTGGCGCAGCAACATTTTCTGCTGCGCCGACGCCGGCAGGTCCGTGAACAGGATGACGCCGCGCTCGATCAGCAGCTCGACAACATCCTCCAGCACCCTGACAAAGTCCTGATCGGTCGAACTGAGTTCGCCGGGAAGGCGGCCAAGGGCATCCAGGTAGGCCCTGAGGTCCCCGTCCTCCGGCGCGACAGCCTCGTCACACTCTCCCGGTAGCTGGCTCACAGCGACAATCCGGCCACTGCTGTCGCGCTTGACGTAAGGCATTGTTCCACTCCCATGAAAATTCCCCGGCACCCTTGCGGGTACCGGGGATGGATCATAGCCCAGAGGCTTACTGGTCGATAGACAGCTTGCCGGCGTCGAGCATGCTCTGGATCACCGAGGCCATGTCATCGTTGCCCATGACCAGGTCCACACCTTCGAGGGTAATGGTGTGGTCGACCTTGTTGGCATCCCCGTTGTTGCCCTTGAAGCTGCCATCGGAGCTGACATTGATTATCGTGTTGGCACCGTCGTAGGTGACATTCAGGTAGCTGGTCAGATCCGCGCCTGCGGCCTCCTCACCCTGCAGCAGATCGCGCAGGTCCAGGACATCGTTGCCGCTGTCGGCGAAGCCCAGGATCGTCGTCGGAGCATCAGTACCGGCGTCCGCCAGGGTGAAGGCGAATACATCATCGCCTGCAGTTGCCAGCAAAGTGCCTGCAGGTGCTTCTGGCTCGGACTCGCCCAGCATCGGAGCGTCGGACTCGATCTCCGGCTCCTGCTCAACCGGGGTCTGTGCTTGTGCACTGCCGTCGATCAAGGCCGAGAGGACCATCGTGTCATCCACATCAGTGAGGCTATACCATCCCGGTTCACTACCCGTGATGTTGTTGCCAAGGCTGTCGTAAATATCGGTGCCCGCCTTGATGACGTAGTCAACGACCTCGTATTCCTCGCCCATCGCCTCAAGTTCGGCATAGAGACCCAGGGGGAAAGCGGGGTCACGGACATCGTTGTTCCAATCCTCCACCTTGATCAACAAGCTGTCTCCACCAGCACTCTCGATGAGGAAGACCACGTTGGAGATACCGTTGGGTAGTTGCGCCGGCTGAGACTCAAGCTTCGGCGCCAGTTCCAGCTCCGGTTCAGGCTCCGGTTCAGGCTCCGGTTCAGGCTCCGGTTCAGGCTCCGGTTCAGGCTCTGGCTCTGGCTCCGGTTCAGGCTCTGGTACCAGCATCGGTTCCGGGACCTGGCGCGGCGCGATCTCAGGCTCAGCTGCGGGAGTGTTGGCCACGCCCTGCAGAACCACTTCCAGAGTGGCTTCCACACGGTCGCCATCGGCATCGGTCAGGTAATAGGTGAAGGTCTCGGTGACTTCCGCTTCCGCTTCCATCGAATCGCGACCCGCACGGCTCATGCTGTAGCTGTAACTGCCATCCGGGTTCACCGTAAGGCTGCCGTGGCTGCCCTCGATCACCCCGCTGCTGATGGTACCGCCGCTGGCCTCCCAGGTAATGGCACCCTCGTCGGCGGGACCGTCCGCGCCCCAGACCGGTTCCAGTACCCCGCTCAGTGCCGGCAGGTCATCCGTGGAGGCAACTTCCGCCACCAGCGGGAAACTGGTCGCGGCTCCCTCCGGTGTCCTGACCGTGCTGACCAGGTTGCCATCGCCATCGAGGAACCCGCGAATGCGCAGTTCAAATTCGCGATCGCCAACCGTGATGGTCTGCACCTGGCTGGCGTTGCTGATCTGCACGATGTCATCGTTGGCCGGATTCGAATCCGGTCCGCTGTTGGGGGTCTCCGTGTGATCCAGGCTGATGGTGGTGGTCACCTGGGTTGCCACACCATCAACAACCAGGGTGAACGTGACTTCCAGATCCACTGTGTCCAGGAACTTGCTGGACAAAGGTATCGGGAAATTGTTGTGGGTCAGGGTGCCCAGTGTGAACAGGGCATCTGTCGACACCTCGGTGCTACCGGTAAACTCATCCGCGTAGCGGAAATCGTAGCCGGAGCCGTTGCTGCCGCCCCACTTGAGATAGACACCATCGGCATCGGCACTGGCGCTGATGCTGCCGCTGCCACTGGTTGCCACCACATTGTCCCAGCCTGCCGCGAGTGAGCCCACCGCGGTGTCGCTGACCGGCACCTCGAGGATCTGGCCCAGCGGGTTGGCGACCGGCATGTCATCGTCAATCGTGACTGTAAACACGCTGTCGGGGCCACTGGCGGAAGCCACCCCGTCGCTGTTGGTCACGGTCGCTGTCACCTCGAAGCCAAGGTTGTTTTCCCAGGCGGCCACGGGCTCGCCGGCATCGTTCACCGGCGGGTGCGCCACGGGCTGGTGCAGCGTCACGCTGTAGCCGACGCTGCCCTCTCCTGTTGCTCCCGGCGTGTAGGCATCGAGCGCCACCGACACCACCAGGTTACCGGAATCAAAGCCGGCGTCATCCGGCGCCACGGCGCCGGTATAGCCCAGCAGCGCTCCGGCACCCGCGTCACCGCCGGCCGGATTCCAGGCGAAATTCACCGCCGAGCCATCCAGGGTGGTCAGGCCGCCTGCGGTGGCCGCCAACGCGATCGCCCCCAGACCCACCGTCCCGGTATTGAACGCAATAGTGCCTCCCGATACCGGTACGTCATCACCGGGCGCGGCATCGCCTACCCCTGCGGGCAAGTCGTCTTCATCCACCAGGGAATCGGTGGACAAGGTCACAATGGGCTCGGGCTCGGGCTCGGGTTCGGGCTCAGGTTCGGGCTCAGGCTCGGGCTCCGGCTCGGGCTCAGGCTCTGGCTCTGGCTCTGGCTCGGGCTCCGGCTCCGGCTCCGGCTCCGGCTCCGGCTCCGGCTCCGGCTCCGGCTCGGGCTCCGGCTCTGGCTCTGGCTCTGGCTCTGGCTCTGGCTCTGGCTCTGGCTCTGGCTGCGGCTCGGGTTCCGGCTCGGGCTCAGGCTCCGGCTGCGGCTCGGGTTCCGGCTCGGGCTCAGGCTCCGGCTGCGGCTGCGGTTCCGGCTGCGGCTCTGGTTGAGGTTCCGGCTCCGGCTCGCCGGGGCCGGTCACCACAACGGTTACAACCGCAGTGTCCTGGTTGGTACCGTCGGGAGTCGTGGCCGTGTAGGTAAACGTGGTTTCCCCAACAAAACCTTCATCGGGAACAAAGGTAACCGTACCGTCGGGGTTGATGACCGCACTGCCATTTTCCGGCTGGGTCACTGCCGTGATAATGGAGCCCTCGGTGAATATGTCATTGTCCCGGACACTGATCTGCACCGGCGTATTCTGTTCTGTCGTCTCCTGGTCATCTATCGCGTCGACGGGCAGGATCTGATCGGACTGCTCTACCTGCAGTGTTGCCGCAGGATCACTGAGTGCGGCCATACCAGAGAATTCCGGGGTTTCCTCGACGATGCGCCCGAGGCGGACAAAGCTGTGACCGCCACTGTCTCCGCCTTCACCGCCAGCACCTGCCGCGGGAGCCTCCAGTTGCTCCAGAATGTCACCGTCGCCCTCAAGGGCAGCCAGCACTGCAGCAACCGTCTCGTCCTCCACCGCGCTCTCGTCGGCGGCCGCCGCACGCTCCGCGACAATATCCCGGGTCAGGGTCAGCTCCGGCACTTCGCTGACCACCAACGGCACGCCATCCACAAGCGCCAGCTCTACTGCTCCACCATCGGGCGTTACCACGGTCTCGCCTTCAAGGAGCACGTCGCCCGGTTTCAGTTCACGCAATTCGCCATCGGCTGAACGGGCATAGGCCGTGCCGGTAATTGCCGTAACTGTTGCTATCGCTGTATCCGCCATCTCGGTCATTCCTGTATCAAATCCGCGGCAACGTCTGCCGCCTCACTGGGTATTGGAATTTTGATAGTAAACGACCGATAACTCGAGCACATTGTACTCAGGTACAGGATGAAGGCGTGGTTCTGTGAGTCAGTTCACAGGGTGGGGCGATAGTATTCCAGCAGGCTATAAAACCGAAGCCCGGTGGCGACGACGGGGAAAGGCAAGCGAGGGGCAGGCGTTCCAGCTAGCGCACCTCTTCCGTGTACGCCTTTTGCGCCTGGCCGCTCTTGAAGGTTTCTGCACGGGGATCTATGCACTCAATCAATACCCGGCCTGCCGGCACCGGCCACTTCGACTTTCCCTGTGCAATATCCTGCGCAGCTTCAAGGGTCGCTGCCTGAATGCCAATAAACCGGGTTACCGCATCTGCGTCCTCGACCTGACAGACAAACTCCCGCTGGGGCATCTTCGCCTGGGCAAAGACGCCACCAGTATACGAGATCAGCGCACATAGCGCCGCCGCCAAACCCTTTCGCCCTAATCCTGTCATGACTCTTCTCCCTGGTGAAATTCTGTCACCAACACTCCGTCGCTGTTGTTCCTGTTGCGCTTCGCGTGCCGAACGAATCAAGCGTGAAGCTGGTACAGCGTGCATCATTCGCCTGCGGCGACCCTGGGCGCGGCGTTGCAGTCAGCTCAAAACAATTGCCTATTACCCCACCGCTACACGCCGCTGCGCCGATGCTGTAGTGGCCTTCGTCTGTTATCCACGGATTGGCAGCATACCCAAGCTCTCTCATGTCGGTGGTATACCGCCCCTGGTCCAACATGAACTGTTGCTGCCTGTTCGAAGCATCCAGCAGCGAGGACATGGCATCGCTGCGGCGCCCTTTCTGCAGGCTGCCCTGATAGGCGGGCAGCGCGACCGCTACCAGGATACTCACGATGACCACGACGATCATCACCTCGATCAGGGTGAAACCTGCATTGCGCCTGCCGGTCAAGAAGCGCGCTGGCTGCCGAGACGGAGGGCATGTGGCACTCATCAATACTCCTCCTGGAACCAGTGGTCACCATAGGGGGCGCGGAGCGGTGTGCCAATGTCACATACCCCGCCCTCGCAATTATCCTCACCATCGCCATCGGTATCACCCCTGGGTGTGCCCGGCGGTAACAGCAGGCGGATCTGGCCATCCTCGCCGAAATGCACCGACGGTGTATCGGGAATGATCGGGCCGAGAGGAATGACATTGCGATCCCCGGAAAAGAGATCCACCACATACAGCCTGCCGGTGCCGGAAACCGGCTCGCAGACATTGATGTCGTCGAGGACATTACTCGGCGTGAATGTTGTCAAGAACACCTTGCCGTTCAGTGTCAGTGATTTTGACAGGGACTTCTCGCCTTCGTTGGTCAGATTCAGACGCCAGCCATTGGCCGACCTGAGCGACTCCAGGGCAGTCAGCCGCTCCTCCTCCGTCCCCGTCACCAGCCTGTTGTTGGTAATGTTGAACAGGCTGGTGTTGGTCAGCGGCAAACCGCACCTGAAATCCGATACTTCAGCATCGGCACAATCCGCCGAGCTGGGTCTCGCTGTATCGTAGATGCCCACGGCAAGATCGCGAATCATGTAGAAACGATTGTTTACATCAATGGCGTTGGGATTGGTGCGGTCACCGGATCCGATGAGGACCGCATCGACAGGGCTGCCGTTGAAACGGATCCGCACGACATCGGGGGCGCTGAAGAAGCGCCGGTCTCCGGCCACACCGCCGCCGCCCAGCCGGGCCAGCTGGTTGATCTGCCACGTTGTCTGGCTGGATGTGGGCAACTCGTCGCCGGGAAGGTCGACCCGCCAGATACTGCCGCCGGTATCCGCGAAATAAATACGGTCCGTCAGTTCATCACCGTTGCTGTCCAGCACCGTAACCGGTGCTGCCACCGAGTGCCGCAGGCCGGATTCCGACAGGTTCTTCGCGCTATTGGACGCGGGAGTCACACTCCAGACCAGGGCACCAGTTTCCGCATCCACGATGAAGATACCGCGGCCACTGTCGTCGGGACTGGCCGGCCCCGAGGCATCCTTGTCGGTATCATACCCGGCACCAAACACGAGCACGGGTTTTGCTGCACCATCGTTGTCCCTGTATCCGGGAATACGCGTGGCCACGGGCTCCGACCAGGTCTGGCCGAGTTCCGAGAACCCCGTGGTCGACGGGCTGATGGACCACATGAAGGAGGGGCTCCCCGGATCCGAGACGTCCAGCGCGTAATAGGCCTGGCCGCCACGGCGCATGCCGAAGTAGGCCCACACCTTGTCACCTGCCCCGGAGTCCAGCGTGCCGTCGCCATTCACATCGCGAGTGTAGGCCACGGGCGTCAGGTCAATGCCATAGATGTTTTGCGAGGATCGTGCATTCTGGCTTCTGTCACGCAGGATCGGCGCCAGTTCCCTGGGGAAGAAAGCCCAGTCTTCCTGGCCATTGTCGTTGCCAAACATGTGGACGAAGCCGCCATTGGTGCCCACCAGCAGCCGGATATCGGGCTCTTCGATGCTGAACCCGCTGCGTGCGCCGTAGTTCAGGACCAGCGGCTGACTGTGCAGGATATCGCCCATGACCCAGCTACGCGTATCGCTGTTGTCGCCGTCGCCATCGTTGTCATAGGCATCGAACCCGCGCGCCCAATTGATCAAGCGCGTCAGGCCCACCGCTGACGGCACGCCAAACAGCGCGTGCAACTCCGTGTCGTTGGCCACATCCATGGCCGCTGCCGTGATGTTGGTGGGCAGGAACGGCTGCAGTGCTCCCCCGGTACCGATATTGGTATAAATCGACCGCGATGCCGCATCGCGCGCAGCCAGCAGGGCGCCGACACCGCCCTTCTGGACATCACCGCCATCCTGGCTGGAACCCCAGAATGTCACTGCGGTGTCCCTGATGAAGCCGGTGGTCGCATCTATGGCGGGGGAGCCATTGGCGTCAACAAGTACCGCCTCGCCATCATCAACCTGCAGCTTCAACTTCTTGATATTGCCCGGCCAGTCGACACTTTCACCGGGTTTGAACATGGCGTAGAAGATTTCGTCACGGCTCTGGGTCCGGGTAAAGGTATCCACCGCAACCGCAGGAGAAGTAAAAGTCGTGTCTGTTGACAGAATACTGACAATAGCGCCCTGGAACGCCTCGGTCAGCTCTTTGGCATCATTTGCAGTGTAGTACTGCCCCTTGCCTTTTTCTGCCGCGTCGCGCAGCAGGTCCTGGTCCGTGGTAAAGCCGATGGTGTAGGTAATGCCGAACTGGTTGCCATTGGTGGTGTCGTTGTCCAGATCGGTATTGGCCATGTACTCCGCCAGTTCCGGCAGACAATTCTTGGTGTTGTTGCCGTCGGCATCCTCATAGCGGTTGCAGGTCTTCCCGGTCAGGGTCTCGATACGCGAGGTGGCGTCGGTGTCCCGCTGCGGGAAACCATCCGTTACCAGAATCACATAGGTATAGGCGCAATCGGTCGCCGGCGAAATGTAGCTGCCATTGGACTCCGCCAGCTGATCCCGTTGATGCACATCGTAGACACCACGGCTGTCGCTGCCAGTCTGGCGATTGTAGCCATAGAGCACGTCACCACCGGAAATGTACCGGTACGCCTCATACATCGACTCGCACAACGGCGTGCTGCCCGCGTGATCGATATCGTTTACCAGATCAACCAGGCTACTGCGTTGGGCCTCGGTCATGTTCTCGACAATGCGGCGAATGACGCGACCGCCCTGATCGAAGTTGAACTCCATCAGTCCAAAATCAATGCCGGGATTGGTGTTGATGATGGTGGAGATAACCTCCTGGGCAATATCCAGGCGACTGCGCGGCTCCTCCAGGGTGTCATCGTAGTACCAGTCCAGGTAGTGTGCCGTGTAGAAGGTATAGGCTCCGTTGCCCCAGCTCATGGAAGGGTCGGGGTCGGGGCCATACTCGCTGCCGGTCTGGACGCCATCCTGGGGGTAGCCCGCACCAATACCGGGGCCGTTGTCGGTAATACCGTTCGCGACATCATTCAGACACTCGACATGGGGAGGATTGTTGACATTGCCGCTTAGCGGCTGCCAGTTCTCGATACTCAGGGACGTTGTCGGGGGAACCCATTCGGCATCGCCCACCCGGGTCCACTCCTGCCGGATGACGGTTTCAGTCGTGCAGTCGCCAGGCCGGACAATGAAGTATTCATAAGCGACGAAACCAAATCTGCAGAAGAATTCAAAGCTTGGGCATGAACGAAATTTTTCACCCGTCCAATTGTTGTACACGCTTTGGGGCACTTGCTCGGTAACTGGATCCGTACAAACCTCGATCTCCTCCTCCACATCGACGAAACGGTAACAGCCGCTCCCCTGGACTGACTCACCTTCACCGCAACGATAGAATCCCGCTGTCTCGACCACGGTGGAATCGACCCAGCGTCTTGCCCGATCTGTCGTAAAGCGCCCGTCGAGTTCCAGGCTGTCATAGGAGGAGGCGCAGCGATTCTTGTCGGCCAAAAACCAGTTGGGATTGTTCTGACCGCCGACACGCTTCGGTGGCACATTACCATCGGTGGACCAGTAGATCCGCTGCGACCAGTTGCCCGGGCGCCCGCCTGACACGAAGGAGTGCTGGTAGTTCGTCGCCTCGGGATCATAGGTCGGGCGCTGCTGATCGACCATGAAGGACATACTGCCCGAGTCATCGAAAACCACCAGCACCTTGGGCCGTGAACCCGTATTGGCGCTGAATTCAGCCTTGTAGATTTCGGTGTCATCAGCCGCCGCAGGCAACGATCCGCCCGCAAGCAGCATGATCGCCAGCGCAGCCATCCGTCCCAAGTTCCACACGCCCATTGCCGCTTTCATATATCCACCCCCTGTTCGCACAGGCTCAATCGATGCCTAACCGGCTTCACCAACCACTGTCTTGACCACACCCAACTCAATTCGAGACCGCGCCTTGCCGGCAACGTCGTGCTCTGACGTTACCCGATAGAAATCACAGTCAAAAATTCCGATACTGCTACCGCCCTCTTCACCCGGCGGCCGCGGGCAGTCCCGCGAAAGGGCCACCACGGTGACGCGCACATCTACCGCACCAACACCATCGCGCAAGCTGCGTAGAGGATGAGTGGTCGTGGCGTTAAGACCGGCAAACGGGGTTGCATCGTCGACGCGCAAAAAAGGATCCTCTGCCGTGCCGGCCAGCGCCAAAGCACCGTAAATACCCGCCTCAGCTGCCTGGAAGGACTCATAGTTGTCCTGCAGATTCCCCGCCATTCGCAAACCGAGAGAACTGTTGGTGGCCGCCGTGATACTGACAATGGTCACCACCAGCAGGAACAGGAGGGAGACCACGAGCGCAACGCCACGCTGGAAACCGTACCGGACCATCACAATCCTCCGCGAATCATCAGCTTGGGGTTGCGCAGGGACACATTGGTCTGCAGCAACTGTCGCCGCCAATTGCCGCCGGGCGCTACCGTGACTCCACCGACGTTGTAAGTCTTCTGATCTTGGTAAGAAGGGTCCTCCGCGGGGGCACGGAGCAGCATCGAAACC
The DNA here is from genome assembly GCA_963974125.1 of uncultured Haliea sp. GTDB lineage: Bacteria > Pseudomonadota > Gammaproteobacteria > Pseudomonadales > Halieaceae > Haliea. The sequence goes on along the minus strand of CAXBCH010000008.1, from coordinate 42,150 downwards.
TCGACTGCCTCTACGCTATCCCACATGGCAGGCGCCGAAGTCATTTGGGCGACATTCATGAAACGATCCACTTCCCCATTGTTATTTGCATCCACACCAAAACGGAACCTGAGCGACTCGACACCGGGCACCAGATCTTCGGTCGTCATGGCCATCGCCCCTGCCGTTGTATCCCAGGACAACACCCGCCGGCTCAGCGTCGGCGTGGGCAGATTGCGAATATAGTAAACCTGCAGGCGATAGGGCCAGGCGGCCGCGAGTGCAAAGGCATTGCCCGGCCTTACGTCCGGCGCTGTATCGGCGCCATCAAGCAGGAGTCCCCGCTCGCTGTTGGCGATGATGTAAGTCTCCTGCGCATTCAGCGCAGCCGGGAAACTGATGACACCATCGACCGCGGCACTGGCATCGTCCGGGTCGCGATCATAGAGCGGCCGAGGCAGTACCTGCTTCACGACCAGCACCTCCCGCGGCATGCCACCGGCAGCCGGCAGTGCATCGGTGACACAGCCAAACGCCACCGCAGTAGTCGGCGCAATGGCGCGCAGGTAGCTGGCGACGTTCAGGAAGGATGCGTCACCCGTGCAGTCACCAGTAACGGCACCAAGTGAGGCATCGGGCTCGATATCCCGGGGATGGGCCCCACCAAAAAAGCCGGCGTGGCGCAGGGAATCATTGAGCACCTGCAGCGCGAAACGGCTGTTCTCCGCCAGGCTGGCCACCTGCTCCACCTCGGTATAGGAGCGTTTGGTCGCCAGGTAGACCGATACCGCGCCAGCAATCAGGATCAGCCCCAGGGTCATGGCGACCATGAACTCGATCAGCGAGAATCCGCGCTGACTTTGGCCCTGCGCAGGCATGGCGCTCACAGTTCCGCCTCGTCGATCACAAACGTACTCACTATCAGTTGCCGCCGAAAGTCATCTTCGCCCCCATCGGTGCCACCGCCACAGATATCAAGGTCCGCAGTCACCGCATCGTCGATTTCCCCGAGGCCGCGCCACTGGATAATCACGTCGACCACGCCAGTGCGCGTCATGCCAGTGTCTGCTGCAAAACGTACACAGGCGCGCGGTGCTATCAGGCCCGCGGTATTACGCACGGTGGAGTCGGCATCAGTGACGGTGACCGTCGCCCCATCCAGGCTTTGCTCCCACAGCCAGAGGTCGTAGGCGGCGAGCTGTGCTGCCGTGCAGGACACCGCCGCGCAATCGGTCGCGGGAGCGCTCAGGGTTGCCCCGCCCAGAGAGGTGTCCATGCCACCGGCGCTGTAGGTCAGCACGCCACCCGGGTTGATCCGGATGCGCTCCACCAGATCGTTGGCCAGAATGACCGCCTTGGTACGCTGGATTCCCTGGTGCTGCGCGCTCTTGGCTATTCCCTGCAGACTGACAATGCCGAGCAAGCCCACAGAAAGGATCACAAAGGTTGCCAGCGCCTCGATCAGGGTGACCCCGGACTCTCTGCGTGCAGAAAATCTAGCAAGAGACGTCATTGCCTGCCCCATCTTCCACTATGCCGTTAGCGTCCGCGTCCACGCTGGCGGACAACGAGCCCGAATTGGTGAGAATAAGCCCACGCGCCTTGCTGGCACCGCGGTCATCGCAAAAAACGAAGGTGCCGGCGCTACCCAGCGCAGAACCCATGCTGTCGTAGGCGACAAAATTCCGGCTGAAGGTTACGGTGACCAAAGGGTTGTTCTGCTGTTCCCAGTGCAGGCGACTTTGCCCGGGATTGCCTGCATCCACTGTTGCATCCTCGTCAACGCCAATCAGCGCCAGATAGCCGCTACTCCAATCAGTGCTCTTGCTGCACGCCGTACCATTGGCCGTGCCACACACCACCACTGCGGCGCGCCGCGCCAACGCTTCCGAGCGCGCCAGGTTCAGCGTGGCACGCACCCCGTAGGTGCTGGATACCAGGCGATTGTCGCGGATCAGGTCAGTAAACGCGGGAGCCGCGATCACCAGAGATATGGCAAGCACCGCCAGCACCACCATCATCTCGATGAGGCTGAATCCCGCCGAGTGGTCGAGAACCCGGGGTAAGTCTGCGGACATCTCGCCGACGTTGCTACTTGTTCCCTCTACCCACACCCTCTGGCCCCTGTCCGCACTTTTGTCATCGTGCAGTATCGCCAGCAGCCGCGGCAATACCAGCCTGCATCGACAAGCGGCAAGAATCCGCGACCAATGGTTCAGGAAGTGGCGTTCAGCTCCGCGGCCCCGCGCATCGCCAGTGCCAACTGCACCCGGTCGCGCACCCCGAGCTTGGCGAAGATCGCCGTCAGGTGCGCCTTGACCGTGCGCCCGGTGATCCCCAGGGCATCGGCAATCTCGCTGTTGCTGGCACCCAGGGCAACCTGCGCCGCCACCTCGCGCTCGCGCGCGGTCAGTTCCTCCAGCGCCGCTGGCGGCTGGGTGGAGGGTGCAGGTGCCGTGCGCAGGGACAGGGCGAGCAGCCGCTGCAGCAGCCCCGGGGGCATCCACAGACCGCCGTGACCGACCACCAGCGCGATCTCGCGCAATTGCTCCGGTGCCGCCTCGAGGTGGCAATAGCCGGCGGCACCGGCGTTCAGGACCTCGAATGCCTGCGCCTCCGAGGGTGTCGCGGACATCACGACCACCCGGCTCCCGGCTGCCAGTACCTTTGCCAGCGTGTCCCGCACAGTATCGAGATTACCCGGGCAGGCCAGCCAGACCAGGGTGTCCGCGGTGAGCCGGGGCGCGAACTGCTCGCTCCAGGGCAGCGCCAGCGCCACTGCCTCGGGAAACGCCGCTTGCCAGCGCTGCCGCAGTACACCTTCCGGGTTTGCAAACACCTGTTTCATCAGCGCTCCGTCAGTGCGTACTGCTTGGCCCGCAGAACGGGCTTCATCAGGTACGCCAGAATCGTCTTCTTGCCGGTGAGGATATCCACCTGCACCGTCATCCCGGGCATGATTGGCATGTCCTCGCCAAACCCCGCTTCCTTCGTCCGCACATGCACCTCATAGAACGGGTTGCCTTCATCGTCCATGATGGTGTCTGCACCGATGTGCTCCACCACGCCCTCCAGGCCGCCGTAGACCACGAAATCGTAGGCGGTCAGCTTGACCAGGGCTTCCTGGCCCGGAATCAGGAAGGCAATGTCCTTGGGCCGGATACGCACTTCCACCAGCAGGGTGTCGTCCAGGGGCACCACCTCGACAACCTCCTTGCCCGGGGTCACCACCCCGCCAATGGTATTGTGGTAGAGGCGGTTGACGGTGCCCCTGACCGGGGACCTGACTTCGGTCTGCCGCACCCGGTCGCTCAGGCCGAGGCCGGCCTCGCGCAGTCCATTCATGCGGGCGATGGTGTCGGTCAGTTCCTCGCGCACCGTGTTCTCATACTCGACCTCCACTTCGCTCAGCCGACGCCGGGCTTCCTGGATAGCCGAATTCAGGCGGCGGATCTGGGCCTGTGACTGCTCGAACTCGCCGCTGAGCTGGTTGACCTCGCGCTCCAGGCGCAGGATCTCGACCTGGGATACCGCGCCGGAGGCCACCATCGGCCGGGTCACGCTCAACTCCTGGCGACTGAGGTCCAGGGAGCGGGACAGCTGGCGTGAGCGGGCGTTCACTTCCGCCAGTTCCTGCTGCCGCTGCTCCAGCTGTTCCGCGGCGATCTGTCGCTGCAGGTCAAGCTGGGCCCGGCTGGATTCGTACAGGGCCCGCTCCTGCTCCACGATTTCCGGCACCTGCTGCAACCACTCGGGCACCACCACGAATTCCGTGCGCGCCAGGTTGGCACTGAGCCGCGCCGTGCGCACCGACAGGGCCTGGAACTCGGCCTGGTTCTCGCGCAGATTGGACTCGGAACGGGTCTGGTCCAGCCGCACCAGCAGCTCACCGGCCTCAACGATGTCACCGGCGCGGACATGGATCTCGGTCACCACGCCGCCATCCTGGGACTGGACCACCTGGATCTGGCGGGAGGGAATGACCTTGCCCTCGCCCCGGGTCACCTCGTCAATCTCGGCGAAGGCGGCCCAGGCCACCAGGGCAACCACGATCAGGGCGACAATATAGAGCAGGGCCCGGGCGCGCAGGGGCTGCTGTTCGACCCAGGCGCGGTGGGCGTCCTGCTCCCAGTTGCGGGGGGCGTCGGCGGCATCCCTGAGCCAGGGAGCGAAAATGAAATCCGCCAGATAGCGCTTCCGGGGCGCTTCCGGCAGCGGCTCGCCCGGATTCAACGGCTGCTGTTCCCGGCTCATTTGGCAGCCCCTATCTTGCCCTGCTGCAGGGCCTGGATCACGCTGTCACGGGGCCCGTCTGCGACCAGCCGGCCGTTGTCGATAACGATGATCCGGTCCACCATCTCCAGCAGCGAGTTGCGGTGGGTCACCACCAGCCAGGTGCGGCCCTGAATGTACTCCATGAGCTGCTGCTTGACCGCGACTTCCGTGGAGTGGTCCATGGAGCCGGTGGGTTCGTCCATCAACAGGATCGGCGGATCGTGAACCACGGCCCGGGCCAGGGCCACACACTTGCGCTGGCCACCGGACAGGGAATCACCGCGCTCGCTGACCTGCATGTCGAAGCCCTTGGGGTGGCGGTTGATGTAGTCTGACAGGTTGGCAATTTCCGCTGCCCGCACCAGCGCGGCGTCGCTGACATTGGCGTGCGACAGGGTGATGTTGTCGCGCAGGCTGCCATAGAACAGGGTGACATCCTGGGGCACATAGCCTACCCGGGAGCGGAACTCGCCCGGATCCAGCTGGCGCAGATCAATGCCGTCAATCATGATCGACCCGGCGGTAGGTTGATACAGACCCATGGCCAGTTTCTGCAGGGTCGACTTGCCCGAGCCAACCCGTCCCAGGATGGCCACCCTCTCCCCGGGCTTGATCCGGAATGACACGTTGCTCAGGGACTCCATCTCCGCCCCGGGATAGGCAAAGGACACCTGGCGGAACTCGATGTCGCCCTTGAACATCTCCCGGGACAGGAACTGGGCGCCCTCGGCCCGCTCCATGGGCTTGGCCATGACTTCGTCCAGAGACTTGAGGGAAATCCGCGCGTTGTGCCAGGAGGTGATCAACCCGGCCACCTGGCCAAAGGGGGCCATGGCCCGGCCGCTGAGCATGCTGCAGGCAATCAGCCCCCCCATGCTGAGCTCGCCGGCAGTAATCAGGTAAACCCCGGTGATGATGACGAACATGACAACCATCTGGTTGGCCCACTGGGTCACATTGATGGTGGAATTGGAGACCAGCCGCAGCTGTACGCCGACGTGGGCGAGGAAGGCCGTGGTTTCCTCCCACTTGCGCTGCATGCGGGACTCCGCGCCCATGGCCTTGATGGTATCCATGCCGACCAGGCTCTCGATCAGGGTGGCGTTGCGCAGGGCACTGGCGCGGTAGGTGGTTTCCGACAGCTCCCGCAACTTGCCCTGGGTCGCCAGGGCATAGCCCAGCACGATCAGCAGGCCGATGCCCAGTGGAATCAATACCGGCCAGGCAATCCACGCGATTACCGCAAGAAAAATGAAGGCGAAGGGCACGTCGATCAGGGTGGTAATGGAGGCCGAGGTAATGAAGTCGCGCACAGTCTCGAAGGATCGCAGGTTGGCGGCGTAGGAGCCCACCGAGAGTGCGCGATGCTCCAGCCGCGTACCCAGCACCCGCTCCATGATCTGCCCCGACAGGCGCATGTCGACCCGGCGGCTGGCCAGGTCCAGGAAATAGCCGCGCATGCTGCGCAGGACAATGTCGGCCAGGAGAATGATGATCACCCCTGCCGCCAGCATCCACAGGGTCTCGACCGCGTAATTGGGTACCACCCGGTCGTACACATTCATGGTGAACAGGGGCAGCGCCAGGGCGAAGACGTTGATGAAAAACGCCGCCAGCAGCACATCCCGGTAGACCGGCATGTTGGCGCGGATCGCGTCCCAGAACCAGTGGCCGCGGTCTGAAGTGCCGGTGCGGGGCGTGCGCTGGTCGAACCGGAACCGTGGACGACAGACGATGACCCTGCCGGTCTCCCGGGCGAGCAGCTGCGTCGCAGGCACCTCGACTGCCGCCTCGTTGAGATCGGGAAAGATCACCGTAGCGGCGGCGCCATCGTCGCTCCAGCCCATCAGCAGGCAGGCGCGGTCACTCTCGAGCAGGACCACCGCCGGCAACAGCGCGGGCTCCACGTCGCGGGCGCTGCGCTCCAGTATGCGACCTACCAGCCCTACCCGGCTGGCGGCGCGCTCAAACAGGGCCGGCGTCAGGCGACCGTCTTCCAGCGGCAACCCGGCTACCAGGGCTTCACCGGTAGAGGCATTGCCGTGGTAGCGGCACAGAGCCAGCAGGCTCTGCAGCAGCGTGTCGTCCGAACTGGCGGTCATGTCTGGCAGTTACCCCTGCGTGCCCGATCCCGGGCGAGTTGTCGAGAAACCTGGCTAAGAGGCTGAAAATCGTCGAATTTTAAAAGTTCGCAGAGGATAAGCCCGCCAGCGGGCATTTACCAAGTGACCCACTTCACAAAGCAGGAAAAAATGTTGCCCTGTGCGTTACTGCAGGTACGCAAATCCCGGGAAATGAGCCAGACTACAAGCGAATGCTCCGAGCAATAGAGGAGATGCCCTCATGTCTGACAAAACAGCCCGATTTGAAGCCCGGGATCTGTCGCCGCCTGTGTGCAAAGACCGCAAGGGCGAAAAGCACTACACCGGGCCGGAGCGGCGCCGGGGCAACCGCCGGGGCAGCGAAGACCGTCGCGCCGCCGTCCGGTTCGATATCACGCAACCCGAGCGCCGCGAACAGGCCGGGCGCCGCGAGGACGACAAGGCGCCGAAGTTCTGGTGAAACCAGGAGGCCGTCGGATTCAGCACCGTTCTGCTGCGGCACGGGCGCGACCGAAGGCCTCCAGCGCAAAATCAATATCGGCATCGCTGAGTGCCGCCGACATCTGGGTGCGAATGCGCGCCTTGCCCCTGGGCACCACCGGAAAGGAGAACGCCACCACGTAGACGCCCTGCGCCAGCATCGCCTCTGCGAACCGCGCCGCCAGCGCCGCGTCGTGCAGCATTACCGGCACAATGGGATGCTCACCGGGCAGCAGTTCGAAACCCTGCGCCTCCAGCCCGGACCGGAAACGCTCGGTATTCTGCGCCAGCCGCTGTCTCAGGGCCGGTTCGGTGCCGACCAGTTCCACCGCCTTGATGGCCCCGGCGACCACCGGTGGCGCCACGGTATTGGAGAACAGGTAGGGCCGTGAGCGCTGTCGCAACAGGTCCACAATCTCCTGCCGTGCCGCGGTATAGCCGCCGCTGGCGCCGCCGAGCGCCTTGCCCAGGGTGCCGGTGGTGATATCAATCCGGTCCATGCAGCCGCGCAGTTCATGGGTGCCGCGGCCGCCGGCGCCAACGAAACCGGTGGCGTGACAGTCATCGAAGTGGACCAGGGCGTCGTAGCGCTGGGCCAGGTCGCAGATCTCGTCCAGGCGGGCGATGTAGCCATCCATGGAGAACACGCCGTCGGTGGTGATCAGCTTGAAGCGGGCCCCGGCAGCGTCGGCTGCCTGCAGCTGCGCCTCGAGATCGGCCATGTCGCTGTTGCGATAGCGGAATCGCTTCGCCTTGCTCAGGCGGATACCGTCGATGATGCTGGCGTGGTTGAGCTCATCGGAAATGACCGCGTCCTCCTCCCCCAGCAGGGTTTCGAACAGGCCGCCATTGGCGTCGAAGCAGGAGGGATAGAGAATCGTGTCCTCGGTACCGAGAAACGCCGACAGGCTTGATTCCAGCTCCTTGTGCAGGGTCTGGGTGCCGCAGATGAAGCGCACCGAGGCCATGCCGTAGCCCCAGTCGTGCAGGCCCGCCGCGGCGGCGGCATTGACCTCCGGGTGCTGGGCCAGGCCCAGGTAATTGTTGGCACAGAGGTTCAGTACCTCCCGCTCCCGCACCCCAACATGGGCACCCTGGGGCGTGGTGATCAGACGTTCGTGCTTGTACAGCCCGGCGGCTTCAATCTCCGCCAGCTGACCCGCCAGATGTTCCTGGAACCGTTCATACATGCGCTTTCCCCCGCTGCAGGACATGTGCTGCATAGAGCATGGCAGACAACAGCAATACCGCGCCACCCTGGTGCGCCGCCGCCAGCCCAACCGGCACATGCTGCAGCAGGGTGGTGATGCCGAGAATGACCTGGAGCCACAGTGCCAGCAGCAACAGCACTGTCGCCACCCGGGCGCGCTGTGCCAGGCCCGAGCGCCAGAGTTTCCAGGCAAAGACATGCACCAGGCCGAACAGGACGTAGGCGAAGATGCGATGATTGAACTGGATGGCGGTGATGTCCTCGAAGGCGTCCAGCCACGCCGGGTCGCCCGAGTACAGCCCGGGCGGAATGAAACTGGTCCCCATCAGCGGCCAGGTACTGTAGGCAAAGCCCGCCTTGGTACCGGCGACCAGGCCACCGGAGAGAATCATCAGGAACACCAGCCCGACCAGTGCCAGGCCCCAGGGCGCCAGCGGGTGGGGGGTGCGGCCCCGCGGATGCCGACCCGTGACCAGGTCGAGAATCAGCCACAACATCCAGGCATAGATAATCACCGCCAGCCCCAGGTGTGCGGTCAGGCGGTACTGACTGACGTGCGGCACGTCGACCAGCCCGCTTTTCACCATGTACCAGCCGAGCAGGCCCTGGCAGCCACCGAGGATGAACAGGCCCCAGAGCCTGGGCATCATGCCCGCCCGCACCCGCCCGCGCAGGGCGAAGTAGACCATGGGGAAAAAGAACAGCACCCCGATCAGGCGCCCCAGCACCCGGTGCAGGTACTCGTACATGAAGATCACCTTGAAGGCGTCCATGGACATGCCGCGATTGATCTGCAGGTACTCGGGGGACTGGCGGTACTTGTCCAGCGCCTCTTGCCAGGCGGCGTCGGACAGGGGCGGGATCACCCCCATGATGGGCTTCCATTCGGTGATGGAGAGCCCGGAATTGGTCAGGCGGGTGACGCCGCCCAGCAGGATCATGCCAAAAATCACCACCGCGCAGAGAATCAGCCAGGTGGCTATCTGGCGGTCGTAATCGGTTTGTCGGGAAAGTACCATCGCGTCGCCTCGGTCCGCAGTCTCCGGAGGGCGGCAATGATAACCGAAATGGCGCCTAGAACGTCATTTCCGGCACCGTCTCGGGCACCACGAGTTCGCCCGCGGTCAGGCGCACGATGTCGTCCACGCTCACGCCCGGTGCGCGCTCCCGCAACCAGAACTTGCCGTCGGCAATCTCCAGGTAGGCGAGGTCGGTCACCACCCGCTTGATACAACCCGCCCCGGTCAGCGGCAGGGTGCATTGCGGCAGCAGCTTGGACTCGCCGTCCTTGGACGCGTGGGTCATGAGGACGATGATGTTGTCGGCGCCGGCCACCAGGTCCATGGCGCCACCCATGCCCTTGATCAGCTTGCCGGGGATCATGTAGGAGGCGATATTGCCCGCGACGTCCACCTCGAAGGCGCCCAGCACGGTGAGATCCACGTGCCCGCCGCGGATCATCGCAAAAGACTCCGCGGAGGAAAAAATGGAGGCACCCTTGGCGGCGGTGACCGTCTGCTTGCCGGCGTTGATCATGTCCGGATCCAGCTGTGCCTCGGTGGGGAACGGCCCCATGCCCAGCAGGCCGTTCTCGGACTGCAGCATCACCTCGATGCCCTCGGGAGCGTAATTGGCCACCAGGGTGGGGATGCCGATGCCCAGGTTGACATAGAAGCCGTCCTGCAGCTCCTGGGCGACGCGCTGTGCCATTTGTTCGCGGGATAATGCCATAGCTGTGTGCTCCCTCAGCCTGCGCGCACGGTGCGCTGCTCAATGCGTTTCTCGAAAGTGCCCCGGATCAGGCGGTCGACGTAGATACCGGGGGTATGGATCTGGCTCGGCTCCAGTTCGCCCGGCTCCACCAGTTCCTCTACTTCAGCGACGGTGATGCGGCCGGCAGTGGCAGCCTCCGGGTTGAAATTCATCGCGGTATGACGGTAGACAAGGTTGCCGTAGCGGTCGCCCTTCCAGGCCTTGACGATGGCGAAGTCACCGACAATGGCTTCTTCCAGAATGTAGTGGCGGCCGTTGAACTCCCGCACCTCCTTGCCCTCGCCCACCGGGGTACCGTAGCCGGTGGCGGTGTAGAAGGCCGGAATGCCGGCACCGCCCGCGCGCATTTTTTCCGCCAGGGTACCCTGGGGCGTCAGCTCCACCTCCAGCTCGCCCGCCAGCAGCTGTTCCATGAACAGCTTGTTCTCGCCCACATAGGACGACACCATCTTGCGAATCTGCCGGTCCTCCAGCAGGATGCCGAGGCCAAAGCCGTCGACACCGCAGTTGTTGGAATAGAAGGTCAGGTCGCGGGTGCCCTTGCGCTTGATCTCGGCGATGAGGTTTTCGGGAATACCGCAGAGCCCGAAGCCGCCGGCGATCACCGTCATCCCGTCTTCCAGGCCCGCCATCGCCTCGGCATAGCTGCCCACCACCTTGTCGAATCCGGCCATCGTGATTGCTCTCCTGTTGACTGCCAGCGCCCCGCAGCCACTGCGGTCGGCGACACAGTTGACAGCTTCCTACAGGCGCTTATATTTATCAAATATAATTAATTTACGAATTGTTCCATTATATTAATCAATAGCTTTCGAGAACTGGCATGGACATTACCGTCAAGCAGCTTCGGGCCTTTGTCGCCGTCGCCCGCAGTCGCAGCTTCGCCGAGGCCTGTGGCCTGCTGAACCTGTCCCAGCCCGCACTGAGTGTCACCATCCGCAACCTGGAACAGGCGGTGGGCGGACGCCTGCTGGCCCGCACCACCCGCACCCTGGCACTGACCCCCGAGGGCAGCCAGTTCCTGCCCGTGGCCCAGCGCCTGCTGGCGGACTGGAGTGCCGCTGTCGACGACCTGCACGACACCTTTGCCCTGAGGCGCGGCAGGCTCGCGGTTGCCGCCATGCCCTCCTTCGCCAGCACCGAACTGCCGGCCCTGTTGCAGCAGTTTCGGCAACTGCACCCGGAGATCAACATAACGGTGCACGACGTTATCGCCGAGGATGTCATTGCCATGGTTCGCAGCGGCCGGGTGGAAGCCGGCATCGCCTTCGATCCCGGCGCCGCCGAGGATCTACAGTTCAGCCCGCTGTTCAGCGATCGCTTCGTGGCGGCACTGCCCCAGGGACATCCGCTGCTGGCACAGCGGCAACTGCACTGGAGCGCCCTCGGCGAGGAACCCTTTATCGCCCTGCAGCACCCGTCCAGTATCCGCTCACTGCTGGAGCAATCACTGGCGACCAGCGGCGTGACCCTGCGGGTAGAGGTGGAGACCAACCACCTGGTCACCATCGGCCGCATGGTGGCGGCGGGCCTTGGCGTCAGCGCGGTACCGACGCTGTGCAGGCAACAGCTGCGCGAACTGGGTGTGCGCTCCCGCCCCCTGCTGGCACCGGTCATCGAACGCCGGGTGGGGATTGTGACCCGCCGCCGCTATCCATTGTCAGGGCCCGCCGAGGCACTGGTCGCGATTCTCCGCGCGCACTACCAGGATGCGAGGTCCGAGGTGATGTAGGGTGGACAGCGACCGTCGCCCGGACCGCGAAGTTTGCTACAATGCGCGCCCTTGCCTACCACCACCCCACTACTGAAGTCATACCATGCCCCTGCTCCGCCTCGAATCCCTGCAACTGCACTACGGCACCCAGGTGCTGCTCGATCATGTCGACCTGACCATCCGCCGCGGCGAGCGCTGGGGCCTGCTGGGCCGCAACGGCACCGGCAAGACCACCCTGCTGCGCATCCTCGCCGGGGAACAGCAACCGGACGCGGGCGAGCGCTGGCTGCGTCCCGGCGTGCGCATCGCGCGCCTGCTGCAGACCCTGCCCGACGCCGATGACAGCAGCGTGTACGACGTGGTCGCCGAGGGGCTGGCGGAGGCCGGCAAGCTGCTGGCGGAATACCATCACCTGCTGCAGGATGCCGACATCGACTTCGACCGCCTGGCGCGGGTGCAGCAGCAGCTGGAGGCCGCCGATGGCTGGGCCCTGCAGCAGCGGGTCGAAACCACCATCACCCAGCTGCAGTTGCCCCAGGACGCGAAAATGGGCGAGCTTTCCGGCGGCTGGCGCCGGCGCGTGGCCCTGGCCCAGGCCCTGGTCGCGGACCCGGACATCCTGCTGCTGGACGAGCCCACCAACCACCTGGACATTCCCGCGATCCAGTGGCTGGAAACCCAGCTGCAGCAGTTCCGCGGTGCGATCGTACTGATCACCCACGACCGCCGCTTCCTGCAGAACGTCGCCACCAGTATCGCCGAGCTGGACCGGGGCCACCTCACCACCTGGCATGGCAGCTACCAGGGCTTCCTCAATCACCGCGAGCAGGAACTGGAGGCCGAGGAACGCGCCAACGCCCTGTTCGACAAGAAGCTGGCCCAGGAAGAAGTGTGGATACGCCAGGGGATCAAGGCCCGCCGTACCCGCAATGAGGGCCGCGTGCGGGACCTGGAGGCCATGCGCCGGGAGCGCCAGCAGCGGCGGGAAAAGGTCGGCAGTGCCAACTTCAATATCGAGGAAGCCAGCCGCTCGGGCAAGATCGTCGCGGAGCTGGAACATGTCAGCAAGGCGTTTGAAGGCCGGGATGTGATTAGCGACTTCTCGACCATCATCCAGCGCGGCGACCGGGTGGGCATCGTCGGCGCCAACGGGGCCGGCAAGTCCACCCTGGTGAAGTTGATCCTGGGCCAGCTGGCCCCGGACAGCGGCACGATAAAACTCGGCACCAAGCTGGAGATCGCCTACTCGGACCAGCTGCGCGGCAAGCTGGAGCCGGAGCAGAACCTGATCGACAACATCTGCGGCGGCCAGGATTTCATCGAAATCAACGGCAAGCGCCGTCACGCCATCTCCTACCTGGGTGACTTCCTGTTCAGTCCGGAGCGGGTGCGGACACCGGTCAAGGCGCTGTCTGGCGGCGAACAGAACCGCGCCATTCTCGCGCGCCTGTTCAGCAAGCCCGCCAACCTGCTGGTACTGGACGAGCCCACCAACGACCTGGACGTGGAGACCCTGGAACTGCTGGAAGACATCCTGCTGTCCTTTGACGGCACGGTGATCCTGGTCAGCCACGATCGCGATTTCATGGACCACGTAGTGACCCAGCTGCTGATCCTGCGCGGCGACGGCACGGTAGAAGAACAGGCCGGCGGCTACAGCGACTGGGAAGCCCGCGGCGGCCGGCTCACCGACCCCGCCAGCCGCGGTCAGCAGATGCCCGCGAGCAAGCCCGAACCGGCGCCCACGGCAGCCTCAGCGACAGCCCCGGCCGCGCCCGCCCGGCGCAAGCTGTCCTACAAGGAACAGCGGGAACTGGAGGCCCTGCCGGGCAAGATCGAGGAGCTGGAACAGCAGCAGGCCGCGTACCAGGCGCAAGCCGCCGACCCGGCCTTCTACCAGCAGGGCCGGGATAGCATGGACAGGGTACTGGCGGAGCTGGCCGCCGTGGAGGAAGCCCTGGAAGCCGCGATCGAGCGCTGGACCGAGCTGGAGGGCTGACCGGGGCAGCTACACCAGGGCGCATGCGACCACATGCCGGTCCAAAGGACCTGACCCTGGATTGCGGCCGTGCCGATCAGTGGCTCAGCAGCACCTTGCCCACGGCATCGGCGAGATAATCGATATTGGCACCGTTGACCCCCGCCACATTGATACGGGATGACTCCAGCATGTAGACGCTGTGCTCCTCGCGCAGGGCGACGGCCTGCTCCCGGCTCAGGCCGAGGAAGGAGAACATCCCCTTCTCCCGTTCGATAAAGCTGAAATCCCGGTCCGTGCACTGCTCCAGTTTGCTCATCAGGCTGGTGCGCAGGCCGTTGATGCGCCGGCACATGGCCTGCAACTCGTCCTGCCAGTTGGCATTGAGCTCATCGTCAGCAAGTACACGCCCCGCCAGCAGGGCGCCGTGGGCCGGGGGCATGGAGTAAATGCGCCGCGCCGCCACCTGGGCCTGACTGCGCAGGGCCAGGGAACTGGCGGGGTTGGCCGAGGCAAAAATGGTGGCCCCGGTGCGCTCCCGGTACAGGCCCATGTTCTTGGAGCAGGAGGCAGCGATAATGACCTCCGGCAAACGCTGCACCAGCAGCCGCAGACCGGCGGCATCTTCCTCCAGACCATCACCCAGCCCCTGATAGGCGATATCGACGAAGGGCAGGAAGCCCTGCCGCGAGGCCATGTCCGCGATCACGCCCCACTGCTCCAGCGACAGGTCCGCGCCGCAGGGATTGTGGCAGCAGCCGTGCAGCAGCACCACATCGCCCTGCTGCGCCTGCCCGAGATCATCCACCATGGCCGCAAAATTGACGCTGTGGCTGCTGGGCTCGTAGTAGCGGTAGGTGGCAAACTCGAGGCCGACGCTACCCAGCAGCGGTATGTGCACCGGCCAGGTCGGGTCCGACACCCACACCCGCGCTCCCGGCACCGCAATGTTGATGATCTCTGCGCCGATGCGCAGGGCGCCACAGCCGCCCGGCGTCTGGATGCTGCTGACCCGGCCATCCGCGAGGGCGGGGCTGTCCTCGCCCAGCACCAGGCGCTGGATCCCCTGGTTGAACAGCGAATCGCCGGCGGGGTGCATGTAGGCCTTGGTGGTTTCCTCTTCGACCAGGGCCTGCTGGGCCAGGCTCACGGCGTCGAACACCGGGCACACGCCCTCTTCATTCATGTAGATCCCGACCGTCAGGTCCACCTTCTGCGGGTTCGGGTCCGCACGGCAGGCGGCGGCGAGGCCGAGGATGGAATCTTCAGGAACCTGGGGCAGCGTTTCCAACATGAGGGTAATCCTTGTGGGTATCAGAGTTCCGCCAGCAGGGCGGTCAGGAAGTGCCAGAAGGGCGGCACGGTATCGATGCGCAGGCGCTCGGTCGGCGAGTGGGCACCGCGGATGGTGGGACCGAAGGAGAGAATATCCGTATCCGGTTTCTTGCTCTTGAGGATCCCGCATTCGAGGCCGGCATGAATGGCCTTGACCGCCGGCTCGCTGTCGAACAGACGCTGATGCAGGGCCTTGGCCCGGGCCAGCAGGGGGCTGGCGAAATCCGGCTGCCAGCCAGGATAGCCGTCGATACGCCGGATCTCCAGACCCGCCAGCCGGGCCAGCGCCTCCACCCCGGTGCGCAGCGGCAGCGCCTGTTCGGCGTTGAAGAAGCGGTAGCTCGCCTCCAGCTCCAGGGCACCGTCCTGCAGTTGCAGCCGCGCCAGGTTGACACTGAGATCCACCAGGTCCGCGGGCTGGGCCAGGCTGTAGGCCTGGGCGCCGTGGGGGAATGCGGCCAGCACCGCCAGCAGACGCTGGCTGTCCGCCGCGCTCAGCAGTGGCTGCGGCTCGACCGGCGTCAGCTCCAGGGAGACGGCATGATCCGCCGCCGGCAGGTAACTGCGCCAGCGCGCCAACAGGGAATCCAGGCGCCCCGCCAGGGCCTGGGCCTGTACGGGCGTGCAGGCAAAGGTCACAGTGCCCTCCCGCGGGATGACGTTGTGGGCAACGCCGGCACTGGCAGCAATCAGCTGCACCGCATCGACATACGCAAGGCTCTCCGCCAGCAGTTTCAGGGCATTGCCGAGCTGGTGATGGATCTCGACGCCGGAGTGGCCGCCGGCGAGACCCTTCACTTCCAGGCTCCAGTACGACAGGTCGGCGGCGGCCTCCAGCGGGTAGCGCCCGGTGAGGACCCAGCCGCCGCCCCCGGCGCAGCCAATGTACAGTTCGTGCCAGTCCTCGGTGTCCAGGTTCAGCATCACCTCGCCGCTGAGCAGACCGGCATCCAGCCCCAGGGCACCGCCGAGGCCGGTTTCCTCGTCCACGGTAAACAGCAGCTCCAGCGGCGGGTGCTGGACATCGGTATCGGTCATCACCGCCAGCGCCGCCGCGCAGCCGATGCCGTTGTCCGCACCGAGCGTGGTCCGGTCCGCCAGCAACCAGCCGTCCTCGACCTTCAGGCTCAGGGGGTCGGCAAGGAAATCGTGAACCTTGTCGCCGGTCTTCACCGTCACCATGTCGAGGTGGTTCTGGATGATTACCGTGCCGTGGTGCTCGCGCCCGGGTGACGCGGGCACGTAGACCACCAGGTTGCCGGTGGCGTCCAGCTGCCAGGGATAATCGTGGGCCTCGGCCTGCCCGATCACGTAGTCGCGCACCGCGTCCTCGGCTTTCGAGGGCCGCGGAATCTGGGAAATGCGGTAAAAGTGCTCCCAGAGGTGCTCGGGATCGTCGGGATAAGTGGCTGGTTTCATGGTCGGGATTATACCGGGGGTCGCAAGAGCTTACATCAATGCAAACTTGGCGATGAAAATCAGCGCCAGGAACCAGGCTCCGGGAGAGATATCCCGGTATCTGCCGACGAACAGCTTGATCGCCACGTAGCTGATGAAACCGACCGCGATACCATTGGCGATGGAAAACGTCAGCGGGATCATCACCACGGTGAGCAGCGCCGGCACCACCTCGGTCATGTCCTCCCAGAGCAGGCTCTGCAGGCTGGTCAGCATCAGCATGGCCACGTAGATCAGCGCGCCGGCGGTGGCGAAGGCCGGCACCATGGCGGCCAGCGGCGCGAAGAAAATGGCCACCAGAAACAGGGTACCCACGGTGACCGCGGTCAGGCCCGTGCGACCACCGGCGGCGACACCGGCGGCGCTCTCGACATAGCTGGTCACCGGGGCGCAGCCGAGGAAAGCGCCAACCACGCTGGAGGTGCTGTCTGCCTTCAGCGCCCGGTCCAGGTTGCGGATGCTGCCGTCCGGTTGCACCAGGCCGGCGCGGGTGGCCACGCCCAGCAGGGTGCCGGCGGTGTCAAACAGGTTCACGAACAGGAAGGCGATGATGACACTGGTCATGGCCACATCCAGGGCCCCGGGGATATCCAGCTGCAGGAAGATCGGCGCCATGCTCGGCGGTGCCGCCACCAGCCCCTGGAACTGCACCAGGCCCGAGCCCAGGGCGATGCCGGTAATGGCGAGGATGCCAATAATGATCGCGCCGTGCACCTGGCGGATGGACAGGATGGCGATGACCAGGAAGCCCAGCGCCGCCAGGAAGGGCTCTGGCGCCGCCAGGTCACCCAGGGTGATGAAGGTGGCGTCACTGGCGATGATAATGCCGCCGCTCTTGAGGCCGATGAAGCCCACGAACAGGCCCACGCCGGCACCCATGGCCACCCGCAGGTCAATGGGTATGCTGTCCAGCATCCAGCGCCGCAGGCGAGTGACGCTCATGATCACAAACAGCACGCCGGCCAGAAAGACGGCCCCCAGGGCCACCTGCCAGCTGTAGCCCATGTCGGCGACGACGGTGTAGGTGAAAAAGGCGTTCAGGCCCATGCCCGGCGCCAGCCCCACGGGCCAGTTGGCGTACAGGCCCATCAGGTAACAGGCCAGGGCCGAGGCCAGGCAGGTGGCGACAAAGGCGGCTTGCGGGTCCATGCCCGCGGCGGCCATCATCTGCGGATTGACGAAGATGATGTAGGCCATGGTGACGAAGGTGGTGGCGCCGGCAATCAGCTCGGTGCGGACAGTGGTGCCGTGCTCGGACAGGCGAAAAAATCGCTCCAGCGGGCCTGCAGCAGACGGGTGACCGTGTTCCATGGTGCTGCTCGCTCCCTCTGGCAGGCATGTTCCGAAAGGCCGCAGTTTACGCAATGACCTGCGGAGGCACCATAGCGAAGCAGCTGTGCTAATCTCTGCGCCTTCGCAGCTCGCCCACGGCTTGAGGACGGCAGGACCATGCACAAGCACTACATCAGCGCCCAGCAGTTGCTGGAAGATTCCTTCAGGCTGGCCTGGCAGGTGTATACCAGCG
Organism: uncultured Haliea sp.; assembly: GCA_963974125.1. Taxonomy (GTDB): domain Bacteria; phylum Pseudomonadota; class Gammaproteobacteria; order Pseudomonadales; family Halieaceae; genus Haliea. Next base: position 24,321 of record CAXBCH010000008.1, on the reverse strand, counting down.
GCTATCGACCCAACTACATCGTCGGCGTCTGGCGCGGCGGGGCGCCGGTCGGGATCGCGGTGCAGGAACTACTGGATGTGCTGGGCCTGGAGGCTGACCACATCGCCATCCGCACCTCGTCCTACACCGGCATCGGCGAGCGCAGCCGCCACGTCAAGGTACACGGCCTGACCTACCTCATAAAGCAACTGGAATCCGAGGATTCGCTGCTGATCGTGGACGATGTGCACGACTCGGGCCTGTCCATTGACCAGGTGATCCACGACCTGCACCAGGCCTGCAAGAAGAACACGCCGGACATCCGCATCGCCACCCCCTACTACAAGCCCGGCAACAACCAGACCGAGCGGGTGCCGGATTACTACATCCACGAGACCAACGACTGGCTGGTATTCCCGCACGAACTGGACGGCCTGACCGCAGCAGAGATCCGCGCCAACAAGCCGGAACTCGCCAGCATCATGCCGGAGCTGGAGCAGCTGCTGGCGGCGAAAAGCCTGTAGCTGCGTTCTCCTGCTGTTCACGCAGGGCCTTGCGGATGCGGTCACTGGCCTTGCTCACCGCTGCCCGCAGCGCCGTCTCATTGATGGTCAGCACCTGCCGATCCCGCATCAGCACCTGGCCGGCGACAATGGTGGTCTGCACGTCCTGGCTGTCGAGCACGTAGACCAGGTGGGATTGCACATCGTACAGGGGCATGTGCCGGGTCTGGTTGATATCGAGCTGGATCATGTCTGCCTGCATTCCCGTCTTCAGCTGGCCGATGGTCGCGCCCATGTGAATGGCCGCCGCGCCCAGTCGCGTTGCCATGGCCAGGGCCTGGCCGGCAGGCATCGCCGTGGGATCGCCACTGGCGACCTTGTGCAGCAGGGCCGCCATGCGGACCTCCTCCCACAGGTCCAGGTCATTGTTGGAAGCTGCGCCATCCGTGCCCAGGCCGACATTTACCCCCGCCGCCAGCATCGCCGGCACCGGGGAAATACCCGCACCCAGCTTCATGTTGGATGTGGGATTGTGAATCGCACCCACCCCGGCCTCGGCGGTCAGGGCAATGTCCGCCGCATCCAGCTGCACCATATGCGCCGCAATCAGCGGCAGCTGGTACATGCCCAGCGCGGCCACATGGCGCACCGGACTGGTGCCGTACTGCGCGGCGATAAACCCGGTCTCCGCGGGCGCTTCCGCCAGGTGCATGGTCACCGGGGCGTTGAGCTCGGTGGCTTTTTCCACCGTGGCCTGCAGGTGCCCGGCCGAGACAGTGTAGGGCGCATGCGGCGCGAAGGCGGGCGTGATGCGGGGATGCCGGCCCTGCCAGCGACCGACAAAATCCGCGGCAGCGGCGAAGGAGTCGTCCCAGCCGCTAAAGCCGGGGCTGGGATAATCGATGTGCGGAGAGCCGATCACCGCCCGCAGGCCGCAGCGCTGGACCACAGCGGCGATTTCGTCCGGATAGAAATACATGTCGACGAAGGTGGTGGTGCCGCCGCGGATCATCTCCCAGCACGCCAGCTCGGTGCCGGTGCGCACAAACCCCGGGGTAACAAAGCGACCCTCCATGGGAAAGACGTAGTGGTTCAGCCAGGTCATCAGGTCGAGGTCGTCGACCATGCCCCGGAACAGGGTCATGGCGGTGTGGGTGTGGCCATTGACCAGGCCCGGCATCAGCACCCGGCCGGCTCCCGGAATGCTGGCCTCTGCCACCCAGGCCCGGTCGATCCGCTCGCGGGGCCCCACGTCCACGATCACACTGTCGCGCACCACCACGGCAGCATCCTTGAGCTCCGGCTGCGCCGGGTCCATGGTCAGCAGGTAGTCGCCATAGACAATCAGGTCGGCACCGCTGGCCGGGCCCGCCGCCAGCGGCGGGCACAGCAGGCCCAGCAGGAGCCAGGGCGCGAACAACTTCAACACAGGCATTCTCCCGCCCCGCGTTCGCGGGGACACTGTGGGTTTGAGCGCCCATCCTGAATGGGCAAATTCCGGTATTTTTGCCGCGGGGGGCTGCGACCGCCGCGGCAGAGGAGTAACTTTGCACAAATGCGCCGTCAAGGCCAGCCGTGGGCACCAGAACCCGCTATCGCTCCGCAAGAACTCAGCAACTGCACCCCACCAGTTTACTCAGGAGACTCATCCATGAAGCGGATTACCGTACCCCGGCTGGCCCTTGCCGCCGCCATTGTCGCGGCAACCACAGCGACTGCCCCGGCCCTGGCGCAGCTGGAAGAAATCATCGTCACCGCACAAAAGCGCGAGCAGAGTCTGCTCGATGTCCCCCTGTCTGTCGCCACCCTGAGTGGCGAGCGCTTTGCCGCCCTGTTCGAGGGCGGTGCGGACATCCGCGGCCTCTCCGCCCGGGTGCCCGGTCTGTACGTCGAGTCCTCCAACGGTCGCGTCGCACCGCGCTTCTACATCCGCGGCCTGGGCAACATCGACTTCGACTTGGCCGCCTCCCAGCCCGTATCCATCATCATGGACGAGGTGGTGAAGGAAAACGTGGTACTGAAAAGCTTCCCGCTGTTCGACATCGAGCAGGTAGAAGTCCTGCGCGGCCCCCAGGGCTCCCTGTTCGGTCGCAACACCACCGCCGGCATCGTCAAGTTCGATTCCCGCAAGCCGACCCGGGAACTGGAGGGCCGCGCCAAGGTGGACATCGGCGAACTCGATACCCTGAACTTCGAAGGCGCGGTCGGTGGTGGCCTCACCGACACTGTCGCCGGACGCATCGCGGTGCTGTACCAGAGCCGTGGCGACTGGATCGACAATGCTTTCAGCGGCGAAGACGACGCTCTGGGTGGCTTTACCGAGAAGGCGGTGAAGGGTTTCCTGCTGTTCGAGCCCAATGATCGCATGAGCGCATTGCTGGGTGCCCACCACCGTGACCTCGACGGCACCGCCGCCGTATTCCGCGCCAATATCTTCAACACCGGCAGCAACAAGCTCAATGACAACTACATTCGCGACACCGTGTTCTTCGACGAAGGCGACAACAACCCGCAGGAGTACCGCAACACCGGTGTCAACCTGAAGCTGGAGTACGACTTCGACAACGTCACCCTGACCTCTATCACCGCAGGCGAGGACGCCAGGGGCCGCAGCCTGGGCGACATCGATGGCGGTTTCGGCGCCGCCTTCCTGCCCTTCATGGGCCCGGGCTTCATCCCCTTCCCCTCCCAGACCCAGGACGCGGCGGACGTACAGCAGTTCACCCAGGAGTTCCGGCTCTCCAGCAACAGCGGCGAGCGCCTGAACTGGCAGGTGGGCCTGTTCTATTTCGATTCCGAGCTGGATGTGGAAACCAACCCTTTCTTCGTGCCGGCTACCACGGTCACCCACGAAAACACCTCGGTGGCTGTTTTTGGCCAGGCCGATTACGCACTGACCGATGCCTGGACCCTGACCGCGGGCCTGCGCTGGACCGACGATGAAAAGGACTTTTTTGCCCCGGGTTTCGAGGAGAGTGTGTCCGATGACCAGGTCAGCGGCGATCTCGCCCTGTCCTTCGCCGCCAGCGATACCTCCCTGTACTGGGCCAGGGTCGGCACCGGCTTCCGCGCGCCCACCATTCAGGGCCGCGATGTCGCCTTTGGCGCCGCGCCCTCGATTGCCGATTCCGAAACCATTACTTCCTTCGAGCTGGGCTACAAGGCCGAGTTCCTGGAGGGGCGCATGCGCCTCAACGCCGCCCTGTTCTACTACGAAGTCGATGACATCCAGTTCACCGCCGTGGGCGGCGTGGACAATTCCATCCAGCTGGTGAACGCCGAACAGGGTAGCGGCCAGGGCGGCGAGCTCGATATCGAGTGGGCCATCACCGACAATTTCGCGGTCACCGTCGGCGCCGGCTATGCCGATACCGAAATCGAGGACAGCAGCCTGCGGGTCGGTCCCTGCGGCAGTGGCGCCTGCACGGTCCGCAATCCCATTGACGGCGACGGCCTGGTGTTCGTCGACGGCAATCCCTTCCCCCAGGCGCCGGAGACTACGTTCAACTTCACCGCCTCCTGGACCGTCCCGGTGGGCCGCGAGTCGGAGCTGTTTGCCTTCACCGACTGGTCTTACCAGGGTGACACCCAGCTGTTCCTCTACGATGCCGCCGAGTTTGTCACCGACGGCCAGTTCGAGGGCGGCCTGCGACTGGGCTGGCGCCTGCGCGACGGCAGCTACGAAATAGCCCTGTTCGGCCGCAACATCACCGACGAGGAAAACGTGCAGGGCGCCATCGACTTCAACAACCTGACCGGCTTCACCAATGAGCCACGGGTCTGGGGCCTGTCGCTGTCCAGCGCCTTTTAACAGCGGAGACAAGTTCACCATGCTGAAACCTGTATTGCTTTCCCTGCTCTGTGCCCTGCTGGCACTCCCCACACGGGCAGAAACTGCTGCCCCGGGTCCAATCCCGGTCAAGGTCGTGGTTGTCACCATGTTCGAGACCGGCGCCGACACTGGCGATGAAGCCGGTGAATTCCAGCGCTGGTACGAGCGTGTGCCACTGGATACCCGCTTCCCGGCACCGCACATGCACCACGACATCCACATGAACCTGGAATCCGGCATCCTCGGCATCGTCACCGGCATGGGCACGGCCAACGCCGCCGCCAGCATCATGGCACTGGGCCTGGACCCGCGCTTCGACCTGAGCAGGGCCTACTGGCTGGTGGCGGGCATTTCCGGCTTCGACCCGGCGGACGCCTCGCTGGGTTCCGTGGCCTGGGCCGAGTGGCTGGTGGACGGCGATCTGGCCCACGAGATCGACGCCCGGGAAATCCCCGCGGACTGGAACCACGGCTACTTTCCCCTGTTCAGCCAGGGCCCGGGCGACCCGCAGCGCAAGAGCTACAACCTGGGTGAGGTGTTCCGGCTCAATACCGGCCTGGTGAACTGGGCCTACCAACTCACCAGGGACATGGAGCTGCCCGACCACAAGACCCTGGAAGACACCCGCAAGCTGTATGTGGACTACCCCGTCGCCCAGCGCAAGCCTTTTGTCCTCAAGGGCGACCAGCTCGCGGCCATGACCTTCTGGCACGGCACCCTGCTCAACGACTGGGCCAACGAGTGGGTAAAATACTGGACCAATGGCGAGGGCGAATTTGTCAGTTCAGCCATGGAAGATACCGGCACCTACCAGTCGCTGACCTACCTGCACGAGGCCGGCAAGGTCGACAAGAACCGGGTGCTGGTGCTGCGTACCGCCTCCAACTTCACCCTGCCGCCGCCCGGCAAGAGGGCCGCGGAGTACCTGCGCGAGGAGCAACACGACAGCTACGCGGGGCTGGATGCCGCGCTGGAGAATGCCTATCTCGTGGGCATGAAAGTGATCCAGGCGCTGCTCGCCGACTGGGACCCGCACGCGGAGACACCGCCCGGCCAGTAGACCGGCGCGGCCCTACAGCCGGGAGGCCTGCAAGGGGAAATCGGCGTGGGCCCAGGCCTGCTCAAAGCGGGCCCTGGCCTCGAGCGCTCTCTCCGCCTCCTGCTGCGCCGCGAGCGCTGCGCTCAAGCCGTACAGGGACCAGCCGTTTTCCGGGTTGCGCCGCAGCTCCTCGCGGTACACGGTTTCCGCAGCCTCGGCCTGGCCCATCTCCAGCAATACCGCACCGAGCGTCTGCCGCACCGGAGCATGCCAGCCCGGCGGTTCATCGTAGGGAATCGCATCTTCAAGCGCGACCGCCTCCCGCAGGGTCGCCACCGCATTCTCGCTCTCGCCTCGCGCCGCCGCCAGTTCGCCGGCCAGTACCCGCTCGGCGACCTGCACCCCCTGCTGCAGTGAATAGCGGCCCCACATCAGCAAGTCGCCTATGCGAGGATCCTCGCGAGCGGCAAACAGGGCCTGGTGATGCTGCTCTGCGTCCGCGAGCCGCTGCTGGCGCAGAGCAGCCAGGCCCTGCGCGTAGTGCCAGATCGCCACCTGGAAGGGGAGGTCCGCGGCCGGTTCCGGCACCGCTGTCACCTCCTCCCAGAGCCCGAAGCGCACCTTTGCAAACAGCGGTGTCAGGGAAAACTGCTGCAGGGCTTCCATCCCCGGCATGCGCATCAGCTCCGGGTCGCTGGTGCGCGCACCGGTCGCTTCCGCCGCGGCCAGGGCCGTCTCCCGGTCCCCCGCCATGGTGGCGGCGAACCAGAGAAAGTGGTGATTGTGCGGCACGTAACCCAGGGGATAGACCCCGGGCGCCGGACGGCAGGTGGCGAGGTACAGGTCATCGGCCAGAATGGCGTCCTGGTTCACCACTGCGGCATCGTGCCAGCGCCCTACCCTGGCGTAGATGTGGGCCGGCATGTGTACCAGGTGACCGGAACCCGGAATCAGCCCGCGCAACCGATCCGCCGCCGCGGCGCCACGCTCGGGCTCGGGTGATGCTTCTACCGCGTGGATGTAGAGATGCAGCGCGCCGGGATGGGCGTCATTGCGCGCCAGGGTCGCCTCCAGACGCTGAACGATTTCGCTGGTATTGCCCTTGGGCTGCCCCTCCTCATCCCAAAAATCCCAAGGCTGCAGATTCATCAGGGCCTCGGCGTGCAAGGTGGCAGCGTCGAGGTCGTCCGGGTATTGGCTCACCAGCCCCGCCATCGCCGCCGCGTAAGCCTCATCCAGCGGCCTGCGATCCTCCGGGGGATTCTCCGCATAGCGCGCGGACAGCGCATCAATATACGCGCGCTCGCGCTCGCTGGCCCGGTCAGCCGCTGCCCGCGCCGCCTGCAGGCGCTCCCAGGCGACCGGATTCTGCGCCGGATCCATGGCGGCATTGACGTGGGGGCCCAGCACCAGGGCGGCGCCCCACCAGCACATGGCGCACTCCGGATCTGACTCCAGCGCCCGCAGGAAGGAACGCTCGGCGGCATCGTGGTTGAAGCCATAGGTCAGCATCAGGGCCTGGTCAAACCAGCGTTGCGCCTCGGGCCGGGCCGTGGTGATTGGCATCCGGTGATCGCCCAGGCCGTCCAGCAGCGAGGCGCCCACCGGAGCGATGGTGGGCAGTTCGGGTGACGGCGCCCGGGCAACCGCAGCAGGGGGGTCACCGCGTGCGGCGGTATCTGTGCTGATCCGGGAGTCATTGCCGCTAATGGTGAAATACACGACCCCGGCAATAACGACTATGCTGACAAGAGCAAGGGTATAGACAGGTTTCATGCCTTACCTCCCGAGCGTATCGGATGGAGACCAACCACTTATATAGACCACCTGCCCCCATCCCGCCAGATCGGGGCAGGCGACGGAATCCGACGGAGACGACATGGCACGAACGTCAGCACTGTTGCCAGCCGCGGCTGCCGCGGTGGCCATTGTCGCTCTGGTGGCAGTATTCAGGTGGCAGCCCGCCGCTGTGGAACCCGCCGCCCGGGAGTTCGCCACTCCGACGCTGGAGGCAGGTGTCGCCCTGACCCCGCCCGCCGCGCTGCCCGAGTTCTCGCTCCGCGACCAGCGTGGCAACCTTTTTACCGCGGCGGCACTGCGCGGGCACTGGAGCCTGGTATTCCCCGGCTTTACCCACTGCCCTGACATCTGCCCCACCACCCTCGCCATTCTCGAGCGGGCGCACGACCTCCTGGGGTCCACGGCGAGCGCACTACAGGTCATACTGCTGAGCGTGGATCCGGAGCGGGACACACCCGAGGCGCTGGCCCGTTACCTGGCATTCTTCAATCCCGGCTTTACGGGTGTAACGGGCGAGCAGGAACAGCTGCAGCGGCTCTATACAGGCCTCGGGGTCCAGCATATCCGCATCCCCGGCGCCGGCGGCGAATACAGCGTGGACCACTCAGCGGCGCTGCTGCTGGTCGACCCCGAGGGCAGGCTGGCGGGGTACTTCATGCCGCCGTTCCAGGCCGAACGCCTGGCGGCGGACCTGGGGCCGCTGCTGGCCGCCTCTATTCAGGAGTGAGCGCACACCCCGGTGAGCGTCCTGCCGCTGGAAAACCGGCGCGCGGAAAAGTAAAGACCACTACAACGCATGTTCCAGCAAGCGCGCATAAACTCCCTCGGCCTCCGCACACATCCCCTCGCAGCCCGGCGGCACCGGCACCTCCTCCAGGGGCGCTTCGTTCACCGCCTCGAAACCGGTCGAACGTTCCACCGCCGCGTACCAGTGCGGCGCCCAGACGCCGTCGCTGGCACGGGTGCCCGCGGGCCAGTGCAGCATGGCTTCACTGAAGGGAATGCCCACGCGCTTACACAGGGCGCGCAACACGCCCTCGGGGTCAGCCAGGGTGCGGGCGGAGTCGATCACCGGCGGCGCCTCCCCGAGCCGGTCCGCCACCCGCTGGAACAGCGCCCACTGCTGCGGGAAACCGAGTTCCTCGAGCGCGAACTGCGGCCGCACTTTGGCGTAGGAGGCAATGATCCGCCGCGGTTCGCGGATCAGGAAGCAGTTGTGCAGGCCGTCGGTCCAGCCCATGTCCATGGCCGGCAGGATGTGCTGGGTCATGTGCTTCTGGTAGAACACCGAGCAGGTCGCAGGATTCGCGGTCGCTGGCAGCTCCCCGCACAGCTGCCGCGCCACCTCGCGCCAGTCGCAGCTCATGCTCGCCATGACCGCGGCGCCAGCGGGATGCTCCAGGCCGGTCGCCTTCAGGTAATAACCGTAGAACGGTTCATCAACGACGGCGCAATCCGGCCGGTTCTCGAACGCCCGCATCAACGCGGTGCTGATGTTGCGCGGGCCCGACCACATGGCAATACGCTGGATGACCATGCCTCAGCCCCTCGGATGCTGCTGGCCGGGGCCGTCGATGTAGCGCGCCACCGTGGTCCGGTACTGGGCCTGCAGGCGCTTGATCATCGCCCGCTCGGCCCCGGCTGTACCGATACCGCGACCATCGACCTCGGTCACCGGCACCAGGCCGGCAAAGGTGCCGGTCACGAAAGCCTCCTCGGCGTTGTAGACATCGGTCAGGGTGAAGTTTTTCTCGCGCACCGTCAGGCCCAGCTCCCGCCCCATCTCCAGTACCTTGCCGCGGGTAATGCCATCGAGGCAGTAGTCGCCAGTGGAGGTCCAGATCTCGCCGCGGCGGACAATGAAGAAATGGGTGGAATTGCAGGTGGCGACGAAGCCGTGCGGATCCAGCATCAGCGCCTCGTCGGCGCCGGCCCTGGTCGCCTGGATACAGGCGCCGATGCAGTTGAGCTTGGAGTGGGTATTCAGGGTCGGGTCCTGCACATCGGAATAGCCGCGACGCACATATACCGTGTACAGGCGCACGCCCTTGTCCACCACCTCCGGCAGCGCCTGCTTGTACTCGGGAATGATCACCACCGTGGGCGGCGTGATGGTCATGCGCGGATCCTGGTAGGGCGTGGCCTTGACGCCGCGGGACACCATCAGGCGAATATGCACGCCGTCACTCATGCCATTGGCCGCCAACAACGCATAGAGCCGCGCCGCCAACTGGTCGCGGCTGAAATCCGGCTGGAAATCCAGCGTTTTCATGCCTTCGAAGAGGCGCTCAAGGTGGCGCTCAAGGAACAGCACGGTGTTGTTCTCGACCCGCAGCCCTTCCCAGACGCCGTCGCCGAGGATGAAACCGGAGTCGAAGACCGAGATGCGCGCCTCGGCACGGGGAAACAGCTCGCCGTTGATGTCGATCAGTATGTCTTCGTTGCGCGGGTCGCCCGCATATTCATGGGTGCCTTTCATTTACCTGCTCCGGGAAATTTCGCGGGCCATATTGTGCGCTATTCGGGCCGCGAGTACATCCATGATAGACTTCCGGCCTGCCCTCGATACCCGCGAAACCGCAGCCGTGACCGACAACCGCGACACCCTCTATACCCAGACCGTCACCGAGCCCGCAGCGTTCCAGTTTGACGACCGCGTGGCCCGGGTCTTCCCCGACATGATCAAGCGCTCGGTGCCGGGCTACACCACCATCGTCGCCATGACCGGACTGCTGGCGGGCCGCTTCGCCACGCCGGGCAGCCGACTCTACGACCTCGGCTGCTCCCTCGGCGCTTCCACCCTGGCCATGCGCCAGCAGGTGCAGCACCGGGACTGCCTGATTATCGGTGTCGACAACTCCGCCGCCATGCTGGAGCGCTGCCAGACTGTCATTGACACCGACAGCCACGACATTCCGGTACAACTGGTCTGCGCCGACCTGCAGGATGTTGCCATCGAGGACGCCTCGGTGGTGGTACTCAATTTCACCCTGCAGTTCATTGCCCGCGAGCAGCGCGCTGCCATAATCCAGCACATCTACGACGGCCTGCACCCCGGCGGCATCATGGTGCTGTCGGAGAAGGTGACTTTCGAGGACCCGCATCTGGACGCCCTGAATATCGACCTGCATCACGAATTCAAGCGCGCCAACGGCTACAGCGACCTGGAGATCGCCGGCAAGCGCAACGCCATCGAGAACGTACTGCTGCGCGACACCCTCAGCGAGCACAAACAGCGCATCCGCGGCGCCGGTTTCGGCAGCTGCGATGTCTGGTTCCAGTGCTTCAACTTCGCCTCTCTCATCGCCCTGAAATGATCGACTATCAACCCCTGATCCGGCGCTGGCGGGATACCGGGCTGGCGCCCTGGGCGCAGCTGCTGCCGGACCAGATCGCCCGCGGCCTCGCGCTGGAGCGCTACGGCGACCTGCCGCGCTGGCTGCAGGCCCTCGAGGCGCTGCCCGACATAGCCCCCGCGCAGATTCACCTCGACCGCGCCCGGGTCGGTGCCGATTGCAGCCCGCCCCTGGGCCCCGATGCCCGCGCCGCGTTGCGCGACAGCCTGCAATTACTGCATCCCTGGCGCAAGGGCCCCTTCGAGCTGTTTGGCGTGCATATCGACACCGAGTGGCGCTCTGACTGGAAATGGGATCGCCTGCAGCCGCACATCGACCCGCTGGCGGGCCGGCGCGTACTCGACGTCGGCTGCGGCAGCGGCTATCACTGCTGGCGCATGGCCGGGGACGGCGCCGCGGAGGTCATCGGCATCGACCCCACACCGCTGTTCGTGCTCCAGTACTGGGCCCTGCAGAAGTACCTGCAACAGCCCGGCGTCTGGGTGCTGCCACTGGGCATCCAGCATGTGCCACCGAAACTCGCCGCCTTCGACAGCGTGTTTTCCATGGGCATTCTCTACCATCGCCGTTCGCCCCTGGATCACCTGCAGGAGCTGAAGGCCTGCCTGCGCCCCGGCGGCCAGCTGGTGCTGGAAACCCTGGTCATCGAAGGCCCGGCAGGCGCCACCCTGGTGCCGGAAGGCCGCTACGCGCGCATGGGCAATGTCTGGTTCCTGCCCAGTTGCGATACGCTGCTGGGGTGGCTGCGCAAGCTGGGGTTTGTCGATGAAGCACTGGTGGATGTGTCGGTGACCACTGTGGAGGAACAACGGGCTACGGAGTGGATGCGATTTCAATCACTCGCCGACTTCCTGGATCCCGAGGATTCGAGTCGCACGATCGAGGGCTACCCCGCACCAAGACGTGCGATAGTCACGGCCCGAGTACCAAGCTAGCTCCTTCAACGTACCCGGTGGTTCTTATCTGGCTCCGGCGCGAACACATGGTTCCTCTTTGGCGGACACGCTGCAAGCACGTCCATGTGAGCTCGGCGACGGCCGTCCATGGCCGTCGACGGTCCGCCAAAGAGGAACCATGCGCTCACGCCTCCTGCACCATGCCCTCCACGTTCAGTGCCACTTAGCAGGCGCACTTCCGCATCCGAGCGTTACTTCAGGAGGCAATCGGCGCAGTGACTACGGTAGGCCGGAGGCGTTGCTGCCCCTGCCGGGACTGTTGAAAACATGGATGTTTTCACCAAGCCCCCATGGATGGGTGCACGGCGTGTCCCGGCAGGGGCAGCAACGCCTCCGGCCGGGACTATTGGCACCAGGAATCCTGAAGCAGGCACCATCAGTGCAGTGCCTTCTCCCGCCGATGTTCGTGGAACACGAACTCAAATACCTCCCTGTAGGTGCGCGCAAAATGCACCTGCAGCCCCTCGCGCAGATAATCCGGCAGCTCCTCGAAGTCGCGGCGGTTGGCGGCAGGCAGGATCAGCTCGGGGATCTTGATGCGCCGGGCCGCGATCACTTTTTCGCGGATGCCGCCGACCGCCAGCACCTGACCGGTGAGAGTGAGTTCGCCGGTCATGGCCAGGGGGCGCTTGATGCGCTCCTTGCGCGCCAGGGAGATCAGGGCAGTGGCCATGGTGATGCCGGCGCTGGGGCCATCCTTGGGCGTGGCGCCTTCGGGGACGTGCAGGTGCACCAGGCTGGTGTCGAAGAAATCGAGGTCGCAGCCGTAATCCCTGAGGTGGGCGACAACGTAGCTGTAGGCAATGTCCGCCGACTCTTTCATGGTGTCACCGAGGCGGCCGGTAAGCTTGAAGCCGCGGTTCAGCGTGTGCACCTGGGAGGACTCGATGGCCAGGGTGGCGCCGCCCATGGCGGTCCAGGCCAGGCCGGTGGCGACGCCGGGGCCGCGCAGCAGTTTTTCCGCCTGGAACACGGGCTGGCCGAGCAGGCTCTCGATATCCTTCTTGCCCACGCGGATGCGCTCCTCGCGCCCCTCGACCAGGTCCACTATGGACTTGCGGATAATGCGGGCCAGCTGTTTCTCGAGGTTCCTGACCCCGGCTTCACGGCAGTAGCTCTCGATCACGAATTTCAGGGCAGCGTCGTTGATCTTCAACTGCTCGTCCTGCAGGCCGTGGCGCTCCAGCAGCCGTGGCCAGAGATGGTTCCTGGCAATGGCGAGTTTTTCCTCGGCGATATAGCCCGCCAGGCGCAGGGATTCCATCCGGTCCAGCAGCGGGCCGGGAATGGTATCGAGCTGGTTGGCAGTGCAGATGAAAAGCACTTTGGAGAGATCAACCCGCAGGTCCAGGTAGTGATCGAGGAATTCGCTGTTCTGCTCCGGGTCCAGCACCTCGAGCAGGGCCGACGCCGGGTCGCCCTGGAAAGAGGCACCGATCTTGTCGATCTCATCCAGCATGATCACGGGGTTGGACACCTTGACCTCTTTCAGGGCCTGCACGAACTTGCCGGGCATGGCGCCGATATAGGTACGGCGGTGACCCTTGATCTCGGCTTCGTCGCGCATGCCGCCGAGGCTGAAGCGGTAGAATTCGCGTCCCAGGGCATCCGCAACCGAGCGGCCAATGCTGGTCTTGCCGACACCGGGCGGCCCCACCAGCAACAGGATGGAGCCGGCGATCTCGCCCTTGAAGGCGCCCACCGCGAGGAACTCGAGGATCCGCTGCTTGACGTCCTCAAGGCCGTCGTGATGCGCGTTCAGTACCTTGCGCGCATGTTTCAGTTCCAGCTTGTCCGCGGAAGTCACGCCCCAGGGCACCTGGGTGGCCCAGTCCAGATAGTTGCGGGTAACACCGTATTCGGGCGATCCGGTTTCCAGCACAGACAGTTTCTGCAGCTCGTCATCGATACGCTTTTGCACCGCTTCCGACGGCTGCAGCGCAGCCATCCTCTCCTCGAACAGCTCAATATCCGTGCTGCGGTCGTCCTTGGAGATGCCCAGTTCCTTCTGGATCACCTTCAGCTGCTCGCGCAGGAAGAACTGGCGCTGCTGTTCGGAGACTTTCTCGTTCACCTGGCTGCTGATCTGGCCCTGCAGCTCCGCGACTTCCCGCTCCCGACGCAGCAGTACCAGCACCTTCTCCATGCGCGCCAGCAGTGGCAGGGTATCGAGAATTTCCTGCAGCTGGTCACCCTTGGCGGTGGTCAGGGCGGCGGAGAAGTCCGCCAGCAGGCTGGGCTGGTTGGGATTGAAGTTGGCCAGGTACTGCTTCAACTCCTCGCTGTACAGAGGGTTCAGGGGCAGCAGCTCCTTGATCTCCTTGATCAGGGCCATGCCGTAGGCCTTGATCTCGTCGCTGTCACTGTCGCCCTGACTGCGGGGATACTCGACCTGCACCCGGTAGGGGGCGGTATCCGTCAGCCAGCGCACAATCCGGAAGCGCTTGACGCCCTGGGCCAGGAAGTGGCCGGCGCTATCGACGCCCGGGGGCCGGTGCAGGCGCACCACGCAGCCGATGTCGGGAAACTGGCGCCGGTCGATATTGTCCGCTGTGTGCTGGTCGACATAGCTGAGGCCCAGCAGGCCATGACCCTCGGCCGCAACCGCCTCCAGGGTGGAAGCCCACTCATTGGGGTTGATCGCCACCGGCTGCACCTGGCCGGGGAAAAACGGGCGGTGGGGGATGGGGATCAGGTACAGGGTCTCGGGCAGGACGTCGTTGGCAATCGCGGGCGAGTGTCGGGATCCCGCCCGGTTGCCGGTGGTGTTGTCCTGGGACTGCTGGCCGTCACTCATGCATGGCTACCTGTTCTGGTTTGATTCCGGGTCCGGAAGATATGGGCCCGGGTCGCGGAATTTCAAGCAAGCGGCACAGCGGGTATACTTGCCGCATTCTTCGGGGCGCCCGGCTAGGGGCACCCCGTCACGACCCATACAGGAGCTCAATGTGCATATTGAACAGGCAGCCGAGGCCGAGCTGCGTGAACAGCTGGCCGACTTACACGACCACTACGACCAGCTGGCGGCCAGGGGCCTGAGCCTGGACCTGACCCGGGGCAAACCAGGCGCGGCGCAGTTGGCCCTGTCCGATGCCCTGGACGGCATCCTCGACGGCAACTACCGCGCCGACGACGGCACCGACACGCGCAACTATGGCGGCCTGGATGGACTGCCCGAGGCCCGGGCCCTGTTCGGCGCCGTGCTCGGCACCGCGCCGGAGGAAACCCTGGTCGGCGGCAGCAGCAGCCTGACCCTGATGTACCAGGTGATGGAATTCGCCCTGCGCGAGGGCCTGCGCGGCGCAGAGTCGGCCTGGTCCAATGCCGACCAGGTGAAGTTCCTGTGTCCGGTGCCGGGTTATGACCGCCACTTTTCCATCTGCGAGTATCTGGGGATCGAGATGATACCGGTGCGCCTGCTGGAGACCGGCCCCGACATGGACCAGGTGGAAAGCCTGGTCGCCGCGGACCCCGCTATCAAGGGTATCTGGTGCGTGCCGCGTTTCTCCAACCCCACCGGCTGCGTCTACAGCAGCAACACGGTGGAGCGGATGGCGCGGCTGCCCAAGCTTGCCTCGGGCCAGTTTATCGTCATGTGGGACAATGCCTACGCGGTGCACAAGCTGTACGAGAATGCGGCTCCGCTGGCCAGCATCAGCGACCATGCATGCCAGTTCGAGACCATGGACGGCATCTTCCAGTTCGGCTCCACCTCCAAGGTCACCTTCGCCGGTGCCGGGGTTGCCTTCGTCGGCAGCAGCGAGCGCAACCTGTCCACCTTCAAGGCTCATCTGGCGTTCCAGACCATCGGCCCGGACAAGGTCAACCAGCTGCGTCATGTGCGCTTCCTGCGCGACAGCGACACCCTGGCCGCGCACATGGAGCAGCACGCGGCGCTACTGCGCCCGCGCTTCGAAGCGGTACTGGACACGCTGGAGCAGGAGCTGGGTGGAACCGGCATGGGAACCTGGACCCGCCCTCGGGGCGGCTATTTCATCAGCTTCGACACCCTGCCGGGACTGGCCTCGGAAATTGTCGAGCTGGCCGCCAGGGTGGGGGTCAAGCTGACCCCGGCGGGTGCGACCTTCCCCTATGGACGGGACCCGGAAGACCGCAATATCCGCCTGTCGCCCAGTTTTCCGGCGCTGGAGGATGTGCAGACCTGTGCTGAAGTATTCACCCTGTGCGTGAAGATCGCCTCGATAAAACAAAAACTCGGCGTCCTGTAGGAGAGCAGTCCCTGCGCGATCGCCCGCGGGGCGGGCTCCTACAGGTGGGCGCGAGGGTCAGTCGTCGTGGCTGGGCTGGGGCTGCATCCCCGACAGGGGGAAGTTGGCCACGTTGCTGCGTGTGCCGGGGGCGGTATCCGAGATCTTGCCGGTGCCTTCCTTGTCCACCTCATCGATGCGAATAATGGCCTGCAGCGGGATATAGCTGCGCTTGACGCCATTGAACTCAAGCTTCAGTTTTTCTTCGCTGGGGTCCACCAGGATCTGTGAGCGTTCGCCGAAAATGAATTCCTCGATCTCGATAAAACCCCACATGTCACTCTGGTAGATCTGGCGCGCGAACACCTCGAACACCTGGTTGGCGTTGTGGAAAATTACCTTGTAGACGGGTTGGCTGGCCATGAAGTCCTCGTGGGGCGCTCCGGCTGGCGGCCCCGCTGGAAGTGCGCCGGATTTGAGGGGCGCCAATGGTATCACTCTGGGGCCAGAATTCCAGTACTTGCACGCCCTGCGGCTAGGTTTCACGCTGCCAAGTCTGTATAATCCACGCCCCTTTTCCACAACACGGCAAACAAGGTACCCGCGGGTACCAACGAGGCGCAGTGAGCAAGAAGCTTTACATCAAGACCCATGGCTGCCAGATGAACGAGTACGACTCCGCGCGCATGCGCGACCTGCTCGGCGAAAGCCATGGCCTGATACCCACAGAGAATCCGGAAGAGGCCGATGTACTGCTGCTAAACACCTGTTCCATAAGGGAAAAAGCCCAGGAAAAGGTCTTTCACCAGCTCGGCCGCTGGAAGCACCTGAAACAGAAGAACCCCGACCTGGTGATCGGCGTGGGGGGCTGTGTGGCCAGCCAGGAAGGGGCGGAGATCGGCGTGCGCGCGCCCTATGTGGACCTGGTGTTCGGACCCCAGACCCTGCACCGGCTGCCGGAGATGATGGCCGAGCGCGCGGCGCGCACAGGCCCCGGCGGCACTCTGATCGTCGACATCAGCTTCCCGGAGATCGAAAAGTTCGACCGCCTGCCGGAGCCGAAGATCGACGGTCCCACCGCATTCGTGTCGATCATGGAGGGCTGCAGCAAGTATTGCACCTTCTGCGTGGTGCCCTATACCCGTGGCGAGGAGGTCTCGCGACCGGTGGACGACGTGATCGCGGAAATCGCCCACCTGGCGGCCGGCGGTGTGCGCGAAGTCAACCTGCTGGGCCAGAACGTCAATGCCTACCGCGGCGAGAACCATCAGGGTGAAATCGTCGATTTCGCTGAACTGCTGCACCTGGTCGCCCGCGTACCCGGTATCGACCGCATCCGCTACACCACCTCGCACCCGGTGGAATTCAGCGATGCCCTGATTGACGCCTACGCGGAGATCCCGCAACTGGTCGATCACCTGCACCTGCCGGTACAGAGCGGTTCCGACCGCATCCTGATGGCGATGAAGCGCGGCCACACGGCGCTGGAGTACAAGTCGAAGATCCGCCGCCTGCGCAGGATCCGCCCGGATATCAGCCTGTCCTCGGATTTCATCGTCGGCTTCCCCGGAGAAACCGAGGCGGATTTTGCCGCCACCATGAAGCTGATCGAGGACATCGGCTTCGACACCTCCTTCAGCTTCATCTACAGCGCCCGGCCCGGCACCCCCGCCGCCGAGCTGCCCGACACCACCGCTGAAGAGACCAAGAAGCAGCGCCTGCAGATACTGCAGAGCCGCATCCTGCAGCAGGCCCAGGCCATCAGCCGGCGCATGGTGGGGACGATGCAGACGGTGCTGGTGACCGGCGTCTCGAAGAAAGATCCGGGACAGCTGCAGGGCCGTACCGAGAACAACCGGGTGGTGAACTTCAGCTGCGACGACCACGGCCTGATCGGCGATTTCGTCGATCTGGAGATCCTCGACGCGCTGCCCAACTCCCTGCGCGGCCAGCTGGCCGCCGCGCCGCTGCAGCGCGCGGTTGACTAGCCCGCCAAGCGGTATATCCTTTTAACCTCAATCATATGCCCTTGCGGCCAAAGAGCGAATTGAACAGCGAATCCCCGACCTCCGAGTCGACACAAGCAAGCATCACCCTGGAACCGAATGACGCGCGCCATCTGGCCCTGCTCTGTGGGCAATTTGACGGCCACTTGCGCCAGATCGAGGGTCGCCTGGGCATCAGCATCGTCGCCCGAGGGAACCAGTTCCTGATCTCCGGCCCCGCTGCCAGCGTCACGGCTGGCAGCCAGCTCCTGAGCCATCTGTATGCAGAAGTCTGCCAGGGCGTCGGCCTGAGCCCGGAATCCCTGCATCTGCAGTTGCAGCAGTCCGGCATGGAGAGCCTGGCGGCAGAGTCCGCCGGCGGCCAGGTCGAGGCCATCCAGGTCATTCGCACCAAGCGCGCCTCGGTCAAGCCCCGGGGCAAGAACCAGCAGGGCTATGTGCGCACCATCAAGCAGTGCGACATCAATTTCGGCATCGGCCCGGCGGGCACCGGCAAGACCTTCCTCGCCGTGGCCTGTGCCGTCGAAGCCCTGCTGGAGGAGCGCGTGCGCCGCATCCTGCTGGTGCGGCCCGCGGTCGAGGCCGGCGAGAAGCTGGGTTTCCTGCCCGGCGACCTGAGCCAGAAAATCGACCCCTACCTGCGGCCCCTGTACGATGCCCTGTATGAAATGCTGGGCTTCGACACCGTGAACAAGTTCATCGAGCGCAATATTATCGAGATTGCGCCGCTGGCCTTCATGCGTGGACGCACCCTGAACAACTCGTTCATCATCCTCGATGAAGCCCAGAACACCACCCGCGAGCAGATGAAAATGTTCCTGACCCGGATCGGTTTCGGCTCCACCGCCGTCATCACCGGTGATGCCACCCAGATCGACCTGCCCCGGGGCATCCCGTCCGGCCTCACCCATGCCAGCAATATCCTCGCGGATGTCGAGGGTATAGGCTTTACCTGGTTCGGCAACAAGGATGTCGTGCGCCATCCGATGGTGCAGCGTATCGTCGAGGCCTATGACGCCCACGAGGAAAAGACGACCCCGCTCGACAAGAGCAAGCCATGAGCGTCCACGTCGATATTCAGTCCGCCTGCAGCGAACCCGTGCCAGAGGAAGACGACTTACGGCGCTGGATCTGCACCGCACTCGACCATCTAGCGCCGGAAAAGGACGCCGAAGTCTGCCTGCGCCTGGTGGGCGAAGCCGAGATGAGCGCGCTCAACCGCGATTATCGCGGCAAGACCGGCCCCACCAATGTGCTTTCCTTTCCCGCCGATCTGCCCCCGGAACTGGACTTGCCGCTGCTTGGTGACATTGTCATCTGCACCCCGGTCGTCGCCCGCGAGGCCGCGGAGCAGGGCAAGGCGCCCGCCGCCCACTGGGCGCACATGGCGGTCCACGGCAGCCTCCACCTGCTGGGCCATGACCACGTCGAGGAAGCGGACGCGGTGGCCATGGAAACCCTGGAGACCACCATCCTGGCGCAGCTGGGATTCCCCTGCCCCTACCCTGACCACGCCCACGAGGAGCACGTCACCCCATGAGCGAAGACCGATTTGGCAACGAGCCGGGAGACCGTTCCTGGCTCGAGAAAATCGCCTTGCTGTTCTCTTCCGAGCCCCACAATCGCAAGGATCTCGAGGGGGTGCTGGCCATAGCGGCAGAGAACGAGGTCATCGACCAGGATGCCCGCAGCATCATGGAAGGGGCCATGAAAGTCAGCGACATGCAGGCCCGGGACATCATGATCCCCCGGGCGCAGATGGTGGTGATCAAGGCGGAATCCACCCTCGAGGAGATCCTGCCGCAGATTATCCGTTCGGCCCACTCGCGCTACCCGGTGGTGGGCGAAAGCCCGGACGATATCCAGGGCATCCTGCTGGCCAAGGACCTGCTGCCGGAGCTGCTCAACAAGGATCACAGTGAATTCCGCATGCAGTCCCTGCTGCGGCCGACGGTGGTGGTGCCCGAGAGCAAGCGCCTGAACGTGCTGCTGCGGGAGTTCCGCGAGAACCGCAATCACATGGCCATCGTCATCGACGAGTACGGCGGGGTGGCGGGCCTGGTGACGATCGAGGACGTGCTGGAGGAAATCGTCGGCGATATCGAGGACGAAACCGATGTCGACGAGGACAACTTCATCCGCAAGATCAGCGACGATGACTTCTTCATCAAGGCGCTGACCCCCATCGAGGACTTCAACGACTACTTTCGCACCGACTTCAGTGACGAGGAATTCGACACCATCGGCGGCCTGGTAATCCAGGCTTTCGGCCACATGCCCGCCCGCAATGAAGTCACCCAGATCGAAAACTTCGAGTTCAAGGTCATCAACGCCGACCAGCGCAAGATTCACAGCCTGCGCATGCGGCCGCTGGAAGCCTGAGCCATGCCTCACAAGGGCCTGCGCCCACTCTGGGTGCTGCTGCTGACACCGCTCGCAGGCGTACTGGTCACCCTGTCGCTGGCCCCGTTCGGGCTCTGGCCCGCGGGCATCGCCAGCTGCGCACTCTACTGCTATCTATTGAGTACCTGCGCGCCCCGCCAGGCCCTGTGGCGCGGCTGGCTGTTCGGTCTCGGCCTGTTCGGCAGCGGCGTATCCTGGGTTTACGTCAGCATCCATGTCTACGGCTACGCCAGCGTCCCGCTCGCGGCCTTCCTGACCACCCTGTTCTGCGCCGGCCTGGCACTGCTCCACAGCCTTTTTGCCTGGACCTACGTGCGCCACGTGCGGCCCCTGCCCGGAGGCATGTTGCTGGGCTTTGCCGCCCTGTGGGTGCTGTTTGAATGGCTGCGCAGCTGGCTGCTGACCGGCTTTCCCTGGCTCTACCTGGGCTACGCCCACATCGACACCTGGCTGGCCGGCTGGGCTCCGGTTGTCGGGGTCTACGGACTGTCATTCATCTGCGCCGTCAGCGGCGCCTGCCTGTTCCTGGCCTGGCGCAACCCGCGTCCGGTCGCGCTGCTGACCTACGCCAGCCTGCTCGCCGGCCTCTGGGGTGGAGGCGGCCTGCTGAGGACCGCGGAGTGGGTGGCGCCGGGGGCCGAGCAACCCCTCAGCGTCGCCCTGTACCAGCCCAACATTCCCCAGCAACTCAAGTGGCGGCGGGAGCAGTACCCGGAGATCCTGCGCCAGTTCGATCGCGCCCTGCCAGAGCAATACGGGCACGATATCGTGCTCTGGCCGGAATCGGCCCTGCCCCGCTTCTATCAGCAGGCGCGCGATTATCTGGATCCGGTGGCACAACAGCTCCAGCGGAACGACGCCACGCTGATCACCGGTATTCCCTGGCGCGATGCCGGCAGCCAGGACTACTACAACAGCATTGTCGCTCTCGGCGCCGGCGAGGGCGTATACCACAAGCAGCGCCTGGTCCCGTTTGGCGAGTACGTACCGCTCGAGTCCCGGCTGCGGGGCCTGATCGCCTTCTTCGACCTGCCCATGTCCAGCTTCAGCGCCGGGCCGCCAGGGCAGGACCTGCTGCAGGCGAACGGCTACCGGATCGCCCCGTTCATCTGCTATGAAGTGGTCTACCCGGACCTTGTCGCTCGCGGTGCACGTACCGCGGATCTGCTGGTCACGATCAGCAACGACAGCTGGTTCGGCGCCTCCATCGGCCCCCTGCAGCACCTGCAAATGGCCCGGATGCGGGCCCTGGAGAGCGGCCGCTACCTGCTGCGGGGCACCAACAACGGCATTTCCGCCATCATCGACCACCGCGGGCAAATCCTGGCGCAGACTCCGCAATTCGAGGAAACCGTGCTCACCGGCGAGGCCCAGGTAATGCTGGGCAGCACCCCCGCCGCCAGCTTCGGTACCCGCCCTGTCATCAGCGCCTGCGCCCTGCTGCTGCTGCTCCTGCTGGTGATTTTTCATACCTTCTGGCGAGGTGGAGAAGCAGCGACCACCACAGAATGAACGATCGGCCGCAGGCTGGAAAACTGAACCGCTGTCTGGTACAAAGCACGCCTTCCCGGATAACGGAGTCCATCCATGCTGCGAAACATCGGCATTTCCATGCTATTTTTCTGTGCCTCAGCCGCCTTTGCGGAAGCCCCCTTTCCCTCCACCTATGAGCCAATCAACGCCGGCCCGACACTGCTGCGCAACGCCACCATCCTGACTGGCGACGGTCAGCGACTGGACGCTGCCGATCTGCTGCTGGCGGATGGCGTCATCCAGTGGGTGGGCAGTGGCGAAGTGCCCGCGGGCACTGAGGAGATCGACGCCAGTGGTCGCTGGGTCACACCCGGTCTGATCGATGTGCACTCGCACCTGGGGGTCTACCCCAGCCCGGGGGTGGACGCCCACTCCGACGGCAATGAGCTGACCAGTCCCGCCACCCCGAATATCTGGGCCGAACACAGTGTCTGGCCCCAGGATCCCGGTTTCGCCCGGGCCCTGGCCGGGGGCGTGACCACCCTGCAGGTACTGCCTGGCTCGGGCAATCTGTTCGGCGGCCGCGGCGTGACCCTGAAGAACGTCTACAGCACCAGCTATCAGGGCATGAAGCTCCCCGGCGCACCGCACGGGTTGAAGATGGCCTGCGGGGAGAATCCCAAGCGCGTCTATGGCCAGCGCAACCAGGCCCCGTCCACGCGCATGGGCAATGTCGCCCAGTACCGGGCCGAGTGGATTGCGGCGCAGGATTACATGGCCCGGTGGGAACGCTATCGAACCAAGGCAGAAAAAGGCGACGAGGATGCGGTTGCCCCTGTCCGCGACCTCAAACTGGAGACCCTGGCGGGAGTACTGCGCGGGGAAATCATCGTCCACATGCACTGTTACCGCGCCGACGAGATGATGACCATCCTCGGCCTGGCAGAGGAATTCGACTACCGCATCGGCACCTTTCATCACGCGGTGGAAGCCTACAAGATTGCCGATGAACTGGCGGAAAACCAGGTCTGCGGCGCCCTGTGGGCGGACTGGTGGGGCTTCAAGATGGAGGCCTACGACGGCATCCAGGAGAACATCGCGCTGGTCGACCGCCCGCAGAACAGTTGTGCCATTGTGCACTCTGATTCCCCCGAGGGTATCCAGCGCCTCAACCAGGAAGCGGCCAAGGCCATGGGCAAGGGCAACCGGGCCGGGCTGGATATCACCCCGGAACACGCCATCGGCTGGATCACCCGGAATGCCGCCCGCTCCCTCGGGATAGACGCTGTCACCGGCACCCTGGCACCGGGCAAGATGGCCGATGTGGTGGTCTGGAGTGGCAATCCTTTCAGTGTCTACAGCAAGGCGGATCTGGTGTTTGTCGACGGAGCGCTGATGTACGACCGGGCGGATCCGGCTCTGCAGCCGGTCTCCGACTTTGAACTGGGTCAGCTGCCGGAGGTGGCACGATGAAACGCATTTCAATTCTCATTGCCGCAGCGCTGCTGTGTTGCCAGCCACTGGCGTCGGCGCAGACCCTGCTGATCAGGGAGGCCAGCGTACACACGATGACGGCTGCCGGCGTCCAGGCACAGCAGGACGTACTGCTGCGCGACGGTCGCATCGCGGCGATCGGCCGCGGGCTGGACGCGCCCGCGGGCGCGGAGGTGATTGCTGCCGCGGGGCGGCCGCTTACCCCGGCCCTGTTCGCCGGCATCACGGCCCTGGGCCTGAACGAGGTCAACATGGTGATGCCATCCGTGGACAGCGGCGCCACCCAGATCGGCTCTCCCGAGATGCGCCCCGAGTTCACCGTGATCCCGGCCTACAACCCGCATTCAAGCCTGATACCCATCACCCGTATCGAGGGTTTTGGCTTCAGCGTGCTGGGCGCCACGGCCGCCGGCTCGATTATCGGCGGCCAGGGCCGGGCCGTGCTGCTGGACGGAGGCTTCGACAGCTTTGTCGGCGAGCCGCTGCTGTTTGTGGCCCTGGGAGAGGGCGCCTCCGAACTGGCCGGCGGTTCACGCGCAGCCCAGTGGATGCTGCTGGAACAGGCGGTGGGCGAAAGTCGCTCGGCGCCGCGTGCCGGCGACGATGCGTTGCTCACCCGCGAGGGCCGGGCAGCCATGAAGCAGTTTCTGCGCAACGGCACCATCGTGTTCAGCGTCAATCGGGCCAGCGATATCCGTCAGGTCCTGAAATTCGCCGAACACCATGGCTTCAAGGCCGTGATCGAGGGTGGCGCGGAAGCCTGGATGGTTGCCGATGAGATCGCTGCGGCGGGGATACCGGTGCTGCTGGATCCCCTGCAGAACCTGCCCGCCAACTTCGACCTGCTGGGTGCACGCCTGGACAACGCGGCGCTGCTGCAGGCTGCCGGCGTCACCATTGGCTTTTCCGGTGCCGGCACCCACCACGCCCGCAAGCAGCGGCAGATGGCGGGGGTCGCTGCGGCCAACGGTCTCGAACACAGCGCGGCGCTGGCGGCCTTGACCGTGAACCCGGCGCGGATCTTTGGCCTGCCTGGCGGGCGCGTGGAAGTTGGCGCCCCGGCGGACCTGGTGCTCTGGAGCGGCGACCCGCTGGAGGTCAGCGAGTCCGCCGACCAGGTGATTCTTGGCGGCAAGCTGCAGTCCATGGAGAGCCGCCAGACCCGCCTGCGCGACCGCTATCTGGCCCGGGACCCGGCGCTGCCGCGAGCCTATCTGCGCTAGTGGGCTGCGCGGCTAATTCGGTAACATTCAGCCGTCGCACAAGCGTTGT